>JBBQVH010000036.1:0-58509 GCA_038211695.1 Blastocatellia bacterium | reverse complement strand
AGCCTAAAGGCTGAACTCCATGCTCGGCGCGCGACGGTTTGCTCGGCAGACGAAAAACATTATCTTGAAAGCTATAGGCGCTCTCCGGCAAGTCAATCCAATCGGATAGAGTTTTTGCCTTTCCACGGTCACAACACTCTCCCGGCGAAACCATCAAACCCGCTTCAAACATAAGCCAGGCAGGCAGTTTGAGAAAACCGCGCAATCAACCCGGGCTTCTTCAAGATCACTGGCACGCTGGTTGAAGTAGGGAATGCCGTAAGCGATGAGATGATCGCACAAACGAGAAGGCCAGACGAAGAGAAATGATGAAAGAGTGATCCGGTCGCGAGACCGAAACCGAAAGCAAAACCCGGAAGCCGAAACTTTACAGCTTCACAAACGCAAAAGGAGAAAGACCATGAAAAAGCAAACTTTGATGATCGCCGCCACTGTTGGTTTCCTGATCGCGCTGTCCACCGTCTCGGCGTTCGCGCAGACCGCCAATCCGGTGAATGCCAAAATCCCGTTCGAGTTCAGTGTCAGCAATCGGACGCTTCCTGCCGGGAATTACACACTTGGAAAAATGATGTCGAGTCAGACGATGGTCGTCCGAAGCCAGGATCGAAAAATTGCGATCTCCTCTGTCGCCACCGTCACCACAGACAAAAAAGAAGCGGCGGCGACAACGTTGATCTTCCACCGCTACGGCAACCAGTATTTCCTGGCCCGGATCGAGATGGAAGGACGGGAAAATGGCCTGGAGTTGCCAAAAACAAAAGCGGAACGTGAAGCGGCCAAAAGAGCGAACGAACGCCATCTGGCAACGAACGGCAGCGCACCTGAGATCGTAACCGTCCCAGCCTCGTTGTAGGGCCACAGCCTGTAGGGTATGTGCGTGACGTAGAGGCGCAAAATTTTGCGTCTCTACGAAAGGCGGTTCGAAGCATTCTCGCTTCGAACCGCCTTTTTTTTAATGAGTCAACGGTTCAGAGGACAAAGGATGTGCAGGAAAGAAAATGCGTCCTTCTATCAAAGGCTTTGACCCTTTGCCCTCTGCGTTGAAGCTGCCTGACCAACAAAAGTTCCTGTAGTCCCTTAAATAAAGGTAAGCTTGGGAGCGAGGTTGAAACCGATAGATGCCAAATCGTTTATCTGAATCCTGTATTCAGAAGCTCTGAGAGATCGAGAGGTAGATAAATGACTGCGACAGATTGCGTCTGCGATACGCTGGAAAGACTGGAAGGGGCGGCCGTACAAGCCTATATCTCACAATTTCTGGAAATGGATGGCGTTGACGAACAGAATCGCCGGACTCATTATGTCTGCCGAAGGTGCGGGCGGTCATGGGTACGAATCGAAGATGAAGGCCTTCAAAAACCCTCTCTTATCCGGCAGGAAATGCGCTTCAATGTTTAGCCGATTTCGTGCTGATCGCATGGGCCTGAATGCAATTGAATCCCGAGGCCTTCGCAGACCTTACGAAAGGAACCAGATTGAATGTCGCTGCAAACCAGACAAAATCTTGAAACCGGAATGCTTGAGGTTCTAGTCAATGGCCAATGGGTACAGTTCGATGATTACCGCAAAAAGCAGATTGATGATGCCTATCAAAGCTCAGTCCGTTTTTTGCGCGACCGCCTGGGAGAAGACGCGGCCAAGCAACCGCAGGCCTCCAACAATGACGACCTGAATCAAGCCTGACCAAATTTACGATACATATACTGCCGCTAAGGTCTGATGATGATCACAAAATTATTTCGTAGGTTTTCCCCTTGCCTGCTGATATTGGTAGCTTTGGGTTGGGGCGACTGGGGCTTCGCGCAAAACCTTCCCCCCCTTCCTTCGATGGACAGCAGATTGGGCGAGCCAAGACACCTCGATTTGGTCTACAGTTTCCCTGAATATCAATCAAAGGAAGACTGGCTGACGCGTGCCGCGCAGTTGCGCAAACAAATACTGGCCAGCGCGGGATTGCTGCCAATGCCGCCCAAGATCCCGGTCACAGCCACCATCTTCGGCAAAATAGATCGAGGCGATCATACAGTCGAAAAGGTGTACTTCGAGAGCTATCCGGGCGTTTATGTTACCGGCAATCTGTATCGCCCAAAAAACATTTCCGGCCAATCGAAGAAACTTCCCGCCGTGCTGTGCCCTCACGGGCACTGGGCATATGGCAGGTTGGAAAATACCTCGCTGAACTCCGGTCCGGCCCGTGCCATCAGCTTTGCCCGGCAAGGCTATGTGGCTTTCAGCTATGACATGGTCGGATATGTGGATAACGCCGCGATCTCGCACAAGTTTGCCGACCACAATATTACAGGACGTGAAGCCTTGTGGGGCATCAATCTGCTTGGGCTTCAGCTTTGGAATAGCATCCGTGCTGTTGATTTCCTGCTGACGCTTCCGGAAGTTGATGCTGACCGCATCGCCTGTACCGGAGAATCCGGCGGAGGCACGCAGACATTTTTGTTAACAGCAGTTGATCAAAGAGTAAAGGTAGCCGCGCCAGTCAACATGGTTTCTTTCATTATGCAGGGTGGTAGCCTGTGTGAAAACGCGCCGAATTTGCGGGTAGATACGAACAACGTAGAGATCGCCACCTTAATGGCTCCGCGCCCAATGATGTTAGTTTCAGCCACGGGTGACTGGACGAAAAACATGTTAACGTCGGAGTACCCTGCTGTTCGTAATATCTATCGTCTGCTGGGAGCAGAAGACAAAATAACAGCCATCCAGATCAACGCGCCACACAATTATAACCAGGAAAGCCGGGAAGGTGTTTATGGCTGGTTCGCACACTGGATGTTAGAACGTATAGAAACAACGCCGATTAAGGAGAGAAATGCGGGTGTTCCAATGCTTCCTGAACTGCTAGTGTTCTCTGGCCGCCAGCGGCCAGAGGGTGAATTGAACGAAGCGCAATTAACGCAAGCCCTGATTGAACAAAGAAAGAAACAGATCGAAGAAGCCTTGCCGCACGATAAAGCTGGCCTGCACCGTTACAAGGAACAGTTTGGCGAAGCGCTGAAATACTCATTGATGGCTGAATATCCCGAACGCTCGCAGCTTCTCACCAGCACGGCTGAAATTACCAATACCGAGGGTGTAACAACGAAACGGTTCACTGTTTCCCGTCCGGGACATGGCGATCTGGTTCAGATGACAATCCGCGAGCAGCAGAAACCAGCAATAAAGCCCGTGGTGCTTGTGCTATCTGCCGCAGATATTCTGGAAGCTGAAGAAGGCGCAAAGGCTAAACGCGAACGCGATGGTTTGATCAATTCACTGATTCAGTCCGGCCAGACAGTGGCCACAATCAATTGTTTTCCTGCGTATCAAATTTCGGCAGCCAGCAAATACAAATTCTTCACCACCTACAATCGTACCGATGCTGCCAATCGCATTCAGGACATCTTAACTGCTATTAGAACGCTGCGTTCTCGAAGTGAGAAGAGCGTGAGTGTTGTCGCCTTGGATAAAGCTGGTGTTTGGGCTTTATTGGCCCGAGGGTTAGCGCCGCAGCTTGACAGAATGTTAATTGATGCAGGCCAGCTGGATATATCGAACGATGAAGAGTTCCTGAAGCGGTTGCCCATTCCAGGCATCCGGCGAGCAGGAGATTTTGTGACGGCGGTTGCAATCGCGCCATTAACTCCACTGCGTATCCATAACACCGGCGACAAATTTCAATCTGCACGAATGGCTGACATCTATCGCCGATTGGGCCAGGCACAGCATTTTCAATCACAGCAACAGGCGTTGAGTAACGCCGAAATCATCACTTGGCTTTCAGCAAAGTAACTCTGAGCCAGGCAAACAAATCCCTATTTCAATTTTTGAGAGGTAAAAATGCCAGAAGGCCGCAGTCAAATTTCCAATTCCCAAACCCTGGTGGTTGAAGCCGACACTTTCAGTTTCGAGACAATGGAGCAGCAGGACGGATTGGCGGTTGTTATCAAATTCAAGCTTGAGAATCCCAGTATCAATGCAGGCGATGTGCTGCTGGTTCTTTCCGGCGAGGAAATTAAATTTCATGGCTTCATCGGCGGGATTGAGGATGATTGGGCGATTGCCATGGATCGGCGAAGCTCTACCTTGCCTGGGGTTGTGAATTAAAGTGTATCCCACAGGCAAACAAACCAGCTAAAAAGCAAGCAATACACTATCGCCGGTTTGTTGCTTGCTGCCCTGGAGGCTAGGTCAAAATCCTAGCAGTGTACAAACCAATTAACAAGGCAGTAACAACTCCGGCGATCCAAACTAACGTAATGCGCCACTCAGGGGCCGTAGGGGTGCTTTTTTTAGGTACAACCATCCCTCGCCAGCCACAATCGGTGCAACGGTAAGTTTTATAAGGACTGATGGATTTAATTGCCGTCTCTCGGAAATTACGGGAGTGTGACCGGTGAACGCGGTCACCACATTGTGGACAAATCATATTTTTTCCTCAAAGAACAATAGATAACCAAACACCCAGTTAGTTTTCAGCTTACGATCCGATCAATTACCTCGCCGCCAAAATCGGTCAATCGTTCAAAGCGGCCATTGTGCAAATAGGTCAATTTCATTTGATCCATGCCTAACAAATGCAACATCGTTGCGTGCAGGTCGCGCGGGTGATAGCGCGGGCCGACGGTCTTGAATCCAATTTCATCGGTCTGGCCAATCACCTGACCGCCGCGCGCGCCTCCGCCTGCCATCCACATCGAAAATGCTGTCGGATTGTGATCGCGTCCTTTTCCGTTTTCCGAGACCGGCGTGCGCCCGAACTCAGTCCCCCAGACGACCAGCGTCGAATCCAGCAGGCCGCGTCCTTTCAAGTCTTTCAGCAGGCCGGCGATTGGCTTGTCCGTCCAGCGGCACATTTGTTCGTGATTAGTTTTGATGTTGTCATGAGCGTCCCATTGCACACTGACGGGGCCGCCACCGGAAAAGAGCATGACAAACCGTACGCCACGTTCGACCAAACGCCTTGCCAGCAGGCAGCGCGTGCCGAATTCATTTGTTTCTGTTTCATCCAGGCCATAAAGCCGCTTCGTCTCTTTGCTCTCCTTGCTCAGATCAACTGCTTCGGGCGCGTGCTGCTGCATGCGGAAGGCGAGTTCGTAGGACGAAATGCGCGCGGCCAGTTCGGCATCTTCAGTGCCTGACAATTCATTCATACGGCGCAGGTAACTGAGCATATGCCCCTGTTGATCGCGGCTGATTTCCGGCGGTGGCTGCAAATGCAAAATCGGCGTCGAACCATTGCGCAGCAGCGTGCCTTGATGCACGGCGGGTAAATATCCGGCACCCCACATCGGCGATCCACCTTCGGGCAAACCTTGCGGCTGCGTCATCACACAATACGCGGGCAGGTTTTCGCTTTCGCTGCCCAACCCATAAGTCACCCAACTGCCCAGGCTGGGATGCGCGGCCAACACACGGCCAGACGTCATCTGATACATCGCTGGCGCGTGAACGAAACTGTCCGTGTAACACGACCGAATCACCGCCAAATCGTCCGCGCACGTCGCCAGATGCGGATACAGGTCTGAAATTTCGATCCCCGACTGGCCATACTTTTTGAATTTCCACGCGCTGCCCATCAGCGGCGTGCCTGTTTTGACAAATTGGCTTTTGACTTCGCCGAAACTGGCGGGCATCTGCTGACCGTGAAGCTGGTCAAGCACTGGCTTGGGATCAAATGTCTCCATCTGGCTGGGGCCGCCGACCATAAACAGGAAGATGACGGCTTTGGCTTTGGGCGCGAAGTGGGGCGGTTTGGGCGCTAACGGATTCTTGATTTTTCTATCTTCGCCCTGAACCACTTCGCTGGCCAGAGCGTTTTGTGACATCAGATGCGAAAGCGCCAACGCGCCAAATCCATTGCCCGCGCGGCAAATGAAGTCGCGGCGAGAAGTCGCCACAGGAAGATGAGCCGGTGAATTTTTAGCCAGGGGATTTTCTGGTTGCTGTGTGTTCATGGCAATTCTTCCCTTTTACTCCCAATCAAATTCCGCCACGACCGGCGCGTGATCTGACGGGCGTTCCAGTTCGCGGGGCTTTTTGTCTATCCAGACCGCCGTGCAGCTTTCCGCCAAGGTGTCTGTCGCCCAGACGTGATCAATTCGCAAGCCCTGATCTTTCGGGAAGGCTCCGCCGCGATAATCCCACCAGGAAAAGATACCGCTGTCTTCGTGATGCTGGCGGAAAACATCCACCAACCCCCAGTCTTCAATCACCTGCAACGCCGCGCGCTCTGCCGGGCTGCACATAATCTTTCCGGCCCACAATTTCGGGTCGTGAATATCGCGGTCTTCCGGCGCAACGTTGAAATCTCCGCACAGCACTAACGGCTGTTGAGGATCACAGCATTCATCGAAAAACTTTCGCAGCTTGTCGAACCATTCCAGCTTGAATTGGTATTTGTCGGAACCGACTTCAGAACCATTTGGAATGTAGACATTGACGATCCGGACGCCATTGATCGTCGAGGCAAGCAACCGGCGCTGTGCATCGGTGTCATCCCCCAAAAAACCTTTTTGCACGTCCGCTGCCGGCAGCAAAGAAAGCGTGGCAACGCCGTTGTACGTCGGCTGGCCGAAGACTTCGACGTGATAGCCAAGCTCACGAAAACTATCCGCTGGCAGCTTTTCGTCTTTGCATTTGATCTCTTGCAAACAGAGTACGTCGGGCCGGTTCGTGCTGATCCAATCAAGCACGTGTGGCAGACGCACGGCAATCGAATTGATATTCCAGGTGGCAATCTTCATCAAAGTATAGAAAATGTGAACTGCGGGAAAATTCCAGAAGTGATGCGCGACACGCTCAAAATTCAGAGCGACGCGAACTTTACCTAATTTGCCAGAAGTGATGCGCGGCGCGCTCAAAGTTCAGAGCGACGCGAACTTTACCTAACGCGAACTTTACCTAATTTGAACGATAACGAAAAGCCGCAAAGGCAATAAACTGCACCGTTCAACATCCGTGCATTGTTGGGATGTAGCCGATGGGCATAAGTTGTATACTCACGGCTCCCCATTGAACCAACAACCGCCGGAGGAACCGGCCACTGCTTCGTAAAGGGAATCGCTATGCTTCATCAACCATTGCGCTCAGTCCACCGAATCGTTATCGCGGCTTTGCTGATCACCGGCTTCAGCGTTTACGCCATTCATCGGACGAATGCGCAAGACCCGCCGCAACCGCCGCAGCCCAAACCGACGCCTGCGCAAAAAGACAAACCCAAAGACCAAAAAGAGAAGCAAGGCGCGCAGCGTCAGGGATCACAAGCCGACCAGCAGACGCTGGACCCGAACTCGACAATCTCCATCAACACAGACCTGGTGCTGCTGGACGTGACTGTCACCGATCAAAGCAATCGCCCGATCTATGACCTGAAGAAGGAAGACTTCTCTGTCTTCGAAGACAAGGTCAAGCAGGAGATCACTGACGTCACGCGTGAAGAAGTGCCCGTCAGCTTCGGCCTGGTGATTGACACTTCAGGAAGTATGCGCGCCAAACTGCAGGTCGTGTCGGACGCTGCGGCGTTGTTGGTCAAACAGATGCGAGAGAAGGACGAAGCTTTTGTCTGTTCGTTCAAGGCAGAATCAGAACTGGTGCAGGAGTTCACTTCAGACCGGCGCGATCTGCAAGACGCGTTGAATGAGCTTTACTCCAGCGGCGGCACATCACTGCTGGACGCCATCATCGCCACTGCCGATTATGCTCAGCAAAAAGCCAAGCAGCGGCGCAAAGCGCTGATCATCATCACCGACGGTTTAGAAAAGAACAGCTCGGTCAAAGAAAGAGAAGTGCTTGAAGCAGTCAAAGAAGATGAAGCACAAATCTACCTGGTCGGCTTCATTGACGAAGAAGATAACGAGAAAGGGCTATTCGGCAAATCGCCCGCCAAGAAAGCCCGTGAACTGCTGACACGTCTGGCCACCGATTCCGGCGGGCGCGCCTTCTTCCCGAAAGAGGTGAGCGAGATGCCCGCCATTGCCGATCAGATCGCCAAGGATTTACGCACGCAATACGTCGTCTATTACACTCCGTCGAACAGCACCAAAGATGGCACCTTCCGCTCTGTCAAAGTTGTGCTTAATCCGAAAGACAACCGCAAGCTGACCGCGCGCACGCGGCAGGGTTATTACGCGCGCGATCCAAAATCGGCGCAGCCCGCCGCCAATGCGAAAAAGACGCGCAGCCAATAGAATCTAAAAAGGCCGATTCACCACAGAAAGCACAAAAGTCACAGAGGGCAGGCGCAAGGCCAATTCTCTTTGTGACTTTTGTGCTTTCTGTGGTGAGCCTTTTTCTTCGGTCAAGCGATCAGGTCCCACTCGAAGCTCACACTTTTACAAGGCAACAAGCTGACGCGCAATCACCAATCGCTGAACTTCGCTGGTGCCTTCGCCGATGGTGCAAAGCTTGGAATCGCGCCAGTACTTTTCCACGGGGTAATCCTTGGTGTACCCATATCCGCCGTGAATCTGAATCGCTTCTTCGCTGACGCGAACGGCGATTTCAGAAGCGTAGAGTTTGGCCATCGCGGATTCTTTGGTGGTCGGGCGTTTGTTATCTTTCAGCCAGGCGGCCCGCATCGTCAACAATCGCGCGGCGTCAATCTGCGTGGCCATTTCAGCCAGCTTAAATTGAATGGCTTCAAATTCGAAGATCGGCTGGCCAAATTGTTTGCGTTCCTGCGAATACTTCAGCGCCGCTTCGAACGCGCCCTGCGCAATGCCCAGCGCCAACGCCGCAATCGAGATTCGACCGCCATCCAGAATCTGCATCGCATTGACGAACCCGCGCCCCTGTTCGCCCAGCAGGTTTTCTTCCGGAATCCAGCAATCTTCAAAGATGATCGAAGCCGTTTCTGACGCGCGCACGCCAAGCTTGTTTTCTTTCTTCCCTGCCAGAAAGCCTTTCATGCCGCGTTCGACGATGAAGGCTGAGATGCCGCGCGAACGCATTTCGCGATTGGTGATGGCCAGCACGACACAGGTGTCGCCGGAGATGCCGTGCGTGATGAAGTTTTTTGAGCCGTTCAGCAGCCATCCCCCCTTGCTGCGCACAGCGTTCGTCTTCATTCCCGAAGCGTCTGATCCTGAACTGGGTTCGGTCAATGCCCACGCGCCCAGCTTTTCGCCTTTGGCCAACGGCGTGACGTACTTCTGTCTGTGCGCTTCATTAGCGTATTGATAAATGTGATTGGTACAAAGCGAATTGTGCGCGGCAATAGATAATCCAATGGAACCACAGACGCGCGCGATCTCTTCGATGACCGTGACGTACTCGACATAGCCCATCCCCGCGCCACCGTATTGTTCTGGGAAAATAACGCCGGTCAATCCCAGTTCGCCCATCTTCGTGAACAACTCGCGCGGGAAGTGCTGCGACTCATCCCATTCCATCACGTGTGGTTTGATTTCGGCTTCGGCAAATTCGCGCACCATGCGCTTCACTTGCTGTTGTTCCTCGGTCAACTCAAATTGCATCGGCATTCCCCGGTCTCCTTTGGCGCGATAAACGTTTGTTATGAGGCGATAAAAATCGCACAGGGACGCCGACAGCGCAAACGGCTTTTCCCCTGGGTACGCACCGCCTCCGGCGTGCAGGCGTCCAATGATGGGCGCTCTGCTTTTAACAAAGGTTTCTCGTGCAACGCCCGCACGCCGGAGGCGGTGCGTACCCGGGGGAAAATGATTACGGCTCAGGCGGCGGCGTGACGCCTTTCAGCCGAAGGTAAATTGTTGTTTGTCCGCGATGGTGGGCTTGATGATCGAGCGCCGTGGTCAGAGCATATAACCGTGTCGGTTTTGAATTAAAGAATGGAGCCTGCTCTGTCAACTTCGCATCGTCTATGTCAGCAATGGCGGCAATAACAAAATCATAACTTTGCTCCACGACTTTGCGTAGCGCGGCTTTGGTTTTGTATTCGCTTTTGCTTTCAAGATTATTCTGATCCTTGCCAAATGGATTCGGCTTTCCGGCGGCGCCTTCAACCAGCCCATAATTCCAAAATGCCAGATGAAGCAATTGTTCGGCGAAGCTGCGAATCTCCGGCGTCGGTTTGAAGTTCAGCGACTCATCCGGCATCGCGTCCACATAATCCAGCGTCCATTTCTTCGCGCGCTTCCAGGTGGAATCCAGTTCCTTCATTGTCCGGGAGCGTTCAGAAATGGCAGCGGTGGCTTTCTTTTCTCCTGGCTTTTCTTCAGGCTTGGTTTGAGCAAATGCCGTGACCGCGCTGATCACACACAACACGAACAAGCCTGCAATGAGGCTACGAAACTTTGTAGGCATGAAAATTCTCCTTAGTTTTGGATTGATTGTTTGCAGGGTGCGTCGGTCAGACAGTCCACTCTACGACTTCGCTCAGATTTGGTTTCGTGTTTTTGTTACTTACCTGGAAACGATCAGCAGCGGCGTGGCCGAACCGCCGCCCGCCGTTACATTCAACAACGCCGATGGTGACAGTCGAACGCCTGCTCCTTCGACCTCTTCCCCGCCCCAGGTGTACGGGTCGAAATCAACATACCGGTGTTCATATTTCACATCGTCGCCAACCAACGTTGGAAAACTCTGCTGCACAAGTTCAACGCGTTCCTGAACAACAAACGAAGCCCCCAGCGCATCATCTATCGCTTGCCGCCATTTCTCATCATCACACTCCCAACCCAGCGTGACGCCGCGCCCGCCGTAATCGCTGTTGGGTTTCAGCACCAACTGTTCGCGGTGCAAGATCAGAAAATCCAGTAAGTCAATTTTTCTCCCGCGATAGGTCGTGAAGCCTTCACGCAGTTTCCGCGTCCAGGGAACGTGACGGCGCAGCGAAGCAACCTCGTCCGCCCTGTAAAGATGTTCATAAGCCGGATCATCCAACAGTGCGAACATTGTCTTTTTGAACAGCATCTGCACGCGGAACGAATTGGCAACGCAGACGGCGCGTTCACGCGCAGCCCGCACCAGCGGATGGTTCAATCCGCAACGGGCGATCAGTTCGCCCACGACAACGCGTTTGTAAACCAGATTGATCTGAAAGTCTCCGGCGCGCAGCCAGCCGCCCCGATATTCCAGTTCGCGCGGATCAACGATGATTGTCGGGCAGCCTTGTGCTTCAAAATACTGGCGGCAGATTTCAAATTCAGCACGCGTCTGCACCTCGTTCCAATCCACAATCGCGATGCGTGGGCGTTGCTGTCCCCAACTTCCCCACTGGCGATAACTGTCCAGCAGCGTCCGCAGAAGCTGGCGGCGAATGTCCACACGGCGCAACGGAAACCGTTGTGCGAATTCGCGGACGATGTTCATCCCCATGAACACTTCGCTTAACACGTCCCCGTACAGCAGCCCACCAGGCGAGTCGGCGTTGTATTCGACAAAATGGAAACCGCCCTGTGAATCCAGAAAAGCGTCCAGCCTGCCGCTAGTGTCCGGCGCGACAAAGCCCGGTTCAATCGCAATGATCTGCTCTTCGTCGGCGGTCAGATCAAGCTCCGCGCGCAGCTTAGCGTCAGCCATCAACGCGCGGCCCAGTCTTTCAATTGCAGAAAGCACCAGCCTGGAATCGCGGCAGATGTATTCGTATTGCGTTTCGTTGATGAATAGCGGGCGCAGCACCGTGCAGATCGGGCGGCCACCAAAGGTAAGGTTGTGCTTCACGGTTCCGTCTAGCAGTTTTTCAATCGCGTCATTCAGCAGCGATCCGTGAAGCAGTGTGTGATAGTGTTCGATTGCGTCGGAAATCATTCTTTCGTTGATGGTAAATCGTCATTTTGCGGCGGCAGCTTTTCGCCTTGCCCGCCGCCTCCGGACAAATGTCCTTGTTCGGCATCAATTCGATATTCAATCGCCTTCTTCGCGTCCGGGCGAAGCAGTTGATCAAATGCCATCAGCCCATTACCCATCATCCCTATACCCTGACCAGCAGATTCTTCATATTCCTCTTCGGTCATTCCAGCGCGATGCCGATTGACGTTGGCCAGCCAATGTTGCAACGCCAGCAACGCGCCCCCGGCAATCAGCAGTCCAACAATCGTCACAATTACATCATTCATCATTGCCTCCCCTTTTGGCCTATTGCCATGAATCTTGGCTCAGCCCCAAGCGTGCCGTATATTACACTGTCTTTATCATCAGGCGCGACGTAACACTGTGCGCCTTTATCATCCACGAAAAAGGAAACATCAGTGAGCATTCGTAACGCAGTCATTCCCGTCGCCGGATTGGGCACACGCCTGTTGCCGGCCACCAAATCGCAACCCAAAGAAATGCTGGCCGTCGGCAAAAAGCCGATAGTGCAATACATCGTCGAAGAGCTTCATCTGTGCGGCATCGAACGCGTGTTGTTTGTCACGGGTCGCGGCAAATCTTCCATCGAAGATCACTTCGACGACGATCCTGATTTGATTCGAACCTTACGTGAAACCGGCAAAGAAGACTTGCTGCAGGAACTGGAATACGAACGGATGGGCGTTCACTTCCTGTACACGCGCCAGCGACAACAGCGCGGCTTGGGCGATGCAGTCTTGTGCGCCGAACATTTCACTGAAAATGAACCGTTCGTCGTTGCGCTGGGCGATTCAATCATCGGACGCCACAAACCCTCATTGATTGTTCAACGGTTGATGAATGCTTTTGAAGAGCACAATGCCGCCTGCGCCATTGCGGTCGAAACCGTCCCGATAGATCAAGTCTCGATGTACGGCATCGTCAAACCGGCGCCAGGTCAGGACGACACCGAAGTTTTCGAAATCACCGACCTGATCGAAAAGCCCAAACGCGAAGAGACGCCCAGCAATCTGGCCATCGCCGGGCGCTATGTTTTTGCGCCGGGCTTGTTCGAGGCCATCAAACGCACGGGCTTTGACCATCGCGGCGAAATTCAATTGACCAACGCTATCCGGTTGATGCTTCAGAAAGGCATGAAAATTGTCGGCGTCCGCTTGCCGCCAGAAGAGAAACGTTACGACATTGGCAATTTTGAAAGCTACTTTGAAACGTTTGTCGAATTCGCACTGACCGACCCGGAGTATGGCGAAAGGCTGCGCAAGCACGTGAAGGAGCTATTCGGTGAGAATCTTTAAGTCCCTGGCCTATGCCCGCGCCGGTCTGATCGGCAATCCATCGGACGGCTATCACGGCAAAACGATCAGCATCATCGTTAAAAACTTTGCGGCCAGCGTGGTCATTTACGAATGGCCGCAACTGGAGATCATTCCAACCAAACAGGATCATTGCCGCTTCGACACGATGGAAGAGTTTTTGTACGACACGCGTCTGAATGGGTATTACGGCGGATTGCGGCTGATCAAAGCTTCGATCAAACGCTTCGCCGAATATTGCCAGCAGCACGAGATTGAACTCACTGCCGGAAACTTTTCGCTTCGCTACGATTCCAACATCCCACGCCAAGTCGGGCTGGCCGGGTCCAGCGCCATTGTCACCGCCACGATGCGCGCGCTGTGCTGGTTTTACGGCGTGACGATTCCAAAAGAGATTTTGCCCGGCTTGATTCTATCGGTCGAGCGCGAAGAGCTTGGCATTGGCGCTGGCCTGCAAGATCGCGTGGCGCAAGTATACGAAGGACTGACTTTCATGGACTTCGACAAGCAATTCATGGCCGAACACGGTCATGGCAAATACCAGCCATTGGACATCGGTTTATTGCCTCCTGTTTATATCGCGTATCAAACTGAACTGGCCGAATCATCCGAAGTCTTTCACAACGACATTCGCAAACGCTACGACAGTGGGGAACAAAAAGTGATTGACGCAATGGATACGGTTGCCGGCCTTGCCGGACAAGCGCGGGATCGTTTGTTGAATCGCGATTACGAAGCGCTGGCGCAGTTGATGAATCTGAACTTCGACGCACGACAGACGATTTACAACCTGAATCCCAAACACATCCGCATGATTGAACTGGCGCGCGAACTGGGCGCATCGGCGAACTTTGCCGGCTCTGGCGGTTCGATCATCGGAGCGTACAAAGACAAAGCAATGTTCGAGCGCATAAAGAAAACGTTTGAAGCCGAACACTGCGCTGTCATTAAACCCATCATCAAGTAGGAGTGACTCGAATGCGTTATTGGCTGATGAAGTCAGAACCGGATTGTTTTTCGATAGACCATCTGGCGAAAGAGCCGAAGAAGACAACAAGCTGGAGCGGCGTCCGCAACTACCAGGCAAGAAATTTTATGAAGGAGATGCAACTGGGCGATCAGGTCTTTTTCTATCACAGCAGCGCCGAGCCTCCCTGCATTGTCGGCGTTGCTGAAGTGGTCAAGACGGCCTACCCCGACTACACCGCGCTCGACCCGAAGGATGATCATTACGATCCGAAAGCGACGCCAACCAAGCCGATCTGGGAAATGGTAGACATCAAATTCGTCAAAAAGTTCGATGCCCCGCTGGCATTGAACGATCTGCGCGAAGTCGCGGCGCTGGAAAAGATGGAATTGTTGAAGCGCGGGTCGCGGTTGTCCGTGCAGCCCGTCACCGCCACCGAATGGAAGGCGGTTGAGAAGCTGGCAGAAAAGAAAGCGAAAACAAAAGAGTAAGTTTCTTTCACCGCAGAGTCGCAGAGAACGCAGAGCCAGCGCGGAGAAAACCTCTGCGAAATCTCTGCGTCGCTCTGCGACTCTGCGGTGAAAATGGTTCACGGTTACAAGCGAAAGACCTAAACAATGCCTAAAAACATTCAATTCTCGCCGGAACTCTTCACCTTCCTGGAAGAGTTGAAGACCAATAACAACCGGGACTGGTTCGAAGCCAATCGTCATCGCTATCTTGAATTCGTGCGCGAACCGATGCTGGCCTTTATCGCTGCATTCCGTCCCCGGCTGGCAAATATCAGTTCTTATTTAATTGCCGATCCGAAACCGAATGGCGGTTCGATGTTGCGCATTTACCGTGACATTCGTTTCTCCAAATCAAAAGTGCCATACAAAACAAATGTCGCGGCGTTTTTCCCTCATCAGGCGGGAAAAGAAAACACACCTGGCATCTACCTGCATCTGGCGCTCGAAGAGAGCTTTCTGGCGCTCGGTGTATGGCAACCGGCAACGGCCATTCGCCGCGAGATTACCGACGCCATCGCCAATCGTCCCGAAGCCTGGAAGAAGGCAATGTCCGAACGTCAGTTCAAAGCCAAAACCAAGTTGATGGGCGATTCGCTGGCGCGGTTGCCGAAACAGTACGATCCGGATCATCCCTTCGCCGCCGATCTACAGCGCAAGGACTTCGTCGCCAGCGCAAGCTTCACTCAACAACAGGTTTGCGCCAAAGACTTTTTGGATCGCGTCGAAAACATCTGCCAATCAGGCAACCCGTTCATGGAATTTCTGGCAACCGCGGCAGGTTTGAAGTGGTGAAGCGGATAAACCTACAATAGCCATACCCTGAAGAAAATAATGCTCTGCCCCAATTGCCAACTTCAGAACCCCGACACTGCGCGTTTCTGCCCGCAGTGCGGACAGTCGCTGGAGCAAATGCGCGCGCCATCGGGCAGTATGCCGGGCGATGCCAGGCCTGCGTCCTCCGGTTCGTTCGTCGGGCGCGTGATTGACGGCAAGTATCGGATCGAAGCCCCGCTCGGCAAAGGCGGCATGGGCAGCGTCTATCGCGCGCGACGGCTGCTGATCGGCGATCAGGTGGCGCTCAAAATCCTGCAGCCGGATTGGGTCTCCGACCCGGAGATGCTCGAACGCTTTCGCCGCGAAGCCCAGACTGCCGCGCGGCTGAAACATCCGAACGTCGTCACCATTCACGATTTCGGGCGCACCGCCGACGGCCAGGTGTACCTGGTCATGGAACTGGTCGAAGGCCGCAACCTGCGCGAAGTGATGCGCGGACGTGAACCGTTGGATGCCGACTTCATCGCAGAAGTTCTTGAGCAGATCGGCGCGGCGCTGGACGAATCCCATCGGCACGGCATCGTGCATCGCGATCTGAAGCCCGAAAATATCCTGCTGACCGAAGGCGCAACCGATTGGCGCGTCAAGCTGCTGGATTTCGGCATCGCGCATTGGCGCGATCTGAAGCCGGGCGCAGCCACGCTGACGCAAACCGGCGCGGTGCTGGGCACACCGCGTTACATGTCGCCCGAACAATGCCTGGGACAGGAAATTGACGGGCGCTCCGATGTTTACGCGCTGGGCATCATGCTTTTCGAGATGTTGACCGGTGTCGCTCCCTTCAACTCGCCGATGCCCAGCGTGCTGATCGCACAGCACCTCTATAACGAACCGCCGTCGCTGCGCGCGCTCAACCCCGACATCGCACCTGCCATCGAGCAAATCGTTCTACAAGCGCTATCGAAACAGCGCGAGGCGCGACAGCCAACTGCTGGCGCCCTGGCCCGGCAGTTCGCCGCTGCGCTGCATCGCTCGTCGCCGTTGGCCGCGCCCGGGCTGTCTACAGCGTCCGGGGACACGGATCACTCCGCTCAGACGCTGCCGCATTCTCAGCCTCAAAAATCGCGCGCGTCGTCGTCATCGTCGTCCATGGCTTACGCTGTTGGCCGATTGCGATCACGTCGCGGGCGCATCTTGCCGGATGTGGACGAAACAAGTCGCGCCGTCAGAGCGACAACGGAAGGCAGGCGCAGAGGATGCGGTTATGATCTGTTCATCGTGGCGATGTTGGTGCTGATCATCGCGAGTGTTTTCGCATGGCGGCAATTAAGCGAGGAGAAAAGCTCACCCGACAAAGTAGCGGTTTCTTCGCCGACTGTAGAGGCGACAGATGAATCCCTGCGGCTGGCGCTCAAACTGACATCCGCTGACGCGCTGGCGCGTGCGGATGCAGATTACAAAGAAGGCCGGTACGAAGAAGCCGCCACGTTCGCCAAAGCGGTATTGGCCAAATTGCCCGATCAACCGCGCGCTGAAGCAGTACTTGGCCAGAGCTACTTCATGCTCGGCCAAGCTGAAAGCATTGGCCACCTGAACCGCGCCTTGACGTTGGGCGAGACAGTCACGCTGCCAATCAAACACCACCATATCGAAGGCGCTTTGAGGAACGATGCCAGCTTCTGTTCGGGCACGCTGTTGCTGAAACAAGGGACGATTGAATTTCGCTCTGATGATGACGGCGCGCATAGCTTCCGTATCGCGCCGCTGGCCTTGATCGAACTGCGCAACGAATCACGCCGGTCAGGGCGCATCCACACGCGCATCGCCCTTGGGCAGGGCAGCGACGCGCGCGCGCAAAATTACAACTTCTATCCCACACCCGCTGCGCTGCGCGACAAGATATGGCGCACATCGCCAGCTTGCGATTCGCTGCTCTGCCAGCGCCAGGCAGAGGCGGTCTTTCAACTATTGCGCCAGCTCAAGCCCTAAAGTGTCAGGTAACCGAACCGTCTTGGCCGGATTGCCGGGCGGCATGAAGAAGAGGCCAGCTTTCAAGCGCTGATTTTTCAATCAGCAGTTTGAAAGTTGACCTCTGAATTCCCCCTCCTGCTAACGGCTCAGTCACACAGGCTTAAAAGATTAGCTTCAATGCGAACTGAACTTGCCGCGACGAACCGGAATCGCCCGTTGCGAAGCGTGTATTGGTAATCACGCCGAAGGTCGAGCTGCCGACCTGCGCCACGCGACCTGGTTGGCCGAAGTTGGCGTGGTTGAAGATGTCGAAGAGCTCGGCGCGGAATTGCACGCGCAGGCTCTCAGTGATCTTCGTGTTCTTGAGCACGGAAAAGTCCGTGTTGCTGAAGCCGGGGCCGGTGATCGTGTTGCGCCCCAGATTGCCAAAGTGGAAGACCGAAGCGTTGCCCACCAACGCCACGGGCAGCGCAAAGACCGAACCGGCCGGGCAACCGCCCGGCGCGCGCGGGTCGCAGACCGTGTTGGTAAACCACTGATTGACCGTGCCAACTTTTTGAACCGGGCCGATTAAATCTGGCCGGATGGTGCCCACGCCGGTGAAGCCTGCGATGGTGGCCCCGCCGATGGTCGTGCCCGGAATGGCCAGCGGATTGCCCGCCAGAATCGTAATCGGGTTGCCGGTCTGCCATTGCGTGATGCCGGAAATCTGCCAGCCTGCAACCAGCCGGTTCCCCTTGAACGGGAGTTCGTAAATCGCGTTGATCACAAACCGGTGGCGCGCGTCGTAATCCGACAGCCCGCGGTCGCCTTGAATGTTGTAGCCATTCTGCACAACCACACCCTGCGAGTTGAGCGAGTTGTAGTCAAGCGATTTCGACCAGGTGTAAGAGGCGTTGAACTGCAAGCCGCGCGAAAGCCGCTTGTTGCCCGTGAGCCACAGCGCGTTGTAGCTGGAATTGCCGCCGCTGCTGATCTCAGTGATGTTGCCCAGCGTGCTGCCGGGCAGGATCGGGCTGCCGGCCGAAAGCCGCGCAAAAGGCCGCACGCCATTGACGAACTGATTGATGTTGCGCGAAATGCGCAGGTGCGTGCCCTTCGATGCAAAGTAGCCGATCTGCATGCCGAGCGAGGGCGTCAGTTCGCGCTGGATGTTCAAATTCCACGACTGCACGTAGGCGTTGTCGAAGAAGTGGTCAACCGACGACGGCGCAAGGCCCGCAGCGGCGGCGTCAATCAATGCCCGGGTATAGCTGGTGAAAGGCGTCCCGGTCGAAGAGGTGAAATTGCGCGGAGTAGCCAGCGGCGGGTTCGCGGTTGCCGGGGTCACTAGGTTGGTCACCGGCTGATCCACCAGGATCGCGTAGGCTCCGCGCACGGAGGTCTTGCCGTTCTTGAACGGATCCCACGCGAAGCCGAGTCGCGGTTGAAAATTCCGGTTGTTGGAGTGGTAAATCTGATTGAGGTCCGTGCCCACTCGTTGCAGCGCGCTGGTCGCCGGATCGAAAAGCACAAAGCGGTTGTACCGCTCGGACGGCGTGAAGTTCCAATCCCAGCGGATGCCGAGTTCGAGCGTCAGGTTCGGGCGCAGTTTGAAATTGTCCTGCGCAAACAGGCCGATCGCGCCGGTCGCAATGCTGCTGGGACGGTCGCCGAGCGTGACGCTGAAAGCGTTGGCGCGTCCGATGTAAAAGTCCGCGAGGTTGGCGAAGCCGAACGTACCGGTGTCGAGGTTGAAGTTGTTATTGAGGAAACGGCGGAACTCGCCGCCGAATTTGAATGAGTGCTTGCCATGCAGATAGTTGACCGTGTCGGATGCGACGAAGGTCGTGTCGCCACGCCCTTGCGGAAACCCCGACGGCCCGCCGAAGTTGAGGCCGATGCCGCCAATCGCGATCTGCGGCAAGCCAATGGGCAGATTGACTCCATTGATGATGCCGAAGTCCGCGGGGTTCAACTGATTGGCCGGCGTGAAATTGATCCTGATGCGGTTGTAGCCGAAGCGCGCTTCGTTGACCAGATTCGGCCCGAAAGTGTGCGTCTCGTTGAAGGTGAAAATCTGGCGATGCGATTGGCGCATGTCGCCGAAGCCCGGAATCGTGTTGCCCTGCAAATTCGGCTCGCCGCGAAAATCGCGTTGGAAAGCGTAGTAGCCATGCACGCGGTCGTTCTGCCCGATCGTGTGGCTGACGTCGCCCGTCCACTGATCAATGTTGACGGGCGCGGTGCCTGAACCGATGAAGCGGCCTTCGCCGCTGGCCCCGGTCGTATTGGCGCGCGGGATCAAGTCAGTCAGCTTCTTCGAGGTCGGGTCGGTGACAAGCGCCCGCTGATCGTCGCGCAATACGCCGCTGTTCAGTGACAGCCCCTGCCGTTGGCGCAGCCCCTCGTAGCTGAAGAAGAAAAACGTCCGGTCTTTGAGCACAGGGCCGCCCAGCGCGCCGCCGAACTGATTGCGTTTGAAAGGCGGCTTCTGAAGGTTGAAGAAGTTGCGCGCGTCCAGCTTTTCATTGCGCAGGAACTCAAACGCCTCGCCGTGATAACTGTTCGTGCCGGAGCGCGTGGCAATGTTGGCAATCGCGCCGGAACTGCGTCCGTATTCGGCGCTGAAGGTCGAGTTATCCACCTTGAATTCCTGCACGGTGTTGATCGAAGGCTGGAATGTGATCTGGTTCTGCACCTGATCGTTAAGGTTGACGCCGTTGATCATGAAGTTGACGGTGTCTTCGCGGTTGCCTGCGGTGTTGAAGGCGAATGAGCCTTGCCCGCGCAGCGGCGCGGTCAAAAAGCCGTTCTGCGGCGGCGTGACTGAGCCAGCAATAAGCAAGCCGAGGTCCACGAAGTGCCGCCCGTTAAGCGGGATTTCCTGCACCGTCTTTTGATTGATGACCTGGCCGACGGTGGTGGTGGCCGTCTCGACGGTCTGCGTGTCGGCGGTCACGCTTACTTCTTGCGCCACGCCGCCGACTTTGAGTTGGAAGTTCTGCACAACGATCCGGCTGACTTCCAGCGTCAGGTTGTTGGCGGCCTGCGCGCCGAACCCCTGCGCCTGGGCTTCAACGCGATAATCGCCGACGGGCAAAGCGGCGACTTGGTAATTGCCATCGCTGTCGGTTTGCACAATGCGTTCAAAGCCGGTCGCTTGATTGCGCACGGTAATCTTGGTGTTGGCGATGACTGCGCCGGACTGATCGGTGACCGTGCCTTGCAGCGTCGCGGTTGATTGAGCCACGACCGTCAAGCTGACGATCAATGAAAGCAGCACAAACAACCACAAATTTGCGAGTGTCAGAAGACGTGTTCTATTAGCCATAATTCCTCCCTTTCAAATTAGGTTAGATGCGTGGATGGATTTTGACGACCTGCGTGTAGTGTGGAACCTTCTCCGCCTTTATTTCACGCAACCACCAGACCAAAAGGCACTGCGAAGAAAACAAGGCGGTTGCCTGGCTGAAGATGGCGAAGCTTCTGATCGCCAATTCAAGTTTTAGTATTTCTACAGTTTTTCGGATGCGCGTGAAAAAGCAAGCGGCGCAAAGAAAGGCGAATTACCGCCCTGCTTTGCGCCGTCATAGTTTTTATTATCAGATTACTGCCGGTCTTTGAACTTCTCGTTCAGTCGCGTGTGCCTGTTCGTCAGGTCGGTCTGTTTTCCGCCGATGAACATATATTTCACCTTGGTGCGGTATTCCAGAATGTCGCCGTCGGTGACGACCAAGTTGGCGACTTTGCCGACTTCGATGCTGCCGACCAATTTATCCACGCCGAAGATTTGCGCTGGGTACAGGGTCACGGCTTTCAGCGCTTCGTCTTTCGGCAAGCCAAAGGCGGCGGAAGTGCCTGCGTGGTAGGGCAGCAGGCGAACATCGCCGGGGCCGCTTTCGCTGGCGTTGGAGGTGGCAAAGGCGATCTTCACGCCAGCTTTGGAAAGCTCTGCCGCGCGGCCATAGCCTTCGTCGTAGGGCGAGTCTTCACTGCCAGGCAGTTCAAACACCGAGCCGAGCACGACCGGAATGTTCTTCTCCTTAAGCTCTTTGGCGACTTTGATGGCATCGTCGCCGCCGCAAATGATCAGCTTCAATTTGTATTTGTCAGCCAATTCAATCGCGCCCTTAATTTCTTTGTCGCCGTTGGCGGTAACGAAGACCGGGACTTCGCCTTTCAGAACGGGAATCAAAGCTTCCAATCCTAAATCAACCGTGCGCGGCGGCAAGGTCTTGTCTTTTGCCGCGGCTTCTCTGGCCTGCGCGTATGCCTGGGCGTCGTCAAATTTCTTCTTCAACGATTCAAGCTGACGTTCACGCTGTTGGCGAGCCTGGTCGTTTCCCACACCAAAGAACCCGCCACCGAAGCCGCCGCGCCGTCCGCCTCCTGATGAAGGGTAGTTCACCATCATTGCTGCCGGTGCTCTCAGCTTCATTTCCTGCGGCGTCCATCCATCCAGATTCATCAATGCACATTGGCCGGAGATCAATCCACCGCGCGGACAGGTAATGACCGTCGTCACGCCGTTCATCCGCGCCACCGGAATCAATTCACTGCTCGGATTCACGGCGGTCAGGGCTTTGGCGTTCGGGTTGAAATCGCCAAGCTCCGTCGTGTCCACAGTCCCGTTGGTGCCGGTGACGATGGACATCACTTCGGTCAAACCCAAGATGGTGTTGGAATCAATCAGGCCCGGATAGACCGACAGGCCGGTCGCATCAATCAGCTTGGCGTCTTTGGGCACGGCCACATTCGCGCCGACGGCTTCGATCTTGCCGTTTCTGACGACCACTGTGCCACGTTCAATTGTTGCGCCAGTGACGGTGACGACCCGAGCGTTGCGAATGGCATAAATGCCCGGATCGGATTTTGATTGCGCCAGCAACGCCGCCGAACAGAGCGCCAGTCCGGCAATAGCCATCGCAATTTGTTTTGTCCACTTCAATGTTGTCATTTGCGTTGTCATTTGCTGTTGTCCTCAGTTTGAAACCTAATTTTGGCTGTTGCCATTGAGCCGGGCGCTCAAGTAACGATCAACTGTTTTTGAGAGTTGATCAACCGTTGCAGAAAGGTTGACCAGTTGAGCCTCAGTGTGTACTTGCGCTTCCGCCAACCGCTCGATGCGTTCATCAGACCGAAATTGAACTTCCGCCAGACGATCGAAATACTCATCCGTCCGCTTCTGGCGATCATCCAGTCTTTGCACGTTGTCAGTCAGTCTGTTTACCGTATCGAACAGCGTAATGAGGTTCGCTGATAATTTTTGCTGATCGGCCGCCACGGCCTGCACCATTGGCGCCAAAACTTCGAGCGCTTGCTCCCTCGTGTCAGCTCGCTCCTTTAACGACCAAATATCTTCTTTCATTCTGGCTTCCTGTTCTTCAGTCATGACTGCTCCTTTCGGTTACTGCCGTTTGCGCGGCGCGCCGTCATGGAAATGGCCGTCCTCTTCCTCTTCCGCCCACGTTGGCGTAAACGGCACGGCTTGGGTCGGCTGGGCGACGCCGGGTATGCGTTTCTCTTTCTCGATCAGTGCCTTCTTTTCTTTGACCAACTGTTCGCGCATCTCCAAATCTTTCTTGCGGTCGAAGTAAGTGACGCCTTCGATCAGCGTCATTTCAGGCCGCGAGTAGATGCTGAACGGGTGTGCGTTGAAGATGACCAGATCGGCGTCTTTGCCAACGTCAATGCTGCCCAGGCGGTGATCCAGGCGAATCTCTTTGGCCGGGTTCAGCGTGATCAATTGCAAAGCCTGCTCTTCGGTCAGGTCGCCATACTTCATGATCTTGGCGGCTTCCTGATAGAAGCGGCGCGCGGGATCGTTGCTGTCGGAGTGGATCGCGACCGTGATGCCGTGATGCGTCATGATCGCCGCATTGAAAGGGATCGCGTCGTAGGCTTCCATCTTGTACCCCCACCAATCAGGCAGGATCGAAGCCGATGCTCCGTGTTTGGCGATTTCAGGCGCGACTTTGTAACCTTCCAGCACGTGTTGCAGCGTGCGCACCTTGATGCCGAATTCCTCACACAGATTCATCAGCATGACGATCTCGTCAGCGCGATAGCAGTGCGAATGAATGTCCATCTTGCCTTTCAAGATGTCGGCCATCGCTTCCAGCTTCAGGTCGCGGCGCGGGGACAATGGATTCTCGCCGCGCTTCTTGGCGGCTTCGTACTCGTCCCATTCGCGAATGTATTCGCGGCCTTGCGTGAAGGCTTCGCGAATTGTTTCTTCAACGCCCATCCGCGTGGCCGGGTAACGGCGCGTTGCGCCTGGCAGCGAAATACCATTCGATCGCTTCGGATTTTCGCCGAGCGCGAATTTGACCGTGCGCGGCGCGTCCGACACGCGCATCCCTTCAACATCCTGGCCCCACTTCAGCTTGATGATCGAATTCTGCCCGCCGATGGAGTTGGCGCTGCCGTGCAGTTGGTGAATCACAGTCATGCCACCAGCCAATTGGCGATAAATGTTGATGT
Source organism: Blastocatellia bacterium (assembly GCA_038211695.1). Lineage (GTDB taxonomy): Bacteria > Acidobacteriota > Blastocatellia > RBC074 > RBC074 > RBC074. The sequence goes on along the minus strand of JBBQVH010000036.1, from coordinate 34,744 downwards.
CCGTGTTGTTGACCACATCGCCCATCCGCACCATCGCGGTGACAGACAGCGAACCTTCGTTCGTGCCGTCCAGCGCTGTGTGCGAATGCGAATCAACAAAGCCTGGCGTGACATACATTCCGGTTGCGTCAATGACCTTGGCATTGGCCGATGCTTTCACGTCTTTGCCGACAGCGGCGATCTTGCCATTGCGGATCAGGATCGAACCGCCTTCGATGTTGCCGTGCGATGCGGTCATGACCGTGGCGTTTTTGATCAGGATTTCTTCGTTGCCCTGGGCCAGCGCCGAAGCGCCAAGCACAAGCGTGAATAAGCAGCACAAAAGGATTTTGTTCATGTTCATTGGTCGTTACTCCTTCGGCGTTTTGGCGCCAGTAAAATCTGAATTGCGGCCCATCATTTCCATCTGGCCGCTGATCGCATTGCCTTCGATTTTGCCCTTTAGCTTTCCGTTCATCGTCTGTCCGTTGGGCGTGTTGATGGTGTACTCCAACTCAATCTCGTTGCCGCTGATCAAACCTTTGGTGATCGGCACTGTGCCAAACGGCAGTGTAATTTCGCCGCTGACAGATCCGCCGTTCTGTTGCAGGTTTGCCGTCATCTTCATTTCGCCGCGTGAAGAATTCGTCGTCAGCGTCCACAAACCAGTAGCAATGCCGCTGGCATCACCGCTGGGACTTTCAGAAGACGGAGGCGCATTGCCCGGCGCGCCGCCACCGCCGCGACGTCCGCCACCCGGGCCACCAGGCCCACCGGCAAATGCCCCGCCGGGACGCTGCGTCTGTTCTGGCGCTTTGGCAACGAAATATTTGCCATCAACAAAGATGTGTTTGACCTTGGTGTCGCGAGCAAAGAGGTCGCCGCTGGTCACAATCAGGTTGGCGATCTTGCCTTTTTCGATGCTGCCCAACTGTTCGCTAACGCCGAAGATTTGCGCGGGGTAAATCGTCAAGGCCTTCAGCGCTTCTTCCTTGGGCAAGCCAGCTTCAATCGCACGCGCCGCATTCACCAGATAATCCGATGGACGCGTCAGCGTGCCGGACGTAAAGGCGAATTTTACGCCCGCTTTGTGCAAAGCCGCTGCTGCCTTCGGCGCGTCCGCACGATCGCGCAGCGCGCGCAGCGGCTCTGATTCCGGGTCATCCAGACCGGCAGGCTTTTGCGGAAAGCTTAAGGTCAGCAGCACCGTCACGTTTTTCGATTTCAGATAATCGGCGATCTGGTAGCTCTGGTATGCGCCGGAAAGCATGTATTTCAGCTTGAACTCTTCGGCCAACCCAACCGCTCGCTCAATTTCGCGCACGGAACTGACGCTGAAGACCACAGGCATTTCGCCATTGATCACCGGCTGCAATGCAGCAGACGATTTGTTGACTTGTGGACGGGCCATTCCGCGAGGGTTCTTGTTGTAGCGCGCCCACTCTTCGCGATAATGCTGGGCATCCAGTAAAGATTGGCGCAGGAACGCAAAGACGCCCATCGGCGAGCCGGGATAACCGCCGCCAAACCCTCGCCCGCCACCGAATCCGATGTTCAGCGAAACCGGCGCTTTCAGAATCAGCTTTTCCCCGGCCACGTCGCCCAGATTGATCAGCGCGCTCTGGCCTTGAAAGATGCCTGTGCGCGGAGCCGTTAACGCTGTCGTGATTCCGGCGGCGCGTTGCTGATCGAAGGTGTCCGTTGTGACTTGCAGTTGATCAACGACAGTCACTTCCGGCAGCAAGCCTTCACTGGAAGGCGCTGCCGACAAACGCGCCAAGATGGCCGCCGGGTCGGCATTTGGCCCGCCGCCACGTCCGCCACCAGCGCCAGCCGGAGCTTCTGTTTGCCTCACGCCATAACTGCTGTGCGCGTCGAATAACCCCGGATAAACTGTCAGCCCAGTCCCATCAATCACGCGGGCATCCGCCGGAACTGCGACATCCGCTCCGACAGCGGCAATCAAGCCATTGCGAACAACGACCGTGCCTTTTTGAATGGTCGCGCCGGTGACGGTGACAATCGTCGCGCTTTTAATTGCATACGCATCGCCCTCGAAGGCGCGCGCGCGGTTCGCAGGAACCAGCAGCGAAACCGACACTGCCAATGCCAAAACGCAGGCGAGCGCCAGAGAAAACTTTCGCAGTTTCATGAATATTGACTCCTCTGTCTGTAACGAGTTCGTCGAATGATGAGATTCAGTTCTGTTGTGTGCTTAAGACCGGTGCGGATGGAGCGCAGTTACAATTTTATGTTCGTCTATCTGCGCGCGGCGCGTAATTTAACGCAAGCGATTCAATGGCGCAACGCAATCGGAATTTGTTCGACAAGCCGGCAGCTTTTCAAACAATGTTCGCGAATTGCCCGGAAATAACAAAAGCCGCTGCGATCTTTCGACCGGGCGGCTTTTCGTCCTTCGATATATTGCCTCTGAATGGTGTCTTTATTTGTCTTTGAGATGAGCGTGACGGAAGCCATCGCTCTTCTATTTTTTGCTCTCGATCTTTTCTTTCAAGTGCTTTGCGCAGGCTTCAGCGGTGCTGCGCTTGCCGTGCGCGGAATCGGACTTGTTCACCGAATAGGCCCAGACGGCTTCCCCGCTCTTCAGGTTGGTGACGGTGATGCTGGCCTGCTCGCTGGAATGCCAGGAACCCATAATGATGATTTTGGCGGCCCCGGCCTTCTTCGATTCCGAAGCGCCGCTGATCTCAAAATCGGCCTTGTCTTTTTCGGTCACGACTTCGACCGGAACCTTCTTGGCCTGCAGCGCGGCGGCCAGTTCTTTTTCATATCCATCTTTCATCGGGCTGATGAAAACTTTGGCGCCGGACGGAATGGCTTTGGCAGCGTCCTGCGCCAGCCCGGTGACGACGGCAAACAGCAACACAAAAAGAAGCGATAGGATTTTTCTGTTCATTACTCTCTCCCTTCGATACGAGCTTTGAGGTGTTTGGCGCAGGCTTCCGAAGAACTCTGCTTGCCCTTGTACGAATTGGTTTTGTTCACGTTGTAGCCCCAGACGGCCACGCCGCTCTTCAGGTTGGTCATGACGATGCTGGCCTGTTCGTTGCTCTGCTGCGACCCCAGAATGAGCATCTTCGCCCAGCCCGCCTGCTGCGTTTCCGAAACGCCAGAGATCGTGTAATCGGCTTTGTCCGGGCTATTGACGACCACGATCGGCGTCTCTTTTTTGACGATGGCGGCAACCAGGAAGGATTCATACCCGTTCAGCGGCGCAATGTAGACCTTTGATCCGGCGGGAATTTTCTCTTTGCTCAATTCCGCTGGCGGCGCTTTATCTACGACTGGGGCGGGTTTTGTTGTTGAAGGCGGCGTCGTTTGCGCGAATGCGCCCGCCGCAAAGATTGTCAGAAGCAGAAGCAGATACGAGATTCGGTGGAACATACGGCTGAACTCCTTATTGGTTTGGATTGTTGTTTGTTCTTGAGTCTTCTTTGGGCCGAGCGACTCAAAGCTAAAGTCGAAACCGGACGATACGCTTGAGTCGAGTTACTTGCAAGATTTTTGTGCAACGCAAGAGCGGCCACGTCAACGCAAGCCCAGCGTCGCAAGAAGATTTCATAATCCATCGGAGTTCCTTCGCGAGCAGGAACACGGATGAACGCGGTCCTCATTGCTTCTGCATCTTTATTGCTTCTGCATCTTTACTTTCTTAGCTTCGCGCTCGGCTGCTCCGGCGTACTTCTCATTAAAGCCTGCAATCAACGCCTGCGCCAGTATCTTCGGATCGAGTTGACGCTTCAGTGATAGCGCCTTTGTCTGTTCAGAATTCTTGCCAATCAGATACGCAACAAGTTGCCACGCAGGAATGTCCGTGTCTTCAAGCCCGGAGATGGCCGCATAGGTGGACTGCTCAGAGTCTGTAAGCCGCCCGACCAGCAATACGATCTGGGCGAACTGCTCATCACCCGCGCCAGTAGCGGCGGCAGCGTTCGCGCAAGCCTTGATTAGTTTGATTGAGTTATCTTCTTTCCATCCCCATACCAATAATTTATGAGCAACACCAACTACAACTAACGGTTGATAGGGAGTATCGGCTGAGAGCTTGCGCAGATTGGCAAGATGCTGACGTGCTGCCGCTTCGCTGGGCAACACTGAAGAAAGGATTTTGACCGCTTTCTGATCGTCAATGCCATCATCTTGCGCGAATGGCGAAGACGCCAGGCTGACCATTATCAGAACGAGCAGAAGGTATTTCATCGGCTGAACCTTTCGGGGCACGGTGAGTTGTTATTCTTCGGAATTTCGTCTTCCTTCAATTAGCGATTGGGGTCAAACGCGCTATGGCCAGTTTCCACACTCATGCTGCTTGCGCCAGTTGCTCGACCTTGAGATGTCGGCTGAGTGCATTCGACAAGGCCAACGTCTCTGCGCCGCTCAAGCCTAAATCATCGAGACTGCCACGGGCAGCAATGATGGCTTGGGCAATCACCAGCAAACCGCGTGGGTCTTCTTCAGCTTCGGCAAGCGCCAGTCGCAGCAAACCTGCCGCTTCTTCCGCGTCCGCCGCCATTTTAGTTTGCAACCATTCGTCGAAATCAATCATTGCCTCTCCCTCTTCTGATATTCACGCCAAGCGGCGTGAGCCTCGTCAATATCGCGCTGTTGAGTGGTCTTGTCACCGCCACACAGCAATAAAACGATCTGCTCTCCGACCAAAGCAATGTAAAGACGGTAACCGGGGCCGTAATCAATGCGCAACTCGTAAACACCCTCATCAACCGATTTGTAATCGCCGGGATTACCGCCACGCAGTCGCGCGATCCGTTTGACAATGCGCAGCCGCGCCTCACGGTCACGCAAGCGGGTGAGCCATTCATCGAATGGGCATGCTCCGTCAACCGTCTCATAAAACAAAACCTGTTTCGGCTGTCCGTCAAACATAGCTTACATTACAGTGAGCCTGCGTCTTTTGGGCGAACGTCATGCGAGAATCGGTTTGACGACATTGCCGTGAACATCCGTCAACCGAAAGTATCTGCCTTGAAACTTATACGTCAGCCGCGTGTGATCAATGCCCAGGCAATGCAGGATGGTCGCGTTAAGGTCGTGGACGTGCACTGGGTCGCGCGCGATGTTGTAGCTGAAATCATCCGTCTCTCCGATGGTCACGCCGGGTTTGACGCCGCCGCCGGCCAGCCAGACCGTGAAGCAGCGCGGGTGATGATCGCGGCCATAATCGTCGGAGGTTAGCTTGCCTTGCGAATAAACTGTGCGCCCGAATTCCCCGCCCCAAATGACCAGCGTGTCGTCCAGCATCCCCCGCTCTTTCAAATCCTGAATCAACGCGGCGGAAGGCTGATCAGTGTCCTGCGCTTGTTTGGCGATGTTTTTGGGCAAGCCGCCGTGCTGATCCCAGCCGCGATGGAACAGTTGAATGAAGCGCACGCCGCGTTCGGCCAGCCGCCGCGCCAGAATGCAGTTGGCCGCGAAGGTGCCCGGTTTGCGCGCGTCCGGGCCATACCGTTCCATCGTCTTATCGGACTCTTTTGACAGGTCTGTCAGTTCCGGCACGCTGGATTGCATTCGATAGGCCATTTCGTATTGCGCCACACGCGACAGGATTTCGGGGTCGCCGTACTCTTTGGCATTGATCTGATTCAGTTCGGCCAGATCATCCAGAAACTTGCGTCGCACTTGTGGATTGATGCCCGGCGGGTTCGACAAATACAGCACGGGGTCAGGGCCGTTGTGGAACTTGACGCCCTGATACTGCGAAGGTAAAAAGCCGCTGCCCCACAATCGGTCGTACAAAGGCTGGTCGCCACCATTGCGCCCCAGCGAAACCATCACAATAAAAGCGGGCAGGTCTTTATTCTCACTGCCCAACCCATACGACAGCCAAGAACCCAGGCTGGGCCGTCCCGCAAGCTGAAAGCCCGTCAGCGAACAGGTGATTGCCGGATCGTGATTGATCTGTTCGGTGTTCATGGACTTGATGAAGCTGATTTCGTCCACGATCTTGGCCGTGTGCGGCATCAATTCGCTGACCCACGCGCCTGACTTGCCGTGCTGCGCAAACTTGAACGCGGATGGCGCAGTCGGAAAGCTGGATTGATAAGCCGACATCCCCGTCAACCGCTGCCCCTGACGAACCGAATCCGGCAGGTTCTCTCCGCGCAGACTGGCCAGCTTCGGTTTGTAGTCAAACAAATCAAGCTGCGACGGGCCGCCCGCTTGATACAGGTAGATTACGCGTTTTGCCTTCGGCGCGAAATGCGGCAGCCCAGATAAGACAGGCTTTGCATCGCCGCTCTGCGCAAAACCGTTTTCGGCCAGCAACGACGCCAGCGCCGCCGTGCCAACGCCCATTCCAAAGCGGCTGAAAAAATGCCGCCGCGTCATCATCAATTTGAGTTCAGTCATCGGATTCATCGTCTTGCCTCTATTTCAGTAACCGTGATCAACCCAGTTCTGAAGCTGGTGCGATGGCACCAGGTCTTTGAAATCATCAGTGTTTCGCGTCACCACCACGCATCCTTGGGCCAAAGCAATGGCGGCGATGATCACATCCGCGTATCTCTTTTTGGTTCGCACCCGGTTGAGAAGCTGGCGCATCTTCTCAACGGCCTCTTCGTCCAGATAGGCCACCTTGAACCGGCTGAGCATCCGTTCGGTTTCGATCAGCCAATTCTGCGCCGCCAAGATTTCTTCAGGTTTGGCTTTGAGAATTCCGTCGTACCGCCCACGCATCTGTTCGGCAATAACGATGAACGGGATCGCCGTTTCTGCAAGAGAAAACTTGGCGATATTTTTTAACAGCGTGGGATGCTGGCCGGAATAATGTCGCAGAATGTTGGAATCAAGCAGGTATTTCATCGCCACCAACCAAGTGTTTGTCCCGTTCCCTTTCTATCTCGTCAAACAATTCCAACGCTCCAGGATCGTCGGCAAACAAGCCGTAATCCGCCCATCCGTTGGCGCGCGCACGTTCGAGGAGCGACATTTCAACGCGATTACCATTCTGCTCGGAGTAATCGCCATTCCGATTTGCAGCCCCGGATAAGCTGGCCACTGGAATCGTCACGATCTCGCTCATCGAGTCAATATCGGCCAATTGGCTTTTGATCTCGGCCAGCACATCTTCGCGGCTTGTGCCTTCAGCGACGACGGCCGGCAGAGAAAGAGCAACGGCTCTCCATTGCTCTCCCGCCTGAGTCGGGTAATGCACGATCTGAACTCGATAGTCCGTTGTTTCGATTGGCGTCATTTCCAATTTGATTGTTTCAGGCATAACCAATACCTCTGCGCCGGATGGTAACACGGTCGCTGTTGGACAGGCACTTCATCGCGGGGAAAAGTTCGAGATCAGCATTCCACTATCCAGAACGATGATCTGCCCCGTCATCAAATCGGAGCCGGTGATAACGCCCAGAATCGCCATGGCGACGTCTTCGGGCTGCAATACCTTGCCGAGCAGCATGCTCGCTTCGCGCTGACGTATTGCCTCGGCGTAATTTTCGCCAAAGCCTTTTTGCAACCAGCGCGTGTCAATGAATCCCGGCGCGATAGCGTTGACCCGGACAGAGGGCGCAAAAACGCGCGCCAGTGTCACCGTCATATTATTCATTGCCGCTTTCGACGCACAGTATGGAATCGAACTGCCCGTGCCCGCGACGCCCGCGATGCTGGAAACATTGACGATTTCGCCGCTGCCAGACGCTTCAAGCGCCGCACGTGCCGCGCGCGCACATTGAAATGCGCCGATTACATTGGTGGACATAATGCGCATCCAATCTTCCATCTGCACAGCTTCCATATCGTCGTGTTTGATAAAGCTGGTTGTGCCCGCGTTGTTGACCAGCACGTCCAACCGCCCGAATTCGCGCACTGCTGCATCCATCATCCGGCGGCAATCAGTATCCTGCGCGACATCGGCTTGTACCGCTATGGCTTTGACACCGAACGCAGCAGCTTCGGCGGCAGTTTGTTCGGCTTCGTCTTTTGAGCGGCTGTAATTGACCAGCACCGCGCAGCCGCGCCGCGCCAGATCAAGCGCCGTCGCGCGTCCAACGCCTGTGCCACCGCCAGTGATGACAGCGGCTTTGCCTTCTATGTTCATTGAAATTCCCCCGGAAGTGTTGGGCAAACTGTTTAGTTTGCCTGATTTTCTAGAATGATGTCTTTGAAGTCAGCAAGGCAAACTAAACAGTTTGCCCAACCTTCGCCGCGATTTTTATCGTTTCAGGGTGTTGCTCAAAAACCCTAAACAACTTTCTACTTTTATTGCTTGGTGATGACTTCATCCAGATTGAGCAGCAGGCTTGCGGTCGTAGCGTACGCGGCTAGTTCCGCTGGATTCAACCTGGCGTCATTGCGTTTTTCACCAACCGCCAACAGCTTGGTGACTTCCTCTGGGTTGGCGGTGAAATACTCTCGCTGCTTGCTCAGATTCCGCACCAGCGTTTGTATTTCCTTTTCATTCGGCGAGCGCGAAGCGACCAGCCGGAAAGCCCAAGCCAGCCGCTGTTCAGCGCTCGCGCCGCCCTCTTTGATCATCCGTTCGGCCAGCCAGCGCGCGGCTTCGATGTAAGTCACATCGTTCATCAGGTTCAACGATTGCAACGGCGTGTTGGTACGCGTATCGCGCACCGTGCAGAATTCACGAGCCGAAGCATCAAACACCTGCATCGAGGGCGACAGCACCGTGCGCTTCCAGAAAGTGTAAAGGCTGCGCCGCCACAATCCGTCGCCCTTGTCGTGTTCGTAGCCGGTCAAGCCTGAAAAGGCCATGTCTTTGTACAATCCGTCTGGCTGATAAGGTTTGACCGACGGGCCATCAAGTTTTTCGACCAGCAAACCTGAGACGGACAAGGCTTGATCGCGAATCATTTCTGCCGACAATCGGAAGCGTGGCGCGCGCGCCAGCAAGCGGTTGTCCGGATCAATCAATTGCGAATTGTGGCCGATGCCGGATGCCGATTGCGGATTGAACTTTGACGACTGGCGATAAGTCGCACTCATGACGATCAGCTTCAGCAGCGCCTTCACATCCCATTGCGGATTGCGGCCAGTAGAGCTTGATGCCGATTGCGGATTCTCACTCACTCCGTCGCTCCTTCTCTCCGTCCCTCCGTCTCGAAACTCTACCGCCAGCCAGTCCAGCAATTCCGGATGGCTGGGAAGTTCGCCCTGCGTGCCGAAATCTTCCGTCGTCTTGACCAACCCCGCGCCAAATAGCATCTGCCAGAAGCGGTTGACCGCTACACGAGCCGTCAGCGGATGATCTTTACGGATCAGCCATCGCGCAAAGCCCAGGCGATTGTTCGGCAAATCCGCAGGCATCGGCGGCAGCGCGGCAGGAACAGCACGGGCCACAGCTTCGCCCGGCGCATCGTACGCGCCGCGCCGCAACAGAAATGTCGGGCGGGGTTGCGGCATCTCCTGCATGACCATCAAGGTTGGCAGGTCGTCCGCGAACTTTTGTCTCTGCTGTTTCAGTTCAGCCAGTTTGTCGTAGGCCTGTTTCAGTTCCTGCGGCGCGGCTTGCGAAAGGAAGGCCCGATCAAGCTTCAAGCCTTGCGCAGCCGCGCGCAGCGATGTGGGGATTGCAGCAATCGCCGCAAGCGAATCGGGACAGGCCAGCGCGGCGATCTCATCGGCTTCGACCGCGCGGCTGTACATTAACACGTTGGCAATCGCGCCTTTGAAACGGAATTGTGGCCCGCCACCCGCGCCAATCTTCAGCGTGTTTTTCGATCCGCCAAACAGCAAGTAAAAGTTCCGCTGGGTGAACTTCAGCTTCGCTTCCTGGCCGTTAACGAAGATGTGCAAGCGGTCTTCCCACTGCTTCAATCCATCGAAAACAACTACCACGTGATGCCATTGTTTCAGCGGCAATGGCTCAACCGTTTCCGCGCGCAGCGCGTCTTCGCCCCAGCGAAAGACCATATTGAAATGAATCCTGCCATTGATGAAATACAGTCCATATCCATCCGCGCGCGGCACATTGTTTTCGACTTCGGCTGGCGCGTCGCTTACCTTTGTCACTATGGAGCCGCTCTGCTCGGCTTCCGGATAAGCCCACGCAGCAATGGTGAAGCGTTCGCGGTAATCGCCAGACGTGGATTTGTAGCGAAAGTCTGCGTTCAGTCCACCATCGAAATAGAGCTTGCCGTCAAACACAGTGCCCTGCCCGATTGGCGATGCAACGGATTGTGGCGTGCCTTCTTTGAATCCCCCAGGCTCGCCAATCTTGTCTTTCTTTTTGATGTCTTCCTGGTTGTGATGGGCGCGGTCTGATGGCTTGAAGATTGGCGCGTGTTTTTCATCCAGCGGAATATGCACGATCAGCTTTTCTTCCGGGAACCATTGTTGGCCGATACCTTCCTTGGCTGCGCCCTGAAAGAAGCCGCTTCGGGTCGGATGAAGCGATGGGCCGACGGCGTTTAGAGTACCAGCTTTAGCTGGCAGCGGATCGTTCACGATCCCAGCAATGCGGCTAAAGCCGCCAATGCCGCCTGAAGGCGGTACTCTGAACGCCGTCGCTGAACGTGGCACTTTTCCAATGCGGTTCGACAACAGAGATTTCTCCCAGCCGCGCTGCAAACGAGAAGAGTTTTTGGCCAAAGTTTTGTATTGAACTTCGGCTTGCGCGATCTGCTGATCGAATCGTTTCAATTCCTGTTGCTGCTCGCGGGTTGGCGCGGTCATCAATGGCGGCGAATTGCCCTGGTCAAAAGAATGGCCGTCTTCGTCAATACTGTTGAAGTAGGCCGAGAGCTGGTAATACTCCCGCTGCGTAATCGGATCGTATTTATGGTTATGGCAACGCGCACAGCCCACGGTCAGGCCCATAAACACTGTCGAAGTCGTGTCCACGCGATCCACGACGTATTCCACGCGGTACTCTTCCGGCACGATGCCGCCTTCGGCGTTCATTCGATGGTTACGATTGAAGGCGGTAGCAATGCGTTGATCCAGCGCCGCTTCCGGGCTGAATGCCTTTGGCAGCAGATCGCCCGCCAGTTGTTCAACGATAAATTGATCGAAGGGCTTATTGGCGTTGAACGCTTCGATCACCCAATCGCGCCAACGCCACGCTGAACGGTCACCATCAATCTGGTACCCGTTCGTGTCGGCGTATCGCGCCGCATCCAGCCAGCGAAAGGCCATTCGTTCGGCGTAGCGAGGCGAGGCCAACAATCGGTCAACCACTTTTTCGTACGCGTTCAGTGACCGGTCATTCAGAAAATCATCAAGCTCTTTTGGCGTCGGCGGCAGTCCCGTCAGGTCAAACGACAAGCGGCGAATTAGCGTCGCGCGGTCGGCTTCGGGCGATGGCTGCAATCCCACGACATCGGCCCCTTCAAGTCTTGCCAGTACAAAATAGTCAATCGCGTTCTTTGGCCACGCGCTGTTTTTGACTTGTGGCAAAGCGGATTTGACCGGCGGAATGAATGACCAGTGCTGCTGCCACTTCGCGCCTTGCCTGATCCATGCGGTCAGCAATTGAATTTCGGCGGCGGTCAGCTTGCGGCCTGAATCCACTGGGGGCATACGCATCGTGTCATCCGTGGCGGTGATGCGGCGGACAAGCTGGCTGTGTTCGATGTCGCCAGGAATGACGGCGCGGCGGCCACGGCCCAAATCACCTGTTGCGGCAGCTTCGGAATCCAACCGTAGTTTGATTTTTTTGGCGGTCGCGTCAGGCCCGTGGCAGGCAAAGCATTTGTCAGACAGGATCGGCCGAATGTCTCGATTGAAATCAATGTCGCGGTTGAAATCAATCGTTCTGCCCTGCGCAGCAATGCCAGCCTGATTCCACCAAGCTTGCGAAAAAAAGACGCAGGAAAGCAGCAACAACGAAAGTTTCAACACAAGACTTGCGGCCAGTCTGCTTTTCATTCAAACGCTCCTGTGGACGAAAAAAGGTGTGAGAGATTTTGGAAATTGAATTGTCACCGCTTCGGGCGATTTTGAGCAAATGAGATACAGTCCGGTCGCTACAAAAATCACACCTCAAAAAAGGAGAAATCCTTGAAGCACCGATTCCTGCCGCTCATCCGCAGGCATTCAGCAATTGTGATCGCGCTGGCACTGCTTGTTCTGTTGACGGCGGCGACAGCATACCGTTTTGCCGAGGCCGCTCAAAAATCAAAGAATGATCCTGATCGCAAAGACTGGGTTCAACTCTTCAACGGCATAGACCTGAAGAACTGGGCCGTCAAGATCAAGGGCTACGATCTGAATGACAACTTCGGCAACACCTTCCGCGTGGAAAACGGCGTGATGAAGGTCGGTTACGAAAAGTACGACAAATTCAACGACCGCTTCGGCCACATCTTCTACCGCCAAAAGTTTTCGCATTCCATCATCGCGGCGGAATACCGCTTCACCGGCGAGCAGTACGCGGGCGGCGCGGGATGGGCAACTCGCAACAGCGGCATTATGGTGCACTGCCAGTCGCCGGAAAGCTGGGCAAGGATCAGGACTTTCCGATTTCGATTGAAGTACAACTGCTGGGCGGCTTGGGCAATGGGCCGCGCTCAACCGCAAACCCGTGCACACCGGGCACGAACGTCGAGATAGACGGCAGGCTCTTCACTACCCACTGCCTGAACTCAAAATCCAAAACCTACGATGGCGATCAATGGGTTCGCGTCGAAGCGATGGTGGATGGCGGCAAACAAATCAAACACATCATTGACGGCCAGACGGTGCTGTCATACGAAAAGCCACAGAGGAGATCGCTTAAAAGTTTGTGATGAGCAGGAATTTTCCAAGCTGCGCCACTTAGCCTTGTCCGCAACTCAAGCGGGCTGCGCGGCGGGCGCAGCCGTTAAGAGGCGGACGATGCGTTTGCAGTTGACGACGATTCCGAGCAACAAATATTGCACTTTCACTCGCTGGCGGCTTCGATAGCGGACTCGGCGTCCGTTGTGCCAGCGCACCACCTCGTTGAGTTTCCTTTCGATGGCAGGATGTTGTTGGCGAACTTTTTTATACTCGGTGGTCGTCGCGCGTTGTCTGGCAACTTCTTACTGCGGTTGAAAATCGTTCTTGCTGACTTTGCGTGGGCCGCGGTTTTGGGCCGGTAAACATTGGCTGCGCAGCGGGCAGGCGCTGCATTGCGATTGGCGGAAGTGATAAATCCAGCCGTGATTTTTCCCGTCGCGGTAGCGCGTTCGAGTCGTCGAAGGGACTGCGATGTTGGCGATCAAATGAGTCGCATCTTTCAACCGCAAGCGATCTTTGACCAAGCCTGCGGCGCGGGCCTGGCGCAGAATTTCTCGAAAGATTCCGGCAAAACGCCCGGCGCCCAATCGAGTCCGAAACTGCGACAACAGGCTCGGCTCCGGCAAGCTCGCTTGCGCCGGCAGATCGAGAAAGTAACGAAACGCGAGATTGACCTGAGCCTGTCGAATGACGTTGTCATCGGACAAATCATAATGAAATTGCAAGAGCGAAAACTTAAGCAGACAAACCGGATCAATCGCGCCTCGCCCCTGATCCGGCGAATAACAATCGGCGACAATGGCTCGCGCCGGAGCGAAATCAATCGTGGCTTTGAGCCGCCGCAAAAAATGATCAGCCGGCACAAAAACCTCGAAGGCCACAAGATCGAATGGCGTCAACTCAACCTGATAGCTGCTTTTGAGCATGATGACCTCCACCGTTGTTGTTCACGACACAAGCACCGTATAACTACGAGGCAATCGTGGCAACTTTTTAAGCAATCACCGTAGGAGCGGAGAGAACTTGTGTAGAAACAAATGCTTCCAAGTCGGCGGGCCGCGCTCAGCACAACTGATGCTGAAACTGATCTTTTGATGCCTTTTGATAAATGCTACTGGGTGCGCGTTCGAAGCTCCTTAAAATTCGATGCGATTAACAAGATTTTTCAGGCCGTTTTCGTTATCCTGAGAGCCTTGTTCATCCCTTTCGTTTTTAGGAGAAGAAATGTCATCAACTGAATCTCACAGCACCACCGGCTCATCCCTGAAGGTCATTCGCGGCGCCTGTCCGCATGATTGTCCGGACACTTGCGCGCTGATTACGACGGTCGAAAACGGCCGCGCCATCAGCGTCAAAGGCGCGGAAGATCATCCGACCACGAACGGCTTTCTGTGCACGAAGGTCAATCGCTATCTGGAGCGCACCTACAGCCCCGAGCGCGTGCTGTATCCGATGAAGCGCGTTGGCGAAAAAGGCGCGGGGCTTTTCCAGCGCATCAGTTGGGATGAAGCGCTGGACACCATCGCCGCAAAATTCAAAGAAATCGCCGCCGACAATCCGCAAGCGATTCAGCCGTACAGTTACGCCGGAACGATGGGAATGGTGCAGGGCGAATCCATGGATCGCCGCTTCTTTCATAAGCTGGGCGCTTCCCTGCTGGATCGCACAATCTGCGCTTCGGCGGGCGCTGCCGGGTACAAAGCGACCATCGGTTTGAGCATGGGCACTGATCCCGAACGCTTCAATGAATCGAAGCTGATTGTGATTTGGGGATCGAACCCGATCACTTCGAACGTGCATCTGTGGCCAAAGATTCTGGAAGCGCAGCGCAACGGCGCGCGCATTATCGCGATTGATCCCTACCGCAGCCTGACCGCCGAAAAGTGCGATCAGCACATTGCGCCGCTGCCTGGCACCGATGGCGCACTGGCATTGGCGATGATGCACGTCATCATCAAAGAGAATCTAATTGACACCGATTACATAGAAAAATACACGCTCGGTTTTGAACTGCTGCGCGAACGCGTGATGGAATATCTGCCTTCACGGGTGGCCAAGATTACCGGTCTCGACGAAGAGACAATCTTCACGCTGGCGCGTGAATACGCGACGACGAAACCGTCTGTCATTCGCTTGAATTACGGCATGCAGCGTCACGCGGGCGGCGGCATGGCTGTTCGCACAGTGGCTTGTCTGCCTGCGTTGGTCGGCGCGTGGCGCGATGCGGCAGGCGGCGCTTTGCTTTCGGCTTCGGGCACGTTCGGAATGAATACCGATGCCCTTGCTCGTCCGGACTTGATCTGGAATCAGCCACGCACAATCAATATGTCCGCAATCGGGGATGCATTGCTCGGATATCAACGCGTGCAGAAGTTCAGACCCAGCGGCGCGGCTGAAGAGACGCTGGAACCGCTTGATCCGCCTGTCCGCGCGCTTTACGTCTACAACTCCAACCCTGTGGCCATCGCGCCTGATTCGCGCAAAGTCATTGCCGGATTCAAACGTGAAGACCTGTTCACCGTCGTCCACGAAATCTTCCAAACGGATACTGCGGATTACGCGGACATCCTGCTGCCTGCGACGACGCAACTGGAACAGTTCGACATTCACAAAGCCTACGGCCATTTGTACGTTGTGCTGAATCAGCCTGCGATTGACCCCATCGGCGAAGCCAAACCGAACAGCGAAGTTTTCCGGCTACTTGCCGAACGGATGAGTTTCACCGATGATTGCTTTAAGGATTCCGATGAAGAGATCGCCCGTCAGGCTCTTTCAAGCTCACATCCGCGCATGCAAGGCATCACGATGGAAGGGTTGCAAGAGCGGGGCTGGATGCGGTTGAATGTGCCCGAAAGGTTTGCGCCCTTTGCCGAAGGCAACTTTCCCACGCCTTCGGGCAAATGCGAATTCTTCAGCGAGACGTTGGCCAAGCAAGGAATTGATCCGCTGCCGATTTACATCGCGCCGCGAGAAACAGTGCGGGATGCGCCCGAACTGGCGAAGAAATATCCGTTGGCGGTTATTTCGCCGCCAGCGCACAATTTCCTCAATTCCAGCTTTGCCAATTTGCCGACGTTCGTGAAAGCCGAGAAAGAGCCGCGACTGGACATTCATCCTGACGATGCGGCTTCGCGCGGAATCAAAAGCGGCAACCACGTCCGCGTCTTTAACGACCGTGGAGAATTCAACGTCACGGCCCGCGTCACCGACAGAGCCAGGCCCGGCGTTGTCGTGGCGCCCTCCGTATGGTGGAAAAAATTGACCAGCGATGGCTGCAACGCGAACGACGTAACCTCGCAAGGACTGACTGATCTGGGGGCGGCAGCGACATTTTATGACGTGTTAGTGGAAGTGGAGGCCATCACATAATCCGCATCAAAAAGGAGATTGAATGAGCGCTGTATTAACACCAAAGAAGACTGAACGTGGCTGGGTGATAGATATTCCGGACGATCTGGGACAGGCGTTGGGAGTTGCTGAAGGGGCTTTGGCATTGTTGTACGCCGATGATGGAGTCATCAAGGTGGACGTTCTGCCGCCCCCTTCTCCAGACCTCATTGCTTCAGTGTTGGAAGGATGTGATGAATTTGATGACGCCTACAGGGAGATGAAACAGCGCGGTGACTGAGTCAATACGTTACATCACCTTTGCGGAAGCGGTCTATATTCACATCATCTTGATGCGGCGTTATGAAGAAACACACTATGGAGTCGCCGTGCGGAGCTTGATTGAATCAGCGCTCGCTCGACCACGACAGGCTGCTGCATATGAAAATGCTGACCTCATCCGGCAAGCCGCGACTCTTTGCTTTGGTCTGATTAAAAATCATCCCTGGCAGGGCGGCAACAAAAGAACAGCCACCGAGATTGTTCGCGAATTCCTTAAATCTAACGGGAGCAGACTCAGAACTACGACTGACGATCTGCTGGAATTGGTGTTTGCAGTCGAGGATGATCGGTGGAAGATTGATGAAATAGAATTATGGTTTAGAGCGCACACGATCTTGATCGGCGATTGAGCCGGTAATTTGCAAGTTTAACCAAAGCCAGAAAAACGAATGTATCTCACGACTCATCTCCGCAAGGATTTCAATTACAAGCTACAACATCGCGGTCAAAAGCAGCAGTGGAAGGTCCGGCTCAATAAGGCCACGCCGCAGGCAGTAGAGGCATTGCTACGATCTTTCAAGGTCGTCCTGGTTCGTCACGAAGAGCAGGTTTGGGCGGAATGCACCTGCCCTGAATTTGCCGGCAACAAAGTGTGCGAACACCTGTGGGCGGTCATCATCGAAGCCGACCGCCACGAAGCCTTGCAGGGCGATAACGGCAACCAGCCTCTACAACTGGTCAAATGGGATTTCATCGAAAAAGGACAACACCTCAGTCCCGCCCTCGCCGCTCAACTTGCCGCCGCGCCGCGCCCGGACAAATGGAAAAAACAACTCGGCGAACTGGAAAGCCAGACTGCGCCGGCCAGCCAGACCGTGTCCGCAATGCGGCAGGAGGCGTGGCCCGCAACTCGGCAACTGGTTTACGCCATTGATGTACCCGGCAGCGCGCAAGGCCAGGGCGTTTATCTGGAAGTGTTTTATCGCGACCGCAGGAAAGATGGCGAATGGGGAGACATCCGGCTTTCAGGATTCAATCGTGGAGTGTTGAATTACCTGCCCGACCCGGATGACCGCTACGTTCTGTCTATGCTGCTGGGCGCGCCGCAGCAGCACGATTACAGCGAATACGCATATGGCTACGGGTACATCACCGCCGCGACCATGCCGCGTTATCGCTTGCTGGAAGCGCAACCTGACATTTTGCTGCCCACAATCTGCCGCACGGGACGCGCTTATCTGCGTTTGAAAACGCCGCAGCATCCGAATGAAAACGATCTGGTGGAATGGCTGCCAATCAGTTGGGATGAAGGCGCGACCTGGCAATTCCGCGTCATCATGGAACCGGCGGAGGGCGGTTACGAGGTGCGTGGAGATTTGGTCCGCGGCGATGAGCACATGCCGTTGTCGGAACTGGTCTTGCTGACGGAAGACAGCATTTTCTTCACACGAGATCGCGCCATGAGGTACGAGCACGGCGATGCATTCTCGTGGGTAAAATTGTTGCAGAAGCACAAGACGATCAATGTGCCTGAAGACATGCGCGATGAATTTTTAAGCGAGCTGTTATCCAAACCCGCTTTGCCGCCGCTGGACCTGCCGCCGGAACTGCAATTCGAAACGATTCAGATTGCCCCGCGACCGCGCCTGAAAATCAAAACTCCAGACAAGAATAACTGGACCGACCGCGACGAATTGCGCGGCAAGCTGGCCTTTGGTTACGGCGAAGCAATCGTCGGCGCGTACGATGCGCAACTCGGTTTTTACAATGCTGAAGCGCACACATTCAGCCTGCGCGACGAAGCCGCTGAACGCGCGGCGATGAATCGTTTGATCGAAGTGGGCTGGCAAATGCATCCGCCCGACAACGAAAACAAACAGCCGCGCTGGCGGCTGGCGCAAAACAAATTGCCGCGTGTCGTGCGCGAACTGCTGGCCGATGGTTGGCATGTCGAAGCCGAAGGCAAGGTCTATCGCCAGTCAGGCGACATCAACATGCAGGTCAAATCCGGCATCAACTGGTTTGACCTGCACGGAACATTCGACTTTGACGGCGTCAAAGTGGCGCTGCCCGCAGTGCTGGCAGCGCTCAAGCGTGGCGAAAATGTGGTTGCTTTGGGCGACGGTACATTTGGTTTATTGCCGGAAGAGTGGCTGCAAAAATACGGCTTGCTGGCTGGGCTGGGCAAAGTGGAAGGCGACAAACTGCGTTTTCAAAGTTCGCAGATCGGCCTGCTGGATGCGCTGCTGGCCGCGCAACCCGACATCCGATTCGACAAAGCCTTTGCGCAAAAGCGCGCCGAGTTACAGGATTTTGAAGGCATACAGGCTATCGAACAGCCCGATGGCTTCGTCGGCGAACTGCGTGGTTACCAAAAAGAAGGTCTGGGCTGGATAGACTTCCTCCAACGATATGGCTTTGGCGGTTGCCTGGCCGATGACATGGGCGTAGGCAAAACGCCGCAGGTGCTTGCGCTGTTGGAATCGCGCCGCCAGCTTCGCGCTGCAGAATCTCTGGCTGCCAACAAAGCCGAAGCTAAAAGCAAAAAAGCGAAAACGGCAACGGCAGCAAAAACAGCCAAGCCCAAAACTGCCACGCCTGTTCATACCCCACCATCGCTGGTCATCGTTCCCAAATCGCTGGTCTTCAACTGGCAGCAGGAAGCAGCGCGCTTCACGCCACAGTTGCGCGTGCTGGATCACACCGGGCAGTCCCGGCAGAAAGGCGAAACCGCACATTTCGAAGATTACGACCTGATCCTGACGACCTACGGCACGCTGCGTAACGACGTGGAAGACTTGAAAGACACGAAGTTCGACTACGTCGTGCTGGACGAAGCGCAATGGATCAAAAACGCCAGCTCCGCTTCCGCCAAAGCCGCGCGTATGCTTCAGGGCAATCATCGGCTGGCCCTGAGCGGCACGCCCATCGAAAATCACCTGGGCGAATTGTGGAGCCTGTTTGAATTCCTGAATCCAGGCATGCTCGGCGCGGCGTCTGTCTTCAAGCTGACCGGTGCAGGCGCGCGCAATCCCAACGAAGGAACACGCAAACTGCTGGCGAATGCCTTGCGCCCATTCATCCTGCGCCGCACCAAAGCGCAGGTCGCCACGGAACTCCCGGCCAAACTGGAACAGACGCTTTACTGCGAACTGGAACCGGAACAGCGCAAGTTTTACAACGAACTGCGCGACCATTACCGCGGCACGCTGCTCGACCGCATCGCCAACGAAGGCATGGCGAAATCCAAGATTCAAGTGCTCGAAGCCCTGCTGCGTTTGCGCCAAGCCGCGATTCACCCCGGCCTGATTGATCCGAAGCTGGCCGATCAGGACAGCGCCAAACTCGACCTGTTGCTGGAACAGATTGATGAAGTTCTGGAAGGCGATCACAAGGCCCTGGTCTTTTCGCAATTCACCTCGATGCTCGCCATCCTGCGCGACCGGCTGGACAAAATGGGTGTCGTCTATGAATACCTGGACGGACGCACCCGCGACCGCCAGAAGCACGTCGAACGCTTTCAAAAAGACCCCGATGTCAGCCTGTTTTTGATCAGCCTGAAAGCCGGCGGCACGGGCTTGAATCTGACGGCGGCGGAATACGTCTTCCTGCTCGATCCGTGGTGGAACCCGGCAGTCGAAATGCAAGCCATTGACCGCGCCCACCGCATCGGCCAGGAAAACAAGGTCTTCGCCCACCGCCTGATCGCCCGCGACACCGTCGAAGAAAAAGTGCTGCAACTGCAAAGCAACAAACGCAACCTGGCCGACGCCATCATCAGCGCCGATAACAGCCTGATTCGGGATTTGGGGCGCGAGGATTTGGAGTTGTTGCTGTCGTGACCGAAGCGTTGAGCTTTTTTGTCACGATCATCTGTTTGGAGAATCTCGAACAAGCCCTGGCAGCAGCGCAGCGGATCGCCGAGTTACCGCTGGAAAAAGCGGTCTGGGCCTATCGCGAGCAGTACCAGATCGAGCGTTCGAGCTAAGCGGGCGACGACGGCAGGACGCCAGGCCCAGGCTGGCGAAAATGTACCGCGTACCGCCGGACAGGGCCTGGTGGCCTGCCGTTGGCGCTCCGCTTGAGCGAGGGGTTAGGCCGCAGACTTTGTGTCTTCGACTCATTGACCCACGGGTGGTTGCCACAACTCGACCTTGTTTCCCTCAGGATCGATGACCCAGCCAAACTTGCCGTACTCAGAGTCATCGATCTTGTCGAGGACGTTGCAGCCTTCCGCTTTGAGCGCCGCGACCAAAGCGTGAAGGTCTTCAACGCGGTAGTTGACCATGAACGAGGCTTTGCTTGGAGCAAACTGATCGCTTTCCTCCGGGGCAATCAACCAGGCGGTCGTTCCGCCTGTGGGCTTGCCATCCGAGTCGGCCCAGTCGAACGCGGCGCCGCCCCACGCCTGGACATCGATGCCGAGATGAAGCTTGTACCAAGCCCACAGCGCAGGTGCGTCCTTTGCCTTGAAAAAGATGCCGCCGATGCCAGTGACTCGCTTCATATGAACCTCCGACGTTTTTTGCACAATTTCTAAGTCGATCATAGTTTTCCTCTTTTGAATTGATACAACTTGGTTGTTGTTTTGCTATAGCTCTCAAGAAAAAGAAACCAACTACGAATAAGCACAAATGCCCACGAATAAGAGCAGGCGATGATGACAGGTCAGAGCTTACCGATGATCAAATTTCCGATTCGTGTTCATTTGTGAGCATTCGTAGTGAAAAACAATTTCTTAAAATCTATAACACCGACCGAAGCCCTGGCACCCACTCTGGCAACGGTGCATTCCGCTCAAACGGAAGGCTTGTAGAGCAGACCAATCACCGTACCGGCGACAGTCCATTGGACGAAATACGCGACCGCCTGCATCAGCGTGAGCGTCAGACCGATGTTCAGAGTCACGTAGTTGTGTACCACGTACACGCATACGGCAAACACTCCGATGAGTGCACCGAAGCGCGCGCCTTCGGCGAGACCGGAGCCTCCCCGATAGGCCATTGCGTAGAGCACGGCAACAACGAGGATGGCGACCAGTGTCGCGGCCATTAAGGCCGGCATGCCCTCCATCTGACCCTCGCGCGATCGATAGACGGCGGAATATTTCTGATATTCATTCATCATCTGCGGCACGAGGCTGAGGATGGCAAATCCGGCGGCGAAATAGGCGACCATTCCACCCACAGTCGCGAGCGCGATACGTCCGTAGTTCATTTTCTCTCCATGTCGGGTTTTAGGTGAAGGGCAGCCTTCGTTGAATACAGGTGACAAACAGTGATAACAGGCCGACGGTCTGAGCTGTACCGGGTTCGGTGGACTTGCGTCTCGCTACTGCGTACCGCAGTCAGCTACCTAACGGCCACGTTCACCGGGCGGCGCGCTTCACTACCAAGCCCATTGGCTACAGAAAGCCGCTCCGAGCGCAACGGGTGTTAGGCACGGTTTATTTCTCGGACTCTTTCTCTGAGGTAAACTCCACTCTGTCGTAAATCTCTGAGAAAGTAAGTGTGCAAGGAATAGTAGCAAGCCTGATCTCCTGTTCCACTTCTTGAATCGTCCAAATGTCGTTTTTCTTGGTAAAATGATCAGCGGCCTTTTTGGCTTGGGCTATCAAGACATACTCTGAGAATGACTCTATCGAGCGATAATCTCTAAATTTTTCTCCTCGATCATAAGCCTCCGTTGATGAAGAAAGTACTTCGATAATCAGCAACGGGTTAAGTAAAGTATCACCGTGATCGTCTAAAAACTGCGGCGTACCACAAACCACCACCACATCCGGATAGGTGTATTGGCCTGATCTGGCAATCCGAACCCGCATGTCATTTGAGTAAGTTTCACAGGGCTTCCCTTTCAGTTGAGCGCGTAGCTCACTTGCGGCATTCCCTGTTATGAGATTGTGTTCTCGTGTTCCTCCAGCCATTGCATAGATTTGCCCGGATAAATACTCATGTCTGACATCCGAAGATCGCTCAAAGGAAAGATATTCTTCTTCGGTATGGATTGGGGATGATTGAGTTGCTACATTTCCTGCCATACGTTTTTCTCCATTCAGTTTGCAGCAATGTGAGATCGTGAGCGGTTGGGTAAGGAGGCTGGCATTGCTGCCGCCTCCTCCTCTCAGAACCGTGCGTGCGACTTTCACCGCACACGGCTCAAGCCTTTGATAACGCCCCTTTCACGGGACGCGGCGCGCGCAAGTCGCCAACCTTGTTGATGGACTTGCCGATGACAGTTCGCGTGTAGCAAGACCGGATTCGACAGCGCATTACTTCCGCCATCCACTCGCCGTTGCAAGTGGTGCAGATGCCAGTCGCCTTCATACTCCAACTCCTGGCCGCAGACAACACATTGGCCTTTCTGCGCCAACCGGAGTTTCAGCCACCGCTGATTCCCTCCTCTTCGCTCCACCATCTGACGCTGTCCGCGTTCTTCAAAGTAAAGCTCCCATTCGGGATCATACGGATTGGCTGCGCCTCTGATTTTGAGGTGTCGTCGAATCGCTGTCTGGTGCGCCTGAGACAACCAAGTTGGCCGAACTTCGCCAGCTCGATTGAGGATCGTGCCGCTGAACACCTGCTTCCCGTCAGGGCGGGGAAAGTATTTCTTCTCCACCCATCCGACGGTTTTCTTATGATGTCGGCGGCGCGCCCATCGCCACAACGCCTGATTGATCTGCCAGTCCACGCGCCGGAACGTCCGCCAACTCGCTCCGTACCGGTGATAGTTCGCCCAGCCTCGAATGATCGGGTTGAGCTTGACGATCAAATCTCCGGCACGTGCTTGTGGATGCGCTTTGATCTCCGCCCGCACTTTGCCGAGCACCGCCTTCACATTCTTCTTCGCCGGTTGAGTTAATAGCTTGCCGTCGAATTTACGAATGTTGACGCCCGGAAAATCAAAGCCTTCGTCAATCTGCGTGACCCGTGTCTTGGTCGCTGAAAGCTCCAAGCCGCGCACGGCCAGAAACTTCTCGACCAACGGTTTGACCTCTTCTTCCGGCAGTTCTTTCGTCCTGCTCGTGATGATGAAGTCGTCAGCATATCGAATCAGATGCACTTGGCTCCGCCTCGCCAGTGTGCCTGTTGCGGCGAACCTCGCGTTCAACTCCCGCTCCAGGCCGTCCAGCGTCAGGTTCGCCAATACCGGCGAGATGATCCCGCCTTGTGGCGTCCCCGCTTCAGTCGGATACCAGTTGCCCGCTTCCACATAACCCGCCTTCAGCCACTTCGCCAACATCGCCTTGTCCATCGGGATATTGGCCATTAACCAGTCGTGGCTGACCCCGTCAAAGCAAGCGCGGATGTCGCCTTCCAACACCCACTGCGCTGACGTTTTGCGCGCCAGCATCAGGAAGCATTGTTCAATCGCATCCGCAGTCGAACGCGCACGACGAAACCCATACGAATTGGGATCGGCCCGCGTTTCGGCGATGGGTTCCAGGCCGAGCAGGTGTAATGCCTGCATCGCCCGGCCGTGCATTGTCGGGATTCCCAACGCTCGCACACTGCCATTGCTTTTCGGAATCGTTACTCGGCGTAACGGTTGAGGCCGTCCGGTCTGCTTTCGCAAGTCCTCGATGGCTTGCGCTTTCTTTCCTGGCGTGTCCCAGACTACATTGTCCACGCCCGGAGTCTGCTTGCCTCGGTTGGTTGTCACTCGTTTGACGGCCACCGCTCGACCACCAAACGAACGCGACAGAATTCGCTGCAAGGCTCGCACCTTGCGCTTCTTCTGCCCCTGCTCCGCCTTCACGATTCGGATTTGCAAGCGGCGCACGCTCCGATGCACACGTCGCCAGTTGACCTGACGCCAATCGCGCCGAGAGCACAGGCTCGCGCCGGCAGTCCTTGCGGCTGCCCCTTGTTCAATGAACTCCTGTTTCGGCATCGCTCCCAAACTTTCACGTGATTCAAGACCATACGGAAGTCTGCCCGCTTTCGCGTGAGATGATGTTATTACTGAGTTAGTCGTCAGTAACTCAATCCCTATCCGGTCTGTTACCGACCGGCATTCGCTTTCTCCGTTCTCCCATACCCGCCTCCCCTTCGGCTCGCCTTGCGGTTCGCTTTCCCTGTCAGGAGACAAGGAGGGAGACGGGCTGACCACGTTCCGTGTGAGTCCCTGTGCGGGGTAGGTCTCGCCTCTCCGCCGGTGGCGCAGCATCTGCGTCGGGCGAGTGAGGAACGCCCGAACCTGGCCACGTGCCTTTTGGCTCAAGCGTTTCAGTACCTTGCGCTTGTCATACTAACGACGTTTATCAGCGATTCACCTGAGTTGACCATACCGCACAATCCTAGTCCCCGACCGCATTTGATGCTGGCAGTCGCCGCCGCCTCTCACGATTGAGCGACCATCCCGAAGGATGAGGATACATTGTTTCGGGGCTTATTATCCTGATAGGATACCGATGGCAGAACATCGGGTTGCATCTTGCTGCTTGCTCGGCTACTCTTGAGTTACTTCAACTTACTCTAAAGCTACTTTTGCTCGCAGCAATCATAACAGCGACTCACGCGACCTCGTGTCGCACCCGAACATGAATTCCTCATCACCAATCCTGATTGTCGAAGATGAAGACCTGATGCGCGGCATTCTGGCGGGGATGTTGACCGACGCAGGCTTTCGCGTGATTGAAGCCGCAAGCGGAGAGCAGGCGCTGGAATTGTTCGCCGCCGAATCGCCCGGCGTAGTCGTGACAGACATCGCCCTGGGCAGGATGGACGGCATTGAACTGCTCGACCGCATCAAACAACTCGACAGCGAAGCGATGGTGATTATGATCACTGCGTTTTCGTCCGTCGAAACAGCCATCGCCGCGCTGCGCAAGGGCGCTTACGATTACATCACCAAACCATTCATCAACGAAGACATCCTGCAAACCGTCCGCAACGCGCTGCGCCAGCGCGAACTGTTCCGCGAAAACCGTTACCTGCGGCGCGAACTGAAACAGCGTTACAACTTCGAGAGCATCATCGGACGTTCGGATGCGCTCACCAGCATCTTCCGTTTGATCGAAAAGATTGCCGCCGCGCCCGGCAGCGTGCTGGTACAGGGCGAATCGGGAACAGGCAAGGAACTGATCGCCAAAGCCATCCATTACAACAGCCCGCGCGCCGACGCGCCCGTCATCGCCATTAACTGCGCCGCGCTGCCCGAAAACCTGCTGGAATCGGAACTGTTCGGTTACGTCAAAGGCGCGTTCACCGGCGCGCATACCAATAAAACCGGCCTGTTCAAAGCCGCTGATGGCGGCACACTGTTTCTGGACGAAATCAGCGAGATGCCGCCCACGTTGCAAGTCAAACTATTGCGCGCGTTGCAAGAGCGCGAATTCATTCCACTGGGTTCGACAAAATCCGTCACCTTCGACGCGCGCATCGTCGCCGCCACCAATCGCAACCTGGAAGAAGAGATCGCCGCGGGCCGATTCCGCGAAGACTTGTTTTACCGCCTGAGCGTCTTCAGCCTGACCTTGCCGCCCTTGCGCGAGCGCCGCGAAGACATCCCGCTGCTGGCGCGCTTTTTCGTCGAAAAGTTTTCGCGTGGGCTGAACGTGCCGGCCAAACCGATCAGCGATGAAGCAATGCAGGCGATGATCAACTACGACTGGCGCGGCAACGTCCGCGAACTGCAAAACGCCATCGAACGCGCCGTCACGTTGAGCGACGAACGAATTGAACTCGCCCACCTGCCGCAAAAGCTCCGCGAAACGCCGCTGGCCATCCGCGACCTGACCGGCCGGACCTTGACGCTGGAGGAATTGGAACGCCGCTACATCTTCGAAACGCTTGATCGCGTCAATGATGACAAAGCACGCGCGGCAGAACTACTCGGCATTGACCTTTCGACTCTTTACCGTAAACTCAAACGCTACGGGCGATAATCCAAAACTGACAGAGAGACAGAGAGATTGAGAGACAGAGGATTGGTGTTAAACCTTTCTCCGTCGCTCCTTCCCTGCATCTCTCCGTCTTCCTCATAAGGAGAGAGCAAAGTGGAAGATTCGTTGAAGAAAATCTCGCGGGCGCTGATCAGCGTGTCGGACAAAACCGGCTTGGTCGAGTTCGCGCAGAAACTCACCCGCCATCACATCGAACTCGTTTCAACCGGCGGCACGGCCAAACTGCTGCGCGAAGCGGGCCTTGCCGTCCGCGACGTTTCGGACTTGACCGGCTTCCCCGAAATGCTGGATGGCCGCGTCAAAACGCTGCATCCGAAAGTTCACGGCGGCATTCTGGGCATTCGCGACAACGCCGAACATCAAGCCAAAATGCAGGAACACGGCATCGCCCCGATTGATCTGGTGGTCGTCAATCTCTATCCGTTTCGGGAAACAATTCAAAAGCCGGATGTGACGATGGAAGAGGCCATCGAAAACATAGACATCGGCGGCCCCGCGATGATTCGTTCCGCATCGAAGAATCATCACGACGTGGCCGTAGTCGTTGATCCAAAAGATTACGAATTGATTAGCGCCATGCTGGACGCGCACCACGGCTCGCTGCCGTATGTTGTGCGCTACCAACTGGCGCTGACGGCGTTTCGTCATACGGCGGCCTACGATAAAGAGATTGCGCGCTTCCTGTGGTCGCGCAAGCCGGTCAACCTTGAAGTTGCGTTTGGCGATACGGCCAAAGAACAACACGAGATGCCGGAAGAGATTGAATTGAACCTGCAAAAGGCAATGAGCCTGCGTTATGGCGAAAACCCGCATCAGCACGCGGCGCTGTACAAAATCGCGGGAAGTGATGAACGCGGCATTGCCACCGCCGAACAACTACAAGGCAAGGAGCTTTCCTACAACAACCTGCTGGACACCGATGCCGCGTGGGAATTGGTGATGGAGCTTCATCGCCTGCACCTGCGCGAACATCGCGCCAAAGGCGCGATCAACAACCACGATCTGCCGCAGACATGCGCCATCATCAAACACACCAACCCCTGCGGCGTGGGCGTGTCGAACTCCGCGCTCGATGCCTTTCAACGCGCCAAATCCACCGACCCGGTTTCAGCTTTCGGCGGCATCATCGCGTTTTCAGGCTCGGTGGATGAGGCAACGGCCAAAGAAATCGCCGAGATGTTTGCCGAAGTCATCATCGCGCCCGATTTCAGTGACGAAGCCAAAAAAGTATTGGCCTCGAAGAAAAACCTGCGCGTCCTGCGAATGGGCGACGACAACCGCATTGCCACGCATCTGGAACTGCGCCGCATCAGCGGCGGCGTGCTGGTGCAGGAACGTGACGCCGAATTGCTTGACGAAGAGAAATTCGAAATCGTCACCGACCGCAAACCTACGCCATCAGAACTGCGCGCACTGCGCTTCGCCTGGGCGATCTGCAAACACGTTAAATCGAACGCGATTGTCTATTCGGCGGAGCATCAATTGGTGGGCGTGGGCGCGGGCCAAATGTCGCGTGTGGATTCGGTCAAGCTGGGCGCATCAAAAGCGCAACTGCCACTGACCGGCACCGTGCTGGCCTCCGACGCCTTCTTCCCTTTCCGCGACGGTCTGGACGAAGCCGCCAAACATGGCATCACGGCGGTGATTCAACCCGGCGGCTCTGTGCGTGATAAAGAAGTCATCGAAGCCGCCAACGAACACGGCATCGCGATGGTCTTCACCGGAATGCGGCACTTCAAACACTGACTTTGATAAGAGCAAAGAAGGCCTAGTAGACAGTTTTGGAAGTCTTCCCCCATTTCCAGGCTTATTTTCCTTTCCCACATTTTCCTGTCTGAGCAATAAGCATCGGACAGGAAAATGTGGGAAAGGAAAATAAGAACAGGGGGGGCAAAACTTCTGAAGTCTTCCACTAGACAGCTTCGCTGATCTGTAATCTGCCTCGGCCTTTCCTTTAACTTTCCCGCACCTGCTTAATCGTGGGACATGCGGCAATAGCAGAACCGGCGACGACTACTGCGGATCGCCGACGTCGTAGGCATCAGTTACTCTCAGTTTCACCCGAAAGCTACCGATGTTGTTCTGCCAATGGCCGTTGTCATTGACGGCGAGGTAGAGGCGACCTTCACCCAATCCGGTTTTGTCCAGGGTACGCCCCACAAGGAACCGTGGCCCGGAGACGCCGACCTTGCCCACCAGCGCTCCAAAGGGAAACCCATCCACCAGGTTCGTCTTGTAGTTCGGCCCTGGCACTTTCAATCCATCCGGGTCGGAGGCCCAGCCATCAATGGCGAAAGAGAGCCGCACAAACCCAGCGGCGGTCACTTCAACACGCGAGTTGGGGCCAACGACCACGCCGGTGTCCAGGAACTCGATCTGAGTGCAGTGCCGCAGCGCATGCACTTCAAAGCTCTTCTCGATCCTGGCCTGCCGAACCGCCAGCGAACGAATCGAGGAAAGGGGAACCTTCGTCTCAGTACCATCGGTCAACCGGAGAGCCAGCGACTCCGCCCCCACCTGTCCGCGAAGGACGTCTCCATTCTTCAGTCGAATAAGGTCGAGCGAGCGGTCAACCGCGTCGGCATAGCCGGGCATCAAGCGACCAAAGAGGCGGTAAAGCGCGTCCGGCTCGCGCAAGTCTCGATCCTTGTAAGCGTTGAGAACGGGCGTGAGCGCTGGCAGCCCGATGTCTGTCAACTCCGCAACCGCTATGTCACGGGCTGAATGGTCGGCACCCTGAACGGCAGTGAGATCGGCGGTAATCCGTTCTGATTCACGTGGGCTGGCATCCGCAGCCAGGTTGATGGAAAGCAGTGTCTCCGCACTCACGGAGCGGGAAGGGCTTCCGTTTACCGTGATGCCGCCTACGGAAAGGCGACCTTCTACCACCTTGCCGTCGCGGGTAAACAGACGAACCGTGTGGCCAGCCATCGCTTTCTGGGCTTGGACAACGCCTGTGGCGACCATACCGCAGATGAGAGCCAACAGGATGAAGGTACGGGCTGGATTGGAATTGACGAGGTGACGCAGCATTGGGAGATTCCTTATATCTATTGGATTGGTTTTGCTCATTGGTATTTTTACCTTGGGTTGTAGCGTGTTTGGTGACTGTCTAGCGATTGAGTGCATATCAGTAATGCGGAAGCCACGTCCGGTCAAGTGCCGCACGAATAAGCGTTCCAGCATAAGCGTTATCGGCCTTCACTGACGTCCTGAAGTTCATGCCATCTCGCCAACTCTCCGGTGCTTCAGCATGAACGCCGGAGAGGATCACCCATCCTTTTCCGGACATCCCTTCTGCAATGGCAGGGGTACCATCGGGGTACTTAGCGACAACCGCACCCCAGCCAGTAAGCTGCGGGCCGTCTTCCCAGTACTGATCGAGCGTTCCTAATCCGGCATCGGCAATCGGCACCGCTGCCTTGTGGATACCCCGATTTACGTCGGCATAAAAATCGAACCGCACACCGTTGGTCAGATTCAGACCGTTGTCGTGGTAGATGGAATCCCCGCCCAAAATGGCTCCCGTGCAGATTCCCAGATAATTCAAACCACTCTCTACGGCATTGTGAATGTTCGCGGTTGTGCTCGACTTCAGGCTGTTGCCCATGATTTCGAAATTCCCGCCGGGAACAATCAGCAAACGATAAGCCAAAAGACGCGATTCGCTCATGTCGTTCAGTTGCGAAGAATTCGCAGTCGAATAATTCAGACGCTGTTCATTCAAGATCATCTCGACTGCCGTGACATCATTGGCGGACGTACCGGTTCCGTTGAACAGGAGAATGGGCGGCACGGTCTTCGATGTTAGCGAGATGGCAGAATCGCCCGCGTTCTTGCAGGCAGTCAGGGCGAGTGCCGTAAGAGCGATAGAAGCGATGAGGAGACTTCGTTTCATTGGATAGTGACGCTGGTCAGATCATCAAGAGTTTGGCCGATCAGCAATATGCCACAGTACCCCGCTGGGATCAGACAGGTAGAGCACACGAAGCCCCCATGGTTGAAGTTCAGGCGCTTTGGCCATAGCCAAGTTGTACTTGTCTATTAGCCCAATACGCTGGATGTGTTCCCACCATGTGTCGGCGTTTTCCACCATCAGACTCATCATGAAGTTCTCAGCATGCGCCTTCACGTAGAATTTCTGTAACAGGAACCGATACGCTCCTATCTCCAGTTCGCACACTTGATCATCTCCCCACTTCTCTTGAAAACCCAGGTCGCGATAGAAACGCCTGGAAAGTTCAAAATCTTTGGCGGGAACAAAGGTTTTAAGATCTAGAATCTTGCCATCTGTCATGCTCACTCCTTCTCGTTATTGCCAAAGTGCCATATCGTCAGGAAAGGGTTTAGCCTCCACAAAATCGGTGATCAGAACCCTGTCTTCCACATTCGCGTACCACATCCGAGGAGCGATCCCAGCCTCAGCGGCAGTTTTCATGCAGGCAAACTGGCGCGCAGGGTCGCCCAGCGCACTCACACCCGTAAGCGTGCCCAGTCGCAGGAGGTAAGGGTTTCCTCTCACGACAATTCGAAAGACAAGCGCAGTCGAAAGGCCCCCGATCAAAGGGCGAATGTCTTCAAATTCATTCGCGCCAAATGCTTCATGCAGCGCTCGTGTCACCGCGAATTGTTTTTCATCAGGAATCATCGTGTTAGGGGGAATTCTTAAATTGCTGCTCGTAGGTTGGAATTTCCGCATACAAGGCGTCAAGCAAATGCTCAACAAGTTGGCGTACTTGAGATGTTCTCGGTAACTGCTGAGCAGTATTCGAGATGATAAGGGGCAGTGCTCGCCCATTACTCTCTCCGACATATAGCTTCGCGTCCTTCACTGTAAGGTCTGAGTGGGCGAGCACCTGATCTCTGAGAGCCAGTAGCTGGGAATGCAACGCGGTATCGTCTGCTGAAAGTGATGGAAACGCCAAGAAATGGCGGCGCTTGTTGGCACCGCGAGATTCCTTGAATGGTTTTGCGTATTCAATCAGCGCCATGTGATAACTCGCTGTCCGCAGGACAGGATCAACGCCGGAACCCTCCAGCTTCCCAAGGATGACCCACGTCCGGTTGAGACTCGTCAGGCATTCTTGGAAATGGATGTACGCTTCATCGTCTCTCGTCATCTTATTCTCCCTAACCTGAATTGTGTTACTTACCAACGACCTACAACTTGATCGCGATAGTTATTAGTATGTCGGTCAGATCGTTCGTCATAAAACATTGTCCGAAGTATTACTTCGCATCAACAACGCCGAGCTTCAAGAGGCTCTCCGCGGTGGCAATGACGGCGTCTTCCCAACGCCGCGGTTTCCACCCGAGTATCCGTTGCGCTTTGGCGCTGGTCGCGTTTCGGGCCTTGCCAAGCAGCGGCACGAGATCGCGCATCTCGACGTTGAAGAGCGCGATGAGCTTGACGATAAAGTTGGGTAACTTGCGCGTCGGCACCTGCTTCGCCTGCTCGCCCAATCGCGCCTTGAGCACTTTGCATCCGGCATTCAACAGTTGAAGCAAGACATGACTGCCAACGAAGCCCGAACCAACTGTAACCAGAACTGTGCCGTACATTACTGCCTCCTCTTACCGCGCAGGATAAAGACGATCATTCAGCCAAGTACTCTCGCATTAGATCATAACGCGGAGTCAAGCTTTCGATCTCGCACGAACACTCCGTCAGAGCATACGTTGTATCAAAGTCCTCATAGCTGCGAGCGCGCCATAACCTGCCGCCCGCATCAATCACCAACGAATGGCCAACACCGCCACGGAAGACCCGCGAGCCGTCTGTGCCTGTATAGATTCTACAAGTCCAAGGTCTTTCCGCGGGGTGGGCAGCCATATAGGTTTCAATCCTGCAAACCAATTGCTCGAAGAATCGCGCGCGGTCAGCGGCTGGCGCATTCAGAGTATCCCTGACCGCTTGCCGCAACATTTCGTCGGCTGGTGAAGAAAGCACGCCAGACTGAAGCGGCTCGTTCTGAACTGCTTGGGACGTGACAATCTGTAGAGTTTTTCGATGACCGTCCATCAGCTTATTGACCATCTGCGCTTTCGCTCACAGCGCATGCTCAGGCTGCTTTCTTTCTGGCGATGAATTGAACTACAGAGGCCAAGCCAGTATGAAACGTTCCTTCCGTGACTTCGCGCTCGATTTCCTGGGAGAGGATCAGGTCACAATTTGGAAATTGTGTTTCCAGTTCCGTGCGATCCATCAGCATGTCAGGATCTTTGGGGCCACCGGTATTCCGTGAAAGCTGTGCTTTTGTATAAGCCTCCAGCAGGAAGATTCCGCCGGGTTTCAGGCTGCGTTCCACCAATGGATAAAGTCTTTTCCGAGCATCGCTGGGCAGGTGTGCAGAGATTGAAATGACGGAGCCATAATAATTCTCCGGCGGCTCATACGTTGTCAGGTCGGCAACTTCAGTCCGAATTGCCTGGCCTTTTGATGCGGCAAGCTGTTGCGCCTTGGCGAGGCCGACTTCTGCCCCGTCCACGCCCAGCACGTCCAATCCCAATGAGGCGAGAAAGACGGCATTCCGCCCTTCCCCTTCGGCCAAAGAAAGCACCGGCCCGATCAGTAGCTTTGCGTTTTGCACCAGGAACAAGTTCGGCTCAGTTCCGTAGGCAAATTCGTTACTCGCATATCTTTCATTCCACATAATATTTTCTCTTTGCTTATCTGGTAATGGTGCAATCAAGTGAGAAAAGTATGGAGTTCAAGCTTTAGCTTGTCTGGCGCGCGGAGCGCACTGGCAGCCTAAAGGCTGAACTCCATACCATGCACTTAATTTAGACACTGAGCGAGCCACGAAATCCCCTGGCGGCATAGTAAGAGTCAGCACCGTTGTGGTACACGAAGACATGGTCGTAGCGACGATCACAATAAAGGGCACCGCCGAGTTTTCTAATATCAGAAGGTGTTTTCACCCAGCTCGAGGTTTTCGTATCGAAATTTCCGAGCTTCTGCAACTCCCGATATTGTTCTTCCGTTAAAAGCTCAATGCCCAGGGCGGCTGCCATATTCATCGCGCTGTCTTTGGGCTTATTTTCTTTTCTTGCCTCCAGCGCTTCGCGGTCGTAACAAACACTTCTGCGGCCTTTAGGACTTTCCGCTGAACAATCATAAAAAATGTATCGGTCGGTCTTTTTATCAAACCCGACAACATCCGGTTCACCGCCAGTTCTTTCCATTTCATTGAGTGACCACAGTTTTTCAGTATTCGCTTCCAGCTTTGCTTGTACTTTCGCCCATTCAAGACCTTTATGTCGGTTCATGTTTTTCTCAAAACGGGCTTTCAATGCTCCGAGTAGCTCTTCATGTTGTTTTGCTTTCATATCTTTTGCTCCTTGCATTTTCGGTCTTTGCCTTTCTGCTGTGGTTTCAACGGACCGCCTATTTTCGGACCTCGTAACGAAGCGCCACCATGCCGCTCTTGTAGGCTTTCACCTCCGTCAGATGGAGGGCGATGTCTCTGTCAAGCTTGTCGAAGAATGCAATCCCATCACCAATCAAGATCGGCAGGATCGAATAACGAACTTCGTCGGCCAGGCCGAGACGAAGGCATTCGCCGGAGACTACGCCGCCTCCAACAAACCAGATAGAACGGAACGTGGGCCGCAGGCGCTCATTCACGAACTGCGCAAGATCGCCTGAGTAGAACTCGACGGTATCCCGGGTCCGCGGCAGTTCGCGACGAGTGAGGACGAAGGGGGGTTTGTCGCCGTACGCCCACCCGAACCCCTTGGCCTCAAAACCGAGCGCGGTTTCATACGTTCGCGAACCCATAACGTAGCAGTCAATCGTCTTGAGAAACGCCTCGACGAATTCGGGGTCAAGGGTGTCCCCGCCTGCGAATTCGTCCGAGGTCTCCATCCAGTCAACGCTCCCGTCCTTTCGAGCGATGAGGCCATCCAGGCTCGCCGCCATATGGATCGTTACGCGAGAATCATTGTTTTCCATCATTGTCCTCTTTTGCCGCAGAGCGGCATTTGAGTTTAGCCGTGGGAGAAACCCACGGGATGCGATGAAAAAGCTTCTACGTCGCGTCAGCGACGTTTGAATTCAGGCATCGCTGACGCGATGCGGAATTGTTTGTCTGACCACCGTGGGTTTCCCCCACGGCTAAAGTCAGCCACCGCTATGCGGCGAAGAAATGGCTCGAGTAGTTGCATCTGATCAATAATTTTTCATACCACTAGCCTTGACCCCGGTGTTTTCTGATTGGTTCGCTTCCGCAGCCAGATTGATGGAAAGCAATATTCCCCACCCACAGAACGAGAAGCGGCACCGTTCAAAGTGAAGCCGCCTGCGGAGAGGCGGACTTCTATCACCTTGCCGTCGCGTACCCAGTGAACGAGTTGTTCTATCGGATCGAATTTTTAAGTGGAAAGATGCGCTAATCCGTATATCACGCTTGATGACACGTTGTGTCTTGTGTATCGTATGTGCTCGGGAAAAGTTCTTTTCAAAGATATTTTGAGTCAACTCCACTGTCCCTCACCAAATTTATGGGGGACGAGGCCCGGTGGCCTGTCCGAGTGATATTTCAATATCAC
>JBBQVH010000035.1:0-59107 GCA_038211695.1 Blastocatellia bacterium | reverse complement strand
CTGCGCGACCAATGCTTCGCGCGTCGTCAGTTGTTGCAACCGCTGCTCTTCGGCTTCGAGCGCGGTAATGCGTTCGCGAACCGGGCGCAAATCATTTTCGAAACGGTCAATCCGCTGTTCCACCCGCGACTGGCGCAGCAGATCAATGCTCATCTGCTGGCGCACGTTGAGCGCTTTCAATTCCTGCGACAGGCTTCTCAATTCTAAGGTCAGCGAAGTCATCGCCTGGGTCAGCGCATCGGGCGGCGCGGGCGCAGCCACAGGCGATTCGCCGGTCTTCGAATTGGGCTGCTTTGCCGGCGACGCGTCTTTGTTTTCCAGATCAATGATACCTGGGTATTGCGGGGGATTTTTGACTGGACGTTTGGGCTTGGCTGGCTGCTGCGCAACAGCAAAACTCGCCATGAAAATTAAGAACAAAGCCGAGAAAATAGAAACCCTTCGATACTTCATAACACCTCAATAATTAGGTGTGTGGGCCGGGCGAAAAACCGTCTTCGCCCGGCCCACCCACCATGGCCTATGCCCTCTTAACTAACCGAATCAAGAGAAGCAAAACTACCGCCCCAACAAATGCGGTAATCAGCAATCCGAGCGTGCCTCCGCCTGCTGAAACGCCAAGCTGACTAAAAATCCAAGCGCCGAGAAACGCTCCGACGATACCGACGACGATGTCGCCGACCAGGCCGAACCCGCCGCCCTTCATGACATTTCCAGCAAGCCAGCCA
This sequence comes from Blastocatellia bacterium, assembly GCA_038211695.1. Classification (GTDB taxonomy): domain Bacteria; phylum Acidobacteriota; class Blastocatellia; order RBC074; family RBC074; genus RBC074. Next base: position 58,379 of record JBBQVH010000035.1, on the reverse strand, counting down.
GCAATGGCTCCGACAACCAACAAGATGATCAAGTTATTACCGGCAAATGGCCCGGCCAGAAGTAAAACCAAAGCAGTTCCTATCATAGATTCTCCTTTTTCAGGTGACGTTACAGTTGAGGACAACGCGCTACTGTCAGCCAACGCATGCCGGCACGGCAGCGCGTGTGAGGAACAACGGGATGATGGCGACTACAAATAACTTTCGGCGATGTTTTCAGCGTGCTCTCGGCACAACTTTCGGAAACGAAGGCACGCTGGCGTTGCCGTCTTTATCCACCGCCTGCACGGCAAAAAAATAATCGTCTTTCGACAAACTCTTCATTACAAACTCGGCAACGTTCCCAACTTCCATGCTCCGCTGCCAGAAGGGCTGATAGGTTTCGCGCCACAGGACGCGATACCCGGCGATGTCCGGCTCTTTGCTGGCCTGCCAGGCGACGGTCGTGTCGTATTCTTGCCTGCCGGTTTTGAACTGCACGCCGTTTGGCGAGGCTGGAGCCAGCGCCATGCTTGCCATTGCGGAAGCGTTGATGCGGGCGACCTGCGCAATGTAAGCAGAATCGGCCATCTCAAAAACGTCACCGTATTTGATGCCATTCTCTTCGCGGACTTTCTGGTGCTGACGCGTGAAATCTTCATTCGGCTCAGTGAAGCGCACTGCTGTGAAGCCTTTTTGTAAAAAGGCATTGTGATCGCCGCCTCGACCGTAACGATCCCGGCGAAAGACCAATGTGACGTCGAAATTGTTGACGTACCGTTCACCGATTTCTTTGATGTAGCGCGCCAACTGCCGCGAAGGGCCGTCGTTTTCGCCGCCGTTCGATTGACGAATGCGGGCTTCGGCTTCGGTTTCAGTGGTCGGCACGCCTTCTGAAAAAACACGAACGCGCCGGTTATCTCTCACGCCGTTGCCGCCGAAGGTGTTCCCGATGATGTCGTTAGTGAACATCGCCGCAATATTCAGGTTTTTCTTCTTCGCCTCTTCGGCCCAATGCGCCGCGCCGAGCAAGCCCTGCTCTTCACCGGGCACGGTCATAAAAATAATCGTCGCATCGAACTGATACTTCGACATGACGCGCGCCATTTCCATGACCGCTGCCGTGCCCGAAGCGTCATCACTTGCACCGGGCGCATCGCTTTCGGCATCGGTCATGCCTTGCGAACAGACGCAGGAATCATAATGACCGCTGACAACATAAAGCCGGTCTTTCGATTCAGCCTGTGTGCCCGGCAGCGTCGCGACAATGTTGACCAACTTTGCTTCTTTGGGAACACGTTGCGTCGCCGGTTGCATAAATTCATCTTCAGTGATGATTAACCGCCCGCCCGATTCGCGGCTGTAACGATCCATCTCTTCCTTGATCCAGCGCCGAGCCGCGCCAATGCCTCGCACCGGATCGTCCTGCGACGACAGCGTATGGCGCGTGCCAAAGCTGACCAGCTTGCGGACGCTGGCCTCGATATTCCTGGCCGAAATCTCACTGACGATCTTCTCAATTTGCGGATTCAGTTTTGAGGATATCTGCGTCTGCTGCGCTTTTGAGGACGGCATAACAGGCAGAGAAAGGACACACGCGAAGGCGGCAAACAATAAGAGTAGGACAACTCGCTTCACAAGATTGCTCCTTGAAAATATGAACTGCGTTTGGGTGATGGTTATATTGAAAAGCGGGGTGATTATAGAGGCTGACCCGTCGGATGGAAAGAAAGCGCGCAACACTCGCGCAACACTGCAGATGCGCCACCTGCACATAAACGACGACGCCTGTCCGGCAATCAGTACAAATTGCCGGACAGGCGTCGTGATTTCGGAATCAAGCATGATCACTTTCCGGCCAACGCTCTGCTTGATCCTGTTAGGTTTTCGCTGGCCAATACCTCACTACTGAATTTCCAGCTTGTCCAGGTTCGGCCCGCCTTTGACCGTCGCGGCGGTGACTCGCAGGGCTTTGTTGCCCGCAGCAGCGCCGAAATTCACGCTCAGCGAAGTCGTCTTCCACGTATCCCAGGAGCCGGTCGGCGGGAAAGTCAGCATCCCAACGACCACCCCGTTCAGCGTGACGTTGCAACTGCGATCGGCAACGCTGCCATTGGCATACCGGAAGATCACTGTCCGCATGCCAGTCTTGTTGATCGCAAATTCAACAAAGGAATTGGCAACATTGTCCGCGAAGTCCACAAACCCTGTTCCGGTGAAGCCCAGATGATTGGTCATAATCCAGGTTCCGCCGCCCAGCGTGCCGGTTTCAGCCTGAATCGTCGTCGCAGTTGGAGCCGGTGAAGGAGACGGCGTTGGTGTTGGCACCGGTGTTGGCGTTGGTGAAGGTTTGGGTGTCGGCGTTGGCGTCGGGGTGGCAGGAGGCGGCGCGACAGTCGAAACGGCAATATCAATGGCTCCGCCAAGCTCCGGCGCGGCAATTGACCTGACCGTCACGTTCTGGGTTGTCCCCAGCGCCAGCGCCGGATTCAGTTGGGCCAGATCAATCGTGAAGAGCGACCGTCCGTTGACGCCCACGATCGTATTCACGCCGCTGGCATCGGTGTAAACATCCAGGTCAGCCGTTGGCGAGAAGTTGATTGGCGTGCCGTTGGGATCAACCAGACGGCCGATTGTTTTCAGCAGGCCGCCGCCGGTATTTGAACTCCCTGTCGCGCTCACCGTCGAGATCGTCACCAGCGTATCCAGATCGTGATCAATGCCGTAAAAGAGCGTGTTCGGCGCACCAACAAAGTTATTGGTGTATGCGCCGCCGCTGATGTTCGGGTCTATGCCTGCATTCACATCGCCGGGGGCGTAAGTCATCGCAGTCTGAACCGCGGTCACGTTCAAGTTGCCGCCAGAATTGACCACCGCGAAGTTTTGGTCGTTGGAACCAATCAATCGCACCGCATTCAGGACGGGATTGAAATCCATCAGCGACTGGAAGCCTCCGGCAAAACGCGTCGTCAGCGTGCCGACCAGCGTGGCCGCCCCCAGGTTCGGCTGCGCCAGATTGATGGTGTAAAGATTGCCCGTGTCTGTCAGTCCATACAGCGTCGTAGCGCTTGCTTCCGCCGGACGGAAATCAATGCCGATCAGATTGCCTCTGACCTGATTGACGCGCACCAACCGCGTGAAGCTGGTCGCGCCTGGCGTCAGGACAAAAATTACGTTATCCGCATTCAGCACGTAAATACTTGTTTTCGGCAAAACGACGCCGGTGCTTTGCGCAACAGCCCCGGCAGCCGGCAAATTAAATGAGTTTGTTGAATTCAGTTCGCTTTCGGCATTGGCCGAATACCTGCCAACCTTCCCGAAGACGAACGAGATCGCCAAGGCCAATGTCAGAACAGAGAGAGCAGCAAATGATTTTTTTGTGTTCCTAATTATCATGAGTTTTTATCTTCTCCCAAGTGGAAGGGTGCCCATTCGCCGGGGATGAATGAGGCAAAAATAGACCTACGGCAGTTGGTATCTCTGCCGTCCTTGCGTAGTTTCAAATGAAGGTCAAATGGGATGCGTTTGAATTAGGGGGAAGCGTCGCTCTTATGGTGAGAGAAGAGCAATCCAATAGTGAGGGAAGCTGCCAATCAGGCGTTAACTATTGATCTAAATGGGATGTGGGCAAATCAATCAGACGAGGCACCGTCTGTCTTGTGTGCTTACGGCCCAAGTTCAAATTCGGATTTGCGGAGACTGCAATCTAATAAAAAAGAGAATGCCCTGAGAGCGCACGCGAACTGCGTGCGCTCTCAGGGCATTCAGCACGGCCTTCATATTTACTTCACCTTTACTTCACCGTATTGAAGGTTCGCAGTTCCATCTCATTCGTCTTGGCTTCATCGAACTTGTGCTTGCGCAAAAAATCTTCGGTGATGTTGACGCCCAAGCCTGGCGTAGTAATCGGATAGACCGAACCAGCATCCGAACGCCATCCGCTGACGATTTCGCGAAAGACGGCTTCATCCGGTTCGAAGAACTCCAGGATCAGAAAGTTCGGAATGGAAAAACACGCGTGCATCGAGGCAATCGTGCAGATCGGCCCGTTCGGATTATGGGGCGCAACCGGAATGTAATAACTATCGGCCATCGCCGCGATCTTCTTGAACTCTGTGATGCCGCCGGTGCGGGCCATATCGGGTTGGATGATCCGTACGGCCTGGCGTTCCAGCAGTTCGCGGAAGCCATGCCGTCCAAAGATGCGCTCCCCCGTCGCCAGCGGAACGTTGGTCGAGCGTTGCACTTCAACCATCGCCGCGATGTTTTCGGGCGGGACAGCTTCTTCGTAAAAGAACAGGCGATACGGTTCCAGTGCGTGAAGGATTTCCAGCGTGGATTTGGTGTTCCAGCGGGCATGCACGTCAATCGCGATGTCGTAATCGGGGCCGCCGGCCTCGCGCACGGCTTTGACTTGTGCGACAGCGGCGCGCAAATCAGGTTGCTTGACTTCGCGATTGTAGGTGGATGTATCCGTGCTGAAGGGATCGAATTTGCAGCCGGTGTAGCCTTTGGCCACCAGTTCTTTCGTGCGCTGCGCTAATGCTTCGGGCGCGCGGGTAATTCCTTCTGTCCATCCATTGGCATAAATTCTGAGCTTTTCATGCACCTGCCCGCCGATCAGTTTGTAGACCGGCACGCCCAGCTTTTTGCCGACAATGTCATACAGCGCCGTATCTATTGCGCTGATGGCCGCCAGCACCACGCCGCCCATTCCGTTGTAGTAAAGAAACCTGTACATCTTGTTCCACAGCTTTTCGATGTCCCACGCGCTCTCGCCAACCACGACGCTGCTCAAGTTTTTGATGGCCTGGGCAATCGGCTGAACGCCGGGAAAGTTGGTTCCTTCGCCCCAACCGACCACGCCATCCGATGTCTCGACGCGAACGAACAGCCACGGGCCGTAGGCGCGCACGCCTGTCAGTAAGACAGGCTCGACCTTGACGATCTTCAGTGATTCCTGCTGTTCAATGGAACTCGCCCACAATTGTCCGGCGGAACCGCTGGCTGCCATCAGGCCACCCGTTAAGCCCAGCGAAGCCTGCTTCAAAAAGGAACGGCGCGGCGATGCGCCCTGAGTGTTTTTATTTTTCATGGTCAAATCCTCTGCTAGAAGTGTTGTCTGGGCGTGGTACTGCGTTGATTGAAGTGGCGCGAATGTAATCGCAATGCTGATTCAAGGCAATGGTGCGGCAGCGGGATCGGCAATCATCCCTCCGACGGATTCTTACTCCTAAATATTTAGTTGACACTGCCCGGACTTGACGATATCCTCCTAAAAGCTTAGGAGGAAGATATGGCAAATCGTAAAAGCGAGCATCTCACCCCGCTCGAACTCGAAATCATGCAGGTGCTTTGGGAAACCGGCCCCGCCAACGTCCAGACCGTGCAGCAACAGCTCAAGCGTGATCTGGCCTACACCACGGTGCAGACCATGCTCAACATTTTGCACCGTAAAAAGAAAGTTAAACGGACGCTCAAAGATCGCGCCTATTTCTACAAGCCCGCCGTCAGCCACAGCCAGGTCGTCAGTCACACCATCAATGACGTGATTGATCGTTTGTTCGGCGGCTCGGCGGAAGGCTTGGTGATGAGTCTGGTCGAGACGAAACATCTCACGGCAGAGAAATTGGCCAAGCTGAATCAGCTTTTTGAAAAACATGAGGAGGATGGCGATGGAAACAAGTAGCCGTATCTTGCTGACCTTTTTGTTGAATGCCTGTTGGCAGATTGCATTGATTGCAGCGGTCGCTGCTTTCTGCGACTGGTTGCTACGCGAGTCGGCAGCCCGTTACCGGAACTGGTTGTGGGTGGCGGCGCTGTTTCTCTCGATATGCCTCCCTGCCCTGAGCAGTTCGCGTGTATTGGAGGGTGCGCTTTCCCGCGGGCATCTGAACCTGCCGGCCCAACCGCAGGCGACGGCTCAACCAGTGGCTGCCATTCCGATTCCTTTACCGGCAGAGATGGCCTCGGATGAAACGGCGGCACTGCCTACGCGATTGCCATTTTCGCAGAAGCGGACAAGCGCGCTTATCTCGGTCAATCAGGGCTTGGCTGCGGCGCTAGTCGCGTTGTATTTGCTGTTTCTATGCTATCGCGGCCTCAGACTATTGAATGCCTGGCGCAAAACACAGTTGATTAGCCGTAGCGCCTATGCGGTTGATTTCACTGAACACATCCAGACCACAATCAGACAGTGCCAAAATACGATTGGAGTAACACGGGTTCGAATCCTGTGTTCAGCCTCGATTGCAGTTCCGGTCACGGTCGGGACACTCAAGCCGCTCATTATTCTGCCTGAGCGCTTGTCGCAGGAGGCCGATGCCAATGTCTTGATTACGGCCATCGGGCACGAGCTTGTTCATATCCGGCGGCACGACTATCTGTTGAACCTGATCTACGAACTTCTCTATTTGCCACTCTCGTTTCACCCGGCTGCGTGGCTGGTGAGACGCCGCATCAACCAGACGCGGGAATTGGGCTGCGACGAACTGGTCACCGAGAAATTGATTGCCCCGGAAGTCTATGCTCGTTCGCTCGTCCAACTCGCCGGGGCGGCCATTCCCTTGCGCCGCTCCACAACCACAATCACCGTAGGCATCGCCGATGCCGATATTTTGGAGGAACGTGTTATGACCATGCTGAAAAGATCGAAACCCAATGTTGGCAGGAAGAGCTGGTTGCTGATCGCAGCCACACTCTGTTTTGCCGTGCCTTGTCTGGCGGCTGCGCCGTTCGCGCTCCGCATCAATATTAACCCGCAAGCTTCTGCCGCCTCGGCGCGTGACGTGGTAGCAGTGCCGCTGAAGAACGCCGTGCTCCCACAGCAGGATGCGCAGCAAGAGGCAAAGCAGGCCAAGGAAAACGCTGAGTTGGAGGCAAAATTGAAGGCCGAGCGGGAGCGGGTCGCATCGCGCGAAGGCAAGGTCGAATTCCAGGGACAAGTTTATGAAGTGCGGCTTCGAGATGGGCAAGAAATACGGAATGTGACTTTACAACAGGAGCCTTCGCAGGAAGCCAGAGAAAAGAAAGAAAGAGTAGAGCAGATGGTGAAAGAGGCCATCGAGAAGAACCCTTCGCTGGATGCCAAAATAATAAAAGCGAAGATCGAGCAAATGCTGACACATGAAAGAATGAAGGAACGGGCGCTGGCAGAGCAAGAAATGCAAAACCCGGAAATGATCGCGCACCATCGAGCCGAGCGAGAGGCAATGGCCAAGCGACAAGCCGAACTGGCGAAACAGGCGAACATCAGTATGCAGCAAGCAATCCAAATTGCTACCAATCAATATCCCGGAACCGTGCTGGAATCCAGATTGGTGCGCGAACGGGATCAGGCTTGTTACGTCCTCGCAATCCTTTCCGACAATGGAACGGAGACCGCAACTACCCTTGTGATTGTGAGTGCGATTGATGGGAGTGTTATCAAGGCTGTGAAGGAAAACCGATAACAAGCCTTGAGCCAATCAATCACAATCCGTAATTCACCCCGCGCCAGTTTCCCTACTCTCGCGGGAGAAGTTTCCACCCGCTGAATCTGCTGGTCGAACCAGATTCAATCTGAATCAATCTGCGCTTTCCTGACAGGGTGCAATTTCCGAACGACAAGCCTCGGGATATGCATTCAGAGAAGAAGTGTGGAGGAAACTTGCGGATTCATTGGCGGAGCCTTTGGGATGTAACGACCTGGAGTTGCACTCCAAAGTGCTCCGCAGTGAGACCGAATCTCATTAATTGCCTTGCTAAGCCCTCAGCAGCCGATGCAATGAGCCGTGAGATACCTCGACAAGAGCAATGTAGAAGAAATAGGAAATCGTGGCGAGTCCCAAAGCTGCTCGAAGGAAAGAGATCGCTGATACTGTCCCAAGCGTTCTTTCTTCTTTGCAAGCCTGCGCGCTGTCAATGCGTCCAAGCGCAGCATCAGCGAAAAAGAACAAGAAGAAAGTCAGCAGCGCATCTGCCGCCAAAGTCATTTGCCACCACGGCCAACTGCCAAAAGCGGCGAGACCTTCAGCCAACTTCTTACTAGGGAACTTTGACACGATGTAGTCTCGATCCAGCCATCCCCAAACCAAAGCAATCTTCGCTAACAGCATGGCGATAATGAACCACGAAACGACGCGGCGAACCTTTTCTAACTCTCCTTTCGTGAACCTTTCCAGTCGTAACTTTACGGACAATGGGTTTCGCAATGTCGTGTGAGCCGCCCAAATGAAAGGTAGGTAGGCAATTGCGGTGGCTTTGAAGGAAACTCGGTAGATAAGAGGGGGTGCGTAACCCACAAAAAGAAGAGGCCAAGCCACAAAAAGAATTGCAACCTTTTCAAAAAGAGTTGGAGCCGTCTTGAAGAATACCCTCTGTTCTCCGCGAAAGGTTGCCAATAATCTTGCAAATGTGAAAATCTTTTTTGTTTCTCCTTTTGCGGCCTCAAGCGGGAGGATTTCAGGCGCGTGAAAGAAGTCAGTGCAAAAACTTTGGCGCAACCAATTTTGAGGTATCTCTTTGAGAGCATGAAGAGGCCTTCTAATCACCCAATACAAAGTCGCAAGCACTCTAATCGCAACTCCGATTAAGGGACCAACTAAACCATTTGCAAACCCTCCCCAAGGGTCAGGCAACTGCCAGAGGCCATTCAGGCACCGCTCGTAAGTATTGATCCCCCATTCAGCCGAGACCTCAGTTCGAAAGAGCATCAGCGGTGCCACAACAACCGCCCAAGCAAGATATTTGAACGTCCCGAAGTACAGACCGATGCCAACATAGATGGCGACCGAAACAACTGTTTCGATGATTGCGAGGATTGTGATTTCTCCATCCAGTGCCGACTGAGGTGTTGAGTGAAATCGCATTAGTGATGTAACAGGCCTCCATTCGTTCAGCCCAACCGGGCGAAAGCTTTAATAGCCGATTCTGCCTGGTTGTTTTGACTTTGCGACCGGCACGGCTGAAACGCGCCGACCAGAACTCAGGACGGCGCGGAGTATAGAACCGGCAAAGCATGGGCACAACGCTTTTTGCCGGAGCAGCAGGAGTTTTCCTATCGTGGGGTGAGCAACATCGGCGCATCCGCTGACCGGGCCAGGCCCCCTAACAGGGCAGCAGGTTCACCTTGACTGCTGGTGCGTTTCTGGCGGCTTGTTTGGGCAGGTCGGCGTCGAAGGTCAACAATTCCGCCGTGACGACTTGTGACAACTCTTCGGCGAGCGCGATATAAAGGCCGTCGGCAGAGCGGCTGCATCCGTAACCACTGCGAATCTCCTCGGCCCGCTTGGTCAAGGCGGCATCGCCTCCGGGCAGCGGGAGGAATCCGATCAAATAGGTGATCAATGAATTGATCGCCTGTTCGTGCTCGACAGGAGTGAGTAGGCCGTTTTGAACTTTTCCGCACAGCGCGAAGAGGCATTCCGCAACGATGACGCCGGGAGCGTATACGCTCCAGCCTTTGGCGGCGTAGTCTCGCATGGCTGCGGTGGCACGTGCGACTTTGTCTTGCTCGTTAGCGCAGATGCCGATTAGCACGTTGGCGTCTACTATGACCGCGCCGGGACTATTCGCAGGGTTCATAACCATACATCGCTCCTGCTCTGGCCTCGCGCAACAATCGCTGGGTGCCTTCGCCTGAGGTGAGGCGCATGCCTTCCTGCGCTTTAGCCACCTTCTCAATCGCGCGCAGCATCGCTTCGTTAGGCTGCGGGGCTGGCGGTTGTTCAGCGGCTTCGTCTATCACAGTCAAACGCACTTGCTTGCCAGCCAGTTCACCGGCGTGCTGCGCGACCTCTTCCCAAGTGCCTTCTAAAATCTGTTCAAGCATTTCGTTAAACTCCTTATCGAAGGGAATCAAGCTGCGCGGCATTATAACCATGCCTTGCGGAATGCCTAACTGTCGGTTGTTGCCGCTTCTCACGCACTCCCCTGTGGCTTACAATCCGGCTATGGCAACCAAAGGATCACGCACTGTTTACGCCTGTCAGAAATGTGGCGCTCAATCGCGCAAGTGGTTGGGCAAATGCCCGGATTGCGGCGAATGGAATTCTTTCGTCGAAGAACGCGAACGCCCCACAACAAAAGACGGCCCCAGCGCCGCCCGCGCCAGCCTGAGTTTCCGAGACAGCAAGCCTGTCGAATTTACAGCGATTGAAGCGCAGGACGAATCACGCGAAGTCACTGGCATTGAAGAATTCGACCGCGTATTGGGCGGCGGCATCGTGCCCGGCTCACTGGTGCTGATCGGCGGAGAGCCTGGGATTGGCAAGTCTACTTTGCTGTCACAGGTGGCGGACAAACTTAGTGCGGTGTACGGCAGGGTTCTGTATGTGTCCGGCGAAGAGAGCGAACGGCAGATCAAACTGCGCGGCGAACGCCTGGGCATTAATCCAACCGGACTGTTTCTGCTTTCTGAAACCAGCCTGGAAAAAATCTTCATCGAGATCGAACGCCTGCAACCGCAAGCAGTCATCATTGACTCCGTCCAGACAATTTTCTCTGACAAGCTGGAAAGCGCTCCCGGCTCAGTTTCGCAGGTGCGCGAAGTCGCCGGGCAGTTTTTAATGCTGGCCAAAAATCTGACCGTGCCGGTCTTTCTCATTGGCCACGTCACCAAGGAAGGCACCATTGCCGGGCCGAAAGCGCTGGAACACATTGTGGACACCGTGATCTATTTCGAGGGCGAGCGCCATCACAACCATCGAATCTTGCGCGCGGCGAAAAACCGCTTTGGCGCGGCGAACGAACTTGGAATTTTCGAGATGACCGCGACCGGGCTTGTCGGAGTGCCCAATCCTTCAGAACTTTTTCTAAGCGAACGTCCAATCGGCGCGTCCGGCTCAGCGGTTGTCGCTGCAATGGAAGGCACGCGCCCCATGCTGGTCGAAATTCAGGCATTGGTCAGTTCGTCGAAGTTCGGGACGGGACGCCGCACAACACAGGGCGTGGAACTGAATCGCGTTGCGCTGCTGGTGGCCATGCTGGAAAAGCGCGTTGGCTTTCAGTTGATTGGGGATGACATCTTCGTCAATCTGGTTGGCGGCATTGAAATCGGCGAACCGGCGATGGACTTAGGCATCGTTGCGGCGATCGCGTCCAGCTTCCGCAATATCCCAATCAATGAGCACACGATTGTCTTTGGCGAAATCGGCCTGGCAGGCGAAGTCCGCGCCACCAGCCACGCCGCCGTCCGTTTGCGCGAAGCCGCGCGGATGGGCTTCCAGCGCGTGATCATGCCGCAGAACAACTTGAGCGGATTGCCGGAGGATGACCGCTTGAAAATTATCGGCGTACGCTCGGTAACCGACGCGCTTGAAGCACTGTTTTGACACGGGGCTGTTTCTTGCAACTTTATCGTCTCGCCTTTACACTCGCGCCGTTTTGTTGAACTCCTTTACTTCAATCCGCCACCATAACCTGGGGAAAACAATGACTCTGTTTCGCATTTGCGGCCCGGCCCGCCTTGGCCTGGTTTTGTGCGCTGCACTTTTGATGCTTGCGGTTTCCTGCTCGAAAACAGCGACGCTGAATGAAGTCGCTTATGTCGTGCCAGAAAAGCTGAAGCTCAAGAGTTCAACGGCACAAGCCACGCGAGTGATTGGTGAACTGAAGACCGGCGACCGCATCACCATCATTGCACGTCTCAAATCCGAGGATGGCACGCCATGGGTCAACATCAAAAACGCCGAAGGCCTGACCGGATGGGCCGAATCTCGCTATTTCGTCAAGGAAGAAGTTGTCAACAAATCACGCCATATGGCCGAAGAGATTCGCGGCATTCCGACACAGGGGCTGGGCAAATCAAAAGCAACACTCAAACTGCGACTAACGCCCGACCGTATAAGTGATGACAACGTCGCCACCACGCTTCCATCAGGAACAGCTGTGGAAATCGTCGCTCGTGACCGCAAGCCCCGGCCTGCTTCCGTGGATGCTAAATCTGAAAGCGGCCTGGCATCCGGCCAGAGTGGTAAAGGCGGGGATTCAGACGTGAAGTATGACACCTGGTTTCAGGTGCGATTGAAAGATTACGCCGTCTTGCCCGCAGGCTGGATTTATGGAGGCTCAGTCGAGCTGGATGTCCCCGGAGAGATTATTTATTTCGTCTCGTCCGGTCGTAAGATTATGGGTTGGCAAAAACTGGGGACGGTTCATGGCGATGACAGCCGGTCGGGCGATCATTATCTGGTGATGGAGCGCAAGACCTTTGGCGCGGACGACCGGGCAGATTTCGACCGCATTAAAATACTGGCCTACGACCCGTCCACACGCAATTACAACACGCCCTTCCGCGACGAGGTGTTGGGACGCTTTCCCGTGAAGCTGGCAATGAACGGTCAGCAAGGAACTTTCACCTTGAACGTCATCGGCAAGGACGGCCAAAAGCAGGACATTGAATATACCGTCGAACTGCTTTCCGGCGGCAAGGTCAAAGTCACAAAACCCAACATGCCGAAACCAGCCAAGAAGGGAAAAAAGTGAGGAAGGCGATATTTTTGAGTGGCCTGACGGATGAAGTGCAACCAGACTCGATTTCTGCGTTCCTCGATTGATCCGTTTTGATTCCCGCCAACTGCTCAAGTAAAATTCCGGCGCACTCAAGGAATCTTTTTTATGAAACATCCGGCAGTTATATCGCGAATTCCATCCACGCTGCTTGCAGGGCTGCTTGCGAAAATGCTTATGCTTGGGGTTTTGATTTTCATCACCTCCACAGCATTTGGGCAGACCACCACTCCTCCACAGGATCCGCAGCAACCCACCATCAAAATCCCGACCGCACTGGTCAACGTTCCCGTGATGGTGACAGACAACTACGGGCGCTTCATCACCGGGCTGCAGCGCAATAACTTTACCGTCCGCGAAGATGGTGTGGCGCAAAAGATTGAGGATTTCTCTTCAACCGAAGCGCAATTTAACGTCGCGCTGCTGATTGACACCAGCCACAGCACACAGAACAAATTGAGCGCGATCCGTAAAGCGGCAGAGACTTTTATCAAGCAGCTTCTGCCAAAAGATCGGGTCATGGTCGTCACCTTTGACGACAGGGTGCAGTTCATCAGCGAATTCACCAATGATCACGTGACGCTGGAGCGCGCCATAAAATCAGTCAAGAGTAGTTATGCGACCTGCCTTTACGATGCGATCCACCGGACAATCACAGAAAAGATGGTCTCAATTCCGGGACGCAAAGCGATTGTTCTGTTGACGGATGGCGTGGATACCGCAAGCAAAAAAGGCAATTTTGAAAACACTCTGGAATTAGTCGCTTCGACCGGGATTATTTGCTACGCGATTCAATACGAAACCCGCAATGACGGCGCGCCAATTATGAAGCCGATCTTTTTGCCGGGCAGACCGTCGAGCTTTATCTCAAACCTTTCTGCCACATCAGATAATTTTCAAGTTCAAAAACCACTGAAACGCGATCCGTATGTGATCGCTTCAGACTTTCTTCGCAGCCTGACAGCGCAATCCGGCGCTCTGTATATGCGCGCCGAAACCATCCAGAACACTTCCTATGCATTTCTGCGCATCGCCGATGAATTACGCCATCAATACACGATGACGTACGCGCCAACCAATGAGCAGCGCGACGGCAAGTACCGTTCAATCACCGTTGAAGTCAATCCGACTTCTTTATTGGTGAGAGCTAGGTTGGGATATCGGGTGCCGAAGAGTGATGAGGCCGACTTGGAAAAGAAGACTGGCGATTCGCCCAAGCCATAATGCTGCTCCAAAACCCTGCTGACACAACCTGAATTCCACGATCAGTCAACCTGTAAACAAAAAAATCCCACGATACGAACCATCGCATCGTGGGAATCAAGCAGGAGAAGGAGGGAGGTAAACGTCAGAAACCTAAAAGGAGACAGCAAACAAAAACGAATCTTAAAATTGCCTACAAAATGATCTTTTCGAGAATTAACCCGGTCACAGAACGTAACCGGTTTAGAAATCACCTCTAAACTTTTTAAATACGGTACCAGCGAATGCTGTTTCCAGAACCAGTTTCTTGAGACGAAACCGAAGGACGCTGCGGAGTATATTCATCAGATGCCTGCTCGTCAAGAATGCTTTAAGTTTTGTTCATAAACTTTTTATTTTTCTCTTACGCCGATGATCATGATGATTCAAATGAACGCATTCAATCGTCCGATGCCAGCCGAAAACTTTTGTGATAAGCTGCGCCCGTTCAAACCCTTGCAAAACAAAATTCAATCTAGCCACGGGGAGGTAGGTGTGAAAATTAGAAGAGCGCTTCTCAGTCCACTGATTTGTCTTGTTGTCTTGTCGTTATTCGCAATTGCAACCTTCGCTGATACAGTCAAACTTCGTGATGGCAGTGTACTGAAAGGCAAAGTTGTCTCTTACGCACAGGGCAAGTTCACGATTGTGGTTTATATCGGCGGAAGTTCTTCCCAGCACATCATCCCAGCGGAAGAAATTGATAGCGTCGAATTTGATTCCGACACAACGGCGGGGACGGCAATGAGTGGGCGCAACAGTGCGATCCCGTCTCAAACAGAGATGCCGCGTGAGCCCGCAGCCGTTTCCACCAACAGGTCTCAGGGAAGCAACAGAGAGCCTACTCCAACAACGTCCACGCCATCTGCTGGGAACGTGCCTTCCACTGATAATGACACTGGCGTGATTGCCACCATTGCGGAAAAGACGGTCAGCGTGGCGGCAGGGGCCGATTGGACCAGCACGGAAATTCGTGTACAGCGCGGCCAACGCATTGTCATCAGCGCCGTTGGGGAAATTGATCTGGGGGATAACAAGCGCACAGGGCCGGAAGGCTTGAGCTTGGCGGACAAGGATAAGCTGATGGCGGATCAGCCAACAGGCGCGTTGATTGCCGTCATTGGCGACGATAACAACGACTTCGCTTTCGTCGGTCAATCCACGGAGTTCGTCGCCAAACACAATGGGATTCTTTTCCTCAGCGTCAACGAGGGCAACCTGAAAGATAACAATGGCGCTTTCGTGGCACGCGTGAAGGTGCTGAGCAACCGGTAACGTCAAACTTCAAATTCAAAATCGCAGACAGCCGATGATCGCCGGACGCATTTCCGCTCAGGCTCGTCGGCTGTCATTATTTTTATCCGGATCTGCAGCAGAACGCTGATTGCCAATTCTCCACCATCTATCCGTCATTTCCCGCCGCTGATTAGCTGTTGGTTGCGAACCTGACTTTTGCCAAGGCACTATGCGCAAAAGATGAAGAAGGGTTGGAAACTATGGAATCACAAAATATCGCCGCCCTGGTCAACCTCCTTGGCTTTCTGATTGGCGCAACGTTGTACGGCATGTTGTTGGTGATGGTCGTTCGCTCGTTTGACGCAATGGGTCCGAGTGGATCGGGACAGCGAGCCGCATTGTTGCCTGAGCGATTGCTGCTGGCGACGGCCTTGCTGGGATTGTTGTGGAATCTGGGCGCGTTGGTAATTTATGGCGCGCGTGATTGGAACGTTGGCAAGCCATCTTCCTGGTTCAACTCGGCGGTTTTCACGGCATTGGGTTTTTTGCCTGCGGTCGTCGTGCATTCGGTCTTGCACGCAGAAGCAGGATTGGCCCGGCGGCGCGGCGGGCGAATGATTCCCGTCTTGGCTTATGCATTAAGCGCAATCGCCAGCCTGCTCCATTTTTATGCAGCGGCGACAGGCGCGGAAACTCCTTCCCCTTTGGCTCTGCGCACGCTCACATTTGGATTCAGCGGATTGACCTTGGTGCTTTTGGTTTATGCGCGCCGCTCATCGGTTTGGAAGCGGGCGATCTGGGTAGTGGCATTGTCGGTCTTCGCCGTTTCTGCATTGCATTTGAGCAGCCACACCAGCGGCGATGCCCCGTGGTTTTTCGAATTGATTGGCCATCAGGCTTCCCTGCCCCTGGTTTTGGCGATGCTGTATCAGGATTACCGGTTTGCCCTGGCCGACATCTTTTTGAAACGCGCATTGGCGTTGGTGGCACTGATCGCACTGGCCTTCGGGTTATACGTCGCGTTTGCCGCGCCCTTGTTGCGATTACGCGATGCCAAAGGGGATTTGGGGCCGCCCGCAATTGGAGCCTTGTTGGGTTTATGGCTCAGCACGGCGCTGATCTACCCTTACCTTCGTCGCGGAGTCGTTTGGTTCGTGGACGCTATCGTGCTGCGCCGCGCGGATTATCAAAAGCTGCTCAATGAGCTGGCCAAAGTCGCCGCAACAAACGAAGCGACAGAAGAGATTTTCGATCAAGCCTGTTTGCGGTTGGCTCCCGCATTGACCGCCAGAGAAGTTCGCTGGCAACAGAGCGAGGAAATCATCCTCACCACTCCACCTGCGGATCAAATCGGCTACGAACCGGATGCCAAACTTCTGTTGCCCGGCCAGTTGGTACGAATGGCGGAACAGGACGGCGATTTCAGCGAAGTGCGGCGCAGAACCGGGCGATTACGCTCGCCCGCCGCGACAGTCTTTATTCCGACGCACGAAACGCCTCACTTTTCGTTGGTGATTGGCGAGCTTTCCGGTGGCCGGCAATTGCTTTCGGATGACATTGCCATGCTGGAATCAGCGGCGTTGACATTAGCGCGACGCATTGATGCAGTCCGCGTCACACACGAACGATGCGAACGGAATCTGCGCGAACAGGAGATCAGCAAGCTGGCGACCGAAGCCGAACTGCGAGCCTTGCGCGCGCAGATCAATCCGCACTTCCTGTTCAACGCGCTGACCACGATCAGCTATTTGATCCAAACTGCGCCGGAACGCGCGCTGGAAACGTTGATGCAATTAACCGGCTTGCTGCGCGCCGTGTTGCGCGCGCCAAGCGGCGAACTGGCCACGCTGGGCGAAGAGATGGATTTGATTGAATCCTATCTGGCCATCGAACGCGCTCGATTCGAAGAGCGTCTGCGCGTAGTGATTGACGTTCCCCCGGAACTGCGCAACCTGCGCATTCCCCCGCTGATGGTGCAGCCATTGATCGAAAACGCCATCAAACATGGCATTGCGCCCAGCAAAGCAGGCGGCGAACTGACAATCTCAGCCCGCCTGGAAGGGAATGCGAATGGGCATTCCAGCGATTTGTACATTTCGATTTGTGATACCGGTGTCGGCGTCAGCGAGATTGCCTATGAACAAACACGCCATCGCGGCGTTGGCCTGGCAAATGTCGAACGCCGATTGGAATGTTTTTTCGGTGAGGCGGCATCGCTGGATTTCCATAGCCAGCCTGGCAGCGGCACGACCGTCGAAATTCGCGTGCCGATCAAATCTCTTTCAACCACCTTCGTTCAAAATGTTCAGATGCCTGCTGATAGATTCTGATTGGCGCTCGATCAATTCTGCATTCCGGTCATCAGGCCATTTTTAAAGACCAGTGTGCCTGCGGGGTACGTCCAATTTTCGCCTGTGGCCGTGCGGGTGATCTTGTCCGGCTCGCCCCAACTCATTCGAACTTCATCGGCAGTCATACCCGCGCCGATCTGGCCATTTTCAATCAATGCCCAGATTTGCGGATCCCACTTTCGTGTCTTGCGCGGGTCTTCGGTGATGAAACAATGCTCGAAGCGGCCGAGATGTCTGACTTCTTTGAAGACGTTTGTGCCGCTCAGATTGAGATCAACAAAACCGCGTTTGCCGTCGGCAGTCTCCAGCACAAAACGCACGGGCCTTTCTTCATTCCACCCGGCAATCACCTCGGTGACTTTCAGGGGGGAGTATTTCTTGACCGTTAAAAAACCGACCGCGTCCGTCTGTTCGTTGTAAACCGAGAGCCTGCTTTCCCTGCACCACAAGGTTTTTCCCAACCACTGCTGGCGCGCGTTATGAATGTCATCAAACAGCGCCATTCCAATCAGGCTTTCTTTGCCTGGCGCGGTACGTGCGCGCAGGCGTTCTTTGGAATCTTCCATCTCGATTTCCAAATGAACGCGCCCGCTGAAATCTTCAACCGAAACGACCTTCGCAATGCGACCGGCGTATTGTTTGTGAGTGAGCTTGCCGTAAAAGTCGTCGTAGGCTTTCTCTGCGGAAGCTTTCGGCCCAGGCAAAAAGATCAGGCGTTGCCCGATCCAGGAATCAAACGGACGATAAGGGAAAAGTGCTGTCGCGCCGATTGGTTCCCTTAATGCATCAGGTGACGTCTCGGTTTTCTTTTCAGCTTTCTTTTCAGTAGCGAGCTTCTGTTTGCTGCCGATGTCTTGCGCGAAGACAGGCGGAACAAGCATCAAAAAGAACAGCGCCAGGCTTAGGCGAACAGGCTTACACATGAGTTCTCCTTTCCACAGAGGGGGCGGATTTTCAGAGAGTTTGTCGAACAACGATTGGGGATGAGCCGAAACGTCGCTGGCTGAGTTGGCTTCGCCAGCGACGGGCGGGAGTATAGTCGGGCGGCAAAATAAGGCCAAGAGAAAACTTCCTTTTATTGTCCGCTGCATTTGACAGCACTCGAGGTCTTGCCAATACTCCCGCGTCATGAAACTCACCCTATTCAAACTTCGAGGATCAAAAAAACCTGGCGAAATGATCGCGCCGGAATTAGGGCCGCTGGAACGCGAGGTGATGGCGTTGGTTTGGCGGAACCATGAAAGCAACAGTGAAACCAGCGTTCGCGACGTGCATCTGGCATTTGGCGAACGGCTGGCTTACACAACGTTGATGACAACGCTGGACCGGTTGCATAAAAAAGGGCTACTGGAGCGGCGCAAAGATGGGCGGGCGTTTCTCTACTACCCTCGTGTCTCGGCGCAAGAGTTTGAACGCGGCATTGCGCGCGATGTCATTGACACCTTGCTGGGACGCGGAAGCGAAGGCGTCGAACCTGTTTTGGCCTGCATCGTGGATGCAGTTGGTGAACATGACCGCGCACTGCTGGACGAACTTGACCGGTTGATCGAAGAGAAACGACGCACCTTGCACGGGAAGGCCCTGCAAGGAAGGGAGTGATGCGATGTACGAAACGCTTGGGATATGTCTGGCTCTTACCGCTCTGCTGACATTTAATGCGCTGGCCTCTTTGCTGGCGGCATTATTGTGGCGACTGCTGCAAGGCCGCGCGCAAAGCTGGACTGCCGGCAACCGCGCACAGATGCTCTTCGCCTTGCGTCTCTTTCCTGGCCTTGTCGCGATTATTTGCGTTGTGGCTTTATTGTTGCCCGCGTACATCACCCACGAATCCCGTCAGGAAACGGAAGGCGTCAGTTTGAAATTGGGCGTGATCGCAGCCATTTCTGCCGCCGGTTTATTGCTGGCAATTTGGCGTGGGCTGGCCGCCTGGATGGCGACGCGCAGGTTGATCGCCAACTGGGTGAAAAATTCTGACCCCTTGCCGCTGGAAGCCTCGCCCATTTCAGCACCAATTCCTGCTTACCGGCTGCGCCATACATTTCCCGTCATTGCCGTCGTCGGCACGTTCCGGCCGCGTTTGTTTATTGCCGATCATTTGTTCGACTCGCTGAACACTGAAGAACTCTCCGCGGCCATTGCCCACGAATGCGGTCATCTGGCGGCACGCGACAACTTGAAGCGCGCCTTGTTGCGCGCCTGCCGTGACGCATTAACGATCGTTCCCTGTGGACGCTTGCTTGACCGCGAATGGGCAGCGGCTTCTGAAGCGGCTGCCGACGAATTTGCCGCGCGCAAAGGCAGCGAAGTGGCGCTGGATCTGGCCGCTGCCCTGGTCAAGATCGCGCGTCTGGTTCCGATTGGAATGCGGCCGTCCATGCCCGCCAGCGCTCTGCTGATCGGTGAAGACGCAGGCGGCATTACCGCGCGCGTGCAGAGCCTGATGCGATTGGCAACCACTACAGAATCTGAAGAAACTTCTTCCCTCGCTATTCCTGCTTCATTATGGCTTTCGGTGGGCGTGCTGGTCACAGCCGCCGTGCTCGTTGCCACCAATCCACACCTGCTGGTCATGGTTCACGATCTGATCGAAGTCGCTGTTTCTACCCTGCAATAGGCCTGGCAAACCGAAGTTTGCCGGATACCTTTTTGCCATCTCTTCCGATACACCTTTCCCCAATAATTTTCCGATACGAGTTCTGGTAGTAACTCTTAACGCCGGAGTAAGCTAACCCTCGTGTGCGTCTTCTCAAAAGAAGACAATGTGCGAGGCTACTCTCACCGTCGCAGCGGCAAAGCATCTATTGGAAAACCAGGCTGTACTTGCAGTTTTCTTTCGTTTTACTTCTCGGCGGTGAGAAGTTTTCCTAGTCCACAGTCAACTATCCTCGAATAGAATCATCCACGGACAAATTTCCTCATACAAAATCGCACCGGCAAAATCGCACCGGGCAGAATCATCTACGGGGTATGGTAGTAGTTCGTCCAGCCCGCTAGCATTGCCCATCGTTTTCGACTGAACACAGGGCCGATTGAAACACTGGCAATCGCGCACTTTCACTATCGCCACCAAATACAGAAAAGGAAGTCTTATGTTCACCCTGAAAAAAGCGGTTTACGCGCTGAGCCTTCTGATTGCGCTCTTTGCCTTCATCGCGGCGCCGGTCGCCGCGCAGTCTCCCAACACGGCAGCGATGATTGTCGTCGTGACCGATCAAACCGGCGCCATTGTGCCAGGCGCCAAAGTTTCGGTGGCCAACACCGCGACCGGCGCAGTGCGCGAAGCTGTTTCGGGCGGCGACGGCAGCGCGACCATTCCGGCGCTATCGCTGACGGGCGCCTACACAGTCGGCGTGTCCAAGCAAGGCTTCAGCAACCAGGAGCTGAAGGACATCACGCTGCGATCAGGTGAAACCGCGACCCTCAAGGTGAAGCTCCTCGTCGGCTCCCAGACGGTGGAGGTCACAGTCTTCGGCACCACCGACGGCGTGCGCGCAGATGCGCAGATCGGCCGCCGGTTCGACAGCGCGCTGATTGACGAGACGCCGATCCTGGGCCGCAAGGCGACGACGCTGCCACTGCTAAATTCCGCGTTCCGGCAGGGAAAAGGCACGGGCGATCTGTTCGTCAACGCGACGTACTTCATCACTGGCGTGGGTTCACGCCGTGCGACCACGTTCACGCTTGACGGCGCGAGCAACGATGAAGGGTGGGGCCGCCAGACGGCAATCGCCACCGTCCCGCTCGGCGCCATCCAGGAAATCAACGTACTCACGAATGCGTTTTCTTCCGAATACGGTTGGACCTCCGGCCCCGCGCTGAACATCGTCACCAAATCCGGCACGAACAGCCTGCACGGCGAAGCACTATTCCTGGGTCGCCCCGGCGATTGGCAGGCAGGAAAGTTCTCAACCAAAAATTTCTGCGCGCCGTCCGTGTTGAGCTGCATCAAGCCCACCACACTTGCCGCGATCAACCCGGTGGATATTCCGGATGCGCTGAAACAATACTCCGGCACGATCGGCGGGCCAATCATCAAGGACAAAACGTTCTTCTTCGCCACGGCTGACTACACGCGGCAGGATCGCACGACGTTCCTCTCGACCGCGCTGCCTGCCTTCCTGTTGCCGGCGGATGGCCATCTGGACTACACGGGGCACTACCGCCAGTTTCTCTTTAACGGACGGCTGGACCACAAGCTCACGTCGAGCCAGACGTTGGCGGTGCGAATGAACATTGACCGGTTTTACGATGACAACCCGCAGGATGCGGTGGGCGGCACGAACGCGCCCAGCGTCGCGCGCAGGTACACGCGGCGGTCGTTGACCGGGCAGGTCAATCTGACGTCGGCCATCAACACAAATCTGGTCAACGAAGCGCGCTTCTCCTATCTGCATGGCGATCCGGTCACGCTTTGGGAAGCGCAGACGCTTTCAACCGCCTACACGCGCGCCGGGAATGTGCCGTTCACCATTGGCCAGTCTCGCTCCTCCAACATCTTTGGCCATCAGGCGCAATTTTCGGACACACTGTCGTGGTCACTGGGCAAGCACTACCTGCGCCTGGGCGGCAGCATTGTTCGTCACTCTTCCGGCGGCACGGGCAGCGAGCCTGGCACCGCCGTTCTGGGCACATTCACGTTTAAGAACACGACGACCGCGCCCTTCGATCAATTGACATTGGCCGACGTGCAGAACTACACGCAGCCGATCAACTTCGGCATCAGCAGCTACGAACTGCCGCAGTGGCTTTATACCGGCTTCGCGCAGGACAGCATCCATTTGCGCCGCGACCTGACCGTTGATCTGGGCTTGCGCTACGACCGGCAAACCCTGACCGACGCAACGAAGAACTTCGCGCCGCGCGCCGGCTTCGGCTGGCATCCGGGCGGCGATGCGCGCACCTCGATTCGCGGCGGCTACGGGATGTATTACACGCAGATTCGAACCAATGCGCTTGCCGGCTACCTGGTGAACGGGCTGGACGGGTTGACGACTTACACCGCAGTTCCCGGACAACTCGGTTTCCCAACCTGTCTGACGGGATCGTGCCTGCCGCTCAACTTTGACCCGAAGACGCTGCTGCCTGCGCAATTGCCCGCGCGCGACATCACGATCAGGGCGGGCCAGCGGGACTTCTACAAAGCTCAGTTCGCCAAATACGGGTTGAACTTCGACCTGCTGCCGAACTACCCCGATCATTTTGAGAATCCACGCAGCCAGGTGCTCTCCATCGGCGCGGAGCGCGAGGTGATCAGAGGGCTGTTCGTCGGGGGCGATTACGTGCGCCAGCATTTGTCCGGCATTGATCGCTCGTTTGATTTGAATGCCCCGGCGCCGTTTGATCGGACAGCGCCCGGACAGGTCAGAACCGTGGCTGCGGCCAATGCCACTCGTCCCATCCTGCCGGTCAATGGCGGCGTGCGCCAGGTCAGCGTGCTGACGAACCTGGGCACTGCCGATTACCACGGATTGCAGACACAGCTTAGCTATCGCGGCAATCGGAAGATGTACGCCGCGCTCAGCTACACGCTGTCGAAGGCGACCAACAATACCGAACCGGACGGCAATGGCATCGGGGCGGATCAGGGCAACATCGCGCGGCTGGGGCAGTTCGAACGCGGGCCGAGCGTGGTGGATCAGCGCCACCGCGCAGTGATTACATTCAGTTATCAGTTGCCGCTGAACATCACCGCCGGAACGCTGACACAGCTTGCGTCGGCACGTCCGTTCAACTCCACAACGGGTGTTGACAACAACGGTGACGGCGCAAACAACGACCGTCCCGTCGTCAACGGAACGGTCATCAGCAAGTCTGCGTTTCGCGGCACGATGACGCAGGATGTGGCGCTCTTCCTTGAGGGGCGCATCAAGACCTCAGAACGCACGAGCATCCTGCTTCGGTTGGAGGGCTTCAATATCCTCAATCACGGGAACTATCTGGGACGCGGCCAGACAATCTACGGCGATACGGGCACGCCGCTCGCCACATTCGGGCAACTGGTCGCAGTCGGCACGGCCACCAACGCGCTCCCGGCCTTCGCCAACGTTGACCCGCCGCGGATGTTCCAACTGCAAGCGCGGTTCATCTTCTGAGGGACGGTACAGACTGATAAGGAGCGGCTCTCTCAATGTCAAGCCGCTCCTTATCAGTCGCGGTTCTGTACCAGTCGCTGAGTGTGTACAATCTGCTCACGATGAATCTGCTGACCGTCAACGGCCTTTCCAAACAATATGACGCGCGCACCGTTCTGCAAGACGTGAGTTTCAGTGTGCAGCAAGGCGAAGTGTTGGGCTTGATCGGCCCGAATGGCGCGGGCAAGACAACGCTCTTTGAATGTTTGGCCGGACTCGCGCCGGATGATGGCGGCGCGGTCAGCTTTCACCAACAGGCGCTGACTGCCGCGCGCCGCAAGGAAGCATTGTTTTACTTGCCTGACAGCATCGCGCCGTGGGCCGCGCAAACGGTGCGGTGGGCGCTGAAGTTTTTCGAGCAGCTCTACCGCAACCGTGAAACAAACGGCGCGACGTTGGCGGGCGAATTGAAGCTTGAGCACCTGCTCAATGCGCCCATTGGTTCATTGTCGAAAGGCGAGCGCAAACGGTTGCTGTTGGCGCTGGGGCTGCTGACGCCGCAGCCGCTGTTGATGCTGGATGAGCCGTTTGATGGGTTAGACCTGCGGCAGACGCGCGACGTGATGCGTTTGCTGCGGCGTCACGCCGGGCGCGGGCGGACGCTGATGCTTTCGATTCATCAGCTCAACGACGCGGCGCGCGTTTGCGACCGGCTGGTAATGCTCAGCGAAGGCAAAGTTGTCGGCGAAGGCACGATTGACGAATTGCGCGCACAGGCGGGGCTGAATGACGGCGGGCTGCCCCAAGCTGGGCTGGAGGAGATATTCCTTGCGATCACTTAGCCTGCTCCCAGTTCTCTTTGCCAAAGAATGGCGCGAATTGATGGCCTCGCGCGCTTACTGGCTGCTGCTCATCTTCATCGGGCCGTTGGTCGGCAATGGCTTCATCACGGCGGTGAATCTTTATGCCGAAGCGAGCGGCATTGGCGGCGGCGCGGCGGCATTGGCGCAAGGTCTGACGCCGCTTGACGGTATCCTCGTGCCAACGTGGGGCGCTTACGATTTGGCCATCACGCTGCTCTTCCCTTTTGTCGCCATTCGATTGATCTCGGCGGAAAAAGAGAGCGGCGCGTGGAAGCTGGCACTGCAACTGCCTGCGAACTTGAGCGTGACCATCGCGGCCAAAGTGCTGGCGCTGATTGCCGGATGGTTAATCGCATGGCTGCCGGGATTGATCGCCGTCGTGTTGTGGAAGTTTTACGGCGGGCATCTTGACTGGCCTGAAACGTTGAATCTGTTGCTCGGCCATTGGCTGCGAATGCTTTTGAGCGCGGGCGTGGCAATGGCAGCAGCGGCATTGGCCGAAAGCGCGGCGAGCGCGGCAATTGTCACGTTGACCTTCACGCTCGGCACCTGGGCGCTGGATTTCATGGCGGCAGGACGCGGTGGATGGATGGCCGAAGTTGCCGCGTTCACGCCGGTGGCGGCGCTGCGCTGGTTCGAGCAAGGGCTGCTGCGATTGAGCACTGCGCTCGTAATGCTGGCGATTGCGCTGGCCGGATTTGCTGTTGCCGTTGTTTGGCTCCAAGTTGGGCAGAGAGTCAGCACGCGGATCTATCGCACGTTGGCAGTGATGATCGTCATTGCAGCGTTCATCTGGCTCGGCTCGATGGCGCGCGCCAGCCGGGACCTGAGCGAGAATCGCCGCAATTCATTCCCGCGCGCCGACGAGATTGCACTGCGGCAAATCTCCGCGCCGCTGCGCATCACGATCAACCTTGCGCCCGAAGACCCGCGTTTGATGGATTACGAGCGAAGCATTCTGAATAAACTGAAACGCCTGCTGCCTCATTTGACCGCTGAATACGCGGCGCAAAGTCAGACGGGGTTGTTTGAAAGTAGCGGCGGCGCCAACGCAGAACGTTACGGAGAAATCTGGTACGAACTAGCCGGGCGCAAGGTGATGAATCGTTCGACGACCGAACCGATCGTTCTTGAACAGTTGTATGAACTGGCTGGCATCCAAGCGCCAGCCAAAATGGAAGAGCCTGAATTTCCAGGCTATCCACTCGCGGCGCATCCCAAAGCTGCCCGATGGGTCTTTTACGCGCTGTGGCCGCTGGCCGCCTGTCTGACGTGGTGGCTGGCGCGAAACGATAGGAGACTGACTTTATGAAACGCAACATGTTGATTTTCAGCCTGGCCCTGCTGGGCTTCGTTTTTGCCGTTCAGGCGCAAAACAAAAAAACTGCCGCCCCGAAAAGTATCCACGTTGACGTCGCCAAGGACAAAACCGGTGGCGAATCATCGAAGTTCCTGTCGCTGGTCGGCGATTGGATGGTAATCGAAGACGGCGGCAAGAAGGTTTATGCCGCTGACGGACGCCAATGGCTGCGCGGCAATCCGGCGCGCGGCCTAGCCGAAAAGGCGCGCACGATTTACGGGTCAAAGCACGAAGACTTCGTGGACAACGTCAAAGCCTTCGCCTACTTCCCGATCTCCGTCGCCAAAGATATTGATGACTTTCAGAATGGCGAAATCAGCATGAAATTCAAGATGGTGTCGGGCCAATTGGATAAATGCGCTGGCATTCTGTTCAACGTCAAACCGAACGGCGATTACCTGACGATGCGCTTCAACGGCAAAGAGGACAATCTGGTGCTGTGGACGTTCAAACAGGGCAAGCGCAGCTTCGTCAAGCGCGGGACTGAGAATGTGCCGCTGCAACTCGGCCAGTGGTACGACATGAAAATCGCGGTTCACGGCGCGCAGATCGAAGGCTGGTTAAACGGCAAGAAGCTGATTGACTACACTTGGACTGAGCCTATTACAGGCAAGATTGGCCTTTGGTCAAAGACCGACAGCGTTAGCTACTTCGATGAATTCACCGTCACGCCGATGGCAAAATGAAGTTTGTAGTGCCGGCTTGTGGCCGGAAGCGTTCTTCAATTACGCGCTTCTGGCCGCAAGCCGGCACTACAAACTTATGGCTGAATCCTACCACCGTCTCTTCACTCGCCTGCCACGCAATGTGATTGCGCTTGGGCTGGCCAGCCTCTTCAACGACGCCAGCAGCAAGTTGATCTATCCACTCTTCCCCCTGCTTCCGAACGGCGCACTGGGCGCAAACAATTGATCGTCAGCGGGTGGCTCGTGTACGCTGCCACCTACTTTGGCTTCGCTGTTTTTGATTCTGGCGGTTCACGAACATAGGCATTCCGACGAACAGGCCGACGAACAGGTACATACGAATGAAAATCAATGACCTCGCACACGCATGCTTCAATCGTTCCATCAATCCTACTCACGCAAAGGCTGGTCTGACGATCTGCTTGTCGCTTTTACTGGGCTTGATGGCAGCGTGCAAACCTTCTTCCTCTGCGACTCCCAATCGTGATGAATTTGATTCTCTGCTGAATGAAAAAAACTACGCGCAGATCAAGGCCGGCAACTTTCTGATGGGTTCGTCCGCGGACAAAGACGAAGTTCTGCCGGACGACATCGAAAACCGGGAACGTCCGCAGCACCGCGTAATGATTTCCCAGGCGTTCGAGATGGGCAAATACGAAGTTACACAGGCGCAGTGGGAGGCCGTTATGGGCGCCAATCCCAGCGCATTCAAAGGCGCTGATTTGCCCATTGCCAACGTTTCGTGGATTGACGTGCAGGAGTTCCTGAAACGGCTGGAACCGCTCGACGACAAATTCATCTACCGCCTGCCCACGGAAGCTGAATGGGAATACGCCTGCCGCGCGGGCAGCACGGGCAACTTCACCGGCGAAGAGTTCAAACCGGAAGAGCCGGAGAAAGAGGGAGAGAGGGAGAGAAAAAAAGAAGGAGGGAAAAAGAGGGAACGGGAGCGCAAGCGGGAGAAAGAGAAGAACCGCAGTCCCGAAATGGTGGTCAAGAATTATCTCTCTTTGCTTGCGGAAAAAGAGCGCGAGTTTGAACGAAAATTTGGCGGCGAAGAGTTCACCAAAAATCTGAAAGAAATGGGTTGGTACGGCCCCAATGCGCTGAATCGCCCGCACCCGGTCGGCAAGATGAAGCCCAATGCCTGGGGCCTGTACGACATGCACGGCAACGTCTGGGAATGGTGTCAGGACTGGTACGATTTTAATTACTACAAAGAAAGTCCGGCCCAGAACCCAACCGGACCGGGGGGCGGAGCCGCTCGCATCAATCGCGGCGGCAGTTGGCAAACGCCTGCATTTTTATGCCGTTCGGCAGCCCGAGGTTTTGACCCGCCTGCTGAGCGAAATCAACTGATCGGCTTCCGGCTCGTTAGAGTCAAAAAGGAGCCGCGATGAAGCTCCCCCGAAGGAGAAACCCTCGCTGCACCGCAGCTTCGGCTTCCGTACAACTATCCGTTTTAGCCCGCAGCCATTAAAGAAGCCGGTATCATCTGAAATACGCCCCTCGCGGCAGCCAATGATTTTTTGCCCGTGATGGGCGGTCCGTTTTACACGCCGCTTTTCTCTTCTTACCTGCCCAGCTTCAGGTGTAGCATCCGCCCGCCACCAAAAATATCTCTGCCGCGATGATCCTTTTTGCCGACGGATTTCGATTCATCCAATGAGGGCGGCAAAGTGCTGCAAAATGAGGACGAGGAGTGAACGCGATGGAAGCTTCGCCACAGCAAGTGACACAACTGCTCCGAGCCTGGCGCAACGGAGACGATTCGGCGTTGGACAAGCTGATGCCGCTGGTCTACGAAGAATTGCGCCGCGCAGCCAAACGCCAGATGGCGCGCCAAGCCCCCGGCCATACGCTGCAAACCCTGGCGGTCATCAACGAGGTCTATCTACGGCTGGTTGATCCGAAGAGCAAAGACACAGAATGGCAAGACCGCGCGCATTTCCTGGCCTACTGTGCCCGAATGATGCGCAACATTCTGGTAGACCACTTCCGCCGCCATCGCCCGCAGGTGTCGCTGAGCGAGGCCGGGCAATCGCCGCAGGAGCAGCGCGTTGACGTGCTGAGCCTGAACGAAGCACTCAATGAGTTGGCGAAGCTTGACCCGCGAGCCAGCCGTGTGGTCGAACTACGTTTTTTCGGCGGTCTGACTTTGGAGGAAGTCGCGGAGGTCTTGCAGGTCTCGCCCGCCACCGCCAAACGCGATTGGAAAGACGCCAAAGGCTGGCTCTATCAGGAACTCGGCCGAGAGGGGAAACAATGACGCCCGAAAGCTACCAGCAGATTAAAGAGCTTGCCCGTCAAGCTGCCGAACAAGTAGAGAGCCGCCGCGCCGCGTTCCTCGACCGAACCTGCGCGGGCGATGAAGGATTACGCCGCGAAGTCGAAGCCAGAATCATCGCCAACGAACGTGCCGACAAAGAAGGCTTCATCAGCATTCCGGCAGTCGCGCAATTCGCCGATCTGCTCTCGCCGGAAATCCCGAAAATCCTCAATGACCGTTACCAGATTGAAAACGAGCTGGGGCGAGGCGGCGTCGGCATAGTCTATCTGGCGCTTGATTTGAAACTCGCGCCGCGCCGCGTCGTCATCAAAGTCCTTCAGCAAAACGCGCCGCACTACGATTACTGGCAGCGCAAGTTCAAAGGCGAGATTGAAGCCCTGGCGCGTTTCCAAAATCCGCACATCGTCGGCATCAACGACACCGGCCAATTGCCCGATGGCGCGCAGTTCTGCGTGCTCGACTACATCCCGGGCCGCACGCTCCGCTCAGTGATGCAAGGCGCGATGGAGTTGAGGCGCGCCGCTCGATTGCTCAGGCAAATCGCCCAAGCCTTAAGCTTCGCCCACGATCACCAAGTCATTCACCGCGACCTGAAGCCGGAGAACGTTATGCTGCGCCAGGAAAATGGCGAAGAGCTGGCTGTGCTGATTGATTTCGGCCTTGCCACGGTCAAACAGTGGCAGCAACCGCCATTGGCCAAAACGCGCGGCACAAGAGGCGATGTGCTGACGGAAGAGGTGGTCGGCAGCGTGCCCTATATGGCACCCGAACAATTCGACCGCCTGCCGGTTGAAAGGAGCGACATCTATGCGCTGGGCGGGATTGCCTACGAAATGATGACCGGGCAGCCTGCATTCAAGCTTCATCCGGAAGCGAACCTGATGGCGCAGCTTCGCCAGTTGCAACCCTACGGCATTCAGGTCAAGCCGCGCGCTCTTCGTCCTGAACTGCCTACCGCTGCCGAAACCGCGATCCTAAAAGCATTGTCCTACCACCCGCGCGACCGCCACGAACGCGCCGCGGATTTCGGCGAAGAGTTGGCGCAAGCCATCCTCGGCGAGCAGGCAGCGCCCACTTCGACCGCGCCGACGCAGACCGCCAATCCGCAAATCGAGATTACCGAACCGCTGAACGACGACGCATCCGAAGTCGTCATCAGCTACGACAACCAAGACCTGCGACAAGCCAGACAACTGGCCGACCACCTGCGCGCTGCCGGAGTCAATTTCCGGATGCCCGACCGCGCCGACGAGGCCACCAGCAACGACCGCTCCGAAAGCTTCCGCGCCATCAAACAATCCAAGCTGGTCTTGCTCGTCTGTTCCGACGCCGCGTTGCGTTCGCGCCCGGTCAAACAGGAGTTGCAAACCGCTTGGGCCAGCGAACGCCTGCTGCTGCCGCTGCTGGTCGAACCGATTGACTTCCCCGCGCAAACGGCTTACTGGCTGGAAGGCAAATCAACCATCGAACTCGTGACCGCGCCCGAAACAGAATGGCTGCCGAAACTGCTGCGCACGCTCAACGACGCCAGCATCGCCTGTCCCCGCGCCGACCGCGCCATGTTCGCCACCGCGCCGGTCGTTGCGCCAACCCGCTTGGATAGCAGCCTGCAAAGCCTGCGCATCGTCGCCCGCTTCACCGATCAAATTTGGCCGCTGCCCGCCGAACGTGCTGCCCACGCGGAAAGCCGCGCCACCCGCTCCGGCGTGAGAGGCTTGGGCGCGCCGCAAGACGACGTGCAACACGGCTATCGTTTGGGCAGCCGCGTGCGCCTGGCTATCGAATCAGAACGCGCTGGGCATTTGCTGCTGCTCGACGAAGGACCTGAAAACAAAATTTATTGCCTCTGCCCGTCAGACTTCGCCCCCGATCCGCGCTTGCAGGCAAATTACAGTGAGTTGCCGCAGAAGCGTTCGCGTTACGATTCGTTTATGGTGACGGGCCAGCCGGGGCGGGAGCACTTGCTGGCAATCGTCAGTGACGAGCCGTTGGGATTAGATTGGCTGCCGCGTGATCCGAAAGAACCGGCGCGCATCTTGAACCAGAATGACATCAGCACGCTGTTAACTCGTTTGCGCGCTTTGGACGCAGACCGCTGGCTGGCGTTATCCACCTATTTCGATGTCGTGGCCTAAGTCGGCAAAAAGCGCACGTCGAAGCCGATCTTCTTCGCGGCTTCAGAAAGCTTTTTGTCTGCACAGATGAAGATATGATGGCGTGGCCGGTCACTGCACCAAGCTAGTGCCGCCGCGAGTTGCAAGCCATCGGCTGAACTGAGCGAATGCGGCAGTAGCACTTTCTCTGCCAACTCAAAAATTCGACCGGTCGGCGCAATCTCGACCCAAGTTCGCCGCAATGTTTGCAGCCGCTGATAAGCTTGATCGAACTGCGCTTGTGTCAACGCGCCTTCACGTAACAACCGGGCGATGGTGTTGAAGCTTTCGACATAAGTGCCCCACCAGACGACCAGCGGGCGATGCACTCGCGCCCACTGCCGCGCTTGCGTGCTGTTGGCCCGGGATCTGAATGCTGGCAGATGAGCGGGATGAGCGCGCTGGTATCCCAAAATGCAGCTTTAGTCTTCATCGCGGTCAGCGCGCAAAGCCGCCAAAGTCTTCTTCGCGGAAGTCTTCGGTGCAGGCATCTCCCAGAATGACTCCGGTAGTTTCTCTTGCGGCAAGCGGGCTTGCCCGGCGGCGGCTAAGGCCAGCAGTTCTTCGTCAAAGTCTTCCGGGCGCTCAACCGGCACGAGCTTGGCGATAGGTCGCTGGCGATGGTGAATCAGAACCTCGTGGCCGGCCTGCACTTCGTCCAGGTAGGCGCTCAAATGATTTTTCAGTTCGGCAATGTTGATGCTACGCATAATGTTCTTGAAGGTGTCTGATAAGTTCGCCGCGTCACGGCGTTTGAATTCAACCCAGACTTTATCACGTCAAACTGTGACATCGAAAACGGCCCTGCTTTTATTTGGTTGTCGGGCGATCCAAAGGTTCCAGCGCGGGTTTTGAAGTCAACTTGCACCCGCACCGAGCCTTTTGCCGTATTGTTTGACGCGATTATCCAAGACCTTTACTATCCTTGGTGAAACGCTAACTGCGAAGGAGATGGAACAATGACGCTCAGTGAGATTTTGCAAGATCTGCACGCGCTGGAAACTCGCTTGCGTGAATACGAGGCGCGCTATGGAGTGACTTCCGAAGATTTCTACGATCTTTACCAGCAAGGCTTGCTGGATGACGACGGATTTGAAAGTACCATTGAATTCACGCGGTGGGCAAGCGCCTATACAATGAAACTGGAACGCGCGCGCGCCTTCCACGAACAGAGCCAGCACTTTATTTCATCACTGCGCTTGAAATCGCCAAACGGCGCTTTACACTTAACTGCCAATCCCGAACTGCAAAGAGCTTGATGTGCTACCCTCGCTCGACGAATACGAACAACTCATTTACAGCCTGCCTGAGGTCTATCCTGTCATTCGTCATTCTACGCTGGTCTTGGTAAGGCACGGTCCCGCTTTTGCGGAGGTAACAGGTAACATCGAGTTCGACCAGGGCATAACTCTGAGTGTGTGGGAGGACTTGAACTTTGCCCGAGGCGCGATTCAAGGATACAGCTATTTGGTTACGCGGGGTGCGGAGCAATTGTATTGGTATGACCCGCAACCTCACCCAAATGACCCCTCATTGGGGAGCACCTTTCCACACCACAAACACATTCAACCGGATATCAAGCATCATCGAGTTCCTGCGTCAGGCATCAGTTTCGACCAGCCGAACTTGCCCTATTTGATCGAGGAGATTGAGCGCGAAATGCTTTGGGCAAAGGGCTAAGCTCCCGCAGGAGTGGCATCTGCGCGGGATGGATGCCCCTCCTACGAGAGCTAGAGGCCATGGTTGCAACGTCGTTCTGGCGGGCAGCGGCTAGATTTTCTCGCGCGGAGTTTAGTCCGGCTCAAGCGCGACTTGCGCCCATCGTGGTAGAAACGTGTGCGCCGGTTTATCATTTGCCAACCGGCTAACTCGCAATTGCTGAATCCATGAGGAAAGGGGAGAAAAAGATGTCTTACGCAACTTTTGCCGACCAGGAGATCACGGCGCTGGTACGGCTCGGACTCTATCGGAGCCGGGAAGAAGTCATTTCCGACGCGGTGCGCAATCTGCTGCTCAATAATCGGTCTTTGCGCCTGGAACTGGCGCTCGATCTGTTCAAGACCGACGAGGTTTCGTTAGGGCGCGCAGCGGAGATTGCCGGGCTGGATCGTTGGCAGTTTCAAGATGTGCTGCATGAACGCGACATTCCGATTGTGATCGAAGCGCAGTCCGCCGAAGAGATGGACGCGGAGATTGCCCTCTTTTTCGGTTCTCCGAAATGATCGTCGCCGACACCAACCTCGTCTCGACCTTTGCACGCATTGGACGGCTTGACCTGCTTTTTGCGGTAACGGAGACCGATGCGCTGCATCTGCCACCAGCCGTGATCAAAGAGATCAAAGCCGGATTGCACAAAGGCCTAGACTTTTTGCAGCCGCCGGTTGACGGTCTGACCGGCGGAACCGGCTTTTATGCACTTGAATTGACTGCCGCTGAAAAGAGTCTGGCCGACACGTTGCCGGGATCGTTGAATGCCGGCGAGCGAGAGTGCATCGCCGTCTGTGCCCAACGACCCGACGGCAAATTGCTCACCAACGACAAACGGGTGCATACCTGCTGCCTGGCCCATTAAATCTCCGCTTTCAATCTGAAACTGATCCTGCGCCGCCTGTGGGTGGCCGGTCACTCCACCAAAGAGGAAGTCCGCGCCCTGATCGAAGAGATTGAACGCAGCGAACCCGGCATGGTGATCAAAGGCAAGGACGAGATATTCCGATGAGACAAGCTCGTGACATCAGCACCAATCTTGGTTGTTCCGATTTAGACGCCACGAAAAATTCTCGCTGCCCCTGACCAGGATGATCCGTTTTGGCCGCCTGGTTCGATTATACAAATGGGGGCGGCCAGACGCTGCCCAAACGACGAGGACGATGAACTGAAAGCGCAAGCAGGCTTTCGTAGATTTGTGGGAGACGCATGATGGTGATAAGTGTGCCCGCCGTGCTCGCTGGTTGGCCTGTTTTCTTCAGTTACCTTTCAATCTTCAGGAGCTTACACGATGAAACCACCTCACTCGCTTGACGAGTTGATTGCGCGCAATGCCGCCGAGTTTGCGGATCAAATCAGATCTGTTGCGGCAAATGCCGATAAGGAAGAAGAAATCCGCATTGCAGCGGAGAGGCAGCTTGCCTTCATTGAAAGAGAAGCGGGCATCAAGCTCGAAGGCAAGCACGAATTCACCGTTGCCAGCGGGCGTGTGGATTCGGTTTATGACCGCGTTATTATTGAGTACAAAAACCCCGCCAGCCCAGGTGCCCGCATCGGCCCCAAGTCCGATTCGCCCGGCAGCAAGAAGGTCGTCGAACAAATCAAGAAACGCTTCTACGATATGCGGACTCAGTTCGGCCAGCCACTCAACTCTTTATTCGGCGTTGGGCTGGACGGCCATCACTTCATCTTCGTGCGTTTCCGCAATGAAAAGTGGCAGGTGCAAGAGCCGGTCGAAGTCAACCGTCACACGGCGGAGCGTTTCCTGTGGGCGCTGTTCAATTTGGGGCAAAAGGGCAAGCCGTTCTCGCCGGAACAACTCGCAAGTGATTTCGGCGCTGATGCCCCGCTCGCACAGGAAGGCATTCGCGCACTCTACGAAGCCATCTCATCAACTGACCACCCGAAGGCGCAGACGTTTTTCAATCAGTGGAAGATTCTGTTCAGCGAAGTCTGCGGCTACGACGTGGACAATCCTTCAGACAAACTCAAAAAGCTCGCGGAGTTTTACGGCGTTGAGCACCGCCGAGGACTCAAGCCCGCCGAACTGCTCTTCGCCGTGCATAGCTACTATGCGATTTTTATGAAGCTACTCGCTTCGGAGATCGTGGCCTTCTTCCACAAGCTGCCGACGCCGCTCGAAAAGATGAAGCAAGCCACGACCAGCAATAAACTCAAGCGCGAGATGGAAGACCTCGAAGCCGGGAGCATCTTCCGTCACCTGAACATCACCAACTTCCTCGAAGGTGACCTGTTCGCGTGGTACGCGTCTGTGTGGAACGAAGGAATTGAGAAGCTGGTGCGCGATATGGTCAACAAGCTCGACGATTACAATCCCGGCACGTTGAGCGAAGACACAGCGGGCAGCCGCGACTTGCTCAAGAAACTATACCAGCAACTCTTCCCCAAGAGCGTGCGCCACGACTTGGGCGAATACTACACGCCTGATTGGCTGGCTGAGCACGTCCTTAATGAACTCGAATACGCAGGCGATCCGGACAAGCGTTTACTCGATCCGGCCTGTGGTTCGGGCACATTTCTGGTGATGGCCATCAATCGCATTCGCCAATGGTACGAAGAGAACCGCGAGCTTCGGCGCTTTGACGAGGGCGATCTGTGCCGCAAGATTCTCTCCAACGTCATTGGCTTCGATCTGAATCCATTGGCCGTGATGGCCGCGCGCACTAATTACCTCATCGCCATCCGTGATCTAATCGGACACGTTGGCAATATCGAGTTGCCCATTTATCTCTGTGATTCGATTATGACGCCATCGGACTATGGCGGCTTGTTCTCCGGCGGATTGGGCAAGGCCAAAGAACTCAAGACCGCTGCCGCCAATTTCATCATCCCCACCGAGATTACCGCCAGCCGTGGAGACGTAGGCCGTTACGCTGAGCAGCTTGAGTTTTGCGTCCGCAATGGCTATGCGCCGGAAGAGTTCCTTGAGCGTTGCCGCGATGAAGGCTTGCCCGTGAGCGATGAAATGCTGCACACAGACCTTTACCGCGAACTTGTCAAGCTCGATAAGGCCAACAAGAACGGCGTGTGGGCCCGGATTATCAAGAATGCTTTTGCGCCTTTGTTTATCGGGCAAGTGGATTACATCGCTGGCAATCCGCCTTGGATTAACTGGGAAAGCTTGCCGGGAGATTATCGCCAAGCCACAGCTCCGCTATGGCAGAAATATGATTTGTTCCGTCATAAAGGCTACAAAGCCAAGCTGGGCGGCGGCAAGGATGACATATCCATTCTTTTCACTTACGTTGCACACGACTGTTACTTGGTTGAAGAAGGGCGGCTTGGTTTCGTCATCACACAAACTGTATTTAAGACCAAAGGCGGTGGGGAAGGATTTCGCACTCTTGAGTATCGAGTTGACGGGAATAAGTATTACTTGCCGCCATTAGCGGTTCACGATTTGAGTGACCTTCAACCATTTGAGGGGGCCACTAATCGCACGGCTGTTATCGTTGTCGGGAAGAGCAAGAAGAAGTTTAGGTATCCTGTTCCTTACGTCATTTGGGAAAGGCGAGAGAAAGGAGGCATCTCACAAGACATGTCCCTTCTTGAAGTCAAGGCAAGAACGAGCCGTAAAAATTTCTCTGCCGAACCAATTGATTCATCTCTCCCGACATCTCCCTGGCTCACTGCGCCCAAAGCCGCCCTGCCGGGAATAAAGAAGGTCTTGGGACGGAGCGATTATCAAGCGAAGGCAGGCACTTGTACTTGGCTCAATGGTGTTTACTGGATTCGGATCATTGAAACTCTAAAAGATGGCAACCTGCTGATTGAGAACTTGCACGACGTGGGAAAAATAAAAGTAGAGCCTTTGCAAACAGTCATTGAGCCGGATTTAGTCTACCCACTGTTACGAGGCAGGGATGTATCACGTTGGAAAGGTGAACCATCTGCATCTTTAATCCTTACAAACCGCACCGACAAGATAGCGGGAATTCCTGAGACGGAGATGAAGCGTAAGCATCCGAAGACATATGCTTACTTAAAAAAGTTCGAGCCGCAGCTAAAGAAGAGGTCAGGCTACAAGCAATACTTCAAACTTACTGATCCGTTCTACTCGATTTACAACGTTGGGCCTTACACGCTCTCTGAATGGAAAGTGCTGTGGCCTGAAGTCGGACATACTGTTCGCGCAGGTGTTTGTGGCCCAGCAATAGTTGAGTCTGAAAAACCTTCTTTGCCGGATCATACGATTGTTGCGGTAGCCTGTGACTCAAAACAGGAAGCGCACTTTATCTGTGCTTTATTGAACTCTGCCCCGGCTCAATTGGCGATCAGAGGCTACATAGTTTTGCATCCATCACCACATATCCTTGAGCACATTTCGATTTCACGATACCAACCTAAAAATGAAGCACATAGGTTGCTCGCCAGACTTTCCGAGCAATGTCACGCTGCTGTTGCTAAAGACGATGCGGCAAAGGTTTCAGCTTTAGAAGCGGAGATTGACGAACTCGCTGCTAGCACTTGGGGGATAACCAGTAGCGAACTGCGGACGATTCAAGCAGCTTTGCGAGAAATGCAGACATCGAAGCGACCCTCAGCTAAAGACGATGACGAGAAATGATTAGAGCATCGCGCTGACCACATTGATGAGCATTGCTGGGTGAAGCAAGCAGCGTCTCAATAACTGTATTGGTGCCGCCTTGCGCGAGGCGCTCTTCGATCCGCTGCTGCCTGCGCTCGGCAGTGGTAAACGATTGCTGCTGGCTCCGGACGGTGATCTGACGCGGCTGCCTTTCGAGGTACTCCCCACCGACGATGGCCGCCGGTTGATTGACGAGTATCGGATCAGCTACCTAGGCGCGGGGCGTGACGTGCTGCGCTTCGGGGCGGCGGTGAGCGGGCAGGCGGGCGCGCCGGTGGTGGCTGCCGACCCGGACTTCGATCTCGATGAGGCCGGCGCGCGTGGGCAGGCCGCAAGCGCGGAAGTGGGTGGGCGGCGCTCGCGCGATTTGAAGCAGCGGGATTTATCTTTCGGGCGGCTGCCGGGCACGCGGGTGGAAGGCGAGCGGATTGCGCGGATGCTGGGCGTTGAGCCATGGATGGGAAGCGAGGTATTGGAGGCGCGCATCAAGAATTGCCGCTCACCGCGCATTCTGCACCTGGCTACGCACGGCTACTTCCTGGAAGACCAGGCGCGCGATCCGAACAAGGAACTGCGTGGGCTGGGCGCGGTGGAATGGCCGGCGGGCGGGGCTATGGGGCGATTGACGGGGCCGGGGCTGGAGAACCCGCTGTTGCGCTCGATGTTGATCCTGGCGGGCTTCAACACCTGGTTCAAGCACGGCCACCTGCCCGCCGAAGCTGAAGACGGAATGCTGACAGCAGAGGACGTGACCGGGATGGATTTGCTGGCGACGGAATTGGTGGTGCTCTCAGCGTGCGAGACGGCTTTGGGCGAGGTTCACGCCGGCGAGGGCGTCTTCGGGTTGCGGCGCGCGTTTGTGCTGGCCTGGGCGAAGACTCTGGTGATGAGTTTGTGGAAGGTGCCGGACGAACAGCCGCGGGAGTTGATGGAAGATTTCTATCGCCGCATCTTGCGCGGTGAAGGCCGGGCTGAGGCTTTGCGGCAGGCGCAACTGGAGATGAAGCGGAAGTATCCCGATCCGTTTTACTGGGGTGCGTTCATCTGTCAGGGTGATCCGAGTCCGTTGCCGAATTGAACCTGAAGCTATAATTACGGCTCAGAATTATGCGTACCTTCATCGCCATCGAAATCCCTGAACAGATCAAAACCGAAACTGCATCAACTCAAACGTAAAAAAGAGGGCAGGTGCGTGTGCAACCTGCCCTCAAATTGCGAACCCACCGAAAGCACCCTCCCTTACTGCACTGTCTCTTGCAGTGCAGCAGCGGGTTCGCGATCCGTGCCTGTTTCTCTCAAGCCAGGCACGAAAAGTCTGCGTTTACCGCCGCCTTCAAACACTAGATAAAGCGTCGGCAAAACGATCAAGGTCAAAAGCGTAGCGGAGATCAATCCGCCAATAATAACGACGGCTAATGGTTTCTGCGTTTCAGAGCCAATCCCGTGCGACAGTGCCATTGGCAGCAAGCCCAGCATTGCCAGCAGCGCCGTCATCAGTACCGTTCGCAATCGAATCAACCCGCCTTTCAATACAGCCTCGAAGGGACTCATTCCTTGATCACGAAGTTGATTGAAGTAACTAACCATCACCACGCCGTTCAATACCGCCTGGCCAAACAGCGCGATGAAACCGATAGCCGCCGACACGCTCAGGTGAATGCCCGTGAAAAGCAGCGCGAAGATTCCGCCAATCAGGGCAAATGGGACATTCAACAAAATCAGCGTTGCGCTTTTGACCGAACCGAAGGCGTTGAAGAGCAGCGCAAAAATCAGCAGCACGCTGACCGGCACAATCATCGCCAGCCGCTTCATCGCGCGCTCCTGATTTTCAAACTCGCCGCCCCACGTCACGAAATACCCCGGCGGTGGATGCAGTACCTGATCGGTCTTCTGTTTCATTTCCGCCACCAGACTGCCCATGTCGCGGTCGCGGATGAAAACGCCAATGGCCATGACGCGCGTGCCCAGTTCGCGGCTTATATTCATCGCGCCGGTTTTAACGCTGATGGTTGCCAAATCCGACATCGGAATACGCTGGCCGCCGGGCGTGTCCACCAGAATGTTTTTGATGTTCTCCATCTGGCGTTGCGCTTCGTTTAAGCGAACGACCACAGCGAACTTTTTCTCGCCTTCCCAAATCTCCGTCGCCTGTTTGCCGCCCAACGCGGTTTCGATAACGTCCTGAATGTCCGACACGTTCAGTCCGTAGCGCGCCGATTTCGCCCGGTCAATTTCGATCTGCAATTGCGGCACTTGCCCATCGCGATCAATAAAGGCGCGGGCTACGCCTTTGATCGGTTGAATGGTGTCCAGAATTTTCTGGCATTGTTCTTTCAGGACATCGCTGTCCGGGCCGAAGACTTTGATGACGATCTGCCCGTCAATCTGCGAGATACTTTCCAGCACGTTGTCACGAATCGGCTGAGAAAAGCTGGGTTCGATGCCGGGAATGTCATCCAGCGATTTGTCCATCTGCTTGACCAGATCATCGCGGGTGCGTCCGGTCTTCCACTCTTCCGGCGGGTATAAATCAACGAACGTTTCTGTTGAGTTCAGCAGTTTTGGATCAGTGCCATCTTCGGGCCGTCCGGCCTTAGAGATAACCGAGCGCACTTCGGGAAAATTCCGCAGACGGTCGCGCACCTTTGCCATGACTTTCTGCGTTTCGGGCAACGAGATTCCCGCTGGCAAAAAGATATTGACCCAGATCGTGCCTTCGTTCAGTTCGGGTAGAAATTCGCTGCCAAGGTAAGGCACTGCAGCCAGACTGACGCCCAGCATCAGCACCGCTGAAGCCAGCACGGTCTTGCGATGATTGAGCGCCCATTTCAGCGCGGGCTGATAAATTCGTTTGCAGGTGCGGACGACCAGGTTTTCTTTCTCAGACAGATTGCGCCGCAGGAAGAAGTAACAGAGTAACGGCACCAAAGTCAGCGAAAACAGCAGCGAACCGATCAACGCCGACACCACCGTGTAGGCCATCGGCGAGAAGATGCGTCCTTCGTGCCGCTGCAAAGTAAAAATCGGGATGTGCGCCGTGATGATGATCAGCATCGAAAAGAACGTCGGTCGCCCGACCTCTTCGGTTGCTTTCAAGATTGCGTCTTTAATGGCTTCAAGGTTGCGCGAAAAACCTTTGCGGCGGTGCGATTGTTCAGCCAGTTCGCGGAAGATGTTTTCGACCACGATCACCGCACCGTCCACGATGATTCCGAAATCCATTGCGCCAAGC
Organism: Blastocatellia bacterium; assembly: GCA_038211695.1. Classification (GTDB taxonomy): domain Bacteria; phylum Acidobacteriota; class Blastocatellia; order RBC074; family RBC074; genus RBC074. Next base: position 18,111 of record JBBQVH010000035.1, on the reverse strand, counting down.
GAAAGCAGGTTGGCCGGAATGCCTTTGATCGTCAACCCCAGGAAGGTCGCCAGCAGCGACATTGGAATCATGATCGCAACGATCAACGAACATCGCAGATTGCCCAAAAACAGCAGCAGCACGATGGTCACCAACACCGCGCCTTCCAGCAGGTTCTTGAAGACCGTCTTCATTGTCGTACCGATCAGCCAGGTGCGGTCATAAAACGGCACGATCTGCACGCCTTTGGGCAAGCCTTTGCTGTTCAGCGAATCAATTTTCTCTTTCAGCGCCGTCAGCACGTCGGACGGATTTTCGCCTTTGCGCATCAGCACAATGCCGGTGACCACATCGTCATCTTTGTCTTGGCCGACAATGTCCTGCCGGGGAACCGAACCAATCTCGATCTGCGCAATGTCTTTGACCAGCAGCGGCGTGCCGTTGCGTTCAGCGACGACAATGTTGCCAATGTCTTCCGGCGATTTCAGCAATCCAATGCCGCGAATCAAATATTGTTGCTCGCCCTTGTCCACGAAGCTGCCGCCTGCATTCGCGCTGCCGCGCCCAAGCGCAGTGGAAAGCTGCGACAGCGTGACGTTGTAACTTTTCATCTTCGCCGGATCAGGTTCGACCTGATACTGCTTGACGAATCCACCGTAGGTCACAACGTCCGCAATGCCAGGTACAGTTCGAATCTGGCGTTCGACCGTCCAATCCTGGATTGAGCGCAAGTCGGTCACACTCATGGTGTCGCTCTTCAGGCGGTAGCGGTAGAGTTCGCCCACAGGCGTCGCCAGCGGGCCAAGCGTCGCCTGCACGCCTGCGGGGAGTTCAACGCTTTGAATGCGTTCCAGCACCTGCTGCCGCGCAAAGTAATCATTCACGGAATCGTCAAACGTGACGACCATGAACGACAGCCCGAACTGTGTGTGTGAAAACAGTCGTACTGAATGCGGCAGGCTCCCCAACGAAACTTCAATCGGAATGGTGACCTGTTTTTCGACCTCTTCGGCAGCGTGGCCCTGATACAGCGTGATGACGTTGACCTGCACGTCGGTCACGTCCGGGAAGGCTTCGACCGGCAGCGCTTTGAACGCGCTGATTCCTGCGGCGATAAAAAGCAGGGCAATCAGAATCAGAAACAGCGGCTGATTGAGCGCAAATGAAACCAGACGATTGATCATTACAGTTCTATCCCGGGGACTGCAGTCCTTCCGGCTGCGAGTCTTTGCAGGCGCGTCCTTTTCTTTTCCGAACGGCCTTCCTTACAAGGCACGCAGGCTGGAAGCACTGCGCTCCCAGGTCTATTCGAATTTGTCGCCTTGCGTTTTCCCTGCGATTCCATTCAGCAGCAGCACGCCGTGCGTAACTACGCGCTCGCCAGGTTTAACGCCATCTTCGATCACGGTCATGCCTTTGATTTCGTTGCCAGCCTTCACTTCGCGGCGGCGGAACCGCCCGTGCCCCTCTTCGACAAACAGCAGGGACGCGTTGTTCTGCGAAATGATTGCGCCTGTGGGCACAACCGTTTTTGATTGCTTGACCATGGAACCGATCTTGATCCTGGCGAACATATCCGGCTTCAGAGTCGAGCCTGCATTCGGCACCACGCAGCGAACGCGAACCGTGCGCGTCGCCGCATCAACGGTTGGATTGATGAAGGAAATGCGCGCCGGAAACGAACGGTTGGGCGCTGATGCCACGCTGATTTCCACTGGCGAACCGATGCGAATGTTCGGCAGAAAACTTTCGTACACGTCGGCCATTACCCACAGCGTCGAAAGGTCTGAAATCAGATAGAGCGGATCGGGCATGTCCGATTTGATGTATTGACCGGCGCCGACTTTGCGATCAACAACAGTGCCGCTAATCGGCGCGCGAATGACGACACGGCGGTCTATGTTGCCAACCGGCTGGATTTCCAGATGCGCGATCTCTTTTTCAGTTTTGCCGAACAGGGCCAGTTTGTTTTCAGAAACGGCAACAGCGGCTTGAGCGCGTCGCAACTCTTCCCGGCTGCGCGCCAGATCAACTTCGGCCTGTTGCATATCTTTGGCAGCCAGCGCTTCCTTCTCGAACAACGTGCGCGAACGTTCGGCAATCTTCTGGGCGGCATCCAGCGCAATTTTTGATCGTTCCTGATCGGCCCGCGCAGCGGACAAATCGTTCGCAGCGGTAATCAAATCGGGCGCTTCGACAACCAGCAGCGGCTGGCCTTGCCTGACAATCTCACCTTTGCTGGCCAACACTTCGACCACGCGGCCTGCATAGGGCGTGAACACGGGCGTTTGGCGGTCTTCATTGAATCCAACCTTTCCCGTTGTTTCCTGCTCAATATCTACCGTCTGCTCGGTTACGGCTTCGACCGTGATTTGCGGCAACTCGTTTTCTGCCGCGATTGCCACGTCAGCAGGAACCGGCTGGATGGCAGAGGATGCAGTTGTTTCAGCCGCTGCGGCCTTCCCTTCTTCGTGAAGCCCGCCTTTGCGCCAGATCATTACGCTGAAGATTGCTCCCGCAATCAGCAAAGCGATTCCGGCAATCGTGAAAGTCTTGTTCTTTCTGACTTGAGATCGCACTTCAGAAACGGCGCTCTCCGGTTGATCAGAAAAATTTCCCTCAATTTCCAAGTTTTCCATACGATTCGCCCTGCTCTTCCAATTAGTTTCTTGAGTGGTGTGTGGCGATTTGTTTAATCGCCTTGCCCCGCTTTGCGCTGTAAAGGACGAGCGCGAGTAATCAACTCGCGCCACACTCTTCTTAACGTAATGGCCTGCCGGTCGCCTGCTCCAACTGCCACAACGCAAGCTGATAATCAGCGCGAGCTTGATTGAGCGAAGTCAGCGCCGCGTTATAAGTGCGCTGCGCATCGAGCAATTCAAATAAGCTCGACGCCCCTTCCTTGTAGCTGAGCGCGGCGATGCTGCGCAGCTTTTCGATCTGTTTCAGATTCTGCGTGCCATACAGATCCAGCACACGGCGCGCCGATAAATAGGATTGATAGGCTTTCTCGACATCAGTCGTGGCTTGCAGTTCCGCCTGTCGCAGCAAAGCTTCGCTGGCTTTTCGCTGGGCTTCGGCCTGCGCGATGCCGGCGCGTTGATTGTTATAAAGAAACAGCGGGATGGACATTGTTCCGCCGACGCTGTTGTCCGAACCGACGCGCTGGTATTCCGTCCCAACCGAAATGTCGCGCACGCGCTGTGCCTGCGTCAGCGAAACATTACGTCCCGCCGATTCCACCAAATAGCGCGCGGCCAATATATCCGGGCGTTCAGCGATTGCTCCCTGCCGCAACTCTTCCAGGTTTTGCGCAATTGGGCGGTCATCGAAGCTGGCTATCAGTTCAACCGGCGCGCTGCGCAGCGAAGCGGAGAACTGCGGAGCGTCTGCTCTCTGGATGGAGGTCGCGACAGAGGATGCGTTGAAGCTGGCAGGAACAACCGTCGCAGTTTGTGCATTGGCAGGCGCAATGTCTTCAGTGCGCGCGCCCAGCAGGTTCAGCACATCGCGCGCCGCTAATTCGTATGCGGTATGCGCCTGCAACACAGCCTGTTCATACTGCAATCGTCCGGCGCGAGCGCGATACACTTCCAGGCCGGGCAGCTCGCCGTTTTCGACTTTGGCTGCGGTCAGCTTCTCTGTCTGTTCGTACTGCTGTTCGGTTTGTTCCGCCAGCAACAGATTTTCGCGCGCCAAAGTCGCGGCGTTGAACGCCTGGCGCAGTTGATAAACCTGCGTGCGAATCGTGTCCAGCATCTGCGCTTCGTTGGCCTTGACCAGATAATCGGCCTGCTCCGTGCGCAATTCGCGTTTGTGGCCGCGCTCGACGGTCTTGTCCACGCGCAGAGTGAGAGTGGTTTGCGCGCCGGCATTTGAGTCCGTGTGAAATGGATGAGCGAAGGTCAACTGCTCAGCGCCGACGGTCAGCACAGGATTGGGTTTGAAGCTGGCGATAAGTTTGGCGGCACGGCTGGCATCAATCTGATATTTCGCCGCCGTCACCGCCAGGTTGCGCTCGATCAATAATTGTTCAGCCTGCTGAAGCGTCAGCCGCTGTGGAATCGCTGGCACTGAGGCGTTGGATTGCGCCATCGTCACGCAGACCAACGCGCAAAGCAGCAAAGCGCCGTGTCCCACGTTCCCGATCAACTTCATAAGCCTGTCAGCATCAATCTCTGGCATCTTCTACGTTCACCTATTGGAGTATTGGTTTTGTCTTTACGCTTGCAGCAGAACACGGTTTGAGCAACGCTCGTGCCAGCTTGGCAATACAGCGCGGAAGGGCTGAAAACATTGGCGTCAACGAACACAGCGACATTATTGGCGGAAATACAGGCAAAGCGTTATGTGGCGGATTGGTTACGCGGCCATGGACGATGACCACTTCGCCACAAGCCTAAACGGCCCTGGAGTTCGAGCCTTCGCTCACGGTTCCTCATTCGACTGTTTTTGCATAAAACCTTATCGGAAATAACTGCGGCATGGAGTTCAGGCTTCAGCCTGCGGCTTGTAGTTCGGCCTTCAGGCCGTTTTGTGCGCAGAGTGAAGCCAGGCTTCAGCCTGCTGGCAAACTGCAGGCTGAAGCCTGAACTCCATGCTTAAAACCGATAGTGTCTATTCTAAACAACAAGTTTGGACTCGGAGCTTTGCGGCTGGCACCACGATTGCGACGACAATTCCCTCTGCGATGAAAGCTCTGCTACGATGGGGACATTGGTGAAGCTCCACGTCAAAACAACATTGATTACTTCGACTATCACGATTGCCGTGCTGATCGCCGCGTTGGCGACCAACAGCGCCCGGCTGATTAACCTGGCGCACGAGGATCAGAAGGATCTGGCCGAGTTGGAGGCCGTCAATCTGGCCGACCATCTGGAACAGTTGCAGACCACTCAGAGCGACGCGGATTTACTGCTGGATGCGAAGCTGGTGGGCGGCGGCAGGCCCAATCTGATCGGGATGCGAATCTGGAAAGGCTCCGGCGAAGAACTCCGCCCGCAGATTGCCACTTCCGGGTGCCCGCCCGCTCAAGCGATCCCCGCAACAGCATTGGCGCTGCTGACGGTGGGAAAAATCGCTGATGCAGAAACCGAAGAGTACTCCGGCCCAAAAGACACGCATTACCACGTGTATGCGCCGATCAAGAAAAACAATGCGATTATCGGCGCGGTCGAAGTTGTGGAGCGATTGGACGATTGGCCTTCGATTGCATTGAGCTATGCCCGCAACGCAATGTGGCTGGCGCTGGCTGCGGTGTTGCTGATCACGCTTTCAACCTATGCCCTCTTTCGCAATCTGGTCTATCGCCCGATTGAAAGTCTGCTGGCCGTGATTGCGCGAGCGCGCAAAGGCGAATTGAACGCACAGGCACCGCCGCGCCCGATGGACGAAGTCGGGTTGCTATCGCAGGAGTTCAACAGCCTGCTTGGACAGATTAACGAAATGACCCTTGAGCGCGAGCGCCAACAGGATGTCCTGCGCGAGCGCGTGCAGGATGCCACCGCGCAATTGCAGCAGCGCAATGAACAACTGGAAGCCACCAATCTGGAATTGTGGCGAACGTCGCGCCGGTTGATGCAATTGGAAAGGCTGGCCGCCGCCGAACAGACCGCAGCCAAGTTCGCGCACGAAGTCGGCACGCCGCTCAACCTGATCAGTTGCCACATCCAGTTATTACGCGATGAGCTTTATCAGAACCCGCAATCCGCCGAAACGCGCACTGAAATCATCGGCGAACAGATTGACCGCATTGAACGCATCGTGCGTCAGATGATGGATAACACGCGCGGCGAGGCTGCGCTGCTGGCGCCGTTGAATCTAAACGCGCTGCTGGAACGCATCGTGAATGCAATCGCACCGCTGCTGGAAGAGCGCGGTGTGTTACTGACAACCAGTTTTGCCCGGAATCTGCCGCCGATTTCCGGCGATGCAGATCGTTTGCAACAAACCTTCATCAACCTGGTCAACAACGCGCTGGACGCCATGCCTGAAGGTGGGCAGCTTCATCTGACTACAAAGCAGGTGACGACAAAGCTGGATTCGGCGGCGGGCGGACAAAGTATCTGGGTGGAAGTCAGCGACGATGGATATGGCATGAATGAAGAGACGCGCGCGCGGCTGTTCGATCCGCTGTACACCACCAAAGAAAAAGGCAAAGGCACAGGGCTGGGCTTGGTTGTCGTGAATCAGGTAATGCAGGAGCATGGCGGCCAGATCGTTGTCGAAAGCTCTGTGGGCAAGGGCGCGCGCTTCCGGCTGAGTTTTCCAGTGTGGAGTAAGTCCGCAGATCGCGCCACACAGCAAGGAGTTTATGAAGCGTATTCTGGTAGTGGACGATGACCGCGCGTCGTGCGACGTGCTGCGCGAAATCTTCGCCGCACAAGGCTGGGATGTTGAAACAACGCAATCGCCGGAGCTGGCGCTGAAGCTGGCCGCGCGCGAAAAGTTCCATCTGGTCGTCAGCGACATCAATCTGGAAGCCAACCTGTCGGGCCTGGATTTGCTCAAACAGTTGCGCGAACAATCTATCGGCATTCCGGCCCCGGTGATTTTGGTCACGGGCTTCGGGACGTTGAACGCCGCCGTCAAAGCCACGCAGGAAGGCGCGTGGGACTTGATCTCGAAACCCTTCAAGGTCAAAGAGGTCATTGCCGCTGTTCAGCGCGCGTTGGAAAAAAGCGATTCACAGCAGCCTTGGAACGAAGCCCTGACGCCGTCTCTTAATGACCATGGCAAAGAACCGCCTAGCCTGCTTGGCCGCTCACCCGCAATGCTGGAGCTTTACAAACAGATTGCACGGGTCGCGCCTTCAAAATCCACTGTATTGATTATCGGTGAATCAGGGACCGGCAAAGAACTGGCGGCCCGCTCAATCCACGAACACAGTGCTCGCGCTACCGGCCCGTTTGTCCCCGTCAATTGCGGCGCGTTGACCGAGACGCTGCTCGAAGCTGAGTTGTTCGGCTCAATCAAAGGCGCATACACAGGCGCAATCGCAGACCGGCGCGGATTGTGGGAAGAGGCCGAAGGCGGAACGTTGTTTCTGGATGAGATTGGCGAAACCAGCGCAGGCATGCAGGTCAAACTGCTGCGCGCCCTGCAGGAGCGGGAAATTCGCCGTGTCGGCTCAACCAAAAACATTCCTGTGGATGTACGCGTGGTCACGGCGACCAATCGCAATCCGGAGGAAGAAGTCGCGAAGAGAACTTTTCGCGAAGACCTGTATTACCGGCTCAGCACCATCACGTTGCGCACGCCCGCGCTGCGCGAACGCCGCAGTGACATCCCGCTGCTGGCCGACCGCTTCCTGCATCGCGCCGAAGAGAACGCCGGACGGCAATCGCTGAAGTTTGCGGAAGAGACCATCAAAGTGCTGGTCGCTTATGACTGGCCCGGCAATGTGCGTGAACTGGAGTCGGCGATTGAATACGCCGCGCTGCATGCGCGCGGCCACGAAATCAAACCCGAAGACCTGCCCGCCAGACTGCAATCGGTCGAAGTCCGCGAAGCCGCCGCCCGTTCTCCTCTGGCCGCATTATTCGACGACCTGCCGACGGTGGACGAACTGGAACGGCGCTATATGCTGCACGTGCTGGATGTCGTCGGCGGCAGCAAAACCAAAGCCGCCGCCGTCATGGGCATTGACCGGCGCACGCTCTATCGAATGGCAGAGCGGTTCGGCCTGCGCTTGTCCGAAGGCGATTCCGCCAACGATTGAGTTATAGCGATTTGCAGTTGGAAGCGACCAAAACCTTCACCGCAGAGGCGCAGAGTACGCAGAGGAAACGCAGAGGAAACGCAGAGGTGGCAAATTCTCTCCGCGCTGTCTCTGCGATCTCTGCGCCTCTGCGGTGAACCTGCCTTGTCTTGAGTCGCAAGCATGTGCAATCTGCTATAAGCAAAGCAAAACGCCCGCGAATTGAACAACTCTGCTGCTGGGGCTTGTTCAATGCGTGGGCGTTTCGCCTTTCAGCATGCGCTGAAAGTTACAGTGTGATGCCCTCTTCGCTGCGGCCTAGCACGCGGGCCACGATCTTGGCCAGTTCGACCGGTTCGACCGGTTTCGACAAATGACGTTGGAAGCCAGCGGCCAGTGCCTTTTCGCGGTCAATCGGGCTGGCAAAGGCGGTCAGCGCGATGGCGGGGATTTCGCCGCCTTCGTCAGGCGGCAATGCGCGCAGCTTTTGGATCATGACGTAGCCGTCTTCGCCCGGCATGCCAATGTCCGAAACCAGCATGTCGGGCTGCCACGTTGTCAGTATCTCCAGCGCTTCAGCGACCGATCCGGCGGCGCGAACTTCGGTGCCATAACGCGCCAGCATGACGCTTAGAATTTCGCGCGTGTCGTGTTCGTCGTCCACAACCAGCACCTTGACGCCGCGCAAGCTGCCGGATTTGGTCTGGCTTTCGGGCAAGGTTTCGGGCCACAGTTCACTGCCCTTCGATTCCGTCTCTGGCGTAGCCAGTGGCAGCGTAATCATAAAGTCTGAGCCTTGGCCCTCGCCCCGGCTGTAGGCGTAGATCGCGCCGTTGTGCAGTTCGACCAAGTGTTTGACGATGGCCAGCCCCAGGCCCAAACCGCCCTGCTGACGCTTGGTTGAGCTATCGGCCTGGCGGAAGCGGTCGAAGATGTGCGGCAGGAATTCGGGGTCAATTCCCTGCCCCGTGTCACTGACAATCAGCAGTGCTTTCTGCTCCAAACGTTCAAGGCGGACTTCGATCAATCCACCGGCGGGCGTGAACTTGATGGCGTTCGATAGCAGGTTCCAGACGATCTGTTTCAACCGTTCCGGATCACCTCTGAATGGGCCAACCCAGGGTTCCAGCACAATCTGCATGCGCAAGCTCTTGGCTTCGACCGATGGGCGCACTGCATCCACTGCGGCATCCACGACGCTCATCAGTTCAACCGGTTTGCTTTCCAGACTGAGTTTGCCGGTGGCAATGCGCGAAGCGTCCAGCAGGTCGCCGACCAGATGCGCTTGCGATTTAGCGTTGCGTTCAATGGTCGTTAAAGCGCGTTCCGCCGAAGCGCGATCCAACGTGCCGGAGCGCAGCATTTGCGCCCAACCCAGAATCGCGGTGAGCGGCGCGCGCAGTTCGTGCGAGATCATGGCCAGGAAGTCATCTTTCAGATGGTTCGCCGTTTCAGCCATCATGCGGGCTTCGTGTTCGCGTTCGAGCAATTTTTCGCGCTCTTCCTCAACGCGCTTGCGCTCAACTCCGTGGACCAGGATGTCTGCCACCGCGCCCAGGGAACTTAACGTGTCAGGTTCAAGTTTCTGTTTGGCAAATAACGCCATGACACCGATCAATCGTTCGCCAACGATCAGCGGGTATCCGGCGAAAGCGGTCAAGCCTTCGACGTGCGCCCAATCTTCCTCCGCGATGCTCGGATCATTCGCCAGATCATTGGTCAGGTGCGGCGTTTTCTGCTCGGCGATCAGGCCCGCTTTGAACTTGCCCACCGGTACGCGAGCCTGCTGGCCATTAAGTTCAGCGGGTGCGCCAGCACTGGCCTGCAATTCCAGATGGTCGCCCGCCTCATTCAATAACCAGATGCGGGAAAAACTGGCGTCCAGATGTTGAACAATTGCTTCCGAACATTTCTGCAGAATTTGCGGCAGCGAGTCATTTTCGTCAGTCAGTGCCGCGCCAATATCGGCGCGCAACGCAGCCTGGCGGTTTAATCGCGACTGCAACAGTTCGGCCTGCTTGCGTTCGGTAATGTCGCGCGCGATGCCTTGCATGCCGACCGGCATTCCGCCTTCGACCAGCACGCGCGTGTTGATTTCCAGCGTCAGCCGATGGCCGTCCTTGCAAACAATCTCCAGTTCCAGCGGGGTCTTGAACTCTTCGCCCTGCACTTGCCTGCCAACCCGTTCCAGCACCATCGGCAGGTATTCGGGCGCGACGATCTGCCCGATGTTCATCCGCATCGCCTCTTCGTGCGTGTGGCCGGTGATGCGTTCGGACATTTGATTGACCGACAGGAAATTGCCCTGCAGATCGTGGGTGTAAATCAGATCGTTGGCGTTGTCGAACAGCGAATGGTAGCGGGCTTCGGCGGCCAGGTGCGCGACTTCAGCGCGGCGGCGCTCGGTCACGTCACGAGCGATGCCCTGTACGCCGATGGGCTGGCCGTTTTCCATCATCAACCGCGTGCTGACTTCAACCGGCAAGATCGAACCGTCTTTGCAGATGATCTGCAATTCAAAAGGCGGAACGTCGTTGCGTCCGGCCAAATGATCCATGATTCGCTGCTGCGCGTTGGGCAGAAACTCCGGCACGACTGCCTGCCCGATATTCATCTGCAACGCTTCTTCCAGCGAATAGCCGGTCAATTTCTCCGCCGTCCGGTTCAGGCCTTTGAAATTGCCTTCCAGGTCGTGGATGTAAACGATGTCGTTGGCGTTATCGAACAACTCCTGATAGCGCGATTCGGCGGCGCGACGCGCGGCTTCAGCGCGTTTGCGTTCGCTGATGTCGCGGATCAGGCTCATCACCATCACGCCGTCTTCGGTTTCGATCTGGCGGCGCGTGATTTCCGCGGGGAATTCGCGCCCATCGCGGTCAAGCAGGTAGAACTCCACCTGTTCCGCCGTGCCTGAAAGGCTGCCGGTCAACAGCGCTTCGTCCAGATCCATCAGCGCGTCGTCTTTGAACTCTTTTGGTTCGGGCGCCTGGCCGCGCATGCGTTCGGGAACAAGGATTTCGACGGTGCGCCCCAACAGTTCGTCGCGTTTATAACCAAACAGTTTTTCGGTCTGCGTGTTGACCAGCACAATCTCGCCGTCTTGATTGGCCAGCACCACGGCGTCGGGCGCGAATTCGAGCAGTTCCTGAAAGCGCGTGCGTGCGCCAACCAGACTGTTGATCAGGCTGCGCTGTTCGCGCATGTCACGCGCAACGGCCAGCACGCCGGTGATCTTGTTCTGCTTGTCGTGCATCAGGCCGAGCGAGAAGCTGACCGGGATCAGTCCGCCGCCCAGCGTGCGAATGTCCGCGTCCAGATTGGTCAATCGCCCAGTCGGCGCAATTTCCATCAGCTTCCACGGCGTCGCCGGAATTTCGTCCGAACCGCAGACCGCCGTCAGCGGACGGCCAAGGATCGAAGTCTCCTGGCATTCCAACAGCGAAGCCGCCGCCGGATTGGCGCGGATGACTCGGCCCGAACGGTCGGTCAGAAACAACGCCTCTGACATTGACGAGATGACCTGTTGGAACAGGTCGCGCGTTTCAGAAATTTCCGCCGTGCGCCGCTCCAATTCGAACTGCGCGTTGGTCAGTTCCGCATACGCGCTTTGCAGATTGGCAAACATGTCTGGCCAGGCAGCCTCGTGCAATCTGCGCGCGTTTTCTTCTCGATCCTCTTCAACATTTCTAAATTTCCAAGTTGGCAGTCGCATTCAAACCTCCTACGGGGACGTTGGATTGCGGATTGCGGCCAGTAGGGCTTGATGCAAATTGCGGATTCTTTGGTTGGCCGACGTTACGGCAATCAGAAAATCCACAATCCGCAATCCACAATCCGCAATCCATTCAAGGGTCAAAACTTCGAACAGCTCTTAGTAAGTCAATACCGGTAAAATCATCGGGCTGGCCGAACTCTTCCAGCAGCGGCGTCGAAAGCATCGCCTGCTCGTACGGGCCGGGTTTGCCAAAGGCATCCTGCGGCGAACTCATCCAGCCGGACGCAGTAATAATCTGGTAATTGGCGATGTGCTCATTGGCGATCATGGCGTAATGCATCAAACAGCCCTGCGCGTCTTCCCAGAAGCCCGCGCCGATGGCTTCCTGCGGCACGCGGAATCGCGTGGACATCGCCTTTTCGCCGCGCTGTAAACAATCAAACGCTTTCAGCAAATAGGTCAGCGCCACCACGCCGCAGTAGCCGATGTGATACGCCCGCGCGCGATGCCGTTCCAGCGCGTTGGCGCGTTCGGGAACGCGCCAGATCATCTTCATCGCCGGAAGCTGGAACTTCGGCAGATCAATTTCCAACCCAAATCCGGCGGCATTGTTCCCGCCGGGTTTGATGACATGAATGAACTCATTCTTCAGCTTCCCTGCCATCGCCGTAATCCATTGACGCGCCAGCGGGCCGGACTCCATCGGTTCGCGATCCCAGCGCGGCGCGGTGTTCCAACTGTAATTGCCTTGCCAACTGTTAGCGGCGGGCACGGGAATCGTCAGCTTGTTCCACGGATGCAGCGGCGACAGCGGCACGCCCAGCGGATCGGCCTTCAACGGATGGCCATTCCACGCCGAATAATACGAGCGGTCGGCGAACTCTTCGACGCCGGCGCTGACTTCCGCCAGACGCGTTGTCCGCAACTTGCCTTTGACCACAACGCCGGGCGTGGACAAACGGCTCTCGCCCCAGTCGTTACACTTTTCAAAGGTCGCGTCATAACTGGCCGGGTCGTCCCACAAACCACTGCTGATCAAATTCCCTTGCGTCTCGCCCACCCGCGCGTAGCGCGGATCGGCAGCATAAAAAAATTCAACCAGGTCGTCCCAAACGGAAGCGGCTTTTTTCGAAAAATCCACCAGGCGATTGATGCGGCCCAGTACTTGATGAAAGGTGTCCTTGTTCGCCTCGATTCCGACCCCACCCGCAAAGATGGACGACGGATGCGGATATTTTCCAAAGATGAACGTTGCGACTTCTGTGGCGGCGCGCGTCAGATGCAGACCTTCGCGATAGAGGTGGCCGCTGGGCGGGTTCATCTCGTGCATCAATTCGCCAATCGTACGATAGCCATGAAACGCCACGCCCGGCGCCGATGCGGCCTGTGCCCTTGCCCATAATGACGGATTCGTCTGGCTGACGATGGCTTCCGAATAATCCAGCCCAGCCACCAAAAACAGATGCCGCGTGTGCGATACCATCAACTCTGCCGCTGCGCCCAAACTGCGCACAATCGTTGCCAGCGGCGGGGGTGCAATGCCGTAGGCCATCTCCAACGCCTGGGCCGCTGCGATCGAATTCGCGCCGCTGCCCTGCCCGCTGACGCGGCTGGCAATGGCGACAACGTCACTGGGCGCGCGGTCTTTCAGCAGCAGTTCGTAGCCGCGGTAATTCGTGTTTTCAACGCGCACATCCAGCACGCGGTGTTCGTCAAAATCAATCAGCGCCCGCAACGCCAGCCGTTCCGACGCACGTGTTAGCGGGTCTATTTCCAGGGTTTGAACATGAGGTTTGTTCGCCGCTTCTTGCAATAATTGTTCGTGGCGTTCACGGCGTTCACGGCGTTCACGGTCATCCGCCAAAGGGGCCAGCGGCGCGCGCGTGGCGGTCTCCAACCCGAACGGATCGGCTACGCCAACAGCGCGCATCCTTGCTTGTCCACCTTTGTCGAATTCGATTGGCAAGTTTCTGAAAACCATTAGTGTCAGGGATCAAAGCTCCGCAGCGTTCGCAAAATATCAATGCCGGTCATGTCTTCCGGCCTTGCGCATTCTTCCAGCAGCGGCGTGTTCATCACCGCGGCTTCATAAATGCCGGGCATCCCGACGGCGTCGCGCGGCGATCCCATCCATTCGGACGGCGTGATGATCTGGTAGTTCATGATTCGCTGCTCGCGGATGGACACGTGATGCGTCACCGCGCCGCGCCCGCAATCCCAGAAGCCCGCGCCGATGGTCGTCTTTTCCGGCACATGGAAGCGGCGTGACATCGAAACTTCGCCACGCCGGATATAATCAAACGCCTGAAGCAGATTGGCATAAGCGACCATCCCCGCGTGGGCAATTTGATATGCCCGCGCGCGGTTGCGTTCCAACGTGTTCGGCCGTTCGGGAATCAGCCAGCGCAAATTCATCGGCGGCTGTTGCCCTTTCGGCAAAGCGATTTCCAGCGCACGACGGCCGGGAGTAATAAATTCGCAGTTCTGATTGGCATTGACGGTATTGATCCACAACCGCGCCAGCGCGCCGGTTTCCATCGGTTCACGATCCCAGCGCGGAGCCGCCGCCCATGAATATTTTCCGCGCCAGTCACGCGCCGCCGGTGCCAGGATTGTCTGCTTGTTCCACGGATGCCAGGGTGAAAGCGGCGCAGTCAACGGATCGGCGGAGAAAAGCTGCTCCGGCCAATTTTCAAAGTAGGAGTGTTCGACGAACTCTTCGATGCCGATGTTGATGTCGGTCAGCCGCGAAGTGCGTAGCTCGCCGTTAATCATGACGCCCGGCATCGCCATCCGCTGCATTCCCCACCCACCGGCGTTGGTATAACTGGCGTCATACCCTTCCGGGTCATCCCACATCCCGACGGTCAACAAATTGCCCGGCAGTTCGCCAACGCGGCGGTAACGCGGCTCAGCGTCATAAAAGAAATCCACCAGATCGTCCCACAGCACCGCGACTTTCTTGGCGTAATCCAGCAGCGTATTGATGCGGCCAAGCACCTGATTGAAAGTCTCTTTGTTCGCTTCAATGCCGACGCCGCCAGGAACCATCGCCGAAGGATGCGGATATTTGCCCAGCATCAGCGTCACAATCTCCCGCGCCAGCCGTGCCATCTGCAACGCTTCCAAATACAGGTGACCGCTCATCGGGTTCAGCCCGCGCATCACTTCGGCAATGGTGTCCATGCCATGAACTTCGACACCGGGCGCGGGAGTTTTCTGCGCTTTGCCCCACAACGAAAGGCTGGTGCGGCTGATCGCGGCTTCGGAATAATCCGGCCCGGCCAGCACAAACAGGTGATGCGCGCTTTCGCAAATGATCTCGCCGCAGGAGCCTAGATTTCGCGCCAGAATCGCCATCGGCGGCGGTGTCACGCCGCAGGACATTTCCAGCGCCATCGCGGCAGCAATCGTATGCGCAACGCTGGATGAACCGCGCGCACGGCTGGCGATATGGACGGCATCAGAAGGTTCGCGGTTTAGGGCGATCAATTCATAACCGCAGAACTGAGCGTTTTCGACCTGCGCGTCCAGCACGCGCCGCTGTTCGAAATCAACCACTGCGCGCAAGGCCAGATTACCTGCCGAACGCGTCACCGGCGTGGCATTGAACGCCCGCACGTGCGGGTTGTCCGCCAGCTTTTCCAACGCGCGTTCGCGATTGAGCGCCCGCTGAATCCGCGGATCGTTTTCGACGCGGAAGGGCGCAACGTCCTCTTCGTCGCGCAAGTGCGCACGACCATATGCATCGAATTCGATTGGAAGAGCTTTGAATGTCACGGAATAGTCTGTACCGCTTGCGATTGCGAACGCAGGCTTCAAATCTGTCAACTCTGTGACAAGTAAGAAGACGGCGACTCGTCGTTATTCGCCAGAACGTGTGAGACCTAGTGAGGAGAGGATACGCTCAAAAAAAGTGCCGCAGAACGCCGGGGCAGGCGTGCTGGCTTCGAATCACGGGAGCTTAAAACGCCGGATCGGGCCGGGCGAGCGACATGTACTGATCCACGAAATCACGCTCGGTGCAGCCGATACAACTGCCTCCCACCTTTGCACACCCGCCAAATCCGCGCAGCCATCCCGTCGCGGGGACAGGGCAACTGACCGCCGGACGGTTTGACAGATCGAATCCTACCGCAGGCGGATATTCCACGCGCGGCGGCAACGGATATGTTTGGTGATTGTAAAGCCAGCGAGGACGGCGTTCTTCATCCAAGTCCAGGGGCACCAGTTGAGCCAGATGAAGAAAGACGTACGTCAAAGTTTCGATAAAACCTTCTCCGGTTGGGGCGCAACCGGGAACATTTATAATCGGCAATCCGCCGCGACTTTTGAAATCACGGCCCAAATAATCTTCCAGACCGCGCGCACCGATCGGGGTGCCATCCGCCGCCATCATCCCGCCCCACGCCGCGCAACTGCCGATGGCCATAACGGCTTCAGCTTGCGGCGACAGACGGTCTACCCACTCGGCGGTTGTAATAGGCCGTCCATCCGGCTTGGTTCCCACACGCGAAAAACTGCCCTCACCCGCCAACTGTTCGTTGGCAATCGCCCCTTCCAACACCAGCACGAACGGCGACAACTCCCCCGCGGCGGCACGTTCCAGATTCGCGCGGAACACATCGCCGTTTTCCATTGCCAACTCCGGATGCATCAAAATCACACGCGGCGCATCCGGCACATTGCCCAGAATCAAATCCTCAATGCCCGGCTCCGACGCGCCCAGCATCGCCATGGTGCAGCCGCCATTGCAGCCCGCTCCTGAAAGCCAAATTAGATGCACTGCTTCGAGCGAGGATAATTCGCTCTGCATAAGGCAGCTCCTCTTGCGCGTAAAACTCACGAACAAAAATCAAAAAGATCTTCTCAAAAATCTCTCTTTGAGACTGCTTATTCTGTCTATGTTGATCGGTTTATAGCGGCTGCCCAATACGCGACTTGACCAGCGACTGTGGCACAAGATGGTATCTTGTGCCCGACCGCCAGGCACAAGATACCATCTTGTGCCACATCTGCCAGCGGTCGCACACAAGTGCAAACCGCTATAAGAACCGATGAAAATGACTAAATGATCGTTTCCCGCTGTAAGTTGGCGCGGATTATAGATGGGCGACTTCGGGGACGCAACCGGACGAATTGTCTTGTGCCCGATCATTGGTAGTGAATCAGTCAGGAGAGATGACGGAACAAACTGAAATACCGGAAGAGACCGAAAAGGCATTGCCAAGCCATGTTTCTGTTTCCGTTTGTTTCGTTATTTCCGTCTGTTCCGTATTCTCTCCTTTTCTCCCTTTTGAGCCACTACCCGATAATTATTGGGCCTGACCGTTGATGGCTTTTTCCGCCGCTTCGCGCATCCGGCGCTGCAACTTCTCCATATCGGCAGCGACAGTGCGCGCGCCCAGAAACAGCACAATTGCCAGCAGCAGCGAAACAATCGGCACGACGTAAAAGGCCGAATGCAGTCCGGTCGCGCTGTAAGGCATCGGAATCACCTTGATGCCTTCCAGAGAAGCTCCGGCTGCGATCATCGCCTGCTTGCCGAAATGGTCGCTCAAGTTGCCGACGATCTTCGAACCGAACGCGCCGCCCAGCAAATACATCGCACAGAAATAGAGCGCCATCGCCGTGCCACGTAAACTCGGTTCGATGACATCCTGCACCGCCGGATAGACCGTCACATAGTAAACAAAGATCAGCATCCAGCCGACACCCATCAAGATCATAAAGATCGTCAGCGAGCCTTTCGGCTGTTCAAGCGCCAGATAAATGCATGGCGTTGAAATCAACAGCGAGCAGGCCGCCAGAAGCATTCTGCCGTTCGGGCTTTTTTTGCGCGCCCAGTCGGCAGCCAGCCCGCCGCCCAGCAGCCCAACCACGCCCACCGCGCCCAGCACGATGGCCGAGGCATACCCCGCCTTCGCCACGTCCAGGCCGAAATAACGCCCCAGATACAGCGGCAAAAATGAATTGACCGCATATGCGTTGAAGTTGTGCAACGCGCCTGAGGCGATAATCCACCACATCGTCGGAATGCTCAGCACGCGGCGATACGGTTCCCATCCTCGATGCTGCTGATGCTCGACCTTGACGGCTTCGCTGACCCCGCGCGCAGGCTCTTTGATGAAGTAAGCCAGCACCGCCAGCAGCAGGCCTGGCACGGCGGCAATGACCAGCGTCCAGCGCCAGCCGTAGGCTTTGGCGATCAAACCGCCGAACGTGCTGCTCAGAAAGATTCCAATCGGCAACCCCAGCATAAAAATTGAAGTCGCGCGCGCGCGCCGGTTGACCGGATACAAATCTCCGATCATCGAATTGGCCGCCGGCGAACAACTGGCTTCGCCGACACCGACAAAGGTTCGCGCGATGAAAAGCGAAACGTAGCTCCACGCTAGTCCGCCCATGGCCGTAAACAAGCTCCACAGCGTGACGCCCACGGTCAAGATGCGCGACCGATTCCCGCGATCCGCCAGCCGCCCCAACGGCACGCCCACCAGCGCGTAAATCACCGTGAAGGCCATGACCATATTGCCGAAATCCGAATCCGTCAGCTTGAATTCGTCAATGATCAGCTTGCCAATCGAAGCGGTAATCTGCCGGTCGAAAAAATTCATCGTGTTGATACCGAACAACACCGCCAGTGCAAACCCGGCCTGCCCTGAAATTTTGTTGCAGTTCTGATTATCGGACATTGACTGTAGGTGGTTGAAGGAAC
>JBBQVH010000034.1:0-59697 GCA_038211695.1 Blastocatellia bacterium | reverse complement strand
GCTTGCAAATGCGTGCGCCCAATAGGCGACTTGACCAGCGACTGTGGAACAAGATGGTATCTTGTTCCCGACCGCCAGGCACAAGATGCCATCTTGTGCCACATCTGCCAGCGGTCGCACACAAGTGCAAACCGCTATAAGGGGGGGCCAGATTTGAACTATGTTTGGGATCGGATTTGAAGCTGGCTTTCTGAGGCAGCTTGAAAGGACGGGCGCAGTTTAATCCGAGTTGAAGAGGCGGGCAATAAAAATTTACGCGGTGCTCAACCTGGCCTGAGCAGAAGGCGGATCGCGCCCATCAGGCTACGGATCAGCGCAATCCGGTTTGCGCGCAACAATGCAAATTTGTCCGGCGAAACTCGGCGCAACCCGCGCAACCAGTTTTGCCAACACTGAGCGTCCTTGTCTTTGATACCAGCAGATTTCGCAGCCCGCTGATTCCAGAAAACGGCGAATCTCCGCTGGGTTTGTCCAATAGATGGCGTCAACGTCATAACAGATGATGCCGGTCTCCAGTCTTGGCCGGCGCATCCGAAAGGCATCAACTCCGGCAACCGCCGACAGGCTATGCCATAAATTTGCAATCAGCAGTTTCAGTGCTTCATTCAGGCTGGTGATTCCCAGATATGGCGTGCGATGCAGCAGGTTGTCGAGCACGACGCGAACCGCGACGAGCGGCGATGTCAGGTTCGGCGCTTGAATTAGAATCAAGCCCCCCGGCTTCACCACGCGCACAATTTCAGAAAGAAACGTGCGCGGTTGTTCGACATGTTCAATCACGTCATGGCATCCGGCGGCGGTATACATCGCATCAGGAATCTGGCGGGCATCCAGAAAGTCCGCCGCGATGAATCCGGGCAGGGCGGGCAGAAACTTCTCTGAAACGTCCGCGCCGATGGCTTCAAATCCGCATTCGCGCAGCATCAGCGTGCTGGTTCCGACGCCGCAGCCAATATCCAGAATCCTGCCCTCAGTAACGGGCACAAAACGCCGGAACAGCCTGATGTATGAGTCATACTCGCTTTTGTCGCAGGCCTGCAAAAATGCAGCATAAGCGTCCGACGATTTGTAATACTCAATCATCCTTTCCATAACCACCCTCCAATCAAATCAGGACGTGAATGGCGCGGCGGCGATCAACTCGCGCGGTCAGCGATCAAAAATGGTTTGGCAGAGAGTTCATCAATCGCGCCGCTTCTGCGGCTGAGCACCGTGCGATAGACCGATTCCAGATTTCCAACAACGCGGCCCCACGAGTAATTTTCTTCCAGCAGCCGCCGATTGAATTTTCCCATCTGTTCCTGCAACAGCGGTGAGTCCAGAATTTCAATCAGGGCGTTGGCCAATGCTGCGGCATCGCGTGGCGGTACTTTGCGCCCGCCTTGTGGGTGAATGATCAGCCCCAATCCCCCCGCGTCCGTGCCGACAATGGGCTTGCCGCAGGCCATCACTTCCAGCGCGCTGTTGCCGAGCGGTTCGCCATAGGATGGATGGCAATAGACCGTGCATTGGCGAACCAACGCTGGCATCTGGTCACGGGCGACATGTTTGATGAAGGTGATTTGGCTGCGGCAACTCATCGCATTGGCGCGGGCATGAACTTCGTCTTCAATCCCGCTGCTGCCGACCACCGTCAACCGGCAGTTGGGAACCTTCGCCGCAATCGTGCCGAACGCTTCCAACAGGGTGAGAATGCCTTTGCGCCGCCACAGATTGGCCAGGAAAAGTATGCTCGGCTGAACACTTCCGTTTTCCGCTGCTTGGGGCATTTGGAGCCTAGGCCCGGGAGAAAAGTGTTCCGTGTCCACGCCCGAATTGACCAGAAAAATCTTCTCCCTGATCCGCTCCGGGTGATACAGCGAGTCGAGCGACGCCGGCGTGGCAATGATCAAGGCCGAAGCGAAATATTGCTGCACGCGCAAAATCTGCCGCCTCAGCCAGCACTTGGCCTTGATCGCCAATTGCCCCAGCGTCATCCGCTCGACCGCAGCTTCCGCATCGGCGGGCCAGTCCGGGTACACCTGGCCCAACACAACGGGCAGCCCGGTTCCGATCATGGCCAAGCTTAACCCGCGATTGACCGGGTTGAATTGATGAATCAGATCAAACCGATGCTGGCGACGCAGCCGGTTGAAAAGCAATCGGCTTCTCAGCATGTACTCCAGCCGATGCGGGATCAGACTTTTCGTCCTCGTCTTGATTGGATAAAACTTGATGTTGTCGGGCAAGCCGCCATTGATCTCCATTTCCGGCACGGCGACATGCAGGGTATGGCCGCGTTCGGCCAACCGGCTGATAAAGCCGAACGCCGTCAGCCCATCGCCATGAGGCTGGCAATCGGTCAGGAATTCTGACGGATGCGAAACAAAAATTGTGAATCCGGATCGTGATTTCTTCATCACAGCTTCAAGGTTGAATCTATGGATTTCAAGAAAAAGAAGCATGGAGTTCAGCCTTTAGGCTGTCGGCTTTCTTGACCGCGCCCTGCCAGGAAACCAGACAGCCTAAAGGCTGAACTCCATGCTCGTTTGCGACGGTTTGCCTGGCAGACGAAAACATTACCTTGAAAGCTATAGCAGATCGGCCAGATCAGTATGCGGCGCGGTCACGTTCTGCTGATCTTCGGCGTGATGCATCCGGGCAGCGATGACGATGCTTGAAAACCCCCACAGCATGACGCCCATCACTCCGATCATCACGCTGCCGAACACCAACTGCGCGAACATTCCCAACGCGATTGCCCGCGCGGCGTTGGCGAAAACATCCTGGCGGATTTCGGCGCGCCGCCATAAGCTCAGCAGTAACGCAATCAAACCGATTCCGTAAAAAAGCGCCCCCGGCACGCCCAGCGACAACAGCAATTCCAGAATCGCGCTGTCATGCGGCCCAATGGTTTCATCATCCGCCGCAACGGCGTAAACACGATCCATCACGCCAATTCCCTTTCCCAGGGGATCGAGAAAACCTTCGCTCAGATATTTGCCGTAGCCTTTAACTCGCTCTGTCAGGCTGGTGTCGTTTTTCGGCTGGGCCATGGATTGCAGGCGCGGGCCAACGACTTGACTGAATGGCGGCATCATTGCCAACGGCACAATCACCGCAACCAGCACAACGGCGGCAACCAGCAACCGCAGCCGAGCCTTCAACTCCATGCCCGCCAGCAATGCAATCATCCCCAGTACCCATCCCGTCCACGCCGACCTGGTCATCGAAAGCAAAAATGACAAATAACCGGCAATCGCCGCCGGAAACCTGAGCCAGCTTTTCGCGCTGAACAGCACAAGCAAACAAGCCATCATCACGACCGCAAACGGCCCTGGCGCATTCAGCGTGCTGTAGACGCGAATTCCCAGCGGTTCCGGCTTGCCAAACGAAAGGTATTCGACGTTGATCATCCAAAACCGATCCCACTGCGGCGCCAGCAGAAATTGCGCGACCCCATAAGCGCCCATCACCAACGCGCCCAGCATAAACGTCCACTGCAAGGCAGTGCGGTAGCGCGGATAATCACGCCAGTTGTGGAAGAGATGAAACCCCAGAAAGATCGGCGTCAGCCAGGTCAGCATCGGCTGAGCCAGTTTGTAATCGAACGAACTGCGAATCAGCCCGACACCCAGACCGTAAAGTGTCCCGGCAAACGCCGGCACGAACGGCGCACCGCCATAACGCAGCGACGGCAAAGCCCAGCGCAAAAAACCCAGGCCCGCGATGAAGCTGACCAGCACAGGCGCCAGCAACACCGGCGACGGATCAACCCAGCCGCCCTGATAATCCACGACCCGCCGGATAAACGGCGATGTGAACCAGACCCACATCGTAAAGGTGATGTAATGCACCGGATGCTTCCAGTAAAGGTAGAAGCCAACGACAACGCTCAGCGCCGGAAATGCCAATCGCAATGAACCGCCCTGCCCAATCGCCAGCATTCCCACGACAAACACCGCAATGCCGCCCATCGCCAGCCAAGCGCCCCATTCCCGCGCCAGCGAAACCCGGGGGTACGAAACCATTTCCGCATTTGCCAATTCAGTCGAAACCAATTCCATTTGAAAAATTCTGTTCGCCTTATGTCTGAATCTTGACCAATTGCTGACACAGGAACATCCAATCGTCGCGTCCGAACAACAGCTTCGGGGCACGCTCTTTCAGCAGCCACGGAAAACACATCAACATCAACCCCAGACGCACCAGCGCCGAAATCACCAGCGACATCCCCGTTCCCAGCAGCCCGAAGCGTGGGATCAACACCAGCATCAGCGGCACGCTCAGCGCCAGCCCAACGCCTTGCAACAAAGTCACCGTTCCGGGTTTACCGATCGCCATAAACGCCTGCGCCAGTACCAGCGTCGTGCTGGTGATAATCGCCTCCAACGAAAGCAGCCGCAGCAAATTAATCGCCATCACAAATTCCTTGCCGTAAAGAATCTGCAAAAACCACTGCCCCCACAGCATCACGCCTATGCCTGCCGCCAAGGTGAACACCGTGCTGATTCGCACGGCCCGGCCAGTCAACATCAGCACTTCGTCCACCGGGCGTGCTGTCGCCTTCGGAAACAGCACCATGACCACTGCCTGCTGAAATAACTGCAATACCCGTGACAGGCTCAGCGCGACCACGTAAGTTCCCATGGCCTCCGGATTCAGCAAACCAACCACCAACACCTGATCAATCTGCAGCGACAGGGTGCCCAACAAATCAATCCCATACGCGCGCAAACCATACGGCAACAAAGCGCGAATGGAACCCGAGACGCCTTCCCAACGCGGCTGGTAGATACGCCACAGTCGGCCCATCATCCAGATAAAAGCAGGCACGCCGCTGAGAACATAGGCAAAAGAAGCTCGAAACGGCGTCATGGGGCCCGTCAATAAGATTAAGACCAGCAGCGCCAAAGCCATGAAATGAATCATGAACAGCGCCGCGTTTGAATTGCCGAACTCCCCGCGGGCTTCCAGCGACGCGCGTCCCACCAGAATCAGCGTGCACATCGGCGCTTGTACCATCACCCATTGCGCCGTTCTGATCGTTTCAGGCGTGTACTGCGCCAGCCAGTGCGGCATCATCACCGCTCCCAACAGCCCGGCCATCAATCCCAATATCAGCCCAAGCACCAGCGCGCCTGAAAAAATACTCGCTTCGCGCTCCGGCCAGCGCCGCAAATTGAAGATCAGCGAACTTGGCAAACCAAGCGTTATGGCATTGGTCAAAAAGACCGGCCACAAGATCATTGCCGCCAATTCGCCGCGCCCGGTCGGCTTCAGCATTCGCGCGGTTATGATTCCGGTCGAAGTGTTAATGGCAAGCACCACCAGCTTGACCGCCAGCGACTTCGCCACGATCGCCAGTCCATTTTGCCCTTTAACGACATTCAGAAACTTGTCTTGGAAACCTGCCATCATCCTGCATCTAGCCTATCTGGCTGCATCTAGCCTATCTGGCATCAACCGCTGCACCAGCGTTTATTCCGTTCCAACCGTTCCGGCCACTCGATACTCCCACTTCCTGTGGGTGCCCCTGCCCATTGCCCCCATTGCCCTTATTGCCAATGAAGAAAATACCTGGGGGCCTCGCCCGACTTGCCCGGTCGCGATAATCTCGCAGATCATCCTGACAGCCCGTTCCCCAACCGCCGAACCGGTCGGCAAAGCCAGAGTACCATTCGC
Source organism: Blastocatellia bacterium (assembly GCA_038211695.1). Lineage (GTDB taxonomy): Bacteria > Acidobacteriota > Blastocatellia > RBC074 > RBC074 > RBC074. The sequence continues at coordinate 54,033 of JBBQVH010000034.1, read as the reverse complement.
CAATCTTTCAGTGATCGGCAATCGCCAATTCACATTTTGCAGCGTATTGCGATAAGGGGCCATCCGATGGCAGCCGGGATAAAAGTACCTCTTTGCCATGACATTTTCAGCATGCAAAAGCTGTAGTAACTGATCGCGGCTGATTCCGGCAACGTCTTCGTCAACTTCAACAATGATGTATTGAAAATTGTTACGTTCGGCCTCGTCGTATTCAAACAACTTTACCCCTGCGACCCCGTCCAAAGATTTCTTATAAGTAATATAATTGTCACGATTGATGGCAACAAACTCATTCAAACTCTCCAGCGAAGTAACTCCCATCGCCGCCGAAACCTCGTTCATTTTCCCATTCGTGCCGACTTCGGTCACCATGTCGTCTTGCGAGATGCCGAAATTACGCAATGCCCGCAGCCGATCCGCCAATTCGTCATTGTTGGTTGTAATTGCCCCGCCTTCAAACGAATTGCAAAACTTTGTCGCGTGGAAGCTGAAGACTTCTGCTTCACCGAAATTGCCGATCATCCGGCCTTCGTGCGAACAGCCAAAAGCATGAGCGGCATCGAACATCAATCTCAGATCATGCTTGTCAGCAATCCGTTCCAACGCTGAGGTGTTGCATGCCCTTCCCCACAAATGCACACCAATGATGCCGGTGGTGCGCGGCGTAATGCGCCGTTCGACATCCTGCGGGTCCAACGAATGCATGTGCGGATCAACATCGGAAAAAACAGGCGTGATCCCCTGCCATTGCAAGGCGTGCGCCGTCGCGGCAAAGGTGAACGAAGGCACGATGACTTCGCCGCGCAAATCCAGCGCCCGAATCACCAGTTCCAGACCGATGGTGGCATTACAAACCGCGATGCAATGTTTGACACCTGTCAACTTCACAATTCGCTGTTCGAATTCACGCAGGTAACGCCCGTTGTTCGTCAACCAGCCACTGTCAAGCACATCTTTGATTCGCTCAAGTAACCGGGCTTGATTGCCTATGTTCGGGCAACCGACATAAAGCTTTTCATCAAAAGCAGGTGGCTCGCCCGCGCTCGCCAATCTTCTATGCCTTTCGTGTGTCAGGGGAAGTAACATTTAATATCTCCGGCTTACCATTTTCCTTCTTGCTCGATGGCTCAACTTGCCTGGGTTACTAAAGATGACAACCCCGGCGAAGGGTGAACGTTATCCACCTTCCTCGACACGGCGTCCGGCACCACGGACTTGAGAAAATCAAGAATGCGCGTGCGGAACACTTCTTCGCTGAACCTTTCAGCATGCTGCCGCAGCCTTGCCGGATTCCACGAGTAACGTTCAAATTCCAGAATCGCTTCTGCCAGCGATGTCGTGGTCGGCTGATCGAAAAAGATTCCCGTCTCGCCCTCAATCACAGTTTCCAGTGCGCCACCGCCGCGATATGCGATGACCGGACGCCCTGCCGCATTGACCTCCAATGGAACCATCCCAAAATCCTCTTCTCCGGGAAACAACAGGCTACGGCATTGCGAAACCAAACCCTCCACGACTTCATCCGGCTGTCTGCCCAATAACGTCACTGTCGGTCCGGCCATCTGCTCCAGTCGTTTCCGATCCGGCCCATCACCGATAACTACCAGCTTACGCTTCAGCCTGTTACAAGCATCAATGGCCAGGTCAATCCTCTTGTACCCAACCAACCGCGATAACACCACGTAGTAATCCTGCTGCTGAACACTGGGCTTGAACCGGTTAACATTAATCGGCGGAGCAATAACAACCGCATCCCGGCGATAAAACTCCTTGATCCTTTGGGCAACAATATTCGAATTGGCAATAAAGTAGTCAGGATTCCGCGAGGCACGCAAATCCCACTGCTTCAACCCGGCAAGTAACGGTGGCAATACCATCTGTTTCAAACGCCCGAATTGTTCGCGGGCGGCGTAATCTTCATATCGCCAAACCCATCGCATCGGCGTATGGCAATAAGAAACATGCACCGCATCCGGATGCTTCCTGACCCCTTTGGCATATCCGCAGCAACTGCTGAGGATCAATTCGTATTCAGTCAAATCGAGACTTTCAATGGCGAAAGGAAACAGCAAAAAATAATGGCGGAAGTAACGTTCTGGCGAGGGAAGATTCTGCATCCAGGTCGTACGAATACGCGCCTGACGCAATCCGTTCGTCAGCTTCTCCCGCACCGCCAAGGTTGAACATAAATCCGCCTCAGGCAATATGTTGTGAAGAGATTCATAAACTTTTTCAGCGCCGCCGACTTGCGCTAAATAATCTTGAACCAACGCGATTTTAGGCATGCATATTCTCCATTTGATAAAACCATTGCTTATGCGTCACACTCAGAAGTAACATTTCAAAGTAATCAGTTATTCGCTGCCAGCTTGTTCACAGGCGTCCTGTTATCTACCGCCCCTGACTGCGAATAAAACCCCTCAACCAAAGTTAAATACTTGTCAGCAGAAAATCTTGGCGCAGTATCCCGGCAGCCATTTTCAGCCAGTTTTTTTCGCAATCCGGGATTGTTACCCAAGGTAACTAATGCTTCGGCCAGTCGCCGCTCATCACCTGCTGGAACCAACCACCCAGTTACTTCGTGGTCAATCAACTCAGGTACGCCGTCCACCGCCGTCGCCAGAACCGCAGTACCACAAGCCATTGCTTCCAGTACAACCAAACCGAAAGGCTCGACCTTCGAGTTCACTGCCAACAGATCGAACGATTGCATCACAGCCGGAATGTCATTGCGCGCGCCGGTAAAAACAACCTGTCCGGCAATGCCCAGCGCCTCTGTTTCCTGCTTCAATTCTTCCCAGTACTTTTTATCGTCATTAAAAAGCGGCTCGCCGACGATCACCAAAACCGCGCGCGGTATTTGCTTGCACGCCCTGGCAAATGCGTGAATCAACTCACGCTGTCCCTTGCGCTCAGTTACCTGCCCAACGATGCCAACCATAAACTGCGATTCATCCACTCCAAGCTCATGCCGACCCTGCTTGCGCGCCGCCGGGTCAATCGAAAATCGCTTCAAGTTGATACCGTTATGAATCACCCGAATCTTCGCGCAGCCACCCAACGCTGCCAGAATTTGACCGCGAAACCTTTTGGCAACGGCATGCGAAATCGCCAAAAGGTGGGTGCGCGAAGAAAGCGCTGCATACCAGCGAATGAACGTGCTGAGAGGATGGTGCGGCAACATATCGTGAAGATGCCAGATCACCGGGATGCGTGTGCCCAGTGTTGCAGTCGTCGCGACAAGGCCGGCTCGAATTGTGTTCGCATGAATCAAATCCGGGTCTGCATCGACCACTTTCTCTCGTAATTCGAAGATGACATGAAAAAACGATCTCAGATATTTGATCAGGTAACTCGGTTTCCAGGTAAACCTGGCGCTCAGCGTCCGGATGTTACTGACTGGTACTTCAAGCTCCTGGCAATATGATGTCAGCGTGCCTTCTTTCGGACAAATCACAGCGGCCTTAAATCTGGAACGATCAACACCAGCAAGAATCATCAACATGACCCGTTCGGCGCCACTGACTTGTCCCGTATGATTGTAGAAAATAACCTTCAATGCTTTTCCTCAAGACCGGAGAGTAAGAATAAAAACGCGCCGCCGCCCACCCATCCCCCTAAATTCGGCAGCCCTCGCAGCTACCAGGACGGACGACGGCGTGTTTCCCGGGAAAATCGAAAGTAACTAAACGGCTCCATGCCCTTTAACAACTGCGGGCACCGTCTTGAGAAGAATGGCCAAATCAAGTCCGAGCGACCAATTATCTATGTATTTCAAATCCTGGCTGATCCAAAAATCGAAATTGGTGTTGCTTCGCCCATTGATTTGCCAAAGGCAGGTTAAGCCGGGTTTGACGCTGAAGCGCCGCATCAGCCTGGGTTCGGAAAACAGCGCCACATCACGCTCTGACATTGGGCGCGGGCCGACCAGTGACATATCGCCCAACAACACATTAACCAGTTGAGGTAACTCATCAATCGAGGTTTTGCGTAAAAACCTTCCGACAGGCGTAATCCGTGGATCGTTTTTGATCTTAAAAATTGGCCCTTGTGCTTCATTCTTGTGCTCTAACTGCGCCTGCAGAGACTCCGCGTTTTGAACCATCGTGCGGAATTTATACATTTTGAATCTTCGCTTACCGAAACCGTGCCGCTGCTGGGTAAAAACAATCGGACCTGAGCTTGTCAATTTGATTGCTATTGCGGTGACCAATAACACGGGAGATAACATAATCAGGGCCGACAATGCTCCCACGATGTCAATGGCCCGCTTCACCAGTAACCGATAATCATCAATTGCCATCTTCATACTAACGATGGAATAGTGCTCGTTGCGCTCGAACCGCGCTTTAGCCACAGAGACTTGAAAAATATCGGATAGATACTTGCAATCAACGCCGACTTCCTCACAGGTCTGGATTGTCTCTTGAATTTGTTCGTAACAGGACTTGATCGGCAATGCGATCAAAACTTCATCAACAATCCGGCTGGCCAGAATCTCCTGTAACTGCTTCAGGCTGCCCACTAATTGCATGGCAATGGTCGCATCAACCTCCTGCGTCGTTCGAGAATCAACAAATCCAATGAACTTATAATCCGAATTCGACTGGCCAATAATCGAACGGTACAGTTTCAATGCTCGTGGGCCACTCCCCACGATCAACAGCCTTCGCGCCTGCGGGCCAAGCGGCGTCCAGCCCGGCGTCAAGGCATGAACCAGATGGCGCGTCAGAACCGTGGCGGTAATCACCACACCAAAAAAATAAGGCACCATATGATAGGAAAATGCGCCGCTGGTACTGGCCAGAGGGAATGCAATAGCGCAGAAACTTCCGAGTGAACAAGCAGCGAGCAGACGCCAAGCTTCTTCACGGTAACTTCTAATCGTTGCCAGATCGTAAAGGCGGAAAAGTTTAAAGACGCTTTGCCATAAGAAACTGAAGCAGAACAGGAGTAGCAAGTTCTTAACTGTTATCCGCATCGTCAAAAAGCCTGCCAGTCCAGCCGGCAGCTTTCCCAAATTCATTACAGTAAAAACAGTAACCAGCGAGGTCACAGCGGCGATAACATCGAATAAGCGATATATCTTGATTAGATAGTCACGATCCGATGATGACCACAGAGTTTCGGTCCCACCATTTAAACTGGCTTGAGAATGTAGTGTGTTTGTTAAATATTGGGGGAACATAGTGTTATCTTCCTGTCCTTTCTTTCAACCAGGCGCTAAATGCCAAAGTTAATACAGCCATTGCAGCGGGTTGATAAACACCCCCACGTTGACTGCTTTCAGGTAATGTTCGATACGGGTAACCATATTTTGAGGAATCATCAGAATATCGCCCGGCTGTAATGTTAAATCCTGAAACTTGCCGCCTTTTTGCGCCACACTCTTAAAGTCCAGCACTTTCGTTTCAGACTCTCCCGCGTTCAGCCGGCGAAAAACAATCACCTGCGATGCCTTTGCCTGATCCTTAAATCCTCCGGCCAACATAATTGCCTGCAAAGCTGTTATGTTATCGCGCAATTCAAACTTACCTGGCTTGGCAACCTCACCAGCAACGACAAAAAATGGCTTTTCAAAATCTTTCAGCGCAAGAGCGACTTCGGGATCTTTCAGCCTGACCTTCGCTTTGCTGATAATTAACTCACGCGCTTGATTAATAGTTAACCCGCCAAGCTTTACTTCTCCGATGATTTCGAGGGAAACAAATCCGTCCGGTTGCACCTTAATCGCCTGGTCAAACTCCGGGGTATAACGGTACTGCACCGCGATTTCATCTCCAGCCTGCAAAACGTATCTTTGATTTGCATCTTGCGCGAATGCTGTAACCGCAACCATGCCCGTCCAAAAAATTGCTGCGATTGTGCCTGATTTAGCCAGTAGCTTCATAAAATACCGCCCACAAGGGTATAGAAATCCGAGGGCCTGTCAGCAGCTTTTGCCTTAGTTGCTGCGAGGCTCAGGATTAAATTTGAATTGTTGATGCAACTAACCTGGAATTCGTTCGGGGCGAACAATCAGGTCAATGTGGTTACCACGAATACTCAGATATTTTTATACAACCATCCGGGAATCGGATACTTTCGTTTATTGAGAACAAACCCCAGCACCTTGCCTTGCGCCATCTCAACAACACGTTCCGCGCGCTGTATCTCATCACGCCGTGTTTGCCCGGCTGCCGCCACAATTACTACTCCATCCACCAATTCAGCCAGTAATGTCAGGGGGCTGGAAACGCTGGCTGAATGACAGTCAATCAGGACATGATTGAAATACCGCCGAAGAAGCTGCAGGCAGTCCTGTCTGAAAGTTACACTGCTTTGCCAGGGAGACGCTTTCTTTTTCGAGACGAGCTTGTTATTGACCAGGGGAGCTTCTTCATCTTTCAACCAGAAAACTCCTGATTCAGCAATAGCAGATAGCTTCGCCCACTTTTCCAAGTCAGGCTTCGAAATTCTTTCCAGCCTTCGGGCATCCACTATTGCCGTTTTTTTTCCGCCATAACGTGCCAACTCCATACCGATCTCCCGCGCAATAAAGCTCGTCCCTGCGCCTCTCGAGGCTGAAGTCAGTACAACAATCGCGGTCTTTTCATTCTCCACATTGCCGGGCTTAAAAACGCTGTGAACCAACTGGCCATAATAACCTGCGCTGTCACCGTCAATAGCCCTCCTAGGAGCTGGCAGCATTTTAACTAACGCACCGATAAACATAATCAGCCTCGCTTGAGAGATAACGAAAAACAGCGACGGTCAGTAGTTGCCATCGCTCTTACCGGATTCCGGAAGCAGCAAATTCCAATCATCTTCGGAACTCAACATCCGCTGTGGCACGGTCGCTAACACAGGAAACCGGCTGATGCCTTCTAATTCGCGCGGTGTATGCACCGTATCTCGCAAAAACTCGGCACCAATCCCACTCCCTAATCCTAAGAAAGCTGCCAGAAATAACCCCAACAGCAAGTTTAGCTTTCGATTGGGGCTGGACGGCAAGCTAGGTGCGGAGGGAGTTTCCGCAATAGACACATTGGATATTTTCTGTTTGTCCAATGCTGCGGTAATAAGTGATTCGTCGCGTTTTTTCGCAAAGAGTTGGTAATTGTCCTTCAACTCTTTGACCTCTCGCTCCAGTTCCGCATGCTTGAGCGATGTACCTTCCAAGTTCGTCAGCTTGGCGTGATTGTCCCGCAAATGTTTTGACAGGCTCTCTCGCCGTGCCTGTTTCGCACTGAGTTCCGTTTTCGCCCGTGCCAGTTCCAACTCCAGATTTTGGCGCAGCGGGTTAATATCAGAAGTCTGTTCCACCGACTGTTCCTGCATAATCTTATCCAGGGCGACGGAGGTATCGGCGATCTGCTGGTCAACCTCTTTCACAAGCCGATCGTCCGGCTGATACCGGGTTAACAACTGAGTACGTTTGTGCCGCAACTCCACCAGCATGGTGTTCATGCGCTCAATCGAATATTGATGCGGTAACGATCTGCGCTGCGTAAAAATACGCGCGTCAAAAGTTCCGATCTGTTGCTCAATCTTTTCAATGCGTTGGGCGGTTTCTTTTCCTGCAGTATCTGTCGCTTGCAGATCAGTTTCCGAATCAACAACCTGCTTTAACCCCAGTTCTTTTTGAACAGGAAGAGAAACAATATTGTTTTTTGCTTCAAAACCCGCCAATGCCAATTCCGCCTGCGTCAATCTTTGTCCATACTCGGCAGCCTGCGACTTGAAAAACTCATCTGTTCCAGGAACACGATGTACTTGTAAATGCCGTTCCAGGTATAACTCCGCGAGCGCACGCAGGACTGAAACCGATTGTTGTGCGGAGCGAGATGAATAACTAATATCAATAATACTAGCTTTTTTAACTGGGCTAATGTTGATATCCTTTTCCAACTGCCGTGCCGCTTTTTCAACCGCAGCAGGAGACTGATTCTGGTTTTCACTGAGATATTGTTTTGCCAAGCCGGTTTTTTTTACTACTGCTTCGAAAAGATCGTGGCTTTGAATCAACTCGATTTCAGAATTAACCTGTACTTCCGAAACTTCACCCGTCAACGTCATATTGCCCGTCTGCTCCGGCGAAACGATAACGTCAGCCCGTGAATTCTTAACCAGGATTTTTATCCTGGACTCGTACCTGTCTGGTAACAGCCAGGTGATCACTGCAACAACTAAAATGGCCAAGACAAAGACTGAAGCAATCAGCCATTTTTGACGAAAAATTACAGCGACAACATCTCGTAAAGAGAAGCTGGATTTGTTTATGCCATTTGTAAGAAATACCTGTTTCATCTCGTCTTAACCTACTTTACAAACTTAAGCTTAACAATAATTCGTAACAGAGGAGCAATCGAATAATGAGCGCTCAGCCTGTTAGCGTCGAAAGATTTTCAAGTCTAGGGTTACTTCCAGGGATTTGCTATCCGTAGAAATACGCAATTCTTGTGAATATTCGTGGGGAGAAGCATCACGTGGGATAACTGGCCAGACATCACCTAACTATAAAGATCCAGTCTCGAACAGATGGATATCCAGGCAAACAAACGGTGCAGCACTTCTGAAGACGGCTTCAGAAATCAAAAGACAAAATAGAATGACTGATGAAGCAAGCACGCCAGCAGGATTTACACAAAAACGTGTGAAGAGATGGGCTTCACACCAATCCTGCTCGGACTTGAAATGGTTTGGAACCTGTAGTGCGGTTGCTTTTGGGGTACGTATTGAGATTAGGAACTCATACGACCAACCTTCTAAATAGTCATAAAGCTCACCATTGTGAACAAAGGTTCCAATTACACCGCTCAATCAGGAAGCACCTTGTAGGACAAGGTCTCAACTTATCCTACATACTTTATCCTACGATGTAGGACAATACACGACCCTAAGTGAAAAATCAACACTTGTTTTCGCTTTTCCTCGACTCTCTTTTCCAATTTTTCGCTCTTACACGCGGCCAAGAGCACGCTCTGAAGTGTATCTTCCACTGAAGGCAACTTTTCTTGACACTTTTGCCGAACGCAACGTATGATGCGCCACGGATTGAAAACTGTTGTGGTCAGTAAATTACAAGTAACAATTCACAATCACGAACTAGAGTGAAGGAAAGAAGCGAGCAACTATGCTAGGCGGATACATAGGCGAAGTATGCCAACGGATATTGGATAGCATTGTTCGTCAACTTGCCCGTCTTAATCCCAATCCAAACCTTCTTTCGGTGATTGGGTTGGCCATCAATTTACTTGCGGCCTTGTTATACGGATATGGCAGGTTCTTTTACGCCGGGCTGGTAATGATCTTTGCCAACTTCTTCGACCTTTTGGATGGGCGTGTAGCCCGGTTGACAGGTCGCGTGACCAAGTTTGGGGCCTTTCTGGATTCAAGCCTTGACCGGCTTTCAGACATGGTTGTCTTTTTGGGCATCATCATTTTCTATTCTCGCGACACTCAATACCACAGCACGCTATACGCTGCGCTGACCGGTGCGGCCTTAATTGGCTCGGTCATGGTTAGCTACACCAGTGCTCGTGCCGAATCTCTGATCCCTAAATGTGATGTTGGTTTTTTGCGGCGGCCTGAACGGGTAGTGCTGTTGATTCTTGGCTCGCTAACAGTGTGGCCAGAATCGTCCAGCCCATTTTTGAACAAAATGCCCGCGACGATTTGGTTGATGGCTGCGCTGTCTTACTGGACTTTTGGACACCGTCTCTTCCACACTTGGCGGCAGATTCGCGAAATCGAGAATCAAGCGTTAGGTTCTAACTCTGAAACGGCCAAGGCTCAGGATAGCCGGCCGCTCCGTCTAGGTCACGACCCAGTGTAGATAGAACTGGAATGGATTTGCCTGATAGCCAAGCGGCTGGTTGGTAACAGATTCAATACACACTGTTCTACATTCACTACTATTCTATGAAAGAAAATCTGAAGAAAGATTCGATGCGCTGCCCTTGCTGTGGGAAGAGCCGCCCGATTTCTGCGATGGAGTGCCACCAATGTGGCGCTCGGCAAATAGGTGAGCCATTGGCACCACCCGATGTTCTATTACCCAGGCTTGGGCTGTCATTCACGGCTCTTGTCTGCGTAGCATTGGTTGTAATTACCTTTCCAGTTGCCTGGATTTTGAGCAACGATATGAAAGTTGGTCGCGTGTTTTTGGTTTGGATATTAGGCGATGGTGCCGAACTATCAAAGACATTGATACATGCAGACTCCAGACTTCCCTTTTATCGAATCTTCAGCTACGACGCATATCGCCTGGCATTTTCCATGTCAGCCGCTTTGATCCCGCTCTCGCTTTTGGGAGCTTGGGCTGGCTGGCGCGGGATGCGAAATGCGAAAATTGATCCGGCGCGATTCGGCGGATTTTCAGTTGCGAGAATTTCCTTGCTGCTTTCCGCCTGCCTTGTCATTGTCTTCGGAACAGTTGTTGCGACCTCCGTACCGGATATGCTAGCCAGAGGGAGAGCCAAACATATTTCGGCAACAAGTGCGGTGATGTACGCGATGCATTATGAAGCGTTGCAGAAGTATTATCGTGAATATGGTAGTTACCCACAGGAACTGACTGACATCTCCCGCGTCAATGCCGGCGCCACTGCGCACGATGATTATTGGGCGACCCCGCTCAACTATTCCCCGATCGGAGGTGTGATGGCATCAAGAGGCAGCGCTCCCAGTTTTAGCGGTTATAAACTGGTTTCAGCCGGGGCTGATGGCAAGTTCGGGACGCCGGATGACATTACGATGATTGATGGGATTATCGTTGATAACAAAACTGACAACGATGGATCAAACCTCTTACTCGCGCCGGAGAAACCGCGCCCCTAAGATTGAAGTCCCCTTTTAGGTTAAACAAGCGGCCTCAAGTTGCGCATCTCTGACCGGAGACAGCTTGAGGCCGCTTTTGTCGTATCACCTGATTGCCCCATATGCTGAAGCAAACTCATGCGCCAAACCTGGCTTGTTCGATTTTATAATCGTTTACGAGGCCGTGATCCCCTCGCTGAATACTATGATTGGCTGATTCACTTTGGCCGCGTTACCGAAGGCCGTGTGATTGATTCACAACAGGACGAAGGCGGCACAATCATCTTCTACCGGTACAAGGTTGCCAACGTGGACTACGAAACTTCGCAGAAGCTGACGCTGGATCAGGTCACACGTGGCCAGCTTTACGTTCCCGGAGCGAGTATCACCGTCCGCTTCGACCCGAAACATCCGGGGAGTTCCCTTCTCCCCTAACTTTTAGCTCTAACTGGGCCTTCACTCTGGCTTTCGCCTATGTTTCGTAAAATCCTGATAGCTAATCGTGGAGAGATTGCGGTGCGGCTGATTCGCGCCTGCCGCGATTTGGGTATTTTGCCAGTTGCCGTCTATTCCGAAGCCGATCGGCAGGCTTTGCACGTGCGGCTGGCGGATGAAGCCTACTTCATTGGCGAATCGCCTGCCGCTCAAAGCTACCTGGTCGGCGAAAAGGTTATTGACGCGGCCAGGAAATCCGGCGCGGAAGCGATCCATCCCGGCTACGGCTTCCTATCCGAACGCGAATGGTTCGCGCGCGCTGTCGGCGAAGCCGGAATTACGTTCATCGGCCCATCGCCCGAATCTATCGAGATGATGGGAGACAAGACCAACGCCCGCGTCGCAGCCGCTCGAGCTGGCGCTCCCATCGTTCCCGGCACAACCGAAGCAGTCAAAGACGAAGCCACAGCCAGGAAGGTCGCCGCCGAGATTGGTTATCCAGTGATGCTGAAAGCGGCGGCTGGCGGCGGCGGCAAAGGCATGCGCATCGTGCGTTCGGCGGATGAAATTGGCGTGGCGTTGCAGATGGCTGGCGACGAAGCCCAAGCCGCCTTTGGCGATCCATCGGTTTACATTGAAAAACTGATTGAGCGCCCACGCCATATCGAAATCCAAATCGCCGCGGACAAGCACGGCAACATCGTTCATCTGGGCGAGCGTGAATGCTCCATTCAGCGCCGCCACCAGAAAGTCATCGAAGAATGCCCGGCCAGTTTCAACGATGCGGATTTGCGCGCGCGGATGGGCGAATCAGCGGTGAAGATCGCTCGCGCTGCAAACTACTTCAGCCTTGGCACGATTGAGTTTCTGGTAGACGCCGAACGCAACTTCTATTTTCTGGAGATGAACACGCGGTTGCAGGTCGAACATCCTGTCACCGAACTTGTCACTGGAATTGATCTGGTGCGCGAACAGATTCGGATTGCGGCGGGCGAGCGACTGACAATCAAACAGGAAGACGTGCGTTGGACAGGTTCCGCCATCGAATGCCGCGTGTATGCCGAAGACCCGGAGAAGAACTTTCTGCCTTCGCCCGGCAAGATCACGCGATTGAGAACGCCTTCCGGTCCCGGCGTACGCGATGACAGCGGCGTGTACGAAGGCTGGGAGGTGCCGCTGTTTTACGACCCGATGATTTCAAAGCTGGCGGCCTGGGGCGCAACGCGCGATGAAGCAATGGCTCGTATGCAGCGCGCGCTCGGCGAATATCACGTCGGCGGCATTCGCACGACGATCCCCTTCTTTCAGACAGTGCTTGAAGATGAAGAGTTCCGGCGTGGCGACATTGATACTGGTTACATCGCGCGATTTCTCGACAGACAAAAAACTCTCGCTTCACAACAGAACACGAACGACGAACTAAATGAACGCCAGATTGCAGCGGCAATGGTCGCGGCGCTGCAATTTGTCCAACAGGCCACTCTGAACGCAGATGTCGCAAACGGGCAGGGCAAGCACATCAGCAAATGGAAAACGGATGGACGGCGAACAGCGGTAAATCATCGCTAAGCTCACTCGTCCGGCTTCCTGAACCCTTCGTGGAGAAAACTATGCGAGTCGTGATCTTGATTGCCAGCTTTTGCTTGATGCTATCAATGAGCGCCTTGAGCAAATCATTGGCACAAACGCCGGACGCTTCGCCAGCGCCATCTTCCAGCATTGTTGTTCAACCGACACCCGCCTCAGGCAATCAGGAAGAGACCGGCCCAGTGGCGGTTCCGGCACCAAGCGAAAAGGCGATGAGCTATTACCGTGGCGGCATTTCGTTGTGGGTCATCAATACGATCCTGGGATTTCTGATTCCGATCCTGTTCCTGTTCACTGGCCTTTCCGCCCGCATCCGCAATTGGGCGCAGCGAATTGGCAGAAAGTGGTTTTTCGTGATCGGCATCTATTTCGCAATCTTCACGATCATTACCTTCGTGATTGAACTGCCCATTGATTACTACCAGAGTTTCGTGCGCGAACACGCGTATGGTTTGTCGGATCAAGCATTCGGCAAATGGGCCGGAGACGAGCTGAAAGGCCTATTGATTGGTATCGTGGCCGGAGTGCTGCTTCTATGGGTACCCTACCTGTTGCTGAAGAAAAGCCCGCAGCGGTGGTGGCTTTATACAGGGCTGCTCACGATTCCCTTTCTCTTCTTCATCATTATGATTCAGCCGGTTTTCATTGATCCGCTCTTCAATGATTTTGGGCCGATGAAAAACAAAGCGCTCGAAGCAAAAATTCTCGGCCTCGCCCAACGCGCCGGAATCGAAGGCAGCCGCGTATATGAAGTCAACAAGAGCGCCGACACCAAACACCTTAACGCTTATGTGACGGGCTTCGGAGGCACGAAGCGCATCGTGTTGTGGGATACGCTGCTGAAGGAGATGAACGAACGTGAAGTGCTGTGCGTGATGGGCCACGAGATGGGACATTACGTGCTGGGTCATGTCTGGAAGTTGATCCTCTTCTTTTCAATGGTCATTCTGCTGACTCTCTTCGCAATTCATCGAACGGCCAGATGGATGCTTGGAAAATATCATCGGCGCTTCGGCTTCAGCGAATTGTCTGACATCGCGTCGCTGCCGCTGATTATCCTGCTCTTCAGTCTGTACATCTTCATTGTCACGCCCGCGGTAATGGCTTTCACGCGGCACACGGAACACGAATCCGACCGCTTCGGTCTGGAGATCACGCACGATAATCACGCGATGGCGACAGCCTTCACCAAGTTCGTAACCAACGATCTGGCCAATCCCAGACCGAACCTGCTGGTCAAGCTGTGGCAATACAGCCATCCGACCACTGGCGAACGGATTGATTTCGCCAATGAATACCGACCCTGGGAAAAGAACCAGCCGTCGGAATACGATCATCTTTTCAAAAACCCGAAGTAAGCCCGAAGTGAGGTTGAAGGGACATCTTGAAACTCGAACTTGAGATTGACGGGAAAACGATGGCGGCGGAGTTTAGCTTCGCTGATGGCTCAGCGCAGCTAAAGCACGCAGATCAACTCTATGAAGCGAAGATCAGCGAGCCGGAGCCGGGCTTTTTCGTCGTGCTGCTTAACAACCGCGTCTATCGCTGCGCCCCTGAGCTTAGTCCATCCGGCGCGACAGAGGTGATCGTCAATAGCCAGCGCATTCCTATAGCAGTGCGTGACAAGAAGCGACTGCGTGGTCGAGCGAGTGGCGGCGCAAGCGCAACTGGCAAAGCGAGCTTAACGTCACCAATGCCCGGAAAGATCGTCCGTGTGTTGGTCAGCGCCGGGGATGAGGTTGTAGCCAATCAAAGCTTACTGATTGTCGAAGCGATGAAGATGCAGAATGAGGTGCTGGCTCCCAGAGCAGGCAAAGTCACTGAAGTTCGCGTGGTCGAGGGTCAGACTGTGAATGCGGGTGAAACGCTGGCTGTGATTGAATAAGTCTGCTACCCGATTGAGTCATCCATAAAAGAAAGGCGGGTTCCGGTTGCTTGAACCAGAACCCGCGACAGTGGCCACAATCGTGGTGAAGAGGAGGAGAACGACAATGAAAAACTTCAGGCTGCGCGTTTCTTGGTCTTCGCGCCGCTGGTCAGCACTTCGATAGCCTTCTTGAGCATCAAGTCTTCAGAAGGCTTGGGCGCGACGACAACCGGCGGAGCGCCATCTGCATTCCCGCGCTGATTCGGTTTCGCTTGATCGCCATCTTCGCCGTTGACCTCGGCCAGATCCGCGCGCTTCACTTCAACGCTGGGCACAACGCCGTCCGTCATAAAGATTTTGCCGTTGGGCGAAGCATATCGCGCCACCGTCAACAGCAACGCCGAACCGTCATCCAGCGGAAACAGTTCCTGCTCCGAACCCATTCCGAACAACGTGCGCTCGCCAACCACATCGCCGCGCTGATTTTCCATAATCGCGGCGGCGACAATTTCCGCAGCACCAGCAGTCGTGCGATCAATGATGACGGCCAGCGGCAGATCGGTCAGATCGTTGTCAGGCTTGGCTTCATACGTCGCGATCAATTTGTCCTTGCGGCCAATAGTTTTTGAGATCGTACCCGACTTCAGGAAGAAATCGGCCACGGCAACGCCTTCTTTCAAATCGCCTCCGGCGGAACCGCGCAGGTCGAGCACAATGGATTTCGCGCCTTTCTTGATTGCTTCTTTCACGGCAGCGGCCACAGCGTCAGACTGCCCTTTGCCCAGAGTCGGCACTTTCACGTAGCCGACCTGCTGCTCCAGCGCTTTGACTTCAGGAGCCGCCGCAGGAACGTTGCCGCGCACAAGTTTGATCTTCTCAGTCTTGCGATTGATCAGCGCCAGTTCAACGCTGGAACCGGGCGCGCCGGTCAGCAGCGAACGCACATCGAATAAGTCCAAATCGCGCGTCGCGTGGCCGTCAATGTATTCGATAACGTCGCCAACGCGGATGCCGCCTTTTTCAGCCGGAGAACTTGGCACGACAGCAATCACATACGCGAAGCCGGAATACTGGCCAATGACCATCCCCGTCAGATCGGTATTGAGTTTGCCTGACTGATACTCTTTGACTTGGGCAGGCAGCAGGTAGGCGCTGAACGGATCAAGCCCGTCGGTCAGCCCGCGCAAAGCGCCGATGCGAACTTTTTCCAAATCGGGTTTTTCAACATATTCGTTGACGATGTGACGCACGACGTCTTCAAAAATCCGCAGTTGCGCATACGGGCCCGGCCCGGCGATAGCGCGCACCATCGGATTATTCGAGTGCGAAAGCATTCCACCGACAACCGAATAGAGCGCGATGAAAGCGGAAAGCGTGACCAGCGTGAGCTTGCTGCGAATGGACATTGAACCGGCTCCTTAAAGCTGCTTAGCCTGTGACGATCTGTTGAAGTCTTCGCCTGAAGTAGATCAGACATTATCTGTTGGGGAGAACGCCGGGATGATACACCACGAAAAAAACGCCGCGCAAGCAAGCGCCTGTTGATCGCTGACCGGCGGTCAGCGAATGGCCGGTGTTTGGCTGCCCCGTTTCAACACTTTTGAAATTCGAGCCAATCTTTCGGCCTTTCCCCACGCCTATCCAACAATTCCCGCCAACAAAAAACGCCGCCCGGACTTTGCGATCCGAGCGGCTTACAGGAGGATACCCCTTTGAAGAAACACCGGCTGGTGCTTTTCTCAGTGGACATACACTAGAGACGGCCCCCTCCAGTTACAGGTTTCTTCTTTTTCAAAATTACTTTTTTTCCGTTTTTAACCGCGGTTGAAAGCTGGCTTCTCACTGCACTGCCAACCTGCGGCTTGCTTCGTATTTCGCCGCCATCTCTTTGGCAATCCGTGCGGCCAGGCCGTTGGGGAAAGTTTCGTAAGGTTGATACAGAGTGCCGTGATCGCGTCCCGGCACCAGTTCGCAGACAGCACCACTTCCCTTTTCCTTAAGAAAACTGCAGAGCATCACCACCGCTTCATTCAGCCGGAAGGTATCGGCGTCGCCGCAGATAACATTGATCTTGCCTTTGAGTTTGGGGCCGAGCGCTGGCCAGTTCTTTTCCAGGATCAGCCGGATGTCGTATTTCTGCCAAGCTTCCAGCACCGCCGGATCAAGCTTGCCGGTTTCGCGATTGAACAATTTCATCGGGCGGCCATCCTGCCCGCGCGGACTCCACACCCATTCGAAGGAACCGAATTGGCCGCCGTATTCGCCGGTCACTTCTTCCTGCCGCGCGAACTCTTCAATCGAAGCCACCCACTTGCCATTCTGCCGCACCAACTGTTTGGGGCTGCCGTCCTTTTCGCGATAGGCGTTATCGGTCGAACCCAGCGTGGCGTTGATGCCGGTGAAGCTGCGCAGGTCAACCGGGTCGGGCGCGGTTGACCACGTGCCGCCGAAAAAGTCCGGATAGGTCACTTGCAGCCACAAGGTGCTCCAACCGCCGGAAGAATGGCCTGTCAGAAAGCGGCCATATGACCTGGCGTCGGCGCGGAACTTTGTTTCCAAATACGGAATGAACTCCGTGGTCAGCGCGCGTCCCCAAGGACCGTTGTTGGCCGAATCGGCAAATTCGTGATGACCAGTGGGGAAGGAGCCATCCAAAAAGACGTGAATCATCTCGGCTTGCTTACCGTCGGTCATCTCCTTGACCAGTTGCGTGCCTTGCCGCCAAGCGCCGGTGTGGTCTCCGCCAAAACCGTGAATGTGGTAGACGGTCGCATAACTCTTCTTCGTGTCTTTGCCATAACCCGGCGGCAATACGACGCCAGCGCGCATCATCATCGGCCTGCCCCAGAAAGCCGTCAGCGCGGGGCTTTGGAATTCAACCAGCTTGGTGGTGTCGGTGTCCGCCGGTTTAGGACGCCCCGTCAAAGCGCGCGTCAGAGTCAGTTCGACGGGTTTGGCGTCAGCCGGATTCAGGTTTTCAACCTTGACGACAGCGCTAACCAAATCGCCTTCGCCTTCACCGTTGTAGGCATAACTATGATTCACATCTAACAGCGCCATCACCTGATAGGTTCCCGGCTTGGCTTGCGAAAACGGTTTCGGATAAGCGTTGGCATCGGGATCGAATTCAATCGTTGCCCCCGCTGCTAAATTCGTAATCTCCATTGCCGCGATCCACGTACTGCCGGGCACGAAGCCGACCCGCACCATTTGCTGTGGCTGCGGTGAATCAGTCATCAAAACCAGCAAGCGTCCCGAAGTTCCATTCGGCGCAACTTCCTTCGACAACGTGACGCGAAAGCGCAGACGCGCCGCGTTCTGCGCAGTTACGGACGAACCCGCAAACAAGAGACAAGCAACCAACAACAGTTGCAAAATTCGACGAGACATTGGTCAGACTCCTTGATAAGTGAATTGATTCTGCCTTCGGTGTACGGCAACCTGCCGAGGTTGCCGGTGTTTTACTCAAATAGAGCCATCGGCAACCTCGGCAGGTTGCCGTACAGTCAATTGCAAACCGACTTAAAAGTAATGCCTGACCAGCCATTCAACGACGCAAACGGGTTTGTCGCCGCCTTCGCGTTCGATGGTGATGCCCCAAGTCAGTTGCTGGCCGCCGGGAATCTCTTCCAGCTTTTGCAGCATCGCACGCGCGCGAATCTTTGCGCCGGACGGAACCGCCGAAACAAAACGCACTTTGTTCAAACCGTAGTTGATGCCCATTTTGATTGGCACTTTGATCTGCACCGTCTGTGTCATCAAATGGGGCAGCAGCGACAGCGTCAGGAAGCCGTGCGCGATGGTCGTGCCATAAGGCGATTCAGTTTTGGCGCGTTCGGTGTCCAGGTGAATCCATTTATGGTCGCCCGTGGCTTCGGCGAATTGATTGATGCGATCTTGCGTGACTTCGAACCAATCGCCGACGGCGACTTCCTGGCCGATCAATGAGCGCAGTTCTTCAAGACTGGTGATCTCTCTTGCGGGCATTAGGTGCTCTCCTGTTTTTGAAGTTGATTGAATATGCGAAACGCGCGGCATTGTAAATCGAAGCCCCGGCTAAATCGAAGCGCGAGAGATTGGTACGGAAAGGTGCAATTGACAGCCTTGAAAATGGAAGTGTAGGCTTCGCGCGGTTTCCAGTTCCCTCATTTTCAACCTGTATCCACGAAAGGAAAATTGTCAATGAAAAGATTCAATACCGCTCTCTCAGTATTTGCATTCGCCGCCGCGATGGCCGTCGCCGCAATGGCTCAGTCCCCTGCCGCCGGCGAATGGGATGTGGCGATGAACACGCCCGGTGGCGTGCAAAATTTCAAAACCGTTCTCAAAGTTGACGGCGAAAAGCTGACCGGCGAGGTCAAGCGCACTGCCGGCGCACTGCCGGTGACAGGCACGGCCAAAGGCAACGACGTGCAGTTCAGCTATACCGTCAAATACAACGACAACGATCTGGCCATCACGATGACCGGCAAAGTTGATGGCGATACGATGAAAGGCACCGTCAGTTTCGGCGGAATGGCCGAAGATGAATGGAGCGCCAAACGTGCAGGCGCCGCTGCCTCGCCCGCGCCGATGGCTTCATCCATGACCAACGGCGTCAATGTCAGCGGCAGTTGGGACGTTGAAGTGCAAACCGAGCAAGGCTCCTTCAATCCGGCGTTCAGCTTCAAACAGGACGGCGAAAAGCTGACCGGCAGTTATAAAGGCGCGCTTGGCGAATCCACGCTGATGGGCACGGTCAAAGGCGACAAGATCGAATTCTCCTTCAAAGTCAGCGGGCAGGTAGAAGGCACGGTCAGTTACACCGGCACCACCGACGGCAAGACGATGAAGGGCAAACTCAGCTTGGCAGGCCTGGGCGAAGGAACATTCTCCGGCAAGAAAAAGTAGATTGTCTGGCAAGGACAACGGCCAGCCTACCTTATTATTCCTTTTCCCTTTCTCTCTTCAGAAAATGTGGCGCGGGTTGTTTACCCGCGCCACATCGCAAACGGCTAGCAGAATGCTGAAAGGAATCCAAGCTTGAGCGCTCCCAATCAGCATAGTAGTATGTCGGCGCGGTTGTGATTCATTACCGCGTTCAATATCACATCTTCAAAATGCTTCATCGGAGGAAAATACCAGCTATGAATTCGATTACTCGCCGGGTGCTGCTCGCCTGCACTCTGATCACGGTTTTTGCAGTGGGGATTGCCGTCGGCAAAAACAAATTTGGCCAACCAAAATCCATCGTTCATGTCGTCACCGTCAAATGGAAAGCGGATTCGACGGCAGAACAGCGACAGAAGGCACTGGATGGCGTCAAAACAATGGCGACGGAAATGCCGGGCATTACCAACGTCTGGCTGAAAAGCGAAAAGTCGCAGGGCAAGGACGCGGCCTTTGTGATGGAGTTCAAAGACGCTGCGGCGTTCAAGGCATATGCTGACCATCCTGCGCATAAGAAATGGGAAGGCCTCTACCTACCCGTCCGCGAAGAAAGCGCAACATCCGACATCACCAACTGATTTCACTGCGGAATGCGGATTCCCAATGACCTTTCTGAAATCCGCATTCCGCAATCCACAATCCGCAATCCACAATCCGCAATCAATGAAGCCTGCCACCGCGCCGGAAATCATCCCGGCAGACATCGCTGCCGAAGAGCCGAAGCGCAGTCACCTTGCGCGCATTTTTCACGCATTCACTTATCGGGATTTTCGCTTGCTTTGGTTTGGCGCGTTTACCTCCAGCGCCGGAACCTGGCTACAGGAAGCGGCGCTGGGATGGATTCTTTATTCGCTGACGCATAAGACGCGCTACACGGGCTTCCTGGGATTCTTCAGCACCGCGCCGGTTCTCTTCTTTACGCTGATTGGCGGCGTGATTGCCGACCGCATTGACCGGCGGCGCATCCTGCTGGCATCGCAATGGACGCAGTTGTTATGCGCGATGGCCCTGGCAGGGCTGGCATTTTTCAAGGCACCAACGATGACACTGGTGTGGAGCGCGCTGGCGCTATCGTTCCTGACCGGTTGCGCGCAGGCGTTTGGCGGCCCGGCGTATCAGGCGCTGATTCCGATGCTGGTCGAAAAAAAGGATTTGCCGAATGCGATTGCGCTTAATTCGATTCAATTCCATCTGGCGCGCGTCGTCGGCCCAACCATCAGCAGCATTCCGTTTGCGGTCATCGGCGAACAGTTACTGGCGGCGGCCATCAGCTTCAGCATCAACAGCCTTTCATTTCTGGCGGTGATCGTAGCGTTGATCTCTTTGAACGTCCGCTACATTCCCAGCGCCGCCGTCGGCAATATGCGCAGCCAAATGGCCGCGGGCCTGCGTTTCGTCTGGCAGAAAGAGGCGCTGCGTTCGCTGACTTTTCTTTCCATGGCCTCGACATTTCTGGGAATGCAGGTGACGACGTTTTTCGCCGTCTTCGCCGCCGACATCTTCAAAACCGGCGCGACTGGCAATGCCAAGCTGATTTCGATTTCAGGCGCGGGCGCTGTCACCGGCGCATTGATCGTCGCGGCGCTGGGCAACGTCAAAAACAAAGGCCGTCTGGCGCTGATCATGCAGATCGCCTTTGGCCTGACAATTATTGCTTTCACTCTTTCGCCGACAGTCGGGATGGCTTATCCAATTATCTTCATTGCCAGCATCTTTATGATGTTTGTCTTTTCGATGATCGCTTCGCTGGTGCAACTGATTGTGACGGACGAAATGCGCGGGCGGGTGATGAGCATTTACATGCTCTCGTTTCGTGGCGGCGCGCCGCTGGGCGCATTGATTACGGGCTTCCTGGCCGAACGCTTCCCGCTGACACGCATATTGATGATTGAAGGAGCCATGCTTTCAATCATCGCGCTGGCCTTTCTACTTTCGCCTTCCAGCGTCAAAGAACACTGATTTTTTTTCGCGGCCAATCCGAACCCTTCTGCCGCTTCCTGCCTCTTTATCAGTGAAGGAAGAAGATGGAAATTTCCAAACAGGAAATCTGGTGGGTGTTGCGCGCGCAGGCTGATGACCGGGCGGCGTTGGATGAATTATTTCGTCTGATCCAGGAACCACTCTATCGGTACATCGTCAGCCTGGTCGGATCGCGCACGCTTGCCGAAGATATTCTGCAGGAAGTTTTCATCCTCATTTACCGCAAACTGCGCTGGCTGCGCGAGCCGGAGTTGTTTCGTCCCTGGGCGTATCGTATCGCCACGCGCGAAGCATTCAAGCATCTGAAGCGCGAACGCCGCTGGACGGATCAACGCGTTGATGAAGCCGTGCTGGAAGACATCCCTGCACCGCCACGCGACGCGCTAACGCCGGAGTTAATTGCTCAGATCGTCGCGCAGGTTTCGCCGGCCAGCCGCGCCGTCATCGTGCTGCATTACCTGCACGAAATGCCGCTCAGCGAAGTGGCCGATGTGCTGGGCGTGGCGCTGGGCACGGTCAAATCACGTCTGGCTTACGGGCTGGACTGTTTGCGAAAACAACTGGCAAGCAATCACTGATGTCAGGTAACCGGGAAAATATGTTTTCAGTATTCCGTCCGCGAACCGGCAGCACAATCACCTTGGAGTAATTATGCTGATGGTATGGGCGATCTATGCTGAACGCACAATCACTTGAAAGGTCTATCTATGCACCGCACTCTGTTAACCGTCACGCTCATCTTGTTTGGAGCACTCACCGCAGCGGCACTTTGGCAGCACGGCTACTGGGGCATCATCGCGCCGCACTTTCAGAGCTTTGGTGGAGGCCAGGTTTTTGCGGACTTGGTCATCGCTTTAACCCTCGTCATGGTGTGGATGTGGCGCGACGCCAAAGCAACAGGCCGCAATGCCTGGCCTTGGATCGTCGCCACGCTGGCATTAGGCTCGATTGGGCCGTTACTCTATCTACTGACTCGCAAACCAACGGTGGAAGCAACGTAAACCTCAGCGCACCAATGTTGGTCCGAGAATAGGAGTCACAAATGGCGGAGAATCATCTCAACGAAATTCGCGGCAAAGCGCTGGACCGAATTGACCGTAGCCGGCGCAATTACAGACTGGCATTCGCGGCGGCGGCAGCGCTGGAAACACTCTTTGTCATCGGCTTTTTACTGCTGGCCGACCTGCACAACCGCACGCACCTGTTACTGCTGATCGCGACGATGGCGACGTATATGATCCTGGTCGCCGCGCTGTTCGCGCTCGGCGCGCACGTCAGCCGCAATACGCAGACGGTGCTCAAGGCCGTTGAACTGTTGGAAAAGCAAATCGAGGAATTGCGGCGATAAACCGGTCAGGTCAGATTCATTCGGCTGATTGCAAAGCACAGGCGCAGGCATATAATCGCCGTGGGCTTTTTCAAGCCGAAGGAAAGCAATGAACCTGGTCGCCGATCAACAACCCAACAACAGGAACGCCGAAACGGTCGAGGCCGAGTACAAGTCTCAATGTAGTGGCAAATGCGTTCTGCGCGACCAAAGAAAAAGAAATCCGGGATTATTCCAAGCAAAGCGTCAGTGAAAAACTGGCGCTTTCGGTTTTTTGGCGGGCAGTTATGGAGATCATTACCAAAGCGGCGCGGATGCGCGTCCTTTCGCGGAAACTTTGGACGGAAGAATCATCCATCGGCTTTGTGCCGACGATGGGCGCGCTGCATGAAGGCCATCTGAGCATGGTGCGCGACGCGCGGCGAATGACCGATGCCGTCATCGTTTCTATCTTCGTCAATCCGACGCAGTTTGATTCCGGCAGAGAGTTCGATCGTTATCCGCGCGATCTGGCGCGCGACGCTGACCTGCTCGCGCCCATCGGTGTGGACTACATCTTCGCGCCGAGTGCCGAAGAGCTATACCCGCCCGGCTTTTCCAGCTTCGTCGAAGTTGAAGGTTTAAATAACAAGCTCGAAGGTATTTCGCGCCCCGGCCATTTTCGCGGTGTGACGACCGCCGTCAGTACTCTGCTTAACATCGTTCATCCGCAGTACCTCTTTCTGGGCCAACGCGACGCGCAGCAGGTGGTCATCATCAAAAAGCTGGTGCGCGATCTGCACTTTCCTGTGGATGTCATGGTCACCGCAATTGCCCGCGAAGCCGACGGGCTGGCCTGCGCTTCTCGCAATGCGCAGCTTTCGCCGGAAGAGCGGAAGGCCGCGCCCGCGCTCTACCACGCGCTACGGCTGGCTCACGAGATGTTCCGCGATGGCGAACGCAACGCCGGCAGAATTCTGAAAGCCCTGCGCAAAGAAATTGAAAAAGAGCCTTTGGCCAAAATTGATTACCTGGCTGTCACCGACACTGAAAGACTTGACCCGTTGGATGACCTGACCGATCGGAAAGCGCTTGTCTCCATCGCCGCACACTTCGGCAAGACCCGCTTAATTGATAACGTCGTGTTGAAAGATGACAAATTCAAAGGGAAGACAGGCAGGCTGAAGCTGGGATAAGAGTTGGCGAAAGCGATTGATGACGGGCATGGAGTTCAGGCTTCAGCCTGCGGTTCGTAAGGCAGCCTTTAGGCTGACTTGGAACCAGAACAAGACAGGCTGAAGCCTGAACTCCATGCCTAAAGCCGATAATGCATGCTAAACGTTGAACCTGAAGTGCATCACATCACCGTCTTTGACGACGTACTCTTTTCCTTCCGAACGCAGCACCCCTTTTTCACGAGCCACTTTTTCTCCACCGCAAGCAATGTAATCGTCAAAGGCAATTGTTTCGGCGCGGATAAAGCCACGCTCGAAATCGGTGTGAATGACGGCGGCGGCTTTTGGAGCGGTGTCGCCCTTGTGGATCGTCCAGGCGCGGACTTCTTTTTCGCCAGCGGTGAAGTAGGTCTGCAAACCCAGCAGGTGATATGCCGCGCGAATCAACCGATCCAGCCCGGCGGATTCCAGTCCCAGCGAAGACAGAAACTCCACGCGTTCTTCTTTCGACAGTTCGGACAACTCGGCTTCGATCTTGGCTGAAAACGAAACGACTTCGGCAGGCTCGCCTTCTTTTTCAATCACCTCGCGCAAGGCTTTAACGTACTTCCCTTCCTCGCCAGACAACTCATCATCAACGACATTGGCGGCATACAGCACCGGCTTGGCCGTCAACAGGCTGTAAGATTTCAGCGATGTCATCAGGTCTTTGTCCAGCTTGGCTGAATTGATCGTCCTGCCATCGCTTAACACTTCCAGCACCGATTCCAGCGCGACGACTTCGGCTTTCGCGTCCGCGTTGCCGCCCTTGGCTGCTTTGCGCGCCCGGTCCAGGCTTTTTTCGACTGTTGCCAGATCGGCCAGCGCCAGTTCCAGATTGATGATTTCGCGGTCGCGCACCGGATCAATGAAACCCGCGACGTGAATTACGTCGTCGTCGTCAAAGCAACGAATGACGTGAACGATAGCGTCGGTCTCGCGGATGTTGGCCAGAAACTTGTTGCCCAGACCTTCGCCCTGCGAAGCGCCTTTGACTAATCCAGCGATGTCCACGAATTCGACCGCCGCGGGCACGACGTTCTGCGGCTTCACCAGATCCGCCAGCTTCTGCAAGCGCGGGTCGGGCACTTCGACGATGCCAACGTTTGGATCAATCGTGCAAAAAGGAAAGTTGGCGGCTTCGGCTTTGGCCGAGGTCAGTGCGTTGAAGAGGGTGGATTTGCCGACGTTTGGCAATCCGACGATGCCTGCGCGTAACACTTGTTGAGTATCTCCTGACGATGACTTGGTTGTGAAGTAGACGGCAATTTAGTGGATTGGGCAGCGGATTGTCCAACGTGAGCCAGTTTAATCGGCGTGATTACAAATTATCCGGCCTCGCAACCTTCTGTTATCGCACAGCTTTCGCACACCAAAAACTCGACCGCAAAAATGCTAATACGGTTTTGACTTTCGGCTGCTATGATTAGCACAGGTAATCAATGACAATAATGTCATTAAAATTGCTAACGACAATTTTGAATCATTATGGAAAAAACAAACATCAAGAAGCTTTATCTCTTTGCTAGCGATTTCGATCAAACCCTGAGCTTCAACGACTCCGGGTATATTTTGAGCGAACTGTTGGGTGTTACCGGTTTTGAAAACAAAGTCGCGGAACTGGCGCGCAAGAACGTGGTGCAACAAGGCGGCGAGCTGGCTTATTTGCTGCTGCACGATCCTGATTTTCGTCAGGTGCGCCGGGAACATTTGCACGAAGCCGGCAAGCGAGTCCGTTTGAAGCGCAACATTCCCTTGTTGGCCAACCTTCTCAATGATGGAATTGATGGACATCAATTCCATTTTTACGTCATCTCTGCCGCGCCGGAAGAGGTCATTCAATCGGCGCTGGAAGGCATCATTCCCGCCGACCATATCTTCGGCACGAAGTTCGAATACCATCCGGAAACGGGCGAGATTCAATCCATCATCCGCGTGCCCGCAGGCTTCGGCAAGGTTGCCGTGCTGGACGAATTGCAAACCGAATTGCAGGTCAGCCCGGACCACATTGTGTATGTCGGCGACGGCAGTTCTGACATTCACGTCATGCTGCACATCAACCGCCGAGACGGGTTCACCATCGCCGTGTCCGAAAGCAAACATCTGGCTCCGATTGCGCAACGCGCCATTCTGAGCGAAGACGCACTAAGCCCGCTGATTCCGATTCTGGAAGACATTGTCGGATGGCGCGATCCCGTGCAGATTCGCGGCCTGTTTGAAATCCACGGACTGCAAATTCAGGAGTGGGACAAAGTGCGCACTGACTGGCTGACAATCCGCGAAATTCCAGCAGGATTGGAAGCACAGGTATTCAATTAACAGGAGGATGAATGATTGATCTGATTGGCTGGGTTGCGACTGCTGTCTTTGCGGTGTCGTACTTCTCTTCAAACCCACTGCGTTTGCGCCTGATCCAGGCGTTCGCGGCGCTGCTGTGGCTGAGCTACGGCATCTTGATCAAAGCGCCCCCCGTGATCGTCGCGAATTTGATCGTAGCGGCACTGGCGCTTTCGTCATCGTTTAAGAAACGACAGGCGGTCGAAAATTGAAAGGGCCAGAAGCCGGGTAGCGAAAGGCTACCCGGCTCTCGTCTCCATCAAATCCGATACCCAACTTTGCCCAATTCCTCTATCGCCGGTTGCGCCTCAGCAGCAAATTACTCTGGTGGCAACGCAACTCCGGTCCGCCGCCCCACTTCAAGTGCCAGTCTTTTAAAATCCGCATACACATTCCTGACTGCTTGGACGTGCGCGCCGCCCGCGCCATCAGCCGGTTTCAGATGAAACATCGGTTTGCGTGATTCCTGCGCCAAAGGCATCAAGCTTTGGTAGTGCTTGAGCAGCGCCAGGCGATGCGGGTCTGCGGCGACCGATATCCCTTGCCCGCCGGGTTCATCCAATACGTATTTCCGGTAGATTTCAGGAATGCGGGCGATCCACCTCTCATAGGCTTTGACCGGGCGATCAAGCCGGATTGCGTGTTGCATCATAATGTAGCCGGTAGGCTTCATCCGGCCTGATGGCAGATGCAAACTCGGCTCCGGATTTTTGGTAAGCCGCTCCCCCCATTCGGTCCGCCATTGGCGAAGCCGAGGGCCAAGGTTCCGCAGCCCCTGCAATGAAAACAGGTCTGGCGAAAGCGGAACGACAACGTAATCCGCTGAAATCAGAGCCGAACGGTTTATTGCCCCAAGATTAGGCCCAAGGTCTACTAACACCACATCCGCGTGATGCGCCGTGGCGGCATTTTGTAGGATGCGCCAAAAAGCCGAGATCACACGAAACGCGCGCTCATTGCGATCAAGGCAGGCAGGCCATTGAGCCGAAAGCTCATCTTCAAAACCTGAAAGCGCCAAATCTCCCGCCAGCAAAGCAAGGCGATCATCAATCTGTTGCAAGCGCGGCGCGGCAATGTCTCCCAAGCCTTTCAGCAAAGGCTGAACCCCGCCATAAATCGTATTGGGATGATCCCCTTCCGGCCAAATCTCCAGCAACTGATCTTCATCGAGAAAAGCGGCAGTCAAGTTCGCTTGTGGATCCAAATCGGCAGCCAATACCCGTGCGCCAAGTTCAGCTTGCATCCACGCCAGATGATAGACCAACGAAGTTTTGCCTACGCCGCCTTTGTTGTTAAAGAAAGCGACGACAGTCGTGCTCATGAGTTATTTCCTGATAATTGCCAACGTGAATGCATCTTCGGCCGTAAATTCCGGCGGTGGATTGCCATTCTTTTGCAGTTCTTTGCGCGCTTGCTGAATCCCCACGCCAAAACGTTGCACATAGCCAAGATTCTTCAGAACCTCCGCAAGGTGAGGATTGCGATAATCAGTGATGCCAGGCTGACCGAAATTTTGTCGTGTGACCTGTCCAAAAGGGCCGCCGGGATTTTGAATTTCGATCCTGTCGCTGAACCAGTTGATTCGCACAGGCGCGTTGGTTCCTTCGTAGCTGCGATGCAAAACAGCATTCCGCGCCAACTGCTGCAACGCGACAATTGGGAAATCCGGTCTGCGTTGTTCAATTGCTTGCGAAGTGAAGTCAGTCGCCACTGAGATGTGCGCCTCAAAAACGCTATCCAGCAAACTGAGCAGGTCCGGCAACGCGCCGTCAATCTCTTTTTGATCTTTGATTGGATCGGTCAGTTCGGTTCCATCAAAACGGATAAATTGAATGTAGGCTCCGGGTAAAAATTGGCGCGGGTCTTTGCCGATGGTGAGCACACCCAGAAAGGTTGGCTGCAATTCGGCGGTGACGAAGCGCAGCGATTTAAGCTGATCTTCAACCGATCTCTGATTCTGATCCAACACGTCGAATGAAACAGCGGAGGGCAGGTAAACACGGCGGAACAATTCAAGATCAAGATCATCCAAACTGGCGCTTCTGACAACCTGCAGATCGAACGGTTGATCTTTCGATCTGCGCTTCTCGCTCAGTCGCCGTTCCTGCTCAGCGGTTGCCTGTGCGCGACGCGGGCCAACTCTGACCCAGACACGCCCGTTGTATCTGACAGGAGGTGCATCCGCAGGTTCGACAATAACCACAGCCAATTCACACCCGTTGAGACTTTTCTTCTGCACCACCAAGGATGGGAATGGCGTGATGTTGCCATCCGACTGCATACTCGCCAGCGTCAGTAAAAGTTCGTCGGTGATCGCCAGATTGGCGCAGCTACCATCATCGTTCACCCCAACAAACACGACGCCTGGAAGCTGATGGTTCGGTAAGTCATTGGCGAAAGCGCAGACCGCCTGACGAATCTTATCGCGGTCAGAAGCGGATGCTTTACGCTCAACGCGATCAGATTCCATTTCAGCAAGAAGTTTTTCCAGCTCCTGATTGGTCATAGATTTGACTTTAGTTTAGCACGCGAGAAACGCTTTCAACTCCTCTTCCGTCGGCAAACCGTCGCGCGCGCCCATTTCACGGCATTGCAGCGCGGCCACGGCATTTGCGGCGCGCATTGTCTCTTCAATGCTCAAGCCTTTGCACAAACCATAAATGAATCCGGCGCGGAAGGCGTCGCCCGCTCCGGTAGTGTCTTTCAGCACCGGCGGGCGGAATGCGGATGAAGCGAGGAACTGGCCTTCGACAAAGGCCAATGCGCCGCGTGAACCTTGCGTCATCGAAACCAAATAGCAGCCGTACTTTTGGTTTAACGTCTTCAGCGCTTCGCGTTCGTCCATTGTCCCGGCCAGTTCATTGGCCAATCCCTGAGAAGTGATCAGACAGTCCACCTTCGGCAGCAGTTCATCAATGCCGGGGTACGCCGTATCCAGATCAATCGTCACGGGCATTCCGGCTTCGTGCGCCCAATCGGCGGCTTGAATCGCAGACTTGGTATCGAAGCCGTCAATGTGCAGCACGCGGCCACGCACAATCTGTTCGCGCTTCACCTCTTCAACCGGGATGCGCGTGCCATCATCGTGATACCACAGGATGGTTCGTTCGCCGGAAAACTGTTCGATGATAATGACCGCGCCCTGCGTTTTTGCGCCGACTGCAATCTTGACGCCGGTGCAATCCACGCCTTCTTTTTGCAGCGATTCAATCAGCATCCGGCCTTCGTTGTCGTAACCAACCTTGCCGACATAGGCCGCGCGCAAACCCAGCCGCTGCGTGCCGACCATTGCCGACGATACCTGTCCGCCCGTCATCTGCTGATGATCGCTTAACCGGACTTTGGTGTTGAACGAAGGAAAGCGCGGGATGGTGACCAAATGATCCACCGCGTTCAGGCCGAAGCCGACCACATCGAATTCACGATCTTGGGGAAGGGTTAAAGAGAAGTTCATAGCGCGGCGGATTGTAGACGAAGAAGATTATGTTCGGAACCAAACCAGGCGCGCGGCAAGCATTTATTCCCCCACGCTTCACATGGAAGTAGACAGTGCCTCCTGTCTGCGGCATTACGCAATAGTCCCACAGGCAATGAGGCACTGCCTCACTTTAGAATTACGCTGTTTCGGGCACCGCCGTGATGACGACTTTTTTCTCCGCCTTTGGCCGCCTGAGGATCAGATCAATCGCAAAGTAGACGAACGCCACTCCGCCAATGGCAAAAACCATATCGCCAACGATGCGCGTCCACCGCAGAAAATGCATCACGCCGGTTTGCATGAATTCGGGGCTGCGCGCCGACCAGTAGCCGACAGAAACCGATTGATAAGTTTGCAGCAAACCAATCGGCAACAGGCTCAATACAATCTCCATCAGCATGCCGATATTGAGCGCCCAGAAGGCGAACTTAATCAGCCCTTCTTTCCAAATCATCTCAGGCTTCATTGCGCGCAGGCAGAAGAGCGTCAGCCCCAGCCCCAGCGTTCCATACACGCCATACAGCGCCCCATGCGCGTGGACGGCGGTCGTGTTCAATCCCTGCATGTAATAAAGCGCAATCGGCGGGTTGATCATAAAACCAAAGATGCCTGCGCCGACCAGATTCCAGAAGGCGACAGCCACGAAAAAATAGATCACCCATTTGTATTGTTGCAGCCAGGGCTGCGCCCGCGTGTGGTTGATGTTTTCCCAGACCTCGAAGCCGACCAAGGTCAGCGGCACAATTTCCAGCGCGCTGAAGACCGAACCGAAGGCCAAAGCCACCGTCGGCGTCCCGGCAAAATAAAGGTGATGCAGCGTGCCGATGATGCCGCCAGACAAATAGACTGCGCCCGACAGCAACGATGCCTGCGCGGCTCTCTCGGCTTTGATGACGCCCAACCGCGAGAACAGGAACGCGATGACGACCGTGGCAAAAACTTCAAAGAACCCTTCCACCCACAGATGCACCACCCACCAGCGCCAATATTCGACCACGGAAAGATGCGTTCTCATTCCCCAGAACAATCCGGGGCTGTAGAACAGCGCGATGCCCGCCGTCGTGATCAGGTAAAGCACGATCAGCGATTTCCGATTGTCGTTCTTGCGCAATGCCGGCACCGCCGTGCGCGCGATCAGGAAGAGCCACAGCAACAGACCCACGAACAATGCCGCCTGCCACACGCGCCCCAGATCAACGTATTCGTAGCCCTGATGACCGAAGTAAAACGATGCCGCGCCTGTCAATTTGTGCGCGACGCTCATCCACTGCCCGGCCATCGAACCCAGCACCACGATCAGCAGCGCGCCGAACAGAACATCCACGCCCAGCTTCTGACGCTTCGGTTCGTAGCCGCAGATAATCGGGCCGATGAACAGCCCCGAAGCCAGCCACGCCGTCGCGATCCAGAAGATGCCCAGTTGCGTGTGCCAGGTACGCGTCACGGCATAAGGCAGATAGTCCGCCAGCGGAAAGCCGTAAAAACCGCCGCCTTCGACGCCGTAATGCGCCGTCAGCACGCCCATCAAAATTTGCAGCAGAAAGAGCAGCGTGACAACCAGAAAGTATTTGACCGTCGCTTTCTGCGAAGCCGTCAGCGGCACGCCAATCAGCGGGTCAGTCGCGGGCACGTTATGCCCTGGCTCCGGCTTGCGGCCGGCCAACAACCAAACCATCGCGCCAATGCCCGCCAGCAGCATGATCACGCTGACGCCCGTCCAGACGATGGA
The DNA here is from genome assembly GCA_038211695.1 of Blastocatellia bacterium. Taxonomy (GTDB): domain Bacteria; phylum Acidobacteriota; class Blastocatellia; order RBC074; family RBC074; genus RBC074. The sequence continues at coordinate 22,371 of JBBQVH010000034.1, read as the reverse complement.
ACTGCTGGTTGCGACATTGGCCACCAACGGTTCCGAAGGAAAGTTGCTGGTGTAAGAGATCGTCTGGTTCGGGCGGTTGGTGACCGAGGCCCATGATGTCCAAAAGTAAAACGAGGTGAGTTGCCGCAGCTTTGTCGGATCGGATTGCGCGTCGCGCTGAATGGCGTAGCTCTTGTTGCCGTTGGTAAAAACATCTGAGTAGTGCTTCAGGTTCTGTTCAAAAGCTTCGGCGCGAATCGGCTCAATGGTGATCTTGCCCGTTTGTGTGTCGTAGTTGTTTTTGCGCAGCGTATTCTGCAACCGCTGGCGCAGCACGGCCTGCTGTTCGGAATTGATCGCGCTGTATGGGTGCGAAAATTCATCGTTTGCCCAACGGTCCAGAATAAATGTGGCTTCGCGATGCAGATAATCCGCCGTCCAGTCAGGCGCAACATAACTGCCGTGCCCCCAGATCGAACCCATCTGCATGCCGCCCATCGCCTGCCAGACGTTTTGTCCATCCAAGACCTGGCCATCGGCGATCAATACTTTGCCTTCAGTCGTTACAACCTCGCGCGGAATCGGCGGCGCTTGCCTGAAGATTTCCGAACCTACCCAACCGAGAATCGCAAACGAGAACACAAAAATTGCGATAAATACGATCCATAACCGTTTCATCATCTCTCCTCTTGCTTCCGGGTGAAGCGTCTAAAACTTCGTTACTAAAATGTGCAATGCAGGTTCGGCACTGACCTCGTGCGCGATACCTGCGTCCAGTGCGATCATCGTTCCAACCGTCAGAGACTGCTCATCCTCCAATTCTTCGCCAGCGCGAAACACTCCGCTGCCAGCCAGACATAGCACCGTGATCAGCGACGAAGCAGTATGCCGGGCCAATTTTCCTGAGTTGGAAAGTTTGACTTCAAAAACTCGTTGTTCGCCGCGGCTGAATAAAACGCGTGCCTCTTTGCCGTTTGCTGGCGCAATCTCTAAGTTAAATTCGAGCGTTTCCAAAAGTTGAAGGTGTTTCATTGAAGGTGTTCTCTTTTTTATCTTCTGGCTTGGACCACCGCATGTTGAAGGTTTTCGCGCATCCGCAAGGCAAGCTGAACGAAGCGTTCGCCCAACGTAGCCTCGCACTGTTCGCCCACGGTTTCGACAAACAACTCTATCCACCGGTCGAAATGGCGCGGGCTGATTTCTTCAATCTGCAAATGCGCCTGCATCGGATTGCCTTTGTAACGAGCGGTATGGAACAGGATCGCAGACCAGAAGTCGCACATTCGCGCCAGATGGTTGTCCCACTCATCGCCAATAAAGCGATCAAACACCGGCCCTAGCAGCTTGTCCTGCCTGACCTTGCCATAGAATTGATGCACCACCTGTTTCACTGATTCCTCATTCACGCGCACTTCGGCTTGCTCATCGCTCGATAAAGGTTGAATAAAACCATCGGCCATCGGGTATTTCCTCTCCAAAAGAAAAGATGTATTGTAAATACATCTTTTCATGGAAAGACCATAAAAAGCAATATGAAAAATACTTCTTTAAGAAAAAATGCGATGTGGCTGTTACCCAACAGGAGGTACTGATGAAGCTGACGTTATACACGGATTATTCGCTGCGGATGTTGATGTACCTGGCGCTTGACCCGGATCAGACCAGCACAATCCAAGAGGTAGCCGACCGATTCAATGTCTCCAAAAATCATCTGATGAAGGTTGCCTATGAACTGGGTCAGGCGGGTTATGTCGAAACTGTTCGAGGGCGAAATGGCGGGCTGCGGCTGTCGCGACCGGCGGCGAAAATCAAGCTCGGCGAATTGGTGCGCGAATGCGAAGGCGATTTTACGATGGTCGAATGTTTCGACGCTGAGCATAACCAGTGTGTGTTGACTCCTGCTTGCAAGCTGAAGAACGTGTTGAAAGAAGCGCTCGACGCCTACTTTCAATCACTCAACCGGTACACGCTGGCAGATTTATTACAGCCCAAAACTTCATTGGTAAAACTGCTGGGGCTGACTTCAGGCAATTCAGAATCGTTGAAAGGTCGTCGTGCAATGCCAAGGTAAATGTGACCAGCCGGTTGCCGCATTGGAGTCCGAATCGTAGACTTTGGGCATGACGCTCGACGAAAAACTGCAAAATCTGCCTGTGCAACCTGGCGTCTACATTCATAAAAACGCCAAGGGCCAGATCATCTACATCGGCAAGGCGAAATCCCTGCGCAATCGGGTGCGCCAGTATTTTCAAAGCTCGCGCGGGATGGATGCCAAAACGCAGGAGATGGTCGCGCGCATCGCCGATTTTGAATTCATCGTCACTGACACCGAAGTCGAAGCGCTGGTGCTGGAATCGAATCTGATCAAACAGCACAAGCCGCGCTACAACGTGATGCTGAAGGATGACAAGTCCTACCCGCATCTGAAGGTGACAATCAACGAAGACCTGCCGCGCATTTTCAAAACCCGCCACGTCGAAAAAGACGGTGGCGCGTATTTCGGCCCGTACTTGCCCGCTTCGCTCGCCGACAAAACTGTCCGGCTGATTAATCGCGAATTCCAGATGCGCACCTGCTCGGACGAAGTGTTTGAAATCTACAAACGCGCCAAGCGGCCTTGTATGGAATACCAGATCAAACGGTGCGCCGGCCCCTGCCAGAAAGATTTGTGCAAGCCGGAGCAGTACCGCGAAACCGTCAACGATGTTGTGATGCTGCTGGAAGGCAAAGACAAGGAACTGGCCAACAAGCTGGAAACGCGAATGATGCAGGCGGCAGTGGAAATGAAGTTTGAACAGGCAGCCAAGTATCGCGACCTGATGCGCACGGTGCTCTCGCTGAGCGATAACCAAAAGATGATGGGCGATACGGAACTGGACATTGACATTTTCGGGTATCACCGCGACGGCACTCAGTTGGCGCTTCAGCTTTTCACCATGCGCGAAGGCCGCATCGTGGGGCGGCGCGAATTTTACTGGGAAGACATTCCGACCGAAGGCTTCAATCCCAGTCAATTTCTGGGCCAAGTTTGGGAACAGTATTACACCATCGGCAACTACATCCCGCTGGAAATCCACGTCCCCGTAGATTGGGAAGACCGCCCGGTGCTGGAACAAGCGCTGACCGAAAAGCGCGGTCGGCGCGTGCGCATTCTGGACCCGCAGCGCGGTTCAAAACGCGAGATGATTGATCTGGTCGAAAAGAACGCCAAGATCGGTTTCGACCAACGCTTCCGCGTCATCAAACCGGATTGGTCAAAAATATTGTGCGACCTGCAAGAATTGCTGGGCCTGCCCGCCGTGCCGCATCGCATCGAATCGTTCGACATCTCGAACATTCAAGGGTCTGAAAACGTCGCCGGAATGGTCGTCTGCGAAGACGGCGAGATGAAAAAATCCGATTACCGTAAGTTCATCATCAAATCGTTTGAGGGCGCAAACGATTTCGCTTCGATGTGCGAAGCGGTCGGACGCCGCTATTCGCGTTTGCTGAAAGAAGGAAAGCGGCTGCCTGATCTGGTCTTTATTGACGGCGGCAAAGGGCAATTGTCTGCTGCTTCGACAGCGATGCACGGGATTGGACTGGCGGACTTGCCGCTGGTCGGCATCGTCAAACCGCGCGGCAAACACGAAGACATCAGCCATCTGCTGGTCAAAGGCCGCGAAAACGAACCGATTTATTTAGAGCAGACTTCGCCGGTCATGCGGCTGGTGATGATGATCCGCAACGAAACTCACCGCTTTGCCGTCGGCTATCATCGCCAGCGCCGAGCCATGCGCGATTTCAAATCTGAGTTGACATCCATCCCCGGCGTAGGCGACAAACTAAAAGAAAGATTGCTGCGGAACTTTGGAAGCTTAAAGCGCGTCAGCGAAGCCAGCATCGAAGAGTTGCGGCCCTTCGTCGGACAGAAGCAAGCCGAACGAATCCTGGAACACTTCCGACAGCAACGCGAACCTGAAGAGTCCGGCAGAACGGGACACCATCCGCCAGCTACATCCGAATAATCACGCAAAGAACACCGGGACGGTCTTGTCGCGTTGGCCTTGTAACCGCCAATGGAAAAGAAGCGTCTGGTAGTGTGATTCCCAATCTTTTCCTTCAAAATTTGCTGATATGTGGATTGTTAAACTCGCTTTACGTCGTCCGTACACGTTTGTCGTTGCGGCTTTGCTGATCGCCATTCTAGGAGTGGTGACCATTCGCAGCATGTCTACGGACATCTTTCCTGAAATTGATATTCCGGTCGTTTCTGTGATCTGGTCTTACAACGGCATCGCCGCCGAAGAGATGGAAAAACGAATTGTCACGCCCAGCGAGCGCGGCATGACAACCACCGTCAACGACATCGAACACATCGAATCGCAATCGCTGAATGGCGTCAGCGTCATTAAAGTCTTCTTCCATCCCGGCGCGAAGATCGAAGCGGCGGTAGCTCAAATCGGCGCGATGTCTCAATCAGTCTTGCGCATTATGCCGCCCGGCATGTCCGCGCCATTTATCGTCCGGTACAACGTTTCGAATGTGCCCATTCTGCAAGCCTCGATCAGCAGCGATTCGCTGACCGAACAACAGCTATTCGATTACGGCCAGAACTTTATCCGCACGCAACTGGCGACCGTGCAGGGCGCTTCGATTCCGCTTCCGTATGGCGGCAAGCCGCGCCAGATTATGGTGGATATTGATTCGCAGGCGCTGTTTGCCAACGGGCTGTCTGCATCGGATGTCAGCGCCGCCATCAATGCGCAGAACCTGATTCTGCCCGGCGGGACAGCCAAGCTGGGCAACCGCGAATACAACGTGCGGCTGAACAGCAGCCCGGATACCGTGGCCGCGCTGAATGATCTGCCGATCAAACAGGTGGGCGGCGCAACGATCTACATTCGCGACGTGGCGCAGGTGCGCGACGGTTCGCAGGTGCAGACAAATATCGTGCGGCAGGACGGGCGGCGTTCAGCGTTGCTGACCGTCCTGAAAAGCAGCGGTGCTTCAACACTCGACATTGTCAGCCGCGTCAAACAGGCGTTGCCGCGCATTCTGGCAACGCTGCCAAAAGAACTGAACGTCCATCTGCTGTTCGATCAATCGGTCTTTGTGCGCGCGGCAATCAACGGCGTGCTATTTGAAGCAATCATCGCCGCATGTCTGACCGCCGCGATGATCCTGCTGTTTTTGGGAAGCTGGCGCTCGACGCTGATTGTGACGGTCTCGATTCCACTTTCGATCCTGTGCTCGCTGATTCTGATGAGCCTGCTGGGGCAGACGCTGAACGTAATGACGCTGGGCGGATTGGCGCTGGCGGTCGGCATTCTGGTGGACGATGCGACAGTTGAGATTGAAAACATCCACCGCAATCTGGCGCAGGGCAAACCGCTGCGGCAGGCGATTCTGGATGGCGCGCAGCAGATTGCCACGCCTGCTTTCGTTTCAACGCTGGCCATTTGCATAGTCTTTGTGCCGGTCGTCTTTTTAAGCGGCGCGGCGAAATCGTTGTTTACTCCGCTGGCGATGGCCGTGGTCTTTGCGATGATGGCGTCCTATCTGCTTTCACGCACGCTGATCCCGACAATGGTGCTGTACCTGCTGCGCGATGAAGCGACGCGCTATCAAACCGAAGGCGAACACATTTCAGGAACAGGTTGGATCTGGCGCATTCACGGCGCATTTGAAAACTTCTTCGAACGTTGGCGCGAACGGTACTGCAATTGGCTGACGCTGGCGCTGGCGCATCGCCGCCCGGTGATCATCGGCTTTCTGCTGTTCTGCGGCGGATCGTTTCTGTTTCTGCCTTTCATCGGCGAAAACTTTTTCCCGGCGGTGGATGCAGGCCAATTCAGGCTGCACGTGCGCGCGCCTGCTGGAACAAGGCTGGAAGAGACCGAGCGAATCTTTGGCGAAGTTGAAGACGCGATTCGAAAAATAGTCCCGCGCGAAGAGCTAGGCCTGATTCTGGACAACCTCGGCCTGCCTTCGATCGGCATCAACCTGGCATACTCCGACAGCGCGACAGTCGGTTCCGCCGATGGCGAGATTCTGGTTTCGCTGAAAGAAAATCACAGGCCAACGCCGGAGTACGTCAAACAGTTGCGGCACGATTTGAAAGAACAATTCCCGCAACTGACTTTCTTCTTTCAACCGGCTGACATCGTCAGCCAGATTCTGAATTTCGGATTGCCAGCGCCGATTGACGTGCAATTGATCGGGCGCGATCAGAAAGGCAATTACGACATTGCGCGGCAGATGGTTGAACGCATCGCCCGCATTCCGGGCGCGGCAGACGTGCATCTGCATCAGGTGATGGACGCGCCGGAACTGCGCGTCAACGTTGACCGCACGCGCGCCGAACAAGCGGGCCTGACGCAACGCGACGTTGCCAACACCCTGCTCACTTCTTTGAGTTCCAGCGGCCAGACTGCGCCGAACTTCTGGTTGAACCCCGAAAACGGCGTCAGCTATCAAGTCACGGTGCAGACGCCGCAGTACAAAATGGATTCGGTGGATGCAATTCAAAGAACGCCTGTTACCGGCAGCGGGACAACAACGCCGCAACAGCTAAGCAATCTGGCGACGGTTGAACACAGTCAATCAGCGGCAGTGGTCAATCATTACAACGTCCAGCCGCTCTTTGATGCATATGCCAACGTGCAGGATCGCGATCTGGGAGGCGTGGCGCGCGACATTGATCGGGTCATGGCTGAATTCCAACCGAAGCTGCCGCGCGGCAGTTCGCTGGTCATGCGCGGTCAGGTTGAAAACATGCGGTCTTCATTTTTGGGCTTGGGCTTCGGGCTGCTGTTTGCGATTTTGCTGGTTTACTTTTTGATGGTCGTCAACTTCCAGTCCTGGCTTGACCCTTTTATCATTCTGATGGCGCTGCCCGGCGCACTGGCTGGGATTCTGTGGATGCTGTTCGTCACACAAACAACAATCAGCGTGCCCAGTTTGATGGGCGCGATTATGTGCGTCGGCGTGGCGACGGCCAACAGCATCCTGCTGGTGACCTTCGCCAATGAACAACGCCTGTTGGGACAGGATGCCGTCAGCGCGGCGCTGTCCGCGGGATTCACCCGATTGCGCCCGGTGCTGATGACGGCGCTGGCAATGATGATTGGCATGCTGCCGATGGCCCTGGGGCTGGGCGAAGGCGGCGAACAGAACGCGCCGCTGGGCCGCGCGGTAATAGGCGGATTGCTGGTTGCGACCGTGGCAACGCTGTTTTTCGTGCCTGTGATTTACAGCGTGCTGCGCCGTAAACCCGTCGTCAAAATGGAAGAGAATTTTGCAGGCGAATCAATCGCGCCTTTGCCCGTGGGCTTGGCACCTCAACAATAGACTTATCGGGTTTAGGCATGGAGTTCAGGCTTCAGCCTGTCTCGTTCCGGCTCCAAGTCAGCCTAAAGGCTGCCTTACGAACCGCAGGCTGAAGCCTGAACTCCATGTCTAATATTTTCCACAGGAGAATTTTCATGAGCCTCGGCTCGTCAAACGTCACGCAGGCAAAGCAGGAAAATGCATTGGAGCCTGAATCGCGAGCATCAAAGACCCCGTTCATCGCCGTAGGCTTTCTGCTGGCCATCCTTCTGGCCCTCGGCATCCTGCCCCGGCTGAAACGGCATTCCGAATTAGCGGCATCCGCCCAACAGCAGGAACGCGCCGTGCCGTCGGTGGAAACCATCACGCCCCGTCCAGCCGACGCAACCAACGAATTGATCCTGCCCGCCACCACGCAGGCGATTCAGGACACCATCGTTTCCGCACGCACCAGCGGATACGTGCGCCGTTGGTATGTGGGAATGGGGCAGTTCGTGCGCACCGGCCAACTGCTGGCCGAAATTGACGCGCCCGAATCCAATCAACTGTTAAGCGAAGCCCAACAGGAAGCCGCCGAAGCCAACCAGAACGTGGCGCAAGGAAGGGCGGAACTGGCACAGGCACAGGCAGGACAGGAGCAAGCGGAAGCCGCGCTGAAACAAGCGCGCACCCATCTGGAACTGGCCCGCGTCAATCTGGAACGTTCAAAAACGCTGGTCGCGCAGGGAGTTCTTTCGCGCCAGGACTTGGACGACAAACAGGCAACCTTCGACGCTCGCCAGGCCGATGTTGAAGCCGCGCAAGCCAGCGTCCGTTCGCGGCAATCCGCGATCCGGGCGCAGCAGTCAACGATTGATGCGCGGATGTCCACTTCCAGCGCGCGCCAGGCCAATGCCCAGCGCTTCGCCGATCTGAAATCCTTTCAACGAGTGGTCGCACCCTTCGACGGCACCATCACCGCGCGTTACATCGAAGTCGGCACGCTGATTACGCCCAGCGGAGGCACTTCCACGGCGGCGGGGCTGTACAAACTTTCGCGCCTGGACACCATTCGCATCTTCGTCAACGTGCCCCAGATGTTCGCGCCCGCCGTCCAACCCGGCCTGGAAACCGAAGTCGTCGTCAAAGAACTGGCCCCACGCAAATACACAGGCAAAGTCATCGGCACGTCCCATTCCGTTGATCCCGCTTCGCGCACCATGATGGCTGAAATCCGCGTGCCCAATCCCGATCAGCAGTTTTTGCCGGGGATGTACGCGCAGGTCAAATTCACGCTGCCAACCACCCGACGCTCCGTCCTGATTCCCGCAGGCGCGCTGGTGGTCAACGGCGCGGGCACACAAGTAATTCTGGTCACTTCAAATAATTCAGGGGCCAATCAAACGGCGCATTACCAGGCCGTCGAAGTCGGGCGCGATTTCGGCAAAGAAGTGGAAATCCTTTCCGGCCTGGATGGCAGCGAAGCCGTCATCGCCACGCCTTCAGATGCCTTGCACGAAGGCATGCGCGTGCAGGTAGTAGCCCAAGCCCATAAATAATCCACCATTCAAAAGTCAGAAGCCTTCTCGACGACGGCTTCTGACTGGCTTGCTTTATTTCTGCTTCGACATCTGTTCGATGACTGCGCCCAGGCGTTTGATTTCTTCGCCGTAACGCGCCCAGTCCCCGTCGCGCTGCGCCTGGATAGCGCGGTCGTAATGTTGTTTGGCTTGGGCGGCGGGCAACCCTTGTGCATCTGAATTGGCCGACGTAGCAGGCGGCGTGCCCGGCTGTGAAGAAGCGGATGCCGACGTCTCCCCGGTGGCTGCTTGTTTGGCGGGTGCGTTGCCGAAGATACGGGCCAGGCTGGCTTCGAGCGTCTCTTCCATCGCGATTTTGTTTTCGGCGACGACGATGACGCGCTTGAGTTCGGGAATCTTTCCCGACTCGGCGCGCAGATAAAGCGGCTGGACGTACAGCAACGATTCTTTGATCGGAATCACCAACAGCGTGCCGTGGTCAACGCGTGAACCGCGCTGGTCCCATAAAGAAAGTTGGCGCGAAATCTCCGCATCTTGATTGATACGCGCCAGCACCTGTTTTGGGCCGTAGACCAGTTTCTGTTTGGGGAAACGATAAACGCGCAATCGGCCGTAGCTGTCTCCGTCAGAACGCGCCACCATCCACGATGCCAGATTGTCTTTGCTGCGCGGCGTGAACGGGAGCATCAGGATGTACTCCTCTTTTTGTTCGCCAGGCAATTTCATGATGTTGTGGTAAGGCTCCATCATCTGCGGCTCTTTCTGATCTACCGCAACCGCCGCGCCTTCCCATTGATCTTCCTTGTTGTAGAAAACCTGCGGCTGATCCATGTGATACGTCGCATAGACCGCCGTCTGAATTTTGAAGATGTCTTTCGGATAACACAGATGCGCTCGCAGATCGGCGGAGAGTTCGGTCATCGGGCGCAAGGTGCCGGGGAAGATTCGCGCCCAGGTTTGGATCAGCGGATCGCTTTCGTCGGAGATATAAAGGCTGACCTTTCCGTGGTACGCGTCAACGACGGCTTTGACGGAGTTGCGAATGTAATTGATGCCGCCGACATTTTCCGAATAGGGATAGCGGTTGCTGACGGTGTAGCCATCAACGATCCAGAACAACCGCCCTTCTGAAATCACCATGTACGGGTCTTGATCGAATCGCAAAAACGGCGCGACCTGTTTTAACCGATCCATAATGTTGCGGTGATAAAGCACTCGGCTTTCCGTGGAGACATCGTTTGAAAGCAGCAGCTTCATATCGCCGAATCGGGTGGCGAACATCATCTTCCGCCAGTAAGAACCGATGGAGACGCCGCCATCGCCTTCGTAGCTTGTATAAACGTTCTGTTCGCCGGAAGGATAGTCGAATTCTTTGGTGGCGGTCTTGACGTAAACGGGGTCATGCGACAACTCGCCGAAGTAAATTTCAGGCCGGGTAACTTTCAATTCGGGCGCGGTCGAAACCGGCGGCAGGTCTTTGATGAACAGCACGGGCAGGCCTTCGGGCGTGATCTGATTGACCGGCCCAAGCGTCAGGCCGAAGCCATGCGTAAAGGTCAGGCTTTCGTTGATCCAGTTGCGATTTGGCATTCTTTCAACAGCAAGTTCGCGCGGAGAAATCATCGTTTGCCGCAATTCGCCGCCGATCCGGTACCGGTCGTTATCCACGGATTGAAACTGGTAGTAGGTGCGAATCTCCTGAATCTGCGCGAAGGTATCCAGCAAGGGCTGACGATCCCACAGCCGGATATTGTTGATCGTGGGTTTGTTTTCCTGAATATCTTGTAACGTCAGTTCCGTATTGCCCGCCAATTCGCGTTCTTCGACATGATCAAGCGCAAACGCTTTGCGCGTGGCCTGGATGTTATTCAAGATATACGGCGTTTCTTTGACCAGTTCGTTGGGCGCAACCGAGAAGCGCTGGACAAACGACGGATAAACCCAGCCTGCCCCCAGTGCCAACACATAAATGGCAAGCCCCGCCAACAGCAGCCGAATTCCACGACTGAACATTGTGGCAATTGCCAACGCCGCGACCAGCAAAGCAGCTCCAACTTCCAACCATAACAGCGGCAATCGCGCTGTAATATCCGTGTAACTGGCACCCGCCACCGGGCCATTGCTGGAAAACAGCAGATTCGGCATTTCCAGATAGGCTCGCCCGGCAAGCACCAGAAAGAAGGCGGCTGCCAATCCCAGCAGATGCTTGCGCGGCGCGCGCTCGATCAAGGGCGATTTTCCGCCCACACTGATTCCCCCGCGCAGAACATAAAGCGCGCCCGCGCCAATCAAACAAACAATCACAAACAGAAAGAACAGTTGTGCGATCAGTTCCAGCAGCGGCAAGGTAAAAAAGTAAAACGCGATATTTCGTCCAAAGACCGGATCAACTTCGCCAAACGGCACTTGGTGGCGGAATTGCAGGATCACTTCCCACGATTCCCAGATGCTCAACCCAAAGAAGATGCCGATTAGCAGCGAAATGGGCAGCACCCAGCGTTCGATAAATCGCGCGATGTCCGGCAGAGGAACTCTTTCTTTGTTGACGGTGATGTAACGCACGATTCGGGAATTGGCACGGCTCAACCGCAAAGCCAGTTTGAAATTGAGCCAGACCAGCAAGGTCGTCACCAGAACAGTCACCAGGCCAAGCCCTAATTTGGTCAACAGCGTAGTTGAAAAGACCCGCTGATACCCCAACTCTCGAAACCATAGCCATTCCGTATAGAACCCCACCCAGCTTGGCCAAAGAAACAGAACAAGAATCAGAATGGGCAGAAGGATCAGCCAGCGCGGTCGCTTAAACGCGCGATGCCCTGGCTCAGCAACTTCAAATTCGTCATCTATCGGGTCGTATGCCATAAGTTCTCTCCTGGGAAATTGGTGCGCCCGCTTTCTAGCGGGCAGGCCGTCTGGATTTGGGCTGAATCGGAGTGATCAACATAGGGACAGTGGCAATTCACTGGTTGAAATAATTGCAACAAGCCTTTGAAAGATTGAATTCATCTTCATCACATTGTTGCGGACTTTGATTTAGCGCGGAATAGGGATGAGTGTGCGTCATCGGCAACAGACTGGCAAGGTAGATGGCGCCAGAATGGGTGGCGTGAAATGCTCACCTAATATTTGGTCTAAGTTTTTTCCTACTGCAAGCAACCATTTCCCGATTAAATAATTTGCTTGATTTACGCTTCTAATCTGTGTTTTATTCACGCCCGCCAAGTTAATACAACTTAGCCGAACTTTGCTGCCCCGTAAGTAGTTTTGCATCCCACCTCGACCCCGCCGTGAAAGCAGCGCTTTCGTTACTTTGACACCGTTATGAATACCTTTCTTCCTTTTGCTCTTCCCGACATCGGAGAAGAGGAAATCGCTGAAGTCGTTGACTCTCTGCGATCGGGTTGGCTGACCACCGGGCCAAAGACGCAACGCTTCGAACGTGAATTCGCCGACTTCATTGGCGGTAATGTACAGGCGTTGGCTGTCAATTCGGCCACCGCCGGACTGCATCTGGTGTTGGAAGCCTTCGGCATTGGGCCGGGCGATGAAGTCATCACCACGCCTTATACCTTCACCGCGACCGCTGGCGTTGTCCGCCACTTGGGCGCAGACCCGGTCTTCGTGGATATTGATCCTCGCACCTTCAATCTTGATCCCGAAAAGATTGAGCGCGCCATTACGCCGCGCACCAAAGCCATCATTCCGGTTCATTTCGCCGGGTTGTCATGCGAAATGGATTCAATCATCAAGATTGCCCATAAGCACGGATTGAAGATTGTTGAAGATGCCGCGCATGCACTGCCAACAACCTTTGGCGGACGATTGGTCGGCACCCTGGATACGGATGCGACGGTGTTCAGTTTTTACGCCACCAAGACCATCACGACGGGCGAAGGCGGAATGATCGTCACGCGCGATGAAGCCATTGCTGAACGCTGCCGCGTGATGCGGCTGCACGGCATCAACCGCGATGCCTTCGATCGTTACACTTCAACCAAACCCGCGTGGCATTACGAAATCATCGCGCCCGGCTTCAAATACAATCTAACCGACATCGCTTCGTCCATTGGCCTGCAACAGTTGAAAAAGGCATGGGCGTTTCAGGAACGGCGGCAGGAAATGGCTGAACGCTACGACGCTGAACTGGTGGGGCTGCCAATCGTTTTGCCGCCGCAATCACAGGACGGCGATCTGCACGCCTGGCACCTTTACGCAATTCGATTGGACGATTCGGCGCGCATTAGCCGGGATGACTTCATTCAGCAAATGTCAGCGCGTGGCATCGGGTGCAGCGTTCATTTTATCCCGCTGCATCTGCATCCATATTGGCAGAAGGCATACGACCTGCAACCGCATGATTTCCCGGCAGCCTGGTCGGCGTATGAACGCGCAGTCAGTCTGCCGCTCTACACACGGATGACCGAAGAAGACCAGACGCGCGTCATTGAAACCGTTAAAGAAGTGCTGACAAGCAATCAAACCAGGCCGGAAACACTGCACAATCTGGAAATGGCGGCCAGTTCATTCACGTCATAATTCGGAGCAGTCCGGAATTTCGCAGCCGCGCCGATCTGGCATGGCTTGCCCTTTGCGACTGATGGTTACTGCAACATCAAAATTTAATTTGGCGGATCAAACGATTGAACCGCGTTCGTCGCGGGCGCGGCGAGCGTTGGATCTATTGATTGCGATCCCAGCAACAATTCTGTTGTTGCCAGTGTTCGCGCTTCTCGCCGTCTGGATCAAGCTTGATTCGCGTGGCCCAGCGCTCTTTCTGCAAGAGCGAGTGGGGCGCTGTGGTCTTCCCTTTCGCATCTTCAAGTTTCGCACAATGGTGATTGACGCTGAAAAGCGCGGAACCCAGATCACTATCGGGCGCGATCCGCGCATTACTCCCATTGGCCATTTCCTGCGCCGGTACCGGTTCGACGAACTTCCCCAGCTTCTAAACGTCATCAAAGGCGAAATGAGCATCGTCGGCCCGCGTCCTGAAGTGCCGCGCTACGTTGCAATGTACACAAACGAACAGCGACAGATTCTGGCCTATCGTCCAGGCATTACCAGTCCGGCCTCCATTGCCTTCAGCAACGAGAATGAACTCATTGCGCAGCACCTCGACTCGACCGGCCACGCCGACCCTGAAACCTTCTACCTTTCCCAACTGATGCCGGCAAAGATCGGCAAAGACCTGCTCTATTCGCGTCAAGCGACCGTCTGGAGCGATTGCCTGATCATTGCCAGGACAGTTACGCGGCTTCTTCATTGAAATCGCGGTTGTCAGTCAGTATTCCCGTCAAGTAAGATGCCCGGCGTTGCCGCCACCTCGCCTTTATACGCATCCCTTATTTGACTTCTCCGGCTCGTGCGCGAGACCGATGAAGGATCATCGAATGAGTTTGAGTAAGCAGTTTCTTCCGCAATCCACTGAATCTGTCTTTGCGCCCACGGCAAAGCCGGACTTTTACCAGCGGGTAAGCTCCATGCTGCCGAAAATCGTCATGAAACCCTGGGTTCAGAATTATATGCTCAGCCGCAGCACGCAAATGGCGCTGGACGCCCTGATCGTGCTGGTTGCTTTCGTGCTGGCACACGTGCTGCGTTTCGACGGCTGGCCGCCCGGTGTGTCGGCACAGCGCATGATTCTGGCGCTACCGTACGTCGTCATGCTCCACCTGATTATGAATAACCTGATGGGGCTGTACCGACGCATCTGGCGCTACGTCAGCATCCCGGATGCAGTCCATCTGACCTGCTCGGTCGGCGTCATCTCCGTGACCATGTTGGTGCTGCGTTTGGTGGTGGCAAAGAGCGACAGCATGTGGGCCTTCCCCATCGGTATCATTATCATCAAGTTTTTACTGGCAACGGTCGGAATGCTGGGCGCGCGAATGCTGTGGCGGATGGTTTGCGAAAACGCCGCGCGCGCAAAGGTGCAGGCCAATGGCATCAAACATCGCACGCTGCTGGTTGGAGCGGGCGATGCGGGAATTATGACGGCGCGCGAAATCACGCGCCGGCGTGACCTGGGCTTTCACGTCTGCGGTTTTTTGGATGACGATTCCAGCAAACTGAACACTGTCATTCAAGGCGTTTCGGTGCTCGGCACGACTTCCGCGCTGCCACAGATTGTCCGCCAGCATAATATTGACCAGGTCATCATTACGATGGCCAATGCCCGCCGCAAAACTGTCCGCCGCATTCTGGATTTATGCGAAGAAGCCAAAGCGCCCGTCAAAATCATTCCCGGCCTCTACGAAATCCTGGGCAATCACGTCACCGTCAGCAGCGTCCGCCCGGTCGAAATTGAAGACTTGCTTGGCCGCGATACCATTGACGTTGCGGCCTGGCTCGAAGCCAATCAGGGGTCCTATACCGGCAAACGCGTACTGATTACTGGCGCAGGCGGTTCGATTGGCCGCGAACTGTGCCGCCAGATTGCCACGCTCAACCCTGGAACTATCGTTGTGCTAGACAAAGACGAGAACTCTGTCTTTGAAGCCGAGCGCGAATTGCGCCAGGCGCTTCAGAAAAGCCCAAACAAAAAGATCGAGATCATTCCTTCGATCTGTGATCTGCGCGCGATGACGCGAATGCGTCAGGTCTTCGCCAAACATCAACCACAGGTCGTCTTCCACGCTGCCGCGCATAAACACGTGCCGTTGATGGAAAGTAATGTCGCCGAAGCCATCGTCAACAATGTCATCGGCACGCAGCGGCTGCTGGAATGCGCGGCGGAATTCAACGTCGAACGCTGCGTCATGGTTTCGACCGACAAAGCCGTCAATCCGACCAACATCATGGGCGCGACCAAACGCGTTTCAGAACTGATGTTTCAGGCGCAAGCCGTGCGTCTGAATGGAACCAGCAACTACTCCTGCGTGCGTTTTGGCAACGTGCTGGGCAGTCGCGGCAGCGTTGTGCCGATCTTCCGCGAGCAGATCAAAAACGGCGGCCCTGTCACCATCACGCATCCGGACATCGAGCGTTACTTCATGACCATTCCAGAAGCGGCGCAATTGATTATTCAAGCTGGCGCGCTGGGCGAGCGCGGCGAAATCTTTTTGCTAGATATGGGCGAATCGGTCAAGGTTGTCGAACTTGCGAAAGATATGATTCGTCTGTCAGGCTTGACAGTCGGCGAAGATGTGGACATTGAATTCACCGGACTGCGCCCAGGCGAGAAGATGAAGGAAGAGTTGCTGATTGCCGAAGAGGGCGCGGAGATGACTTCGTACGAAAAGATTTTCGTTGCGCCGCCTTTGCAGTATGATTTCGCCCAGCTCAATGACTGGGTCGCTCAATTGACCGCCGCCGCTGAGGCTGGCGACGAAGAAGCGATCTACCAGATATTTTACTCAATGGGCATTGGCTTCCACCCAACGCAGTGGAAACCACAACAGCCCAAAGAAATTGCTGAGATGAAAGCAGCAGCCGGTGGGTAGTGAGCGATGGTCAGTGGTTGGTGATTCAGACCGTGACCGCAGGCTCCCTGCCGCCGACGATTCCCAACCACTGACTTATGCTCAAATATATTTTCTCGCTCCTGCTCCTTCCCTTTGCTTTCTCGCCGGGCCTGCCGCCGCAAGACGCCCTGAACCGCGAGAAGCAACAGTTCAACATCGCCGATCCCAGCCAGCAGATCACAATCAGCACGCCAAAACCGCGCCGCAATATTGGCCGCGTCTTTGATAAATTGCGCGCTGACCGTCCGGTCACCGTCGCCTACATTGGCGGTTCGGTTACTGCGGGACTTGGCGCAAGCAATAGCGAGAAGACTTCCTTCCGTGCGCTGGTCACTGCCTGGCTGCGGCAACGGTTCCCCAAAGTTGAAATCACTGAAATTAACGCGTCGCTGCCCACCACTGGCTCACTGTACGGAACCATGCGCGCGCGCCGCGACGTGATCGCGCAGAAACCCGACTTGGTCTTCGTCGAATTTGCCGCCAATGATGCCAACGACGATGAAGCGCCCGTCAAGAAAGCCGTCGAAGGCTTGCTGCGCCAATTGTTGATCGTCCCGCAGCCGCCCGAAGTTGTCATGCTGTACGCTCCGAATGCCAAACGCACTGCGCGCATTGAATGGCACGACACGCTGGCCGCGTATTACCAGGTTCCGGCAGTCAACCTGCAAGAGAAAACTCAAGCTCTGATTGAAACCGGGAAGATAACGGCAGCGACGACCTGGAAAGACGGGGCGAATCCGACGGATGCGGGTCATAAAATCTACGCTGAGATGATCACGACCTTTCTGGCCGAGCAGGAAAAACTGGAAGCCTCGCCCATTGCCCGCACCTTGCCGAACCCGATGATCAGCGACGAAATGAATTACGGCGAGCTCAAGGCCTTCGCTGAAATCAAACCGCCGAAAGGCCAGGAAGCCAACTGGAAAGAGGAACCCAGCAACGACCGCGCAATGCCATCGTCTTTACTGTCCAGCGAAAAGGCCAATTCGCAAATCGAGTTCTATTTTGAAGGCACCGTTGTTGGCGTGACTTTCAGATCAAGCCCGGATGCCGGCTTCATTGAATGTCTGATTGACGGCAAGCCTGCTCCCGCGCCGCTGGGCAAGATTGACGGATATAGCAGCACTTCACAAATTGCCACCCGCATCATCAGCGGACTCTCGACCGGCGAACACAAACTGACCGTTCGCGTCGTTGACGAAAAGAATCCGAAAAGCACCGGCCATCACGTGCGGCTGGGATACCTGATCGTCGGCGGGCAACGGCCTGAACGGTTGTAGCGAAAAGCCAGGGCCGCTGTCATTTTTGGCGGCCCTGATACCGTCCGGTTTTGTTCGTAACCGCTTCAACTTTCCCTCCGTCTCCGCTCACGTCAATCTACAATTCAATCACGAAAAAACCGGAGGCAGGAAAAGTGCAAACAACCGCTTGCTTACGCGCGCGGTACCGTACTGATGCCTCAAACACCACATCAGAACATCAGGAGGAAACATCCATGCGACTTGGGCCATCCGGGCGACCTGGCAACGCAATCAAGCGCGACACCTTGCGCACGCTCTCCCACCTGCTTTGTCTCAGTTTGATGATGACATCGCTGCTGCCTTCAACCTTGTCGGCACAGGACAAAGCGCAGAAAGCAGAGCAGGACAATCGTGTTCAGAAAGCCAACTACGATCTGGCTTCGCGATGGACGACGCAGAAAGTCAGCAAAATGGTCTTTGATACGGCCGTCGCGCCGCATTGGTTGGAGACCGGCGACCGCTTCTGGTATAGCTACGAAACCAGCCAGGGCAAGCGGTTCTATCTGGTTGATCCGGCAAAGAAGGCGAAAAACCCTGTCTTCGACAACGCCAAAATGGCAGCGATGTTGACCAATCTAACGCGCATTCCGTATGACGCACAGCATCTGCCGATCACAACCATCCGCTTCATCAACAAAGACACCACCATTCATCTGGATGTGACAGTCCCGCGTGATGCAGAGATTCCAGGACTGAAAAAGGAAGAGCCGCCCGCAAAAGCTGAGCAGGCCGGACAAGGTGGTGGACAAGGTAGCGGACAAACCGGCGAGCAGGAAGGCGGGCAGCAGCAACAGAACAGGACGATCTATTTTGAATACGATCCGGCGACGGCGCAATTGAAACTGCTGCCGGACTACAAGCCGCCGCGCAAAGCCCGGTGGGCTTCGGTTTCGCCTGATGAAAAAACCATCCTTTTCGCGCGCGGCCAGAACCTGTTTGCGATGGACGCAGACAATTACGCCAAGGCGCTGAAGAAAGAAGACGACGCGACAGTGGTCGAAACGCAACTGACCACCGACAGCGAAGAGTATTACGGCTACGCCCGCCGGTTGCGCGAAGAAGAGAAAGGCGTGTACCGCTTCAGCGACAAGAACAAGACGCCGCGCGTGCCGGCGGTTCGCATTTTCTGGTCAAAGGATTCACGCAAGTTTTCCGTCATCAAACAGGATCAGCGCAAAGTCGCGGATCTGTGGGTGATCAATTCGCTAGCCAATCCGCGCCCGAAACTGGAATCTTACCGCTACGGCATGCCCGGCGAAGCCAATCAGCCGCAATCCGAAATTGAAGTCTTCGACATCGCATCCAAAGCTCGCACCAAGGTCAAGACGGATCAGTTCAAGGATCAGCAGATTGACATTTACACCGCCCGCGTCACCGCGCTGGAACGCGAACGCGCGCGCGCCATTCAAGTGGATCGAAGCGGCGATCAGGATCAGCAACAGCAGGGCGGCGCGCCTCCCATCTCCGCCGTCGAACCGAAATGGCTGAGCGATACTTCGGACAAACTCTATTTCAATCGCACCAGCCGCGACCTGAAAAAGATTGATGTCTGCGTCGCCGATACGGCCACCGGCGAAGTCAAAACCTTGATTGAAGAACGGCTGAACACATATGTCGAGGTCAAACCATTGCTGCTGGTGAATAACGGGCAGGAATTGATTCACTGGTCGGAACGTGATGGCTGGGGCCATTACTATTTGTTTGACGCGAACGGCACGCTCAAGAACCAAATCACCTCCGGCGAGTTTTACAGCGACACCATCGCAGGCATTGATGAAAAGACGCGCACGCTGTACTTCTCGGCCAATGGCCGCGAGACGGGCGAAGACCCGTATTACGAGCACGCTTATCGTGTGGGGTTTGACGGCAACGGAATGAAGCTGCTGGATCCGGGCGACGGTTCGCATGCAGTGGCGGCAGCGGATTCGGGCAAATACTTCGTGGACAATTCGTCGCGCGTTAATTGTGTGCCCGAAGCAGCGCTGTACGACCAACTCGGCAATCGCGTCATGTCGCTGGAAAGCACCGACCTGTCGGCGATGATGGAAGCGGGCTATAAGTTCCCTGAGCCTTTCAAGGTCAAAGCGGATGACGGCATCACCGATCTGTACGGCGTGATGTACAAACCATTCAATTTCGATCCGAATAAAAAGTATCCGATCATCGCTTACGTTTATCCCGGCCCACAGACCGAAAGCGTGACCAAGACCTTCACGCCGCGCAATGACCGCGTCGCGCTGGCGCAGTTCGGCTTCATCGTCATCGAAGTCGGCAATCGCGGCGGCAATCCGCAACGGTCGAAGTGGTATCACACATTCGGTTACGGCAACCTGCGCGATTACGGGTTGGCCGACAAGAAAGCCGTCATTGAACAACTGTCGCGCCGCCATCCTTTCGTTGATATTGACCGCGTCGGCATCTACGGCCATTCGGGCGGCGGCTTTATGTCCACGGCGGCGATGCTGGTCTATCCGGACTTTTTCAAAGTCGCGGTGTCGTCTTCCGGCAATCACGAAAACAACATCTATAACCGTTGGTGGAGCGAGAAGCATCACGGCGTCAAAGAAGTCACGGACAAAGATGGCAACGTCAAGTTCGAGTACACGATTGAGAAGAACTCAGAGCTGGCGAAGAATTTGAAAGGCCATCTGCTGCTGACCACTGGCGACATTGATGACAACGTGCATCCGGCCAACACGCTGCGAATGGTGGATGCGCTGATCAAGGCGAACAAGCGCTTCGATATGCTCATGATTCCCGGCAAGCGCCACGGGTATGCCGACGCGACCAACTACTTCTTCTGGGTGCGGGCAGATTATTTCTGCAAACATCTGTTGGGCGATGTGGCGTCCAGTGTGGACATGATCGAACTGAACAAAGAGAAGGAGCAGACCGGCGACAAAGGAACCAATCGAAGAGGCGGAAGACAATAACCCCACAACAATATTCCGGTGTAACCGGATTAGTCCGTCTGATACTCAACCTTCCGGTCTGTGACCGAAAGGTTGAGCATCACTTCGTCGAAGAATCGCACATAAAAATTCCACGAATACTTGCGTACATTGATTTCGTGTTCGAGCTTGAGCGCTAATGATTCGGAAGACAGCGCGTCGCCAGTGTCTTCAAACTCCTGCCACAAACTATCTATCACTTTGAATAGGGCAGGTCCGGCGCTTCGATAGACTTGCCGGACTGTTACTTTCAATATCTGGCGAATTCGTTCGCGCGTCAGTTCATGTGCACAGCCAATTCTATCCAACGTCAGCGTTTTCCCCTCTGGGCCTTCGAGGCGGCTCACCAGAATGTCTCGATCTCGCGCCGGTAGACCGTCAATCGCTCGATTGATGGCAGCTAAGGCCTGAGCCATAAGCCCCTCGGCTTCGGCGGCGACACTTTGAAACTCGCCTGATTCGACACAGTCAATAAACTGGCGGAGTTGCTTTACCATATTCATGCCGCAGTTTTTAATACGGAGAATTTCCCGAAAAGGCCACCCATGCAAATCTCCTAACCGGCGCAGTCCATCAGCTTCAAAAGCGTTGATCAGGCGCGGCGGAAGCGGTAATTGATGCAATTCCAGGTCACGAACTTCTGGCGGAATGGAAATGATACCTGGCGCGCGAACATTTCTCCTGCGTCTGCCAGCCGCCACCTCTTCTACATGTTGAAGTTCGCCAGCTTCAGCGCGAGCAAGCAATTGGCGGAGTTTCAGCAGCGTCTGCGCACCACAGTTTCTAGTCCTAAGAATTTGCTGAAACGTCATCCCTTGTAGATCACCCAAGCGCCGCAAATTGAGCGATTCCAGAACTCTGGCCAGGCGCGTCGTGAGCAGCAATTTAGATAGTTCCAAATCACAAGCTTCCGGCGCAATGGAAATAACTTCCGGCGGGTTGTCAACCTCCCGGCACTTCTCTGCTGCCACTTTTGCCACTTTTGCCACTTTTGCCACTTTTGCCACTTCTGCCACTTTTGCCACTTTTGCCACTTTTGCCACTTTTGCCACTTTTGCCACTTTTGCCACTTTTGCCACTTTTGCCACTTTTGCCACTTTTGCCACTTTTGATGGACTCAATTGGCCACTCAAAACCCGCTCGACCAATTGCCATACCTCAATGATGGTTTGATGCTCGATGTCCGGAAGTATCAAAAACTCCAGATAAGATTGTCCGTGCAAGTCAGCCAAAAGACGAAAGCCACTATTTCGGAATAGTCGAGCAAGCCGAGGTGACACAGACAACGTGCTGAGTTGCCAATCTTGAATGCTTTGCGGAATCGAAATTGTTTCACGGACAAACGATGACAATTCTATAGACTTCATATTAATCTGTTTTTTCGCATGCGGCTGACGCCGCATCTTTACCTCATCAATTCAAAAATAGGAGCTTCGTATGAGCCGAAGATCAAACTGGCTTTTCACGATTATACTTTGTGTCCACGTCACCGCAACTGCACGGCAACTGCCGACACCAACGGAAGGTGATTTCACGATCCGCGACTTTCGCTTTGAAAGCGGCGAGACGCTGCCGGAGTTGAAACTGCATTACCGCACCTTGGGCAAACCAGAGCGCGATGCATCCGGCAAGGTTCTCAACGCGGTGTGGATTGGGCACGGCACGGGCGGCACAGGCCGCCAATTCATCTCACAGCAATTCGCGGGCGTGTTGTTCGGCGCGGGGCAGCTTCTGGATGCGAGCAAATACTTCATCATCCTGCCCGACGGCATTGGGCACGGCCAGTCTTCAAAGCCGAGCGATGGCTTGCACGCGAAGTTTCCGCATTACAACTACAACGACATGG
>JBBQVH010000033.1:0-60724 GCA_038211695.1 Blastocatellia bacterium | reverse complement strand
AGCGGCAGGCTCGCTAGACCACCGCTTGCTCACGCGCGCGGTACTGTACCGGTTCTAATTCCGATGATCTCACCCAATGACATTCTGGAAGCTGACATCCGCATCCGCCGGTTGGTGCGGCAAACGCCGCTCGACCGTTCGATCCATCTCAGCGAACTGACCGGCTGCGATGTCTGGCTGAAGCTTGAACATTTGCAGCATACGGGTTCGTTCAAGTTGCGCGGCGCGGCGAACAAAATCCTTTCGATGTTTTACGAAGAGTTGGAGCGCGGCATCGTCACGGCTTCAAACGGCAATCACGGCATAGCGGTTTGTTATGCGGCACAACGTGTCGGCGTCACGCCGCAGGTTTTCATGCGACAGGGAGTGTCCGAAGCCAAAATCAATTTGATCGAACTGCTTGGCGGCCAGCCGGTGCTTTGCGGCGCTGATCCGCTGGAAGCCGAGTTGAAAGCGCGCGAAACGGCTGAACAATCCGGACAGGTTTTCATTTCGCCCTACAACGACGAGCAAGTCATCGCGGGGCAGGGAACCATCGGGGTGGAATTGCATCAGCAGCTTCAAGAGGTTGATGCCGTGTTTATGACGGTTGGCGGCGGCGGGTTGATTTCCGGCATCGCGACGTATTTGAAAGCCGTCAGCCCGCGCACGCGCATCATCGGTTGTTGGCCACAAAATTCGCCGGTCATGCACGAATATTTGAAGGCCGGAAAGATTTTCGATTGTCCTGAACAGCCGACAATTTCTGACAGCACGGCGGGCGGGTTGGAGCCGGATTCGATTACTTTTGGAATGTGCGCAACGCTGATTGATGATCACGTTCTGGTTTCAGAAGAAGAAATCAAACAAGCGATGCGATTGTTGATCGAAAAGGAACGCTGGATTGTCGAAGGCGCGGCAGGCGTCGCGTTGGCGGCTTTGTTGAAAGAGCGAGAGCGATTTGCGGGCAAACGTGTGGTTGTGTTGCTGTGTGGGCGAAACATCGCCGCCGAAAGATTACGCGAGATTTTGTGATTCGGCAGGAACTTTAGCTGCCTGCCAGTGTCTAACTTCCCGTCACCCAGATTAAAGACCGAAGTGAATCAAGGAGCGTGGGCGCGCATGCTTGCCGAGAAAGAAGCATTCCTGGTTACTGGACTCGAAGAGTTCGGAACCGCCGAACGAACGGCGGAACAGGAAGCCGTGCACGGCTCGCCATACGAGTCCAGACTGGTTGCCCGGTTGAAGGCGGGCGAGATGGACGCCTTTGATGAACTGGTCGCGGAGTATCAATCACTGGTGTACGCGCTGTCGTTTCGGGTTCTTGGCGATGGCGAAGATGCGCGCGATGCGACGCAGGAAACGTTTTTAAAAGTCTATCGCCACTTCGCGCGGTTTCGAGGCGAAGCAAGTTTGAAAACCTGGATTTGCCGGATCGCCATCAATCAGGCTCGCAGCACCGAACGTTGGTGGCGCCGCCGTCATCGCAACGACATGACTTCGCTGGACGCGCCGCTGGGATTAAACAACGACGATGATCGTTCGATGGGCGATTTGATTGAATGTGACGCCGTTTCGCCCGAAGCAGACGCCCTGTCGCGCGAACGCGGCCGGCGGATCGAAGCAGGCCTTGGCGAATTGAAAAAAGATTTTCGCGTCGCCGTGATTCTGCGCGACATTGAAGGATTAAGTTACGAAGAGATTGCATATGTGACAGAGGTTTCCGTCGGGACAGTCAAATCGCGCATTGCACGCGGGCGCGAGATGCTGCGAGAGGCGGTACAAGCAGGAGAGAGGAGAGCGGTTCAAGTATGAACCGTGATGAATTTCGGGGCGGTGCAGCGCAATCGTGAGCGTAATTTTCGACGCTCATAGCCGATGGGTCGGCGAAACCGCAATGGGCCAAAGACGGGCAGCAACAACCAGTTTTTGGTTCTTTACAATCAGGCGTTCACGATTGCGCTGCCCCGCCCGGAAGAATGTTTAGTCAATCTCAAATCTCGAATTTGAAATCCGGAATTCGAGATTCAGAGATTTCAGGATCGTTATGATTTGTCGAGAATTTCCATTGCTCTATTCAGCGCAGCTTGACGGCCACGCGGACGAGCGCGAGCAGATGGTTTTGCAGCGCCACCTGCGCGAATGCCCGGCTTGCCGCCGCCAAGCTGCTGAGATGCGCTCGCTGGGCGCTGATTTGCGAACCCTGGACGCGCCGCAACCGCCGCTGATGGCGGGGCGGGCAAAGATGGATTTGACTTCGCAGATTCAGGCCGCGCTGCGCGTCGAAGCCCGCACTTATGAACGCGTCAAACGTACCCGCGCCGATTTACTTGATGTTTGGCGCACGCGGCTGTTTTCACAGGGCATCGGCACGCTGGTTTCCGTGGCGATGTTGTTGATGACGCTGGTGGGAGTTATGCAACCGGCCTACCGCACGCTGACGCTGGCGCAAACTGTCAAAAGCTATATTCTGGGCGAAGAGTCGGCCTTGGAAGAAACCACCGCGAACAATATTCGATTCAAGGTTTTGATCTTTCAACCGCCGCCGCCGCCAATCTTCACGCCGACAGGCGAACTGCTAAAGCTCAGCGAAAGTCTGTCGGAAGACGATGAGATCATTGCCACTCTGAAAGTTGGACGGGATGGGCGCGCTTCGATCAACGAGATCACCGGCACTCCGCTCAACCAGACAGTCAAGAATAAATTTTCAAGCGCGATGACGCAGCAGGCCAGCTTCCAACGAACTCCCCGCGCGCAAGCCACCAGCGCCGAAGCCGTCGTCATCCTGAGCAAAGTAAACATCAGGGCCAGCATCTCCAGCTAAGCTGGCCGTCTATCAATAACAGTTGCGAATGTCTTGCCGCCGGTTGTCCGGATTGAACAACCGGCAGGGACATCTCTGTCGCTTGGCTGCGCCCGCGCGGGCAGGTGTCGTGCAAAGACCGCCCGCGCGGGCGTATCAATCAGAGAACTCTGGCCCATCGCGTTGCGACGCCAGGAAATAATGAGGCTGTGGAACGGACTTTAGTCTGTTCATAGTATGAACAGACTAAAGTCCGTTCCACAGCCTCCGAGGAGTAGGAAGTAATATGAACGCTAGAAACACCACCGCGCCGGTAATCAATGTCACGCCGCTGATTGATGTGCTGCTAGTCCTGCTGATCATCTTTATGGTCATCAGCCCCGCAAAGCCGAAACGCTTCGAGACGAAGATTCCCGAAAGGTCGCAAGGCAAGGAAGAAAATACTTTGAGTCTGGTCGTGACGCTCAACCGTGATGGCGGCTATCAACTGAATTCGCAGCCCGCCGCAACGCTGCCGGAATTGGATGCGCTGTTACATCAAGCTTTGGACGGCAGGCCGGAAAGTCTGAAAGCCGTCTTTATCAAAGCGCCACGCACGCTGCATTACGGCGACATTGTAAAAGTCATTGACGTGATGAAGGCCACGGGCAGCGCGCCTATCGGAATGCAGATCGAAAACCTAAATTGAGACGCCAAGTCAGATTGTGATGAGCGAAAAGAATAAAAATACGTCACCCCTGAGCAAGACCAAAGTGACGCTGTTTGCGATAGTGGTCGTGTTGATTGGATTGATCGCCATCGGGCCATCAATCTTGAAAAAATTGACGAGGAATGAACCATCGCTAGTCCAAATGGAAGACTCAGAAGAAAGCATAGATCGCGTGATCGTCGTCTCCATGCCCGAAGACGGCCAGTTCTATCTGGGACGAGAACCGGTCAACTCACTGGAAGCGCTGCGAGAGGCATTGCAGGAAAGACTTAATCGCTTGCCGCTGGACGAAAAGGTCATCTACATCAAAGCAGCGAGCAAGGTGAGTTACGGCGAGGTGGTAAGAGTAGGCGACATCGTTAAATCTTTGGGACTTGCGCCGAGGCTTGTGACTCAGAAAAAGAGTCGGTGACAGTGGCGCAAAACCGAATCGTTATTATCAGAATTCTTTCGCCAATCCATCGGCTGATCGTCGCCATTCGGCTGCAAAACAACCGCAGCCCACAAGGAGTCAAAGCGATGTTCGATAAATTAGTTGAATCAACGAAGAGCAGGCAGGGCAAACGCGCAGGCCGGTATTTCGTCGTCACGACGGCGATCTACGCGCTGGCACTGATGGCGTTGGCTGCCGGAACGATCATCGGGTTCCGGCCCGCGCTGGCCGAAGAGTACAGCTTATATGCAGTGCTTGCGCCGCCTGTGCCTTCTGCACCCGCACCGCCCAGCGTTATGCAACGCGTTGCCAGAGCGGATGTGCCGGTGAACATCTTCAGGCCGCCCACTCAGCCATCACGCGTAATCCTGCCTCCGGACGAAGCCGCCAGGATTAATGTGCAGCCTTACGCTCCGGCCAGCGATTTCGCGGGATTGATCCCGTGCAGTGGTTGCAGTGCGAAGACAGGGATTACTGGTGGGCGCACTGATGGCGATCCGGTTCCGCCGCCGCCTGAAGCGAAACCAAAGCCCACGCCCGATCCGACACCAACACCGGAAATGAAACCGCCGGGCACAACCAAAGTTTCCGAAGGCGTGTTGCAAGGCGGAGCCATCCGCAAGCCAAAGCCGACTTATCCGGCGATTGCCAAAGCCGCGCGCGCTTCGGGGCCGGTGCAGGTGGTCGTAATCATTTCGGAAGAGGGCCGCGTGATTGACGCCTATGCCGCCAGCGGCAACCCGCTGCTGCGCGCCGCCGCCGTTGACGCTGCGCGCCAATGGGCCTTCTCGCCAACGACGCTCAGCAAAGTTCCTGTCAAAGTGCAGGGCGTGCTGACCTTCAACTTCGTGCTTGAATAATCTGCTGATGTTGTCGCAATTGCCTTGATTGGCCCGCGTGTCCAGAATTCGCAACGGTCTCGCCAGCGGTGTCAACAGCAGGCCCGCGCCGTTGGCATCCAACGCTTCGTTGCTGTAATAGCCCGCCACATCAATCGCAATATCAATCGTCCGTTCGCCGAAGATATTGAATTCACCCGATGCATTCAGACTGACCGTGAACGCGTTCGACAGAATCTGCCCCGGAAAGTAGATCAAGTTCGCGGCCAGTGGCGCGGCCACCCCGTTCGGGTAGATCGTTAAGTAGCCGGTCTGTCCCGAACCGTTGATGACCGTTGCGTTGCCGACGATGGCCTGGGCAGTGGCCGGGATCGTCACGCCGTCGCAACTAACGCGCGCCAGCGTGGTGATCGAAGTGCCCGCCGGGATGGGCGTTGAGACGTTGTCGCAATTGCCTTGATTCGCGCGCGTATCGAGCAGACGAACCGGCTTCGACAGCGGATGGTAATACAATCCGCCCGCGCCCGGCGGCGCATAGTAGCCGCTGATGTCCACCACCGCATCAGGCGTCCGTTCGGCGAAGATGTTGAACCTGCCATCACTGCTCAATCCGACGGTGAAGTTGTTCGACAGGATCGCATCCGGCCCATAGATCATATTGGCGGCCAGTGGCGCGTTTTGGCCATCGGGATAGATCGTCAGATAGCCGGTTTGGCCACTCTGGTTGATGATGGTCAGGTTGCCGGTGATAGCTTGTGCGGTAGATGGAATGGTGATGCCTTCGCAGGTCAGGCGCGCCAGCGTGGTCAAGCTGGCGCCTCCTGCAATTGGCATCCCGACGCTATCGCAATTGCCCTGCCCGGCCCGCGTGTCAAGCAGGCGCACAGGTCTGGGCAGCGGATAGAACTGCAAGCCGCTATTCACGACGACACCGGTCACCGTCACACTGTAAGCGCGCGTTCCCATACAGCCGTTAGCGTCGGTCGCTTTGATGGTGAAGTTGAAATTGCCTGCCGCGTTCGGCGTGCCGGAGAGCACTCCCGTTGCGGTGTTCAATAACAAGCCGCCAGGCAGCGCGCCCGCGCTGATGCTCCAAGTGATCGTCCCGCTTCCCCCGCTCTGCGTCAGGTTTTGATTGTAGGCCGTTCCCAAAGCACCGTTGGGCAATGTTGCCGGCGTGATCGTGATAGTCGGACAACCGGCTGTGGCGCTGACAACAGCCGATGGTGCTGAGGCCGTGCGTGCGCCTGTGAGCGCACACCGTCAGAGAGGTGAAAGTCCTCTTCAGGCAGGCGCTCTCCGGCCTGTAGCCAAAGGTAACTGCGTCGTCGTGAGGCGGGGTGGGGAGCAACCGGCGGCGAACGATCAGTGGGGTAGGATGACGAACGTGATTCGGCCTGGTGTCTGCGCTGAGCCTGCGTACGAATGGCGAAATCCAGACCGCTCCGACAAGGAGTGGAAGCCTGCCACGCTGAGGGGTAGCGTGTGAAAGCGGTGGCAGGGCGGCACGGGGTGGTTGACGACGGAATGATCTGGAAGGTGGTGTGCGTGAAGCAGGGAGACCTGTGCGGAAGACAGACTGGTGTTCATCGGCTTGCCGCGAAGAGCCAGCCGCACAGGAGTCAGAGCATCCGTAGTAGCGATGAAGCGCCGTAATGGGCATCGAGCAAAGGGACGCGAGGCGCGGTGGATGAGTGACAAACAGGCAAACAGAGAGGCCACCGGGGCGAGTGCCGCAAGGCTAAACCCACCGGAGCGAGGCTGACCTGACAAGGAAGACTCAAACTGTCGGCTTGTAAATCACGCATATTGACGGCCCTCAAGCGAGGGTGAACGAAAGTTACCAAGACTGGGCGGCCACTGTCTGGCGACCCGGAGGCGGTCAGTCAATCCTTGCAGAGGTGAACCACCAACCGGAGAGCCGGATGCGGGAGATCCGCAAGTCCGGTTCGGAGGGAGGGGGGGCTGACAACCGGCTCTCCCTACCCCTATCCGGGTGGCGCGCTTTCTGAATTATGCACAGTCTTCATTATGCACAGTCTTCACTTCAATAGAGGCAATCGAAACTTAGGTGCACTCATTTTGGAAGCCGGACTATTCGTACCTCAGCTTAGAGAAACGAACACTTCCGGGGGAAGCTTAAAGAACTCGGCCAGCGCCTTGATCTGCGTTTTGCTTGGTTTGCGCTTGCCGTTGATGACTTCCGAGGTTACGCCGCGCGAGCCGAGCACGGGCATCAAGTCTTTGTGTTGAAGCCCACGGTCTTCCATCAGGAATTGAATCACTGCGTGAGGCGGCGCGTCGGGGATCGGATAGTTGCGCTCTTCGTATCGCTCGACAAGCTGGGAGAGTAGTTCGAGCAGAGTGTCTTCTTCAGGCGTTAGTTTGTGTTCGGGTTTCGACATCAAGCGGTTGATGATTTCGAGCGCACGTTCATATTCGGCATCGGTCTCTATCGGACGCGGCAGCGCCTCGGCCAGTATCTGACCGTACTTTCGCACGTCCAACTTTCGTTTAGTTGCGACAGTCATTTTTCCACGCTCCTTTGTCGTATTCCTTGTGCGTCAGCACGAAGCGAGTCAAGACCCGCTTCCGCGCGTAAAAAATCTTCGTGATGAGCCGATAGTCATTCCCTTTGACGTTGAAGACAGTGCAAGTTCCCACCGGATCGGCGTGACGGAAGTCCTGGCGCGCCTCCGCCAAGTTGTTCCAATTCGCCTTCTTCGTAATGTTGTGCCAGGCCAGCAAGGGATCTTTGGCATCCGGATGGGCCGCCCAAAATTCAGCCAGTCTTTTTTTGCTGATGATTCTCATTCAATGAACTCCTGATTCCCGACGGCAAATGACCCGGTAGCCTGGAATCGCTTTTTATGTTCTCAGTGTCGAGAACACATTTCAAGTATGATTTTTTAGAGGCGTGAGGAAGATTGCCTCGCTTGGCAGACAACCTAATCAAGCGCGGACAAGTTATCGCAAAGGAAGAATTGTGAGGCTGCCATTTTACTCATACCTCAGCGCTTCCACCGGATCAAGCCTTGACGCTCTGACCGCCGGATAGATTCCGAAGATCAATCCCACCGCTGCCGACACGCCGAATGACATCGCAATTGAAGTCCCTGTCACCACCGTATTCCATTCGGCATACAGCGCGACGATGCGTGAAGCCGCGAAGCCGAACACCACGCCGATCAATCCGCCGACGAAACTGATCGTCAGGGCTTCGATCAAGAACTGTTGCCAGATGTCGCGGCGGCGGGCACCCATTGCGCGGCGGACGCCGATTTCGCGCGTGCGTTCCAGGATGTTGGCCAGCATGATGTTCATGATGCCGATGCCGCCGACCAGCAACGAAATGCCGGCGATGCAGCTCATGACGATGTTGAAGATGCGCTGCGTGCGCTGGTTCTGTTCCAGCAGTTCGCGCGGAACGACGATGGAATAATCGTCGGCTTTGCCGTGCGTGTTGGCCAGCACCTGGCTGATCAATATGGCGCTGGATTTTAAGGCTTCGGTGTTTTTCAGGCTCAGCACGATCTCGTCCAGTTCGGATTCAAAGCGTTTCAGATCGAACTTCTTCAATGCCGTGGCCAGCGGGACGTAGATGTCGTTGCTGAAGTCCTGCAGTTTAACGCCTTCGAATTCGTCTTTGGCCAGGTTATTGTCGGCCAGCACGCCGACGACGGTGAACCACATCTTGTCAATCTTCAGCGTCTGGCCGATGGGAGACAGCGTGCCGAACAGCTTCTGTTTGACGCGCGAACCGATGACGCAAAACTGTTCGAAGTCTTTGTTATCGGTTTCGGACAGGAAGCTGCCTTCGGCCAGATCGTAGCGCGCCAGGCGAAAGTAGCTGGGCGTAACGCCGACGACGTTCGAATCGTCGCTCTTGCCTTTGAAGGAGAAAATCTGAAACGTCTTGACCCGTTTGCGCGCGGAGTGGGTTTCCAGATCGGGCGTCACGTCGGTCAGCGCCTGCACGTCACGCAAAGACAGGCCCAGCGAGTTTTCGCGAATCTTCTTCAGGTCTTCGTCTTTCATCTCGCGGTCTTTGACGATGACGTTACGCAATCCCATCGTGTCAATCATGCGCAAGGATTCGCTTTCAGCGCCCGCGCCGATCGAAAGCATCGCGATCACCGCGCCGACGCCGAAGATCATGCCGAGCATCGTCAGAAAGGTGCGCAGTTTGTGAGAGGTAAGATTGCCGACAGCCAATCCGATTTCATTTAGATGTCTCATTTGTCTTCTTTGCCTCCGCTTTCGTTTCGCGCTTCACGTCTGGCGGATTTAGCGCCAGCGTTTGCCCGGCTTGCAGCCCTTCAGTGACGACGACTTGAATCAGGTCGCCTTGTCCCAGCTTTACTTTGACTGGTTCAAACTGTCCGGGGCCTTTGACGACGAAGACGATGTAATCGGCGTCTTTCTTCACGACGGCGCTGCGCGGGATGACAATGACGGATTTCAGATCGCTGGCGCGCACTTGGGCTTTCAGCTTGACGCCGGGTTTCATCAACTCCTTATCGTTTTTGTCCAGCGACACAATCGTCTGGAAGTATTTGACCGGCGAATCGCGATCAATCGGGCGGGCCAGGTTATCAATGCTTTTAACCTTGCCGGTGAATTCAACGCCGGGGAAGGGGTCAAGCGTCAAGGTGACAGGCTGATCTTTGCGCAGTTCGCCCGCGTCTTTTTCCAGAATGAAGCATTTGGCTTCCATCTTGTCGGGGTTGACCAGATTGAACAGCGCCTGGCCGATCCAGACGGTTCTGCCTGGTTGAATCGTAAAGCCGCCGAAAAAGAAGTCAGGGTTGGCGTACACGATGATGCCGGAAGCGGGCGACACCAGTTTCAGCGACGTCAGTGCGCGTTCGACCTGGCCGATCTTCGAGTTGGCCTGCTGACGTTCCAGCAGCAGGATGGCTTCGTCCAAGGTGTAGACCTTGCCTTTCAGCGTCAGGCGCGCGTCGGCGAAAACCAGCTTCTTTTCGGTGAACTCTTTGTCCAGTTGGCCTTCGATGATCTGCCGCTGTGTGTAGATGAACTGATCCCGCGGCAGAAATTCGTTGATCTTTTGCAGTTCCAGTTCGGCGATCTTTTTGTCTTTGCTGATGTCAGTCTTCTCGCTCCCAATGGCCAATTCGCCTTTGGTGATCTTCTGGTTGGCGGCTTCCAGGGTCGAGCGGTGTTCCAGCATCTGCAAATCCAGATCGGTTTGATCGAATTCGACCAGCACATCGCCTTTTGTAACGTGGCGGCCATCGTTGACGACTTCAGCGATCTTCAGCCGTTCAACCGGCACGAACGGCACGGCGATGGACATGGATTCCGAAGATTGCAATTCGCCGTTAGCTGAAATCTTAATCGTGAAATCGCGCGGCTGAATGGCCATCATCAGCGGCAGGACTTCAGACGTGCCGGATGGCCAGGCGCGGCGGGCAGCGTAGATTGCGCCGGAGATGACAACCAGCAGCACAATGGCAGTGAGGATAGAGCGGATGAGTTTTGGAAATCGTTTCATAGCTTTTCAAAGAGCATGGAGTTCAGGCTTTAGCCTGTCGGCTTCCTCGATTCGCCTCTTGCTTGAAGCAGACAGCCTAAAGCCTGAACTCCATGCTTTTTCTTTTGATGTTCATTTCGCTTTGGCAAAATCGCTGGCAATGCGGTCGCCAGCTTTCAGGCCTTCGGTGACAATCACCTCAGTTCCATTCGAATCACCAAGCTTGACGCGACGTTCCTGCCAGCCCTGATCGCTTTTGATTTTGACCAGCGCGCCGTCCGTCGTTGCCCGAACGGATTTCAGCGGGATGGTCAGACAGTTTTCAACGGCGGCGGTTTCGATCTTGGTTTTGTTGCTCATGCCGGGACGCATGACGGCGGTGTCCAGCTTTTCCAGTTCAATCTGCACATCCAGAATTTTATTGGGAATGTCCCAGGCTTTGGGGCGAATCAGCGTGCCGATGCTTTTGACTGTGCCGGTGTAGGATTTGTCGGGGAAGGCGTCAATCGTGATTTCAGCGCGCTGGCCGGGTTTGACTTTGCCCAAGTCAACTTCGGGGACGAAGGCTTCGACGATCAGCGTATCCAGATTGGGAATTTCCAGAATGGATTGGCCCGACCAGACGTTTTCGCCGACCTGGAAGCGTTCGCCGTTCCATTTGGTTTTGTAGATCACGACACCTTCGCGGTCGGCTTTGGCCTGGAAGTTTTCCATGCCGCGCTTGATGTCGTTGACCTTGTTTTCGGCGCGCGACTTTTTGCTCTGGATAATTTGATAAGTGGCTTCGCTGGATTTGCGGTGCCATTCCAGTCGCTCTTTCAAAGCTGCGACTTCGCGGCGGGCTTGTTCAAATGCCAGCTTGTCTTCTTCGACTTTGTTGGGCACATCGTATTTCGGATCGTTGGTCTGTTTCAGCTTCAGTTTGTCGTAGTTGTTTTCAGAAGCTGCCAGCTTTGCCTGCAATTCCTGGCGCTCCAGATCAATCTGCGATCTGGTCTTTTCCAGTTCCTTGTTGGCCTGATCCAGTTCGTTCTGGAAACGCTGCAAATCATCGCGAACTTTCTGGGCATCGAAGCCGATCAGGGGATCGCCGCTTTTGACCTGCTTGCCTTCGGTTGCCAGATTGACGATTTGGAATTGCCAGTAATTGCCGAATTCAGGCGGCGCGCCGAAGTTTTGCACGGACGTGGCGCGCAGCACGCCTGTGGCATTGACGCTGAATGCGAGTGTGCGTGCCGCGACGGTGAATTCATCCCCGGTGGCGGCGACTTTGGGAAAAAGCGATTGCCAGCGCGATTGGAATAAAAACGCAGCAACGGCAAGCGCGGCGATAGTGACAACGCTGATAAAGATTCTGCGAATTCGTTTTGGCATGGTGCTTCCTGGGTACGCACCGCCTCCGGCGTCCAGGCGTGGCGATGCGCACTTTGTTTTCCAAGCGGTTCTCAATCCAAGTCTGCACGCCGGAGGCGATGCGTACCCAGCGGACGTGCGCTGAATGAAATACAAGGCTTAATTCTTTACTAAAATCCGGTCGCCTTCTTTCAGCGCGCCGTTGTCGGCGACGGCGTAATTGATCGCATCGGCGGCCAGAATGGTGACGGCGATTTGGCGTTTTGTTTCGTTGTTTTCCGGGCGCGTAACGCTGACCGTCTGGTTTTCAAATTTGACTGCCGAACGCGGGATGAGCAGTTGGGGCTGTGTTTCGCTGGTGATGACGGAAACTTGTGCGGACATTCCAGGCTTCATCACTTCAGTCACGGTGCGATCCAGCGAGATGACAACGCGGAAGATTTTGGCGCTCGACATCCTGCTGGCTTTGACGGCGGTCTGCGCAATTTCTTTGACCGCGCCGGTGATGACCGTATCGGGATAGCTGTCGAGTTTGATTTCGGCCCGCGCTCCGACTGAAAGTTTCGGGCCGTCCACTTCATTGACCAGCGCCAGCACTTCCATTTCGGTCAAATCGGGCAGCCGGATGATTGGCCAGCCGCCCCAGACCATATCGCCCACCTGCATCTTGCGGCGTTCGTTGTAATGTTCGTTGTAAATGACCATGCCGTCCGAAGGCGCTTTGATGCGCATCCCATCCAGATTGCTCTTGGCGCGGTTAAGCTGGACTTCCAGCTTGTCTTTCTCGATAGTTTTGACCTGGCGTTCGGCGGACTGTTCTTTTTTCTTCTGTTCGATTTTGGCCAGGTGGTTGTCGTATTCGGTCTTCGATTTTTCCAACGTCAGTTGGGCTTCCTGGTATTCGCGGCGGGCCAGCACTTCGGCTGGGATTTTCGCTTTCAGCTTGGCTTGTTCATATGCCAGCCAGAGCTTGCTCAGTTCAACTTCCAGATCGCGCAGCAGGGCTTCGTGTTGTGCCTGCAACCGGATGATTTCGTTTTCGGCGGCGACGATCTTCTCTTCGCTGTCTTTGATCTTGGTTAACACCGTGCCCGCGTCCAGTTCAGCGACGCGCTCTCCGGCTTTGATCACGGTGCCTTCCGGCGGCAGATAAACAATTTTGGCTTCGTCCGACGTGTTCGAATAGATCATCCGCGACCTGACTGCGCGCAGTTCGCCATCCAGCAACAGCGCCTTTTTGATCGTGCCTCGTCCAACTTTGGCAACCGTGGCTGTTGATGAATTGTCAGGCCTGGTTTGATTTGGCGAGTTGAGCGAACTGGTGAAGGCGCTTATACGAAAGCGCGAAAAGAAGAGCGGCGTCAGCAGCGCCAGCAACAGCAAGGCGCCGCCGATGATCACAAAAATTTGGCGCATGTGCTCGCGCGGTTTGAAAGCGAGGCTGGGCATGGGCGATCTCCGTAAATACTGGCGTTGATAGTAGCGATCGTGACTGTCGTGATGCCGGTTTCGTGCTTGTTTTTGTGCCTGGTTTCTTGAATGACTACTGCGATGCACCGTCAAACGTTGAAGAGAAGACTAAGTTTCAATTCTTTAACAGTTCGCGTGAGATGAGAACGGATGGGGCTTGGGGCGCTTGCAAAATTGAGGCATTATAGCGGTTTGCACTTGTGTGCGACCGCTGACAGATGTGGCACCAGTAATTCTCGGTTAGGGTCGGTGGAAAGATCGTTTGGATTCAAGGATTGAAGCAATGAATGCGTCAAGACACTTCAGTTCTGCAGCCATCTTTTCGGCTTTGCTCGAACCAATGTTGTTGCCTGTTGATTGCGGTCTGATCCTTTGAACAATTCCAGCCTTGCAGTCGGTTGATCATCTGGCCGCTCGCGGGAGTAGCTCCGGCCTGAGCTTTCCTCTTTTATGGGCTCGCTTCTTCCTCATCCAGAAAGTGCAGCAGCATCGCTTGCCAACTCTCGAACAAGGTCGTCCTCATCAAAGTCCGTAAGATATTCCAGGTCTCGCGCAACGTTTCCTGCTGGCGGCATTTCTGGTACAGCCGGTCTGCCTGAGCCAGGATCAAGTGCGTCACAAACGCCAGCAGGTTTAACAGGTAAAAAACCAGCGAGAGATTCTTCTTTCCGTGGCCATAATTGTGTTCCAACTCGTAGCCGTGATTCTTATGGACATTGAATTGCTCATTCTCGATCTTCCAACGGCTTCGCCCAATCCCGATCACTACCGCGACATTCTCCCGATCAATGGCCAGGTCGGTGATCCAACTATTGTGATAGAGCAATCGGCCGCTTCGGTCCCGTTCCCAGACTTCGATGAAATTGACCTCGACCCGGCCATTAGCTTTGAGCGGCACCTGGCGAGCAATCCGATACTCGAACCAACGCCGTTTGCAGGCCGGCCCTTCTTGCCATTGGCCGCGTTCACATTCTCCGATCCGATCCAAATCCTCGACCCACTCAAACAGTTCCTGGTGTGACTCCGGCTTGGCGACCAGCACAAAGCACAGACGCTTCTCCACCAGCAGCAGGACGAAGGGCTCGTGCGCATAAAGATCATCACCCCCAATGATGACCGGCATCTGGGGATGTTCCCTTCTCAAGCGTTCAATCAAACGCTTGCCCGCATTCAATTCGCAATCCTGCTTCTCCTTCCCATCCGTGTTGCGCACTTCTTCGGCATCCAGCGGAAAGATTCGATGCGATCCCGCCTTGACCAGCGTCGCCGCCACGATGCAATGCGAGTAATGCGTCTGGCCGCTTTTGTCAGTCTTTTTCAAACAGCCCGGACATTCGATCTTGGTTGAATGAAAGTACTCCATCCCATCCAAGGGCAGGGTGTAGTACTCGCCTTTGTCCGGGCCCGAGGGCAAGCTCGTTTTATATTGACTTGCCCAGCCGGCACGCCGCACCGATTCAAACAACTCCGGCAGCAACCGGCGCAGCGATTCCGGATCAGCCTCATCCAAAATCTCACGCATCTGTGTCTCGGACGGCACGGCTTTGACCTGGAAGATGGTCTCCAGATTAGAGCGCCCTCGTTTCTGCTTTATACGCTCCTGAAACTGGAGCAAACTCGGATGCTGAAAAAACATCATCGCAAATCCGCTCAGGATCGTATCGTGCAAGGAATATCTGACGCGCTCAGCCGCGCGCGAATCAGCCATCTTGCGAAAGCTGTCTGACAGCTTGCCAATGATGGTTTCCAACGTCAGACTTTTGAGGGGTCGCATTAGCGAAGGATACCAAAGCGCAAAAACTCCGGCGACTACTCTTTTGCATTTGCTTCAATTACAGCCTCACCGGGAATTGCTGCAGTCAAAGCTGGAATGGTCAAAGAGTGGCAGGAATGGCCGTGGAGCTATCAACGAAAAGATGTACAGCGGGCTGTCTAGCCCGCTGAGGGCTCACGCTAAAGACGTCTTGTTGTTCTTAAGTACATCGCCATTCAAGCCTACAGCGGGCTAGACAGCCCGCTGTACATTTTTATCGAATGCCGAAATCCATCCACTGGTCGGCGCGGGCGTATTTCGATTTGGCCTGTGTGTCGGTGACGATCAAATGCAGCGCGTAATCGCCCGGCGGCAGAGTCGCCAAGGTCAGGCGGCCGCTGCATTCAACACGGCCTTCTATGATTTTAGAGTCCACCTGGCGAGGCTGGCTTTGAAAGACAGCTTTACCGTCCTTGTAGACTTCAACCTGCATCATCAGATTGGGCTTGCCCGCAGTATCAAGCTGAGCGTTATAAATTGCCGAGCCATAATCCAGGATGCCGCCGACGGGGAAGCGACGGACGGCGGGCGACAGGTTGACTTCAGAAGATTCCGGTTTGGCCGCGCTGGCAGTGTTCTGTTCCGGCGATGACGCGACAACCAGGCCTGAAAGCGCCAAACGTTTTTTGGCCAGGTCGGGCACTTGAATAAACTGGCTGGCAGAACCCAGCCGTCCCGATTCGGGATCGCGCAGCACGGTGCGGAATTGATAGGCACCTGGTTTTTTCAGCAAGAAATCGTCCGTGTAAAGCAGGCCTTTTGCTGCCGTCAGCTTCAACCGGGCTTCGTCGAAGTTGAGCGTGAAAGAACGCCCGTGCTGGTCAATGATATTGCCTGTTTCATTGAACGTGAACGACACGATCTCCATCGTCACGACTTTGATGCCGGGCTGTTGCGGGTCTTCTTTGAATGTCAGCCGGTCAGGGTCAATGTGATAGAGAGTGCGGACAAACGAACCTTCCTTCTGCGCGTTGAAAAAGAACGAAGTCATCTGCAACGACAGTTCGCGCGCGCCAAAGGGCGAATAGAGCGCGCCCAGAATCTGGCGGTTGCGCGCTTCGGGGCCGGCCAGCTCCGGTTCCGGTCTGCGTTCGCGGTCGGGGATACCGATGAAGCCCGCGCGCGTGCGGACGCGCAGGCCGGGCCGCGTGACCTTCAATTTGATCGAATGATATTTCTTGTCGAACTTTTCGTTTTCGGGATCGAAGCCCAGCAGGTAAAAGCTCCGCCCATCGTCGAGCGATTTACGAATTCCTGCATTGAGATCGTTGTTGTTGAGGAACGCGAGTCCTCCGGTTTCACGTGCGATGTAGGTCAGGCCTTCCTGCGAATCGAAATTATCTTTCGAAACGCGCTGGTAATCTTCCGGTCGCGGCGCGCCGCTGGTCGAGGCGTCCGGCATCAGGGTTTGCAACCCTTTCGCGTCAACCGAATAAACAACCACGCTGGAACGGTTGGCCAGATCCACTAAACGGCGCAGGTTGTCGAGCACTTGAGTATTGTTTCGATCCTTATCGAACAACTTGAACCCGTCCGAGATCAGAATCACCGCTTTGCGCCCGGGGAGTTCGCGCAACCCGCGAATGACAAAATTCAGCGCGCCGAGCGTGCCGACCGAAAAGACCGTTTCGCGGAATTCATCAAATCTGGCTTCGGCATCGCGTGCTTCCTGTGTGCGAGTATCGTTGGGATCGTTTGACACAAACTTCGGGATCATATCGCGGCTGAAAGAGTTCCAAGACAGCTTGTCAGCCGCCGCGTACAAAATCCGTTTGTCGCTGGTAAATTGTTGCAACGCCCCGCCGCCGCGTCCCGTGCGGATGATGCCGACCAGATCGCCTTCCTGCATCTGTTCGCGGACGAACTTTTTGATCGCTTCGCGGGCACTGTACATGCTCTGGAACGACAAGCCCAAGTCGTCAACGACAAAAGCAATCGTCCGTTTTACGCTCTCCAGTGCAAGGGGTTTGGAAGGCAGGTTTAGCGGTGGCAGCGCGTCCTTCGATTCTTTCGATGTTTTCGGCCCATCTTCCAGCTTTTTCGCTTCGGGCCGTTTGACCGACTTGAAGAAGGTCAGCGTCTGTTTCTTGCCGTCCACCGTCAGCGTGAAATCATCTGGCGTCAGATTGTCAACGTGATTGCCTTTGCCGTCGGTGACGACGGCGTCAATCTGCACAAGCTGTGTGCTGATGCGGACGACGTTATCAGGGTCTTGCGCGGGATCAATTGGCTGGTTGGGTTGGGCTTGTGCCGGATTTTGTGCCGGAGTCTGCGTTGGCCTTGGCTGCGGGGCTTGTGGCGCAGCCGGCTTTGATTGCGGCGTCTGCGCCAGCAACGAAAGCGGTGAATTCAACACGAACAACGCGATGATTAGTTGAATGAGCGTTGAACGAAATTGTGAGTTGCGGGACATGGCGATTCCTCCTTGTGATCTTTCGTCATCGGCTGAGTCAAAAAAACCGATCCATGAGTTTCAAACGCGGACAGGATAGCCGAAAGTTATCGGCAATCGTAGCTCAAAGCTTGCGGATTAAATCCAACAAGCCGGGCCTGGCTGTAACATTTCAACCGCTGCGTTCCAGATAGGCGACCAAACGATCCGGCTTGTTGGTAACGATGCCATCAACGCCGCGCGCAATCATCGCGGCAAACTGCGCGTCTTCGTCCGCCGTCCAGACATACAGTTTTTTGCCGCTGGCTTTGACCCGGCGCGCCAGATAGCCATAACAAAGGGAGACTTGCATGCAGAGTGTCTGATAGTGAATGTGCCGCAGCGCCCACCACGGGAACGCCTCGCGCCAGCGCACCACGGGGTTGAACGTTTCGTTGCCCAGAATCACGCCAAGTTCAATGTCGCGGACTTCTTCGCCAAGTTTTTTTATCAACGCCAGATCAAACGACGCCAGCATCACGTCAGCCTGACAGCGCCGCGCTCGGATAATGCGCAAGGTTTCCGCCGCCGCGTTCGGGTCTTTGATTTCCAGATACAGCCGCACCTTGCCCAGCGCCAGATCGAGCGTTTCATCCAGCGTCGGCACGCGCTCGCCATTCCCTGCGTCTGCCTGTTTGATTTCGGCCAACGTTCGTTCGCTGACGCGGCCCGTCAGGTTTGTGGTGTGATCGAGCGTGAAATCGTGGATAACGACGACGTGGCCATCGCGCGTCGAGTGCAAGTCCATTTCGATCATCTGCGCGCCTTGTTCGATGGCCAGTGCAAAGGCGCGTAGCGTGTTTTCCGGTTCGTAGGCTGAAGCGCCGCGATGGGCGATAACCAGTGGATGCATAACTGGTGGCTCTATTTTACCTCGCGTGGCTCAATCACGAGTCCGATGCCATCAAGAATCTGGCGTATCCGCTGCGCGGAAAGTGATCCGATGTATTCATCCAACTGGCTCTTATCAACGGTGAGAAGTTGTGGAACCAAAACTACGCTCTCTTTCTTCAGGTTGGCTTCACCGACTTTGAGCGCCACGTTGCCTCGCGCCGTTGCATGTCTGAGGTTGGAAGTCACAGCGCAAATAACGACGGTGCTAATACGACTGTGATTGAAAGCGTTGTTTTGAATGACTACATACGGGTGGCGAAAGCCTGGAGAGGAACCGATTGGCAACCCAAGATCAACCCAAAATACGTCGCCCTGATTGATTACCACTCTCCCTCCATCAAACGGCGATGTGACTGGCTCATCTGGCGCAGCCGCTCTTTCTCTTCCTCGTCGGGCGGTTCCGCATAATCGCGATTGAGTTGCTCCAGCAACCGCTGATTTTCGCGGCGGCTAAGAAAATCTTCCAACGCCACGGCAAACAAACGGCTCCGCGAGACTTCCATCTCGTTCGCTGCCTCTTCAGCTTGGTGCAGAAGATCACTACTCAATGAAATGTCTGTTATCACGTCTTCCATAAACTCTCCTTTGTTGCGTGCCCGTTACTTTACTTGAAACTCGCGTGCCCCCAGAACCAGCGCCGCCAGGGCGCTCACCGCTTGTTCGGCAGATTTCTGCGCTGCGCGGTCGTCGAATTTTGCGGGAGTCAGTTTCGTGCGCTGATCGCTGAGCACACGGTTCAGATTGTCGCGCGTTTCTTTTGATACGTCGCTGTGAATCAGCGCGGCGACCAGTTGATCGAGCAGGCGATCCTGTTGCCTCATCGCGTCGGGAGTGACCAGGCGCGCAACATCCACGCGCGTGCCGTTGATGCGGTTGCCAACCAGCGCGACGGCGAAGTTCATCCGTTCCAGTAAGGTCGCGTTGCTCAGCCATCGCGACGAATCTTCGGAATAACCCGTCGGCGGTTGGAATTGATAAAGCGGTTCACCCATTCGCGCGACGGTTTGAATTATCGGCTGCGCGCCGTCGGTGGATGCGCCGGTGGCGCGAATGGCGGAGGCAGCTAGTTCCAACGGCGATTTGATTTTGGATTGGTACGACTTCGGCGAATAGAAATCTGGCGAAGTCAGGACTGCCCGGACGACTTCGCGGATGTCGCCGTCTGTACGCGTGAAGACTTCGGCCATGCGATCCACCAACGATTGCGATGGTTCATCAGCAACAAAGCGTTGAACCAGTTTGCGCGAAATGAATTTGGCGGTGGAGGGATGTTTCGCCAGCAGGTCCAGCACGCGCAGGCCGTCTTCGATGCCGCCGCCCGGTGCGATGCGTTTGCCCAGCACGATTTTTTCGCCCCGGTCGTGAATGCGTGGGCGAAAGACGAATCCCCAATTCGGTTGTTGCGTCAGTGTCCAGCCGGTGAAGCAGCGCGCCACTTCCTGCACGTCCTTTTGCGAATAGCCGCCATCCACACCCAGTGTGTGCAGCTCCATCAATTCACGTCCGTAATTTTCATTCAGCCCCGGACGGCGTGGCGCGGGAATCGGATTGCCATCGGCGTCCAGCTTTGGCGGCGGCGCGGGCATTTCCATCTGGCTCAAGAAATTGTCCAGGTAATAGAGCATTGCCGGACTTTGCGCCGTGCCGACCAGCAAGTCTTTGAATTTGCCGAGCGCGTGCGGGCGAATCACATCGCGTTCGTAAGAGGTCAGCAGCAATCGCGCGTTGTCTTTGCCGGCGAAAACGTTGAAGTGATTGAACCAGAAATCAACCATCACTTCCTGCAACTGCTTTTCGCTAAACGCAGCACGCAACAATTTGGCCTGCTGCAATTCGCGCAACGGGCGTTGCGTATCTACGACTGGCGGTTTGGCCGGAGCGGGAGCCGGAGACTGAGAGACGGGGGGACGGGGGGACGGGGGGATCATTGCGTCCTTATTTCCCTCTACCGATTTTGCCATCTCCTTCTCAGGCTGTTTTCCCTTCTCTCCCTCGGCCTGTCGCCCCGTCGCCCCGTCGCCCTGTCTCCCCATCTCCCCATCTCCCCGTCCCCCAGTCTCCCCGTCCTTCTTCGGCGCAGGCGTTGGCGTTGGCGTTGGAACAGGACGC
The DNA here is from genome assembly GCA_038211695.1 of Blastocatellia bacterium. Lineage (GTDB taxonomy): Bacteria > Acidobacteriota > Blastocatellia > RBC074 > RBC074 > RBC074. Next base: position 40,394 of record JBBQVH010000033.1, on the reverse strand, counting down.
GGCGGAGGCGGCAGGAAATTTTGCGCGATCTCCGGCCCGGTCATTTGCATCGTCCCCAGCGATTGCAGCGGCTTGTCCAGAAAGTCATCCGTCAAATCTTCAGGATGAAGCTGCTGGTTCAAATACTGCTCAATGCCGATTCGTTTGATGCGTTCAATGTCGCCCGGGCGCGGGCCGAAGCCTGCGCGGTTGAGCAGGTGCAGAATCTTCTGGTCTTCAGACAATGATGACAATGACGCAATGGATGCGGAAGCGCGCCTGTCACGATTATTGGAGCGCGCATTTTCGGCAATGGCTTTGGCCGCTGCAGAAGGCTGCGGAATCAGGCGTTCACTGATGGACAGCGCGCCCGGAGGCAAAATGGGTTTGAGCGGTTGAATCGGCGAAGCTGGTGGCGGCCCGCCCGGCCCATTGGGCGGCATATTGGCGATGAAACCGCGCAGCCGCGTCTGCTGCTCAGGCCGCAGCGAAGGAAGAAACTCTTCCAGCAATGCGCGGCGCTCGCGCTCCATCTGGCCGCGCAGTTCATTGAACTGAGGGCTGCCCGGCGGCTGCGCGCCCATCTGCTGCATCAATCCGTCAATGCGAGGCCGACGCTGTTTCACCAATCCATTCAGCGCATCTGCCTGCTCCGGCGTAAGCTGCAACTGATTAGTCAAATCGGCAATCATTCGCGATTCATCGAATGGCGGTGCCTGTTGCCCGGATAAAGGCTGCGCGGAGAAAGGCAGCGCGGCAAGCGTCGCCATCGTCAACAAGCAAACCAATAAACCGGAAAAGTGTATGCGGAGTGTCTGCATCTTTCTCATGGTTATCTCCCTGGTCGAACGTGAATGGATTGTGAAGGCGGAAGCATTTTACCACTGCGCCGCCCAGGTACAGAATTGCATTTGAACTTCGGCGCTGATCCCGCCGCAAATCTGTAAGCTCGCGGGCAAAAGCAAACTGAGCAAAATAAGGCCATTCCGTCGTGACATTCACATCGAGCGGGCCGCCGTCAGCGTTCGGGCTTTCAACGCCGCTTGCTTACGCTTGCTGCATCCGCATACTATCCCGGCATTCCAGGCTGACATCCGTCGCACTGGTTCTTACTAAAAAGATAGAAACTCAAAAGGAGATTGTTGAGATGCCTTATTCAGAAATGTTGATCAAACCAATGCGAGAAGACCTGACCCGGCTGGGCGTGGAAGAAACCCGCACGCCTGACGCTGTGGACGCCGCCGTTCAAAACACAACCGGAACCGTGATGGTCATTGTGAATTCCGTCTGCGGCTGCGCCGCAGGCAAAGCGCGTCCCGGCATCGCGCAGGCCCTGCAACACAGCGTCGTGCCCACCAAAGCGATCACCGTTTTTGCTGGCGCGGATATTGACGCCACCGACCGCGCGCGCGGTTATTTCAAAGGCTACCCGCCATCGTCGCCTTCTATCGGCCTGATGAAAGATGGCAAGCTGGTTTACCTGATGGAGCGTTACCAGATCGAAGGCCGCAACGCCGACCAGATCGCCGGCGAACTGACCAACGCATTCGACAAATTCTGCGCGCCCGTGCAACAACAGACAGCGGCGACAAATTGAGTTCGTCACTCGCTCAATTGCATGATTCAACAAAGAGGCGGCGCGTTCGGCATAGCAATCGAACGCGCCGCTCTCTCGTTTGCATCATTACTCTTTCGGCTCTTTCGGTGAAATCGAAATGGCTCCCGACTTCTTGCCGGCATTCTCACAAGCGATCAAAACTCACCTGCGTCGCAGCCCGTGGAGTGAATTCCCCGACGTGGTCATCCACGCCGAAGAGTCCTCGGTGAAAAAGCATCGCCTGTACGCGGCGGCGAAAAGCGGAGATGCAATCGCGGCTGAGGGACTGGTGCTGGAGACATTGCCAATCGAGGCGCTCGACAGGACATGCGCCATCATCAAAGATCGAACGCCCCACCTGCTGGCAGTTCACGCGCAAGAGTCACAAGGGTTGAATATAATTCCGCAGTTTCTGGCGCAGACGCTTTCTCGAATGCTTGGCCTGCCTTTGTCGAAGAAAGTTGTTCAAATCAATCGTGTCAGCCACACGGGTGCGGATGGGTATCACCGGCTGGCCTGGCCTGCCCTGTTTTCAGGCGACGTGCATTCGGGAGACTACTTTCTCGTTGATGATTTCATCGGTCAGGGCGGCACCGTCGCGAATCTGAAAGGTTTTTTGGAAAGTCGCGGAGCGGCTGTGATCGGCGCGACCGTTTTGACCGGCAAAACCTATTCGGCCAAACTGAGTCCGACTGAGGAAGCTTTGCAAAATTTACGGAGGAAACATGGAGAAGAACTCGAACAATGGTGGCTTGCTGCCTTCGGCTATCGCTTTGAATGCCTCACTGAATCAGAGGCTAGGTACCTCACAAGAGCCGACGATGCTGACGCCATCCGAGCAAGAATTACTGCGGCAAGCCGCGGACGAAGTGGAAGCCTACCTCGATCAATCTAACAGGCTTAAAGCTTTGCTCGCCCGCTTGCACAATGGCGCGAACGCAACCGATCAAAACCTTCCTGAATAACGCGGCGGGAAAAGAACCAGAGCGAATCAGTACCTCAATTCTCTTGCCAACCCCGTGTATCGCCGCATCGCTTCCAGATTGTTCATCGCCACGCCTAACGCTTTGACGCTGCCGATCATCACCACAGTCCGCTTCGCCCGCGTCAGCGCGGTGTAGATCAAGTTGCGGCTGAGCATCATAAAATGTGACGTGTGCAGTGGCAGCACGACCGCCGGATATTCGCTGCCTTGCGACTTATGCACCGTGATGCAGAATCCATGCGCCAGTTCCAGCGCGGCGGCGGAATCGTATTGAACAATTCGATCCGCAAAACGCACGGCAATTCCCTGCTCTTCCCGGTCAATCATTTCAATCGTTCCCAGGTCGCCATTGAAAACTTCCAGCTTGTAGTTGTTGACGCGCTGGATGACTTTGTCGCCAACGCGAAAGGTGCGGTTGCCGCGCGCGAGTTCAGCCTTGCCCGCGTCGGGCGGATTCAATGCTTGCTGCAAGACTTCGTTCAGATGGGTTGCGCCGACGAGGCCGCGATTCATCGGCGAAAGGACTTGAATATCACGCAGCGGATTGTACTCAAATCGTTTTGGCAAACTGGTGGCAACGGATTTGACCACCAGTTCAACGATTCGTTCGGGCGTGTCGGCTTCGATGAAATAACAATCGCTGGCGCCTTCGCCCGGTTTGATCAGTTGCGGGAATTCGCCGCGATTGATGCGGTGCGCGTTTTGAATAATCAAACTCTCGGCGGCCTGACGAAAAACCTGTGTCAGGCGCGCAACCGGCACAACGCCAGAAGCGATCAGATCGCGCAATACAGTGCCCGGCCCCACCGACGGCAATTGATCCACGTCGCCGACCAGCACAAGCTGCGATTTCACATCCACAGCTTTCAGCAGATGATTGGCCAGCATCAGGTCAATCATTGAAGATTCATCAATGATCACCACATCCGCATCCAGCGGCCATTCTTCGTTGCGCCGGAAGCCCCCTTGCGACGGATCGAATTCCAACAACCGGTGAATGGTTTTGGCTTCGCGGCCCGTCAGTTCGGCCAGCCGTTGCGCAGCGCGGCCTGTCGGGCTGGCCAGTGCGACTTGTTTTCCCATCGCTTCAAACAACTGTACCATCGTCCGCAAAGTCGTCGTCTTGCCCGTGCCGGGGCCGCCGGTCAGCACCAGCACACGCTCTTTCGTGGCTTGCCCGATGGCCCGCTGTTGCTCTTCAGAAAGTTCAATGCCGCGCCGTTCGGTGAATTGAGCCAACCAGCCGTCCACGCGCGATGAATTTACCTGCACGCGTTTTTCCAGCAGCAGCTTTAACCGCCGCGCCACTGCGCGTTCCGCCTGCCAGAAGGGCGGCAGATAGATCGCGTGTTCGTCCGCATCCGTGCCCATCTTCAGCAATCCATCGTTGAGCATTGTGGCACTGGCCGCTGCCAGCATTGCCTCGTTCTCAACCTCCAACGCCTTTGCCGCCCGCTGAATGAGTTCCCCTTGCGGCAGATAGCAATGCCCTTCTTCGCTTGCTTCCAGCAGCGTGTGACGCAAGCCTGCCTTCATTCGTTCCGGAGAATCCGGCGGGACGCCCAGATTGCGCGCGATCTGATCGGCGCTGCGGAAGCCAATGCCGTGCACGTCCACGGCCAATCGGTACGGCGTCTGTTCGACAATCGAAATCGCTTGGTTGCCGTACTGCTTAAAAATCTTGATGGCGAAATGCGTCGAGACGGCGTGGCTTTGCAGAAACAGCATGACTTCTTTGATGGAGCGCTGCTCTTCCCACGCCCGCTGAATCATCTCGACCTTCGTGCGGGCAATGCCTTTGACTTCGCTCAGGCGCGCAATGTCGTTCTCGATGATCTCCAGCGTCTTCTCTTTGAAGTGTTCAACGATGCGTTTGGCCGTCACCGGGCCGATGCCTTTGATCAAACCGGAGCCGAGATATTTTTGAATGCCTGCAATCGTCGCGGGGCGGATGGTCACATAAGTCACGACTTTGAACTGCTGGCCATACTGCGGGTGTATCGTCCAATGGCCCGTCAGGCGCAGGCTTTCGCCGGGCGAAATCGCGGAGAAATTGCCCACCACGATGCTTGGTTCGCGTTCGCCCTGCACGCGAAAGCGCAGCACGCTGTAGCCGCTCTCTTCGCTGTGAAAGGTCACGCGCTCAACCAGACCGGTGATTGTTTTGTGGTTCTGATTCTCTTCTGATGGTTTCGTCATCACGGGTTTATGCTGGTGATGTAGACATGCTTGCCGCAACAAGCGAATCCATTTTGCCATGCTGACAATCCGCTTGATACTGATCCAAATTGCCGATTTGCCGCTTATCCGAAACCCCATACCAAATCCGAAATCTTGAAGCTGACAGATCGTCTGATTCCAGCACAACGAATTTCAGTCAATGAATTCAGGCCTTTTGCGTTACTTCCCAACTGGAACGCCTCTTGCGCAATAGCACTGCGTTGTTTCACTCAATCACTTTGGATATCGATCCAAGCTTGAGCAACAACAGGTCAATTATTTTTAGTAACTACTAGGACTCTTCGCCGCATCGCGGCGGCTGACCTTAGCCGTGGGTGAAGCCCACGGTAGGCGGATAAAGTTATCCCGCGCCGCGTCAGCGGCGCCTGAATTCAAACGTCGCGAACGCGACGTGAAGACATTTTGTTCGTCTCCCGTGGGTTTCACCCACGGCTAAATTCAAATGCCGCTACGCGGCAGGGCTGGGCAGTTACTATTTCAACAAGCAACTTTGCAAGGAGGATCCATGAGGTACAAAGCATTTTTTTGCGCGCTTCTGCTTGTCGGCTTGTCGCTGACAACGTGGGCGCAGACCAGCCGCGGCACGGTCAGTGGCACAGTAAACGATCCAACCAACGCGGTCATTTCCGGCGCCAGCGTCACGCTGACGAATGTGGCGACTGCGGTCACTCGTTCGACGGTGGCCAATGGAGACGGCTTTTATCGTTTCGACGCAGTTGATCTTGGCACCTATACGATCAAGTTCGCCTCGTCCGGCTTCGGTTCAATTACCAAATCAAACGTCGCCGTCAGCGCCAATCTGACTTCGACGGTGGATGCGCAGCTTGCCCCCGGCGGGCAAGAGCTTTCCGTTGATGTGACCTCCGAATCAGGCGCGTTGTTGCAGACCGAAGCGCCCGTGCGCGGCGGCAACATTGATACAACGCGCATCACCGAACTGCCCATCGCCACGCGCAATCCGGTTTCGTTGGCGTTGACGTTGCCAGGCGTTTCGACCAACCGCTTCGGCTTCGGCGCTTCAACTTTTTCAGTCAATGGCGGGCGCGGACGCTCGAACAACTTTCTGATTGACGGCACCGAAAACAACGACATTTCAGTCGCCGGCCAGGGCTTCCAAATCAAAAACCCCGACGCGGTGCAGGAAGTCTCGGTCCAAACCTCGAACTACGATGCCGAGTTCGGGCGCGCGGGCGGCGCGGTGGTCAATACCATCACCAAAGCCGGCGGCAACCACTATCACGGGACGGCCTCGTGGCAGTACGACACGACGCGCGACGACGCCATCACCAACACCCAATCAACCGACGCCGATATTCGTTTGCGCGGTTATCCGCCTTATGGGACCGAGCATATTTTCGCCGGCACCCTGGGCGGTCCCGTCAAATTCCCGCGCTTCGGCACAGGCGGCTCGCCGCTCTATGACGGCAAGGATCGAACATTCTTTTTCGTTTCGTACCAGAATCAGCGCCAGGCTTCGAACACCACGACGAGCGTCTTCGTGCCCACCGCGGCCGGACGCGCAACGTTGCGCGCTCTTTTCCCGCAAGGCGTCAATCCGCGCGTGGACACTTTTCTGAACGTCACGAACGGCGCTCTCGGCACCGCCGATCCAAGCCTGATCGAACTGGGCGGCGGGCGACCGAGCGTTCAGTTCGGCACGGCGGTGACCAGCTTTGCGCAGTCTTTTATCGAACCGCAGATCCAGGGCCGCATTGATCACAAGGTCAGCGAGAAGTCGCAACTGTCGGCGCGGTACTTATTCTCCGACCAATTTTCCCCGAATGGCGGCGCGACGCTCGGGCTGCCCGGCTTCACCACCAGCGCGGCCAATCGCTTTCAAAACTTCCTGATCAGCGAGACGCATGTTTTTTCGCCGAGCCTGACCAACGAACTGCGTCTGTCTTACAACCGCATTGCAATCGGCGCGCCGCTCGACCCGCCGATTGCACTGGGTCTGACGCTGCCGAACATCACCATCGCTGGAACCAACAACATCTCGACCGGCGCTTACAACATCGGCATCCAAACCAATCTGCCGCAGGGACGCGTTGCCAACAACTACGTCATTCAGGACACAGTCACGCACGTGCGGGGCAATCATACGTTCCGCATCGGCCTTGATCTGCTCAAACAACGCTCGCGCCAATTCGCGCCGATCAACGAACGCGGCTCGCTGATCTACAATGCGAGCGGCGAGATCAGCGGGTTGGCAAATTTCGTTGATGACTTTTCCGGTTCGGGCGGCTCGGCCAATCGCGACTTCGGCAGCCCGCGTTACTATCCGGTGCTCTTCCGCCAGGCCTATTTCGGGCAGGATCGCTGGCGTGTCAATGAAGCCTTAACGCTGACCCTGGGCGTGCGCTACGAAAATTTCGGCAATCCGGTCAACTCAGTCCGGACGGCGGTGTTCAGCGGTTTATTCAACGTTGATCCGGTCACGCTGCAAGGCCCCTACACGCTGCCGAGCAAGGCCAAAAACGATAACAACAACTGGTCGCCGACCATCGGCATCGCCTACTCGCCGTCGTTCAAAAACGGCCTGCTCAATCGCGCCTTCGGCGATAAGAAGAGCGTCATCCGCGCCGGTTACCAAATTGGTTACGATTCGTTCTTCAACAACATTGCATCGAACGCGGCAGCCTCTTCGCCGAATCTGGTTTCGACCTCCATCGTTGCGCCGACGGCCACCGGCGCCAACCGCGGGCTGGCCAATCTGTCCGGCCTGTTGCCGGCCACGGCCCGCCCGCTTTCGCCTCTCGATACGCAAACGCTGGTTGATGCAAATCTGGTCAACCCCTACTACCAGCGATGGTCGCTGGGCGTGCAGCGCGAACTGCCGGGACAGTTTCTGATTGACGTGTCTTATGTCGGATCGAAGGGCACCAAGCTCTATCTCAATGAAGACCGCAATCCGTTGGTGCCGGCCAGTCTGAGGGTCACGCCAGCCGGTTACACCGGAGCGATTTCGGGACGGCTTGATAACTTGCAAGGCGCGCGCACGATCCGCTCCAACAGCGGCGGGTCCAACTACCAGGCCGGACAGTTGCAGGTCTCTCGCCGCTTCAGCAAAGGCCTGGCGCTGAGCAGTTCCTACACCTACGCGAAGTTCATTGATAATGGCAGCGAAATTTTCGCTTCGGCGGGGTTGGTCAATTCGTCGCTACCGATCATTCCGCTGATCTTCGGCGGCGAGCGCAACGAACGCGCGGTATCTCTGTTCAACCGCACGCACCGCGCCGTCTTCACCTACGTCTACGAACTGCCGTTTCTGCGCGACCAGCGCGGCGTGCTGGGCCGCATCGCAGGTGGATGGCAGCTTTCCGGCGTGACCACGTTTGAAAGCGGCGTGCCTTACACCGTTTCCAATGGCCAGGATTCGAACGGTCTGGCCGGCAACAACGACCGCCCGGACTTCAACCCCAACGGCCGAGCGGGTGTCCGCGCCACTCCGGCAACCGCCAACAGCCCCAGTCCAACCGGGTTCATCAACCAGGATGTAGTCATCGGAAAAACTCCAAGCGGCGCTAACATCTTTGCCCCGATTGATCCGGCGACGGCGCGCTACATCGGACTACCGGCCGGCACGGGCCGCACGGGCACGCTGGGCCGCAATACCGAACGCACCAGGGGCACCAACAACTTCGATTTCAATTTGCAGAAAAACATCCGTGTTCGTGAGGGCCTGGGGTTGCAGTTCCGCACGGAATTCTTCAACGTCTTCAATCACCCGCAATACGGCATCGGCAGCATCAGCCCGTTCTCGCCCGGCAATGCCGGGCCGTCGGCAACGGTCTTCACTTCGCCGGCGGGCCGCTTCCTGCAGCCACAGTTCGGCGACGGTGGCGGGCGCGTGATTCGTTATCTGTTGAAACTGAAATTCTGAGATCGCCTCTAAACTTGAACGGCGCGGCCACGATTGATTCATTCGTAGCCGCGCCATTTTTGCTTTTGCTCCTTCGCATGCGGTGTCAGGCAGACTCAACCAAGTTGCGTTTGCACCAGCGTCTGGCAGCCAGTTGTCTTGACAACCCGCTGACCTGCTCCTACCCTGCGGTTTGAATCCATCACACAAGCATTTGAGCGTTTCACGGAAGTTTCAAGCTCAAACTCACAATACAAAATTTCTTTTGGGAGAAGCCACGAGTGCCTTTCTTCTTTGATCTGTCATCACTGGTTCCGGTCATCGAGCGTAATCCGTTCGAACCGGTGGCCGTGCCGGACGTCTTGCCCGTTGGCGCGATTCCCGGCTTACCCGGCGCTGCGGCCAATGGAAACGCTGCCGGTGCCCCGGCCACGGAATCCGCGGAATTGGCGGCGTCCGCCGACGCAATTTCCGCTGAACCAATTGTGGATACAGGCTTGTCGATTCCGGCGCATTATGATTTCGATATGATGCGCGCAATGGTGCAAGACCCGTTTCGGCTGTTCGTGTACTGGCAATTGAAAGACAGCCCGTTCGACCGGCTGAGCAAGATGTTTCCGGCCAGCGAAGCCGCCAGTTTCCACACCGTACTGAAGCTGATTGATGAGACGGCCAACATCGCCGTCTTCTTCAACGCCGCATATGCCCGCGAATACTGGTTCAGCGTCTTCCCCGACCGCAGCTATCGCGTTGAACTGGGTGTGCGTTCGCCGCGATACGGCTACATCAAACTGCTCAGTTCCCAAACCGCGCGCACGCCGCGTGGCGGCCCGTCGGACAAGGAAGCGCCGGAAGAAGATTACAGAATCGCGGCGGACGATTACCTTCAAGTGCTGCGCGAAAGCCATCTCATTCCTGAACGCGCCTTCACGATTGACGCGCTACTGCCAGGCAATGGTGCCGCGCCCGCTGACGCCCGCAATGCCGTCTGGGAATCACTGCCGCCCGCGTTCCGCCGCACAATGCGGGCAATCGCCGACATTCAGGCCGGACGCGAATACGACCGCTGGTGGGAGCGGCTGAAGCAGGAAGATTTGACCGGCATGGTGCAGGAGTTTTTGGCAACCATCTCTCGGATGGGTGATGGCGAAATGGGCTATATGCTTCTGCTTCGCTATCTGCCCGAACTGCTGCGCCGCGCAATCACGGACGAAGCCACCGCCAACGGACAGCCCCAAGGCAGCCTGGCGGAAATGCAAGTTGATAAGCCAATCACGCTTTATCTGGCCGAACGCCTGGGACAGGCGGCATCTGAAATGAACATCCACTCGTCCTCCGACAACCATCCACATCAGGCTGGGCCGCCGCCACAAGCATTTTCAAATGCAACTTCAAATGCCGCGCCCGGCAGCATTGAACATGGGCAATGGCTGCCGAGCATGGCCTCTGGCGTTTAACAGTTATCGCTCGCGCGCTCAGGCGTGAGTGCCGACGACCTCGGCCAGATCCTCCGCGTTGCGCAAGATCGTCCGAGCGAAGGCCATTGTTGCGTTCAGCGCGATGTCGCTTTGAATCGCTTGATCCAGCGCCCTTGCCAACTGGTCGAGCCGATCTTGATCGGACACGGAAAGCGGCTGCACCACGACTGTTGCGGCTTCCAGATGAGCGGCAAGCAGTTGCAAGTGATGCAAATCGGCTTGCGCTCGCGCGATCCGCGCCTGTATTCCCATCGCCACGATCAAGGTTGGTCCTTCTTCCATCAGGTTATTCAAGAAAGCCAGCACGCCGAGCACGGCTTCAATAGCGATGTCTATTCTCTTTCTCATTTCGATGATTTGTTGGTTTGCCATAAAAACTTTACCCTCCACAAATTAAGGTCGGCGACGCGGACGAAAGTCCGCGCCACCTTCGGTTATTTCCGTCAGTTCGGGCATTGCGCGCTTGTTCGCAAAGCGGCGCTGCATTGAGTGTCAGTAAATTGCGCGGTCAGAGCGTCAATATCTGCTTGAATTTGTTTTTTGGCAGCGTCAGTTGTGGCTGCGGTTTTCGCCGCTTCCAGACATTTGATCTGGCTGGCCCAGCTCTTGCACCTCAGGTCATATACGCCTTCTTTGACCTTCAAGGCGAACTCTCCGTAGAGCCTCAACTGCACGGCCTTGCTGCTGGTCGGCTTGGCCATTTCTTCCAGCAACAGAATGAGCGCATCCACGTTTTGCGCTTGCAGTTCGAGATTATCCAAGCCGGTCAGGAAGCTGGCCTGATCGTCGGTTTCTTTCTCGAAAATAGCGCGCGTGGCGTCAAAGTCCTGCTTGGCGTAATCCGCCAGGAGAGTGGAAATTTCCTGCTGGCCGAGCTTGCCGCCCTGCAACATTTTATCGGCCAGGGCGGCAGCGCGGCGGAGGCGATCAGCGTCGAGCGAAAGCACGGCGTCAACTTTCTGCGCGTCCGCGTAAACGCCGGCCAGCTTGTTGTAGGACTTTCGCTCGGCCTTGATCTTGTCGTTGATCTCAGCCTTGTACGCCTTGAGCGCCTCGGCCAGCCGCCCTGAATACTCGCGCGCCTCTTTGTCATTGCAAGCGGTGAGCAGCAGCATGGCGCAAAACAGCAACATCGTGATGGTTTTCTTCATACGTTTCTCCTTTTTACCTGGCCAGAATTGCCGGCGAGATGGCCACGTTTGACAGCGCGTGGATAAAGGCGGCTACGGTTTCAGGCTTCAGCCCGCCTTTGTGATAGAGCGCCAGGCGCTTGACGCCCGTGACCACCAACAGCTCGTAGACGCGGGCTTCGGCGGCGCTCTTGCGGATTGAGTAGGCCTGCAGTTCCTGCGCGTATCTCAGGTCGGCCAGCTTTGCCGGCGTGTCGCCGCGCGCGATCAATGCCGCCAGATCGTAGAGCACGAATGAGAAATCGCCCCAGATGTTGCGGTGCGCGATGATGTTTTGATTAGCCAGGGCTATCGCCCCGCGTGCTTGAGCAATTACGTCGTCGCGTTTTTTGTTGCTGACGGCGACGCTCAATTTTCCAGCCACTTGTTCAAACGACTGCTTGAAGTTTCCCTCGAAGATGTGAACCGTGTCGTTGAGCTTGATGTTTGTGGCGGCAGCGTTGATCGACTCTTGCAGCGGCTTGGCTATTTCCGCGAGCTTTTCGTCGTCGGTGTTCTCGGCCAGACTTCTCAAGGCGGCTCTGGCCTTCGCCAATACGTCCTGGTTTTTCTGTTCGAGCGCCTCCACATGCACGCTCAACTCTTTGACGCTTTCGGTCAAAGGCTGGCCGTAGCGCAGATGGCCGTCGGCCTTTGCTTGCATCACGGCTTCGCAAAACTTCTGGCGGGCGACTTGTCCGCAATCGGTCGTCGCCGGGTTGCAGCGGGCTGGGTTGGTCGCGGCGGTGACTGTCGCGGGGTTGAAGCTCGTCAGCCCCAGCCGCCAAGCGCGCGCCGAGTACTGGCGGACGAGCATGTTGACCAAGCCAATCTCGGTTTCGCGGCGAGCGCGGATGGCGGCCACGTTTTTCCAGTGCTCTTCGTCTACCTGCAAACTTTGCAGCGCGGCTTTCTTCATCGTGATTCGCAGATCGCCCAGCAGTTCGTTATTGCGATTGAGTTCATCAATCACTTGTTGGTAGCCGGCATAGATGTTCTGCAAGAAGCCGATGGTTTGCGTGATTTGGCTAATCGCGTCCGTGGTGTTGTCCGTCCCGCTGCCTCTGATCTTTTGCGCCAGCGTCAGCAGGTCAGAGAAATCGCCCAGCCGCGTAAAGGCCGCTTCAAGATTCGGATCCACCTCGCGGTCTTTCTCTTTGATGGCGGCCTTGAGTTCATCCAGTTTCGCTCGCGCGGCGGCAATCTGGGCGCTTAGGCTGTTTGAAGCTTGCGTGATGTTGCTCGCCGTCGGCAGCAATTGAACGGCGGACGAGCGCGAGGCGGCGGCGCAATCTTCCGGCTTCTCCAGGTCCAGCGCGCCGGAGGCAATGTCCAGCGCGTTGCCCCAAGTGAAGATACTGCCTGGCGCCGAATTGACAAACTGCTTGGCCAACTGAAATTTCATCTCGAATTCCCTTCGTGAAAGAAGGGAAAGATTTTTCAACTGCTTTTCAAACAGCGCGCTGTTTTTGATCGTCTCGGCCAGTTTCTCGGCCTCTTGCGCTTGTTTGTCCTTCTCTTCGTTGTAGATTCTGATTTGGGCTTGCGCGCCAACCACTGAAAGCAGCAGCCACGCGCAAACTGTCAAAAGCGCTGATGCGCGCCTCATTCGTGTTTTACTGATTTGCATAATCCTCCCTGAATTGTTTCAGAGTTTTGCTTGGTTTTTTTCCGTCTTCTTTGTTGAAAACGGATTGGGTTGCGCGCCGCAGTGACGGCGCGATAGACAGTCGCCGCAGGCTTCTCCTGCGTGAAAAGGTTTGCGATCCATTCCGTGCCGGGCCTGCGTTTTACTTCGTCTCTACTTCGTTTTGCGTTTGCGAATTTCTCGCTCACCTATATGTGCGAAAATTTGGGGGGAAATTACGTATCGCGAAAAAAATATTTTGGCCATCAAATTTCGGAGTGACATTTGGAGATTGGGATGTATACTCCGCGCCGTTTGCGATCCATTCCGGTCTCAGCCTTGAACCATGCAGCAGTCATCATCGCAGCCAAGGCTGAGCCTAGTTTCATTTCTCTTCCGTATTGCGCTTTGCGCTTCTCGCTTGGAGGAAAGTTATGCCCAAAACTTCGCCACAAGAGATCACGCAATTGCTCCGCGCATGGAGCGAAGGCGACCGGTCGGCGCTGGAGCGGTTGACGCCGCTCGTCAAACAGACGCTGCGCCGGATCGCCCATGGCCATATTCGGCGCGAAAGCCCCGGCCACGTCCTGCAATCGTCGGCGCTGATGAACGAAGCCTACACGCGGCTGCTGAAATCTCCACCGGTCGAATGGAAAGACAGCCGTCACTTCTTCATCACCATGTCCGGCGTCATGCGCCACATCCTGGTGGATATGGTCAGAGTCCATGCAGACCGCATCCGGCTGAAAGACCACCAACGCGTGCCGACCGGCGACGCGCAGGCCGTTCACGCCACCGGTCAGCCGCACATGGTCGCGATACACGAAGCGCTGAACGCCATGCAGAAGCTTTACCCGCGACAGAGCATGGTGATCGAACTGGGATATTTCGGCGGCTACACCCAGGCCGAGATCGCCCGGATTCTCAATGTTCACCCCGACACCGTGCGGCGCGACCAGAAGTTCGCGCTCGCCTGGCTCAAGAGCGAAATGCAAGGAGAGAGAAATGAAACCACTCAGTCCGAACGTCCTATCGCCAGAACAAAGAGAATCGGTTTATGAACTGTTCCAGCAGACGGCGGACGCCCCATCAAATGCGCGCCGGCAGATTCTGTCGGCGACCGTTGACGAAACGGTACGCATCGAAGTCATGGGATTGCTGGACAGCCACGACCGCGACGATGGTGACTTGTTCGCCGAACCAGCAATGATGGAAGCAGCACGACTGTTGGCGGATGACCTTGAACCGCTCTTCATTGGCCAGCAACTGGGCAAGTACAAAATTCTGGCCGCGCTGGGCCAGGGTGGAATGGGGCGCGTTTACAAAGCGATGGACGATATGGGCCGCGAAGTCGCCATCAAAGTTTCGCTGAGCGAGGACGAAGACTGGCAAAACCGTTTCGAGCGCGAAGCGCGAACCCAGGCGCAACTGAACCATCCGAACATCGCCCACATCTACAATCGCGAAGAGATAGATGGACTGCGCTTCCTGGCGCTGGAATATGTGCCCGGCGAAACGCTCGCCGCACAATTGGCGCGGCAAGGCCGAATGCCTGCCGTAGAAGCCGCCCATCTTTTCAGCCAGATTGCCGGTGCGCTTGAGTTCATCCATGGCGAAGGCCGAATCCACCGCGACCTGAAACCGTCGAACGTGATGATTAAGCCCGTTGGGCAAGTCAAACTGCTGGATTTCGGAATCTCCAAACGATTGGGGGCCAATCCTGCTTTTAACGCGATTCCTGATGCGGCGGCGAGCAATGCAGACGCTGGAATGCGCGCGGCAAATGACGAATGGCTGACCGGGCACGCTGGCGTAATTGGGACGCTGCCATTTATGAGTCCCGAACAGTTGCGCGGCCTGCCGATTGACGAACGCGCCGACCTGTGGGCTTTCGGCGTCATGCTCTACGAATCGCTGACCGGCAAACATCCGTTCGCACAGTTGACGATGGAAGCAACGCGAGCCGCTATTTTGACCGCCCCTCTCAACTGGAAAGCGCTGCCCGCCAAAACGCCGCCGGGAATGCGCACGCTGCTGCGGCTGTGCCTTGAAAAAGACCCGGCGGCCAGATTGCGCGAAGCCGCCGAAGCCAGGCATCTGCTTATTCATGGAGCGCCGTCTTCACCCTGGCCCCTGTTTAGAAACTTTATCAACCGCCACTCGCCATTGCTGGCCCTGGCCGTTGGCGTGATGCTGATGGTCAGCATCACGCTGGCTATCTGGCTGGCGAACCGCGAAAAGAGCGCGCCGCGCGTAACCTTGACCGTGCTGCATCAGCAGGACAAATCGTCATCGGGCACCTGCCAGCCGCAACAAAATAGCGAAGTCGTCGCCAGCGCGCTGACCAACCGGTTGAAAGACAATTCGCGCCTGGCCGTCTATCTGCCCCGCATTGTGCCCAATCCACTTTCCGCGCAGGCGAACCTGACGCGAGCCTTCGGTTCCGACTGGACCTTGCAGCTCACTTCCAAATGCGGCGAGAAGTTTTCCATCGGCTACGACCTGATTGGCCCCAACAGGCCCAACGAACATGGCGAAGCACAGAGCGTCGAAGAACTGCAAACCGCCATCCTCGGGAAAATCGGCGTCCAAGCCGGGCAAATACAGCTTTCCGAAGACGAGCAGGCATATCGCAATGCGATTGAATTGCTGAATCAGCCTTTTAATCAAACGGCCATCGAATCCGCGATTAAGCTGTTGAAAAAACTCCATGACACCAATCCGTCGCAATCGCATGTCAATGCAGCCTTAGCCAAAGCATATTGGTACGATTATGGGATAAAGACGCGCAGTCGTGTGGCGGATCAATCGGTCGGCCAAACCCGGAAACAGATTCGTGAACTTTGCCAGATGAATCAGCAGGCCCCGGGCGGCAACAGCAGAGGGATGGAGGCGGTAATCAACTGTGCATACGTTTTCGGAAGGCTGGGGGATTATGATCAGGCCATCCGCGATTTGGAAGCGTTGATTCAGGGTAGTCAAAACGCTTCCGGACTTTATGAAACCTTGGCGCGCGCTTACGAACAGCGAGGGCAGGAGTTCTCAATTAAGACTGAGTTCGATGCGGCAGAGCGCGATTTCAATTCTGCTAAAAACTATTACCTGAAAGCCTGGGAACAACGAGAAGATTGGAGCACCGCGATTGAAGTCGGCGCCTTCTACTTCGAGCAGGGCAACTATGCGGAAGCGGCCAAGTATTGGGAAAAAGCCGTGGAAAAGCTGCCGGACGAACCATTCGGCCTGAGCAATTTGGGAAACGCTTACTTATATCTGGGACAGTCCGGCAAGGCGCTCGATAAACATCTAATTGCCAGCAAGGAAGATGACGTGCCCAGCTTATTCAATTATGGCACCGCTTTGTTTCTGACCGGCGACTGCAATCAGGCAGTCAACATTTTCGAGCGTGGAAAGAACATCACCGCTAATCGCAAACAGGAACCTACGCCGGAACTGCTGGGAGGCTTTGCTGATGCCTGCCGTTGCGCGCGGCAATGTTTGCCAGAAGCTTTGAGCGATTATCGAAGGGCCATTGCCGCAATTCGCGATCAGATTGCCGAGCTGTCGGACGAGGAAGCGGAAGAGCGGGTTCAACAAATTTCGCTGCTGGCCGAATGGCTGGCGAAGTCCGGGCAAGTGGCCGCCGCCAGACAAGAGATCAGAAAGGTACAAACCGAGCCGGCCTGCCAGTCCGATTGCATCATCAGCGGCCTGAAGGTCAATGCTCTGACCGGAGACCGCAACGCCATCATCGCGCTTTTACAAAAACCGGTCAGCAAAGCCCAACGGCTGCATATCGGTTTTTACCTCAACCACGATCCTGAGCTACGACCGTTACGCGACGATCCGCAACTCGGTTCCACAATCAACCAGATGCTGTCTTCGCTTCAATGATGGCAGCCAACTCAACACGGAGACTTCATGCCCAAAGTCACAATCACTATCACGCTGAACACCGCCAAGGACGAAATCGTCCTTGAAGTAGAAGACGGGACAAACCCGCTAAGAACAATCACCAAGACACAGGCCGAAGATCATGCCAATTTTTTTATCAGGGTGCATAGCAACGACAATGTCGAATGGAGAAGCACCGAGGCAAGTTGGGAAGCGGATTTCGTCACTCCCCTGAAAGCGCCACCCGGAACTTTAGCGGGCGGCACGGCTTCGCCATTTCAGAACGACCTCCCTTTTGGATCAAGGATAGACCCGCAAATATCCGCCAATCACCTGCCGTCTCCAACAACTCTGGCGGCGACCGATAATCCGGGAGAGGACGCCGGTGAGCCTAGGCCAGATGTATTCACTGTAGACCCGGCGAATGATCCAAATGCGGAGGTTGATTTTGATTTTGTCGTAAGCGTGATTCCGAATGGAACAGACCCAACTGGCGCAGCCTTCCCAACGCTGATTTTGGATCCGCGCATACGTATTTTCAGACCATCACGGGCGTAGCATAAGCGCCCTGTTGAATGCCACATCAATCAAACCTAACTATCAGATCAGAAGCTTTCGCCCTGCGTCAAATGGCGGGCTTCAGCTACCAGGAGATTCCACATGTCAATAATCACTCCCTTGCCGCAAGGCAACCAAATTGAACGGAAAGAGATAACCATCAGTATCAGCGGCACCAGGCTGAAACTTTCAGCCCCAAATATCAGCCTCAACCCCGGCGAACTAAGCGAATTGGTCTGGAGGTTCAATGGGGAGCAATCGGGTGAGCTGATGATCGAATTCAAACCAGCGGCGAATGCCAACGCATACGATTCGCCCTTTCGCGGCTCTCTGTTCCGCTGTCCAAAAGGCGGCGGCAGTTTGTCGGGCCGCCCGTTGGCGGACAAAGCGCGCACCAATGCCTACAAATACACAGTGACGCTGACCACCAAAGACGCCAACGGCAAGACGGCCGTACGCACAGCAACGGGTTCGGTGCTTGTGCCGCCACCGGGCTTTACGTCAAAGCCGAAGAAGAAGGCTCCGGCCAAAGCAGCAACTAAATCCGCGAAAGCTTCTACTGATTTGAATAGCGCAAAAGCCGCGCCTGCCAAAAAATCCACCGCGCGAAACGCCGCTGCGCTCGCCAAATCGAAAACCAGAAAGGACGCTGTCCAGAAGGCAAGGAAAAAGCAATGACCGGGTTTATATCGTTTCAAATGGATAGATCAGCTTGACCAAGCAAAAACCCGGCGTGTAAGCTCGCGCGCGTTGACAACGTAGTATTGCGTTTTTCTGCGGTCCTCTGATCTTCTCGTCAAAAAAATATGCCTACTGGTTATTTAAGCCTCGTTCTGCACGCGCATCTGCCTTTTGTGCGTCACCCCGAATACCCTGATTTTCTGGAAGAAGACTGGCTGTACGAAGCCATCAGCGAAACCTACATCCCGCTGTTGCTGGCGTTCCAGCACCTGCGCGATGAGGGCGTGAAGTTTCGGTTGACGATGTCCATGACGCCGCCGCTGTGCGAAATGCTGACCGATTCGCTCTTGCAGCAGCGTTACGTTCACCACCTGGACAAGTTATGCGAGCTATCGGAAAAAGAAGTGGAGAGGACCAAAGAAGAAGCGCCGGACTTTCATTCCGCCGCGCTGATGTACCTACGCCACTTCCGCCAATGCCGCGAAGTGTTCGAGAACGTCTATCAACGCAACATCGTGCGCGGCTTCCGTGAGCTGCAAGATCAGGGCTATCTGGAAATCATCACCTGCTGCGCGACGCACGGCTACCTGCCGCTGATGTCGAACGAAGCGGCCAAACGCGCGCAGATTCAGATCGCACGGGCAAACTACATCAAACACTTTGGCCGCCCACCGCGCGGCATCTGGCTGGCCGAATGCGCATTCAATCCGGGCGATGATCGCTATTTGAAGGAAGCCGGAATTCAGTTTTTCATCTCCGACGCGCACGCCATTTTGTACGGCACGCCGCGACCGCGACGCGGAATTTATGCCCCGGTCATTACTCCCGAAGGCGTCGCCGTCTTCGCTCGCGACTCTGAAACCAGCGAACAGGTGTGGAGTTCGGAGATTGGCTATCCTGGCGATCCGCTGTACCGGGAGTTCTATCGTGATCTGGGCTATGACGCGCAGGACGAGGAATACATCAAACCATATCTGCACGACGACGGCGTGCGCCGCAACATCGGACTCAAATACCATCGCATCACCGGCAAAGTCTCGCTCCATTTGAAAGAACCTTACGTGCCGGAATGGGCGACGGAAAAGACGACTCAGCACGCAAGCAACTTCCTTGCGAACCGGCAAGCGCAGGCCACGCATTTGAAGTCTACGCTGGGGCGTGCGCCGCTGATCCTGGCGCCTTACGACGCTGAGCTGTTCGGCCACTGGTGGTTTGAAGGGCCACAGTTTCTCTTCTACTTGTTCAAAAAACTGCACTACGATCAAGACGAGATTCAGCCGATCTCGCCAATTGATTACCTGACGATCTATCCCGACAACCAAGCGCAAACCCCATCGGCTTCATCGTGGGGCGCGGAAGGTTATAACCGCGTCTGGATCAATGCGCAGACCGACTGGATTTATATGCACCAGCACGCGGCGGAACGGCGGATGGTGGAACTGGCGGAACAGTTCCCAAATGCCGATGGCCTACTGTTGCGCGCGTTGAATCAGGCTGCGCGCGAATTGCTGCTGGCGCAATCTTCCGACTGGGCCTTCATTATCACCACCGGCACGATGGTGCAGTACGCGGTCAAACGCTTCAAAGACCACATCCACCGCTTCACGAAGATTTACGAGATGGTGAATGCGAATGAGATTGACGAAGCCTGGCTGGCCGAAGTTGAAAGCCGCGACACCATCTTTCAAGAGATGGATTACCGCGTTTACCATCCAATGGCGACGGCAATGGCGATTGCGTAGGCGTTTATGACTCCCCGCCTGCTGATCGAATCAACCTTTTCCGTAGAATGCCGCGTCCTGAACCAGCAAGAAGTGGCACTGCCTTCACAGCCGGACTTCCTGCTCGTCCACTTCCTCAAATCTCAACTCTCAAATTTGAAATCGGGCACAAGCCTGCTTGTCAATCCGAATCAGCCGGCGCGGCTGACGTTGGCACGCGGGCGAAGCGAGCTGATGATCGTCAGAATTGCGCCCGTGCTGCTGATCGAAACGGCTACCCGGTTGCAGTTATCCCGCAGCGGTTCGCATCTGCTCTTTCGCTCGCCACTGGTGCCGTTGACCGACGACGCCAAATTGCGCGGCGCGCTGGAGTCCATAGCCAACGAGATGGATGCCAGCGCCACTGGCTGGCGCGAAGTCATTCATTCGCTCGTCAATCAACTAGCGGTGTACCTGCTGCGGGCGCACATCAATGTGCAACGGTCGGACGAAATTGAATTGTCGCGCGTCGGCATGGTTGATCGCCGCCTGCGCCGCGCCATCGAATTTATGCACGACAACTGCGGGCGCGAATTGGCGCTGGCTGAAATCGCTGAGGCGGCTTACTTGAGCGAATTCCACTTCGCGCGGCTGTTCAAAAAGATTACCGGCGCGACGCCGCACGGTTTTCTGGCAGGCTTACGAATCGAACGCGCGCGCCACTTGCTGGCCGAAAGCGATCTGCCCATCACTGAAGTCGGCGCGTCAGTGGGCTACGCCAGCCAAAGCCATTTCACCAAAGTCTTTCGGGAAGCAACGGGAATGACGCCGCACGCATTTCGCCGCGCGGCAGGGATGATTCACTGAGCCAATTCCCGTTATGTCCGGACCTCAAAACCTTGACACTTCAGTACGATATTACGTACTCTCCGGCGTACCGCATCTGAAGAAATATCAAAGAAAAATCACTTGTGGTTCACTTCGTTATGATTTGTTTGGAGGTTGTTGATCTATGAGTATCATTCACAAAATCCCGATAATTAAGGCACGCGAAAAGCTAACGAGCCTTCCTGAAGAGCTGGAGCAGAATCCGGGCGCCATCACCGTGACCCGGCACGGCGAGCCAGTCCTGGCCATCTTACCCTGGGCACTCTACGAATCACTTGTCGAGACGCTGGAAATCCTGGGTGACGAGGAGCTGATGGCTGCATTGCGCCGGAGCATCCGTGAAGCTGACGAAGGAAAGGCCATTTCTTGGAAGCGCGCCAAGAAGGAGCTTTGATTGAGCTACACAATCGAGATCACGCCGACTGCACTTGAGATGTTACAGAATGTGCAAGACCGTCGTGTGCGCCAGAAGATCGTGGAAAGCATTGACGGCCTTGCACAGGAGCCAGACAAAAAAGGAAAGGCGCTGACTGCCGACTTGGGCGGCTACCGAAGCTTGCGGGCCGTGGGCCAGCGTTACCGTGTCGTTTACCGTGTGCGCGGGGGCAAAGTGATTGTCGTCGTCGTGGCCGTGGGGATTCGCAAGGAAGGCGACAAAAAAGACATCTATGCCCTTGCCAAGAAGCTCATCCGTGCCCGCCTGCTGGAACCACTTACCGAAGAAGAATCACTGCACAACGATCAACCCGACACCCCCGACGATGATGATGAGCCGTAGTGATGCTCTAACATTTCCCAGCCTGGATAGGTTTGGACATTGAGGGTGTTTAGCGAGATGGCGAAAAAAAACGGAAGTGGATTTTGGGGTTTATTTCTGGCTGGTCTCAGCCGGCGTTTCGCGGAACTCGACCGGCTCTTGACAGCATTCGCACGCGCCAGGTTTGTTTGAGGTAATGGCGCAGACGTCGCAGTAGTAATACAGGTCGTGCAGCTTGCCGCCTTTCCAGGATTGAAACTTGATCACTTCGATAAAATTGGCTTGCGTAAACAGTCGTGCGGCGATTTGCAGATCGCGCTGGCGGTAACGTTCGTCCATCCAGGCAGCGGCTGATGTATCGGTCGGCAGAAACGGATAGAGTTTGCCATCACTGGTCTTCAGGCTGTAGACGTGGCCGCGATTGCCGCAATCGGGCAGGACCTTGTAGAGCTTGTCCAATTCTTCGGTCAGACAAACCACTCGACCGCGCAAAGACACGTCGCGCGCTTCGTCAGCGGTTACCAGCTTTTCCTGTGCCTTGACCGGCAGCGGCAGCGCGCCGACTGACAGCAAGGTGGTGGCAAGAAATTCTCTCCGTAAGGTTTTCATCGTAATCGCCTGGTGCGTTAAACATTGAGCGGCGATAATCTATCGGATCAATCCGGCGAATTCAATCTGCTACCGAAATCACACTGCCGCCGCTATAATCGCTTTCGTTCCCTACAGAACAATCAACCTCAAAACAGAAACGATAAGGAATGGTGCAAAAACATTTCCATTTGATCGGTGTTTGCGGCACGGCGATGGGTTCGCTGGCCGGAATGCTGAAAACACAGGGCCACCGAGTCACCGGTTCGGACAAGGCGTTCTATCCCCCGATGGGCGATGAACTGAAGCGGCTGGGCATCGAAACCTTCGAAGGGTTCGACGACGCGCATTTGCAAATCGGCGGACGCGCGCCTGACTTGATCGTCGTCGGCAACGCGACATCGCGCGGCAATCCGGAGATTGAATATGCGCTCGACCACAAATTGCGCTGCGCTTCGATGTCCGAAGTCATCCGTGAACAGTTCATTCGCGGCAATCATTCAACCGTTATCACCGGCACACACGGCAAGACGACGACGACTTCGCTGATGGCCTGGGTGATGGAGGTCGGCGGTCTTGATCCCGGCTTTCTGGTCGGCGGCGTGGCGGAAAATTTCGGCGCGAGCTTCAAAGTGCCAACAGAAGCT
Organism: Blastocatellia bacterium; assembly: GCA_038211695.1. Classification (GTDB taxonomy): domain Bacteria; phylum Acidobacteriota; class Blastocatellia; order RBC074; family RBC074; genus RBC074. The sequence continues at coordinate 17,746 of JBBQVH010000033.1, read as the reverse complement.
TCCGGCTCAAATCATTTCGTAATTGAAGGCGATGAGTACGATACGGCCTACTGGGACAAAGGGCCAAAGTTTCTGCATTACCTGCCTGACCTGGTCATCCTGAACAATATCGAATACGACCACGCGGATATTTATCCATCGCTTGACGCGGTGAAAAAAGTGTTCCGGCTGTTGGTTAACCTGATTCCTGCCAGCGGGCGATTGATCGCCGGATGGGATTCGCCCGTCGTGCGCGAGATCATCGAAAAGCCTATCGAACCGCAAGGCGTCTGGTGCAAAGTCGAATCCTTCGGCGTTGAACACCCCGACGCCAAATGGACGGCGCGCGAGATTGATTTCAAACCCGACATCACCAGGTTCCGGGCGTTGTGCGAAGGCAAAGAGTGGGGCGAGGTTCGTACGCCGCTGGCCGGAATGTTCAATATCCGAAACTGTCTGGCCGCGATTGCGGCGGCAGAAACCCTAGGGATCGAACGCGCCGCCGTCATCGAAGCAATGGCCACCTTCAAAAGCGTCAAACGCCGGATGCAAGTGCGCGGCGTCGTGGGTGGCGTAACGGTGATTGATGATTTCGCCCACCATCCGACGGCGATCCGCGAAACGCTGCTGGGCGCGCAGCAGAAATACCCCGGTCGTCGGATCGTCGCCGTCTTCGAACCGCGTTCGTGGACAACGCGCAAGAAGATTTTCCAGAAGGTCTATCCTCAATCCTTCGCGCCAGCGGATTACGTCGTCATTGCACCGCTATTCGAAGCCTTCCGCGTCGCCGCCGAAGAGCAGTTATCCGTGGATGAACTACTCGAAGATTTGCGCTCGGCAGGCAAACAGGCGTTTTCGATTGAGGGTGCAGATGCCATTGTCCAACACCTTGCGCCGGAACTGCGCGCGGACGATGTAGTCGTGATTATGTCAAATGGCGGCTTCGGCGGCATTCATCAGAAGTTGTTGGATGCGCTTGATGCAGATCGCCCTTAGTTCCAAACCTCATTACGGCCGGTATTCCCTGGCTGGTATTTCCTCTGATGGAGATTGGTCAAACTCTATATGAAACAAATCATTAAGCTGATCCTGATTGCCTGTCTATTATCGGCATTCGACCAGAAGGTCTTCGCACAATCATCGGAAGCTTATGTGGTTGAGTATTACTACAAAACCAAATGGGGCTTCACCGATGAATTCCTGACGCTGTTCAAAAAGAACCACCTGCCTGTGCTGAAGAAGCAGATCGAATCAGGGCGAATCTTAAATGTCAAGATCGAAAAACCGCGCTATCACGCAACCGAAGATGGGCGCTGGGATTTCCGCGTCACGATTACTTTCAAAAACGCTGCTGCTTTTCACGACCCGGATACTTCGGCCAGCGAAGAAGCCATCGTCAAAAAGCTTTACCCTGATCAAGCCACGTTCAAACGTGAAGAGCAGCGCCGGTTTGAGATTTTGATTTCTCATTGGGACGTGCCGCTGGTCGCTGTCAGCACGGACAGATAGACAGGCATCCTACCCTCAAAGATTTACGCACGGTATAATCCGCACTCATTAAAACAGTTCGACGCAAAAGGAGCATTGCTGATCGTGAACTTCACCAGATCAAATCGGCTTTTCGCAAAACTGCTTACGGTCAGCGTGGCCGTGACGCTGCTTTCCCTGACGGCTTTCGCGCAGAAGGCCGATCCGAAAGACCCGAAGAACACTGAGTTGGGAGCGCAGTTGATCAAACTCGCCATCGAAGCGCGCGGCGGCGCACGTTACCTGAGCTTCAAAACCCTGGAAGCACAGGGGCAGTTCACTCCTTTCGATAAAGGCGCGCCAAGCAATCCAGTTCCCTTCACTGACTGGATCGTCTATCCCGAAAAAGAGCGCGTGGATTTTGGCAAAGGCAAAAAGAAGAATCGCAAGATTCAGGTCAACATCGGCAAGACCGGTTGGATTTACGATGGCGACGCTGAGACGTTGAAGGATCAAACGGACAAACAGATTCAGTCGCATCAGGACGACGCGGAATATGATGTTGACCGCATCCTGCGCGGCGGCTGGCAAGCGCCGGGCGTCGAAGTGCGTTTTGCCGGGCGCGAAGAATTGCGTCCGGGTGAACGAGCCGAGGTGGTTTCGATTGAACTGAAACCGGAACGGATCGTCTATCTGTGGCTGGACCGCAGCACGCATCTGCCAATCAGTGTGGTGTACGAAAAGTCCGGCGAGGGACGGCTGATTAAAAATGAGATTCGTTACTTTCAATACATCGTGTATGACGGAGTGAAGTTCCCGAACATTGTGGATTATTATCGCGATGGCTTTCAGGAAACACGCGTCAATTACCAATCGGTCAAGCTGGATGGGCCGATCAATGACGAACTCTTCGTCAAACCAGCAAGCGTAAAGGCGATCAAGTGATCGCGGATTATTGAAGGAACCTTTCCCATACCCTTCTCGTTAGGCGCTGACGGAGACAAGAGCCGGAAGCAATGAGCGATGTAACGGGCGGGCTTCAGGCGTAAAAAAATGATCAGGAGAGACCAACCTACAGTGGGAGCCAATGCGGCATTGAGCAAATCGGATGCAAAATTGGTGCGGCGGTGCCGCGCCGGAGACAGCGCGGCGTGGGAACAAGTCGTTCATGAGTATTCGCGTCGCGTCTTCAATCTGGCGTACCGTTTTACCAATCGTCACGAATCGGCGGAAGACCTGACGCAGGAAGTCTTCGTGCGCGTCTACCGCTCGCTGGAACAATACGACCCGCAAGCTGGCGATCTGGCCAACTGGTTGATGCGGCTGGCACGGAATCTGATTATTGACGATTACCGTAGACGCAACCGCACACCGACCGATCTGGGCGATGACATCGGGGATCACGAATATCACCTGGAAAGTCGCCACGATATGCCGGATCGTGGAGTCGAACAGTTCGAGCGCGCGAAGCAGGTTCACGCGGCAATCGCAAAATTGCAGGCTGACCTGCGCGAATGCGTCATCCTTCGCGATATTGAAGAGCTGACCTATCAGGAGATCGTGGACATTCTGCGAATCCCCATTGGCACGGTGAAATCACGCATCAATCGTGGGCGGATTGAACTGGCCAAAATTATGCGGCGAATGAAAGTCGTCGAAACATTTTAATTCGTCCCCCGGTTATTTTTCTGTTGGTTGTCAGTCGAATCTGCGGGCAAGCTTACATTCGACCGGCGATCACGCGGGTTTTATTGGACACTGTTGGGTATGGACTGTCTTAAGTTTCAAGATTCATTATCAGATTATGTCGAGGGCGCGATTGATTCGCGGGCACGGGCGGAATGCGCCGGCCATCGGCTGATCTGCCGCGATTGCCGCGATTTGTACACCGATGTTCGGGCAATGATACGGACACTCGGCGAGGTGGCGACGGAGGATTCCGGCCTGCTTGATCAGCAGCCATTGGATGGGCTGAATGCACGCATTCTGGCGGCAACGACAGCGGGCGAGATGCTCAGTTGCAATGAGTTCGACCGCCTGATCGAACGTTACTTCGACGGCGTGCTGTTGGCGCCAACCTTCCAAACTTTCCAGGCTCATTTTGAAAAATGCTCCAAGTGCCGCCGCCTGATGGCTGGCATTGAAGAGGCCATAGAGATTTGCCACGAAATTAAAGACGCCGAAGTGGACGCGCCGCCTTCGCTGCAAGACCGCATTCTGGCGGCGACCGTTGGCCCGCGAAAGACATCGTGGCTGCGACATTGGCAGGAATCGCTGATCGGTTTATCGCTCAACGCGGCGCGCGCATTGCGGACGCCGCAAATGGTGGCGGCGCTTTTGATCTTCGCCGCTGGCAGTCTGTTGATCCTGTCGCGCTTCGGCAGCATTAGCGGAATGGCCGAACACGCCAGCAACCAGGCGGGCCAGTTGCAGCAGAAATTTAATATCACCAGCGCCAGGGCAATGAGTGGCGTGGAACGTGTCGAAACATTCCTGTTCAGCGCCCCACCTCAAAACACGGAGCCGCCGCAACAGATACAACAGCCGGCACCGACAGCGCAGGACAAAGATTCACCTGCGCCTGGCAACGATTCGCCATCGAAGCAATCGGTGCATCGCGAATCACAATCGCGCCGCCCGCAACGCAGGAAGTGATTTCAACTGAAGAACCGACTTTGGGATGAGCGACTCATGCAGTCCTCATCCTTTGTTTTTGGCTGAAGCAGAATAACAACCAGGCAGGAGAAGGAAACTTTAGATCGAAATGAAATGCGCGTTCCATTCAATGAATCTGGCCAGCGTTCGTTGCAGTTCCTGTGACCGCAGCTTATGCACCGCCTGTGACCATCGCATCAAAGGCTATCCATATTGCCAGGATTGCATCGTCGCGGGGGTTGAGATGCTGCGACGCAGGACAGAAGCAGGGGAGCCTGTGCAGACACGCGAAGGGAAATCGCCTCTCGCCGCGCTACTGTTGGGATTGGTTCCCGGCTTGGGCGCAGCCTACAACGGCCAGCCAGTCAAAGCACTGGTGCATTTCATGCTGACTGCCGGATTTTGGACGCTGGCAGATGTGTTTCATTCGTCATTGGAAGTCACCTGCGCATTGGCCGGACTGGCTTTTTACGTTTACTCGCTCTACGACGCCTTCCGCTCAGCGCAGCGCCAAAGCACCGGCGCAGATTTGCGCGAAGAAGATGAGCAGTTGAAACAGTTCATTCGCGCACGTACGAATCTATGGGGCGGATTGTTAATCGGCCTTGGCGCACTGACAACACTTCACATCCTCTTTCCGGTTCAAACGCATCGCTTCTGGCCATTGCTTCTGGTGATAGCAGGCTTGTATTTAATCAGCGAATTCCGTCGAGGAAAGCAATCGGCAAGAATGACAGGCGCAGTTTCTTCCAGCCCGCTTTATCGAACGCCGCCGCCATCCGTCATTCAATCCAGTCTTGATAGTCCAACGGGCGAATTTGCCCACGCTGAAAGAAGGTCTGACAGATAGTCTCCAGCAACGCACTTTGAAAGATTGAAATGAATGCTTAAACGACTTGCCATCTTGCTGCTCGGCATTGGACTGATCGGACTCGGCGTCCTGCTGTTCGTCGCGCCCGGCGGCCACGTCAGCCTGCAATGGCTGGCGAAACTCTGGCCCATCTTTCTGATCCTGGCCGGTCTGGTGCAGGTCGCAGGACACTTGATTGATCGCCATCCGCGCTCGCCCGTCGGCGGAATGATGATTGCGGCGGTGGGCGGAATCCTGCTGGCCGCCAATCTGCGCGGTGACCATTCGCTGCTTCTACTTTTCGGGCAATACTGGTTCTGGCTGCTGCTGGCGTTCATCATTGGCCGGGTTCTCAGACAGTACACGAATCATACGCACCAGGCCGCAACGGGTGCGCGCCCACGGGCATTTTCGGCGGGCGCAATTGTCGTGATGATCTTGCTGGTTGGCGGCGGGCTGGCGTCAAATTTCCTGGTGAAACACAGCGCCTATCTGAATGGAGTCGAATTGAAGCTTGGCCGGCTTGGGCTTTTCGGCAGCGAATTCGAAGTACACGCAGACGACCCGATGCCCCTCACTCTCTCGCCAGCTTCGCATTTGGTCATCAGCGGCTTCAAAGGCGACATCGAAATCTCCGCAACGGCAGAATCCCAGCCCACCGCTCAACTGATCGCGCGCATTCGCGCCAACAACCAAGACGAAGCCAATCGGGTCGCCCGCAATCTCCATCTGCAAATCACGCCTGCCGGAAAGAACCTTCAATTCAGCATCAATGCAGACGGCGTGCAAAACGATTACAGCGCCAAGCTCGTCATTGTGCTGCCAGCAAAGCCAATGGGCGGCGTTGAGATCATCAAAGCGGCTGGTTCGATCAAGCTGAACGGGCTGCGCGGCGATCAGGTTATTCGCGACACTGACCGCGTTGAAGTCCGAAACAACACTGGCCGGGTAACGATTGAAAATCCGCGTTCGGTCCAACTTGGCCAAATCCAGGGCGAAGTCAGCGTGACCGGATCGCGCGGCAATGTGGAACTGCGCGAAGTCAAAGGCGCGATTACTCTGGAAGCGCGTGGCGGCAACATCACCATCGAACAATCCTCCGGCCCGGTGCAAGCGCGCATCAGCGACGCTCATCTGACGATCAACGACCTGGCCCGGGATTCAATCAGTTCCGCGAATCAGCCAATCCTAAAACTGACCGACGCCACCAACACCCGCATCAATTTGCAGGAAATCAAAGGCGCAGTTTTGATCAACGCCGAACGTTCGCGCATCGAAGCCGAAAACATCACCGGCGACCTGACTATCAATAATTCGTCCGAACGGGTTCAGCTTCATCACATCATCGGCGCGCTGAAGCTCAACACAGAAAATTCCACTGTCGAAATCGAAGAGTTCAATGGTGCAGCCGTGATTGAAGCTACGCGCGACGTGACGGTGCGCGGGTTTCGCGGCCCGCTCAGCGTGACGACCTCATCCGGCGCAATCAACCTGTCAACCGATGAAAAGCTGGCGGGCAACCTTAAAGCCAACAGCGAGCGTGGCCGGATTCGCGTTTCGATTCCCGAAGACAGCGACTTCAAACTTGATGCCGGCAGCCAAAGCGGACGCGTCAGAGTGCATGGATTCGAGGATATGAATACTGCGAGTCGGCAAAGACAACTCACAACCGAACACGGCACTTCCACCAATCCATCCGTTGTCGTCCTGCGCTCTTCGCGCGGCGATATTGAGCTACAATCTTCCGGCTTGGCGTTTGCCAAGGGCGACGATCATGACAGCGATGATGCCCCATCGGAAGAATCGAAGTCTACGCCCAAGCCGCCCAAACCGCCGAAGCATCCGGAGAGGTAAGAATGTTCGCCTGGATTTTCAAAATACTTGCAGTGATAACTTCGATTGTGACGACTGCGCTCTTGACGGTCGAAAGCGCCCGGCGTGGACTTATCATTGCCTCAACAATTTTCGGCATCGTTAAGATCATCGTCATTGCTCTGTTCTTCGCGATTCTTGCGATTATCCTCTACCTGCTTCTGAAGGACCCTGCTCCTCCTTCCACCGAAGAATCCCGCTAATCCCGGTACTGCGGCCAATCCATTCCCGGCCCTGCCTGCGTAACCTCTGGTAAGAAACGAACGGAGGTCTTCCAATCATTCCATGCCTGCAAATGAATATGAGTTCCTGACTGAATGGCGCGTTACTGCGCCGCGCGAACTACTCTACGAAATCTTGAAAGAGGGAAAGGATTATCCCCGCTGGTGGCCGGAGGTTTATTTAACATCTGATTTCGAGCCGTCCGGCAGAGAAGATCACGTCGGTGATCGCGTTCATTTCCTGACCAAAGGCTGGTTGCCTTACCGCTTGCGGTGGACGGCGGAGGTCGTGCGCCACTCCAAACCGCATACCATTGAAATCAAAGCAATGGGAGATTTCGTCGGACGCGGCATCTGGCTGCTGGATGCCGATGACCCGGAGGGTGCTGATACTCAGGTGATGTTCGATTGGCGGCTGCGCGCCGACAAACCGCTGCTGCGATGGCTGTCGCCAATCTTCAAACCGATCTTTCGATGGAATCACGCCTGGGCAATGGCGCGTGGATATGAAAGCCTGTGCCGTGAAGTGGAACGAAGAACGCGCGCGGACTCCGGTCAGAAAATTTCATCCGCGCAAATCCGCTGAAGCGCCAGGTGCGTAAACACGATTGCAAGGGCGAGGTCAGCCCGCAAAGTTGCAATCACTTTCAATCTGATGAAAACGTCAATCCCACTGCCTGTCCGGCATTCCGGAATTGTGTGTTCCGGGCCGGATGGCAATCAACACCTTTAGGAGGCAAATCAATGAGAAGCGTAAAGACAGTCTTTGTTAGTTGCTGTTTGCTGGCGGCCTTTTCGGTTGCGGCGCTGGCGCAGGAGAAATCACTTTATGATCGCCTGGGCGGCGAGCCTGCCGTCTCAGCCGTCGTGGACGAGTTCGCCAAGAATGTGCTCGGCGACACCAGGATCAATCAGAAGTTCGCCCATAGCGATGCCAATCGCCTGGTCACGAATCTCAAAACCTTCGTCTGTTCTGCCAGCGGTGGACCGTGCAAGTACGAAGGCGAAAGCATGAAAGAAGCGCATCATCATATGGGCGTGACCGAAGGCGAATTCAACGCCCTGGTTGAAGACCTGGTGAAAGCACTCGACAAATTCAACGTTCCCGCGAAAGAAAAGAATGAGTTGCTTGGCGCGCTAGGCCCGCTGAAACCGCAGATCGTTGAGGTCAATGGCACCGCCACCGGTACGAAACTACCGAAGAAGTTCAAACCCGCAAAGCCGCTCAAGAGCGACAAGATGATGAAAGACAAAATGCACAAGATGTAATTTGTCTCCTGATCGGGTGAGCCGAATTGGCGCTCACCCCAATTCGGCGCGCATTCTGAAAGCTTGCCTGTTACACTGGCATTCCGGATGCGCGCATTTTCTTTGTCGAAGGAGATTACTTTATGAAAAACCCCAGCAGAGTTTTCGTTGCCTGTTTCGTGTTAGGGATTGCGTTGTTGGCAAGCGCAACTCATTCAACCCAATTCAACACTTCCGCGCAAAGCGCCAATCAAGTAACCATCACCAACTTCAAGTTTGAGCCGAAAACATTGACCGTGAATGAAGGCGATACCGTCACGTGGGATAACAAAGAAGGGCTTCACACTGTCAAATCGGACTCCGAATCCTTCGTCTCTAAAAATCTCAAGGCGGGAGAAAGCTTCAGCTATGAATTCACGAAGGCGGGCAAATATCCCTACCACTGCGCCTTTCATGGCAGCAAAGGCGGCGGTGATATGGCCGGGACAATTATCGTGAAGAAGAAATAACCGGCAGGAATCAAGCAGTGCGTAGAAGAACAAAGAGCGCGAACCGGCGTTGAAAAAATCAACAGGGATCGCGCTCTTTGCTGTCACGGCGTGTCTTCGTCCTAAAGACTCACACGCGGCCACTCAGTTTTTGACGGCCTGGGCATCGCCCTTCTGCACGTCCATCTTGACCCACAGCTTCAGGTTCGGCTGCGCCGTGTCGTTCGAAATGATGTCAGCGTAGCGATCCGTCAGACCGCTCATGCCTGCGGTTTTGACCGTCAGTTTGACAATGCCTTCCGCGCTGGGGGCAAGCGTTTTGGTGAAGTCGCTGGCCGTGCAGCCGCAACCGGGCGAGACGTTGGCTATGACCAGTTCCGCCGTGCCTTCGTTTTTGATCTTGAAGACGTGGGTGATTTCGTCGCCTTCTTTGACCTTGCCAAATTCATACTTCAAGTTATCCACCGCCAGTTTCGGCGCGCCTTTGGCGTCGGCCTTATCCGTCTTGTCTTGCGCAAATGCCGATGCGGTCAACGCCAGTGCGAACAGCAGCGAAACCAGCAGGGTGATTTTTTTTTCAATTTCATACAAACTCCTTCGAAAAAAGGTTGGGGTTAAACAGGTGACGCGCAAGGCCAGGAGCCATGCGCGTCGTGAAGTAATTTCGCGGTCATCATGCCTGATGACGGCGATCGCGATCAATCCTGTTGTCTACTTGATCTTGTATCCTGATTCCCGCGATCCTTCGCGGTGCGCGGTGTGGCAAGCCATGCAGGTGCTTCCCACTTTCTTCTGCGCATCCGGGATTTTTTCCCATTCACCCGCGCCAGCCAATTTGGCGATTTCAGCCGCGCCAGCCTTGCCCTGCTTTGACCATTCGACGCCGTCATCGGCTTTGCGTTCCTTCCAGAACTCTTCAGACGTTTTGAAGATCGCTTCCAGCTTAGCAGCATCCGCCTTCACGCCATCGGCGTTTTTGGCTTCGATATTTTTTCGCAGACTGCCTTGCGTGGGCATGATGGTTTTCATCGCGGCGGAGAACGCTTGTTCATCCAACGATCGCGGAATGGCTGCATAGGCAGCAAATGTCGCAAAAAGCAGAACCAATAACAGTTTCATTTTTCCTCCGATGTTTGGCTTCAACAGAAACTTGGCGAAGCCTGGGGTTAGGGGTTCAAGGCATGTAGTAAGCCCTGTTTGTTAAACTTGTTTGAAATGCCGAAAAGGAAATCCGGCACAGCAACACAAAAGACGTATCTTTCGCCACGCCCGTCACAACTATTTCCAGGTCAAACTTGGCGGTGTCAAAAGCGCCATAAACGTTGCCTTCCTGTTGCCAGCATCTATAATCCTCACGCTTTCCACATGCGGTACACCAGATGCGTTACAAACGATTTCTCGTAATCGAAAAAGACATTCTCTCAAACCTATGACAAATATTCTGCCTGTCACCAACGCGCGCCGCTGGTCAGTAATCGGCCTGCTTTTCACGGCTTCACTCATCAACTACTTTGACCGGGCGACGCTTTCGATGGCGCTGCCGTTCATTTCAAAAGACCTGCATCTGGGGCCGGAAGCGAAAGGCGTGCTGCTTTCTTCCTTCTTCTGGTCCTATGCGCTGCTGCAAATTCCCGTGGGCTGGTTTGCAGATCGGGTCAATCTGCGATGGTTTTACGCCGGAGCATTCACCTTGTGGTCTATCGCGCAGGGCCTGACTGGCTTTGCCGATTCGTTATTGATGCTGATCACGTTCCGAATTCTGCTGGGCATCGGCGAATCCATTTACCTGCCTGGTGGAAGTAAGATCGTCAGCCTGCTGTTTTCGCCCAAAGAGCGCGGGCTGCCGTCAGGCATCTTCGACTTCGGCACCCGTACCGGCCTGGTGCTGGAAGGGCTGATCGTTCCCTATTGTTTATTGCATTACGGCTGGCGCAGGACATTCGTCGTCGTGGGCTTTTCGGCGTTGCTCTGGCTTATCCCCTGGCTCCTGTTTGCGCCACAGAAACTGCAAGCCAGTCAGGCAGACCGCACCGCGGTGCCACGGCCCAGCATGGCGCAGTTCATTTCTCTGCTGAAAAATCGCAATTTGATTGGCATCTGCATCGGCTTCTTCTGTTTCGACTACTACTGGTATTTGCTGGTCACATGGCTGCCAGATTACCTTGTCACAGTGCGCCATTTGACCATTATGAAGGCGGGAATCTACGCCGCGCTTCCCTTCTTCGTCTTCGGCATCAGCGAACCGATTGGCGGCTGGATCGCAGACCGCTTGATTCAGCACGGATGGGACGAAACCCGCACGCGCAAAATGGTGGTCACTGTCGGCTTCGCCACTGGCCTGTTGCTAATTCCGGCATCTCGCGTCCAAAGTTCCGGCACAGCCATCACACTTATCATTGGCGGTTCTCTGGTCGGCTTGGCCACTGCAAACTTGCTGGTCATTCTGCAATCTTGCGCGCCACCAAATGAAATCGGGCTTTGGACCGGCATCGAAAACTTCTTTGGAAATTTAGCCGGCATCATCGCCCCACTCGTCACCGGGATTCTGATCAGCCGAACCGGGTCGTACGCTCCGGGGTTTGCCACGGCGGCGATCATGCTGATTGCCAGTCTCGCCGCTTATTGGTTCATCGTCAGGGAATTGAAACCGGACGATCATCAAAACGTAAACCGCATTCCGCCCCAAGCCCCTCTGGGCGCATCCGGCGCGTAAAAGGTCGCACGCGCAAAATGATTTACTACACGAGAAAACTTAGTTTCTCGTGTAGTAAATCTGTGGCGGATTTCCTGAACTCAAAGTTGTTTGCGTGCCGATGGCTTTCTTTGGAGCATCAATCCCAAAAAGCTCAAAACGACGATCAAGGCCAGGCCAACCATCCCCAGAATCCGATCCATCCACTTCACGCCAGTCCATTGCAGGTAGTGAATTTTGTAGAGCCAATCAATTCGATCTGTATCTTTGCCTGTCTGCTGCAAACTCAGCCGGTTCCAGTTCAGCGCGACGCGCACATTTGTCGTCGTGGTGGCGGTTCCGCCTGCAATCGCCGAAACCTGTCCATAGCGTCCTGGGTTCACCGAGAACGCATCGAGCAAGAGCTTTTTGATTTCGTCGTCGGATGGTTTGGCTCTGACCGCCAACGTCGTCGGGTCTAAATGCTGCCAGCCTTGCGCCGTGCGAACGATCAAATGATTTCCCAAAATGGTCTTGAAGTATCTGAACTCCAGCCAGGAAGAGTCTGGCGTTAAAGCTAATTTCGAGCCATCCATCGGATAGGTTTTCGGTTGGAGCAATTCGTATGCGCCTTCGTACCCCGGCTTCACGAAAAAAATGAACCCAGTAATCGCCCACCCAAAGAGCGGCAGTAACATCACCAGCCCAACGACTCTGTGCAGCTTACGAGCCTTAATCATCAGCGTGTTCTTGCTCCTTAAATCAGAATGTCAGCTTCAGCCCGAACTGAATCTGGCGCGGATCAGCCGCAGCAGTCGGCAATCCAAACGTCGCATTCGGCGTCGTGCCCGTGCCGATCGTTGCGTTTGGCAGTTGGAAATTTGCGCGGTTGAACAGATTGAATGCCTCGACCTTCCCTTCCTTGACCCTCGCCGGAGCGGCACACTTGAACTCGGTCAGTAATGGAAGTGATAGCGGAGCGCGATATAAATTTGTCGCGGATCCGCGTAATGCGTCCCTCCAAAAGTATTGCTGTTGTCGAGCAGAAAACGCCGGTTCGCGGCGTTCAGGGCATGGACAGTGATTGAAAACCTCTCGCCAAAGCTCTTGCCCACGGACACATCGAAGGTCGTGTGTCCGGGCAGGTGCGCTGGAAGATGATCTCCATCAACGAAGCCGGAGCCGTAATAAACATTGGTCGCCGCAAAGCTGCGCCAGGGCAGCGTGACCTCGCCGCCGACGTTCAGCGTGTGGCGCTGGTCGTGATCGAGAGGGAAGTAATCGGCAGGCGGCGAGAAGTCAGTCAGCCCGCCGTTGATCGTCCCCTGGCCTTCGATCCGCAGGCGCGCGTAGGCCAGGTGAACCTGCGCGCGATGCAGCAGCCGTGGCGAATTGACGGTCACTTCCCAGCCTCTGATCCGGCCCCGCTCAATCGTCAGGGGAAAGAAAATGTTGGAGTCGGCCAGCGAGTTGTGGTCGAACACATTCTTCACTCCGGTGCGGAAGTAATCCGTGTCGAGCGTCCAGCCGTGCAGTGAGATGGTCAGGCCAAACTGTCTCTCTTCGTCGCGCTCGCCGCGCAACGGCAGAAAGCCGAACCCCTGATCAATTGCGAAAGCGATGAACGGCCCTGCGACGGTGGTGAGTGGCGGGGCTTGATAATAGCGGCCATAGAAAGCGCGCAGCACCCAATGCAAGCCGGGCACACGAAGCGCCGCGCCGACGCGCGGGCTGCCGATATTCTCGCTAATTGAACTGGCGAAGTGAGTGAAGCGGACACCGGCGGTGAGCGTCAGCCATGCTGTCGGCTTGAATTGATCCTCCAGGAAGACGGCGGCCAGATTGCCCGTGGGCTTCTCACGCTGCAACAAACTCAGCCCGCTGCCGTCATTCGCGCGCAAGCTGAAGAGTTGGTCGTCGCGCTGATGAAATCCGTAAAAGCCGAGCTTGGCGTTATGCCGGCGCGTCAGCAGGCTCAAGACCACCTGGCCACCGGCGTACTGCGAGTCGCGCTTTTCTTTGGGAATGATTGGCGTGTCATTCGGCCCGCCTTCAAAATCCGAACGATTGAAGTGATAGAACGGCGAGACGGTCAGCAGCAGGCGAGGGCTGAGCGTCCGCACCCAGGAGAAATTGATGTAGCCATCGCTCTCCCGCTCGACATCGCGGACGCCTGCTGCCTGCGCGTCCGCATCGTTGGGCACCTGGTAGAAGTCTCGCCGCACCCCGGTCACCAGCCGCAGTTGATCGGCGGGCGTGGCGTTGTAGATCAAAGAAGCGAATCCGCCGAAGCCGTTGCCTTGATCGTGCAGCACCTGCGCGGTGGGCGTCTCCAACCCGTAATCGCTGCGATTGCCGTTGAGGCTGGCGAAGTAGGCGAAGCGTTCAGTGTGGCCGCCGAAGCTGACCTGGTCGTTGGTCTGATGAAACGTGCCGTAACTGAGAACAAGCTCCGCCCCGCGGTTCCGCTCGAAGCCCGAGCGAGGAACGATGTTGAAGACGCCGTAAGTGCGGTCGCCGTACTCGGCTGAATAGCCGCCGCGCTGCACTTCCAGATAATCAATGTCTTTGGGATCGAACTGCGGGCCGACGTTGCTGGCGATGTTCGTGTTCGGCACCGCCACGCCATCAACCAGCCAGGTCACCTGATGCCCGCCGCGAACGTGCAGTTGATCGTGAGTGACATAGGCTCCGGGGACATAGTTGGTGATCATCGCCAAACTGTTGGTGCGATCCGCCCCGGGCGTTTGCTCGATTTGCTGACGGCTGATAAGAGTGGTCGTAGTGGGCGAGTCAGAGCCGATCAGCTCCGGTCTGGCGACGACTTCAACGCCCTGCGAAATGGGCGCGATTTGAAGCTGGATGTGCAGCACCGGCGCGCTGTCAGTGATGACCGTCACCGGCTGCTCTGTTTTGGTAAAGCCGCTCGCCGCGACTGTGACGGTGTATTCTCCGAGCGGGACGGCGCGGAATAAGAACTCGCCCGCGTCGTTCGTCTGCCCGCTTTGAGCGTAACCGGACGCGCGTGCCTGCAAAGACACATTGGCGCCTTTGACCGGGCGGTGTTGCGGGTCGTGAACAATCCCGCGCACGTCACCCGGGCTGGCCGCTGCGCTTTCCGGGAGGCTGGTGACGGTAACAGGGGTTCCGGCGATGGCCACCCCGCTGAGCGTTGCGGAAGCAATCGCCTGTTGCGCGCGCGCCAACGACCCTGCACCAATCAGTGCGATGAATAAACCAAGCCATACGATTCGCCGAAGCAGTCTCCGGCCAGAAGCAATCAAATCATTCTTCATTTTCTTCTCCTCAAACAAAAAGCATGGGTTCAGCCTCTAGGCTGCCGCGTCGGGCCAATGCCTATTAAAGAAACTGTCCGCCTATAAGGTTGCGCAACCAAACTGCAAACTGAAGGCCGAACTCCATGCAACTCCATGCAACGCAGAAGCGCCCGTCATTGCTGTCGCTTCAATCGCAGGCGACTTCTCGCCTACGTGTTTTGCTTATGAGTTGATGAGAGGAGGTGGTGGAGCGCGGGAGGAAGCGGGCGAGAATCGCGGCGAGCGATAGATGCTCTGTTCGCGGCGGTGATTGAGTTGGGCGGGTTTATCCGCTGCTATCAAAGGGGCAACGGATGGCGTCACGGATCGCGAAAAAACTTTGACGCCGGAAGGTGGCGTCGCCAGATTCTGACAGGTGGGCCCAAGCTCTGGCTGCCCGATTTCGTAAACGCCGCTGTAATCATGGCCTTCGACAAACGGTTTGGCCGTGGCGCAACAGCAATGCCCTTCGGCCATGCAACATTCCATCGAACAAGTGTCCGACTCTTGCGCCCACATCGCGGCGGGCAAGGCTGACCAGGCCAGCAGGAAAATCAACAGCGCGCTCGCGGCTCGCAGGTTGATCTTCTTCAACTGGCGCCATCCAATTACTCGTTGGAATTTCGGAAATGTCATTTGATGGGCCGCAGCATACGCGCTCACATTCGATAATTCAAAACATCATTGCGCCCTTATTTAATAGGCACCCCAAAATGGCTCACACCCGATGAAATATTCCTTCCAGGCGACAACAAAAAGGCGCGCCATTCCTTCCTGAACGAGGCAGCGCAATTGTAGAATGTCGCCCGGCGGCTTTCGCCACATTTTGTCGCAGCGGTTTTCAATCGGCCACTTTCCTTTATCGCTACGAGGATTCTTATGGCAGCATTGCTCATTTTGATTGAATCAAACGGGATGTGGGAGGTTGTTAGCAAAATCACCAACCCAGCCTCTCTTTTCGCCATTACGCTCCCAGCCGTAATGCCGTAGAAACATCACAGCAAAATTATTTGAGAAAGGAACTCATTCCGCACAATGGCCAATACCAAGAAAGACTCTCAAGCTACTTCCGCAGCAGAAGAGAAAATCAGTCGCCGCGCTTTCTGGGGCACTATTATCGCGGCAATCATCGCTCTTATCGGCGTAATTTCAGCAGCCTTCATCAACGGTTGGTTCAGTAAAGGAAAAGCGAGCGCAACGCCAGACACTGGAATTTACCGCGTGCGCGTCACCGTGGTCGATTCACAAGGAACCCCCACTGAAGATGCGAAGGTCTGGTCATCCTTTGGAGGCGAGCCGAAGAGAGTGGCAGGCGGTTGGCAGTTCGACATTCCGACCATAAGCAAGCCTCAGGATGGCAAGCTCAATTTCTTCGCCTCAAAAGAAAGCGCCTTTCTCACCGGCAGAACCGATTTGACGCTGGGCAATGACTACAACCCGGCAGTCACTGTCAGCCTGAAGCGCGACGATTCGGCCAAGGTGCGCGGGCAGGTGGTGGATAGTAAACAGCACGCAATTGCCGCCGCCCGCGTCTTTGTTGTCGGTTATGAGGCCGAAGCCGTCATCACCAAAGAGGGTGGGAACTTTGAGTTGCCCTCCCACGCCGCAATGAACCAACAAGTCTTACTCCACGCGGAGAAGAAGGGACTCAAGCCCGCAAAGCTCTGGCATCCGGCTGGCGATGCCCCAGCCGTGCTGGTACTTGAAAGGTAAAGTGTATGCTCGGAACAATCCGTATCGCCTGTTTGCTGCTTATCGCTCTACCGCTTTCATACCGCCCACCAATCGAAGAAGGTTATCTAGTCCTTTACGTCATTGACGCGGCGGAAAGGCCGAAAAGCGACATCCGTATCTCCTGCCAGGGGTGTTCCACCGGTGGAAGCGACAGCAGAGGGGTAGCGCGCCTTAAATTGCCAGGTGGAGTAAAGCCCGGCGACTGGGTGACGCTGCAAGTCGTCAACGCCGCGAACAACCCATACCAGGTGTTGGTCAGTCCTTGGAACAATGCCGTCAACGTTCCTCCCTTCGTGGATGAGACAAAGAACAGAGCCTCTGTTGTGGTCGTGCGCAAAGGGGACAAGGAGATTCTGAGCAGCGGCAAAGCCATCGAAGCGATTATCGCAAGAGCGTTAAGGGAGCAACGGCCAAAACTAGAACAACAAATATCCGCTGAAGAGCGGAAGCGTGCTCTTCAGCAACAAGCGGATGAAGTAGGGCTGACGCTGGAAGAAGTTACTCAGGCTATTCAAGAGTGGGGGAGAAAGGCGAAAGACCCTTATCAAAAAGGATTGGCGCTGCTCTTTGAAGGAAACTATGCCCAGGCCACCCCACTGCTCGAAGAGTCCGAGCGATTAAGTGAAGAAGAAGAGCAAAATGCCATAGCCAAAGTTGCGGATAGAGCCTTCTTTGCTGGTCAATCTCTTTATGGAGAAGGCAAGTACCTGGATGCAGTAGGTAAGTTTCAGAAAGTTGTCTCGCGTAGAAAAGATGATGCGGATGCCTTGAGCTGGCTCGGGCAGAGCCTACAGTATGCTGGCAATTACGCCGAAGCCGAGCCACTCTACAAACACGCCCTGGTGATCTACGAGAAGGCGTTGGGACCGGAGCATCTGGCTGTGGCGACGACGCTCAACAACCTAGCCAACCTCTACCGAGATCAGTGGAAGTACGCCGAAGCCGAGCCGCTCTACAAAAGCGCCCTGGCGATCTACGAGAAGGCGCTAGGGGCGGAGCACCCGTATGTGGCCGCGACGCTCGGCAACCTGGCCGGGCTCTACCGAATGCAAGGGAAGTACGCGGAAGCCGAGCTTCTCTATAAACGCGCTCTCGACATCCGGGAGAAGGCACTGGGCGCGGAGCATCTGGAAACGGCGACCACGCTCCTCGACCTAACCAACCTCTACCGAGCGCAAAAGAAATACACGGAAGCTGAGCTGCACTTCAAACGCACCCTAGCGATTTACGAGAAGGCGCTGGGG
>JBBQVH010000032.1:0-61445 GCA_038211695.1 Blastocatellia bacterium | reverse complement strand
CTTGTATGTTCCCTCTGTTGTCCAATCGCGGTATTTTGGACACGTCCCTGAGCTGGTAGACCGTTTGCGTCTTGGTTCTTGAAACCGCCGCAGAGCTTTGGTCGCCAGTTCAGTTCAAAAGAAACTCGAACAGTTGCCTGGGACTTGATCCCGCATCTCGCAAGAATGAGTAACCTTGAAGTTATCTCCCGGGAGGTCTGATGAAAATCACAGCGATTGGTATTGATATTTCGAAAAGTCACCTTGATCTTTACGCCCGTCCGACGGGGGAAGCATGGCGTGCCGTTCATTCTCAAGAACAATTTCCCGCCTTGATCGCGCGGGTAAAAAGCTTGGCTCCTGAGCGCATTGTGTTAGAAGCCACGGGCGGTTTGGAAGTTTTACTGGCGACGCAACTGGCAGCCGCAGCTTTGCCCGTCGTTGTCATCAACCCTCGGCAAGCCCGTGACTTTGCCAAAGCGACTGGTCAGTTAGCCAAGACCGATCAAGTAGATGCTCGTGTGCTGGCTCATTTCGGCGAAGCTTTGCAACCGCCAGTGCGCCCTTTGCCGGACGAGGAAACACGCGCTTTAGAAGCCTTGCTGACACGCCGCCGACAACTGGTGGACATGATGGTTGCTGAAAAGAACAGATCCGCGGCGCTCACGCGGCAACCGAAACTGCAAAAGAATGTTGCCGAACACATTGCCTGGCTCAAACAGCACATCACTGACTTGGACAATGAACTGAAATCCAAGCTCGAACAAAGCCCGGTCTTTTGCAAAAACGACCGGCTTTTACAAAGCGTGCCGAGCATCGGTGACGTGACCTCGCGCACAATGCTGGCTTGCCTGCCCGAACTTGGCAAACTGACGCACAAACAAATCGGCGCCTTGGTCGGCGTTGTGCCTTACGCGCGCCAAAGCGGCCAATGGCAAGGCGAAGCTCACATCCGCGGGGGCCGCATCGAAGTCCGAACCGTCCTCTATATGGCAACGCTCTCGGCAATTCGCTGCAACCCAACCATTAAGACCTTTTATCGACATTTGCTGGCGCAGGGCAAAAAGAAGAAAGTCGCTCTGACCGCCTGCATGCACAAACTATTGACCATCCTCAACGCAATTATTCGCCACCAAGAAGAATGGAAATCGCCGCAGATCTCTGCTGCGACCTCTTGACTTCTTACACAGTTGCTCTGCGGTTTGATCTTTTCAGGAAGATGATCCGTTTATGATTGCCCCTTCCCTTTCCCCACGATGGAAATCGGTCGCTGCTTATATCGCCGCGGCGCTGCTGACCCTGTTGTTTCTGACCTGGGCATTACAGCTTTGGCGCGCTGACTTGCGCGTGCCGCTGACGTATTACGGCGAAGCAAAGTTCAACTCCCTGCTGATCAAAGGCGTTCTGGACAATGGCTGGCACGTCCATAATCCGGCCATGGCCGCGCCGGGTGCGCTTGATCTGCGCGATGTGCCGATGTCGGATAACAATCTGCATTTCGCACTGATCAAATTGATCGGCCTGTTTACGAACGATTCAGGACTGGCGCTGAACCTGTTTTATCTGCTGACCTTTCCGCTGGTCACACTGGCGGCGCTGTTTGCGCTTCGGCAATTGGGCGCGTCTTTTCCATCGTCCATCTTCGCCAGCGTTCTCTACTCGCTTCTTCCCTTTCACTTTCAGCGCGGCCAGCACCATCTTTTCTTGTCAGCTTATTTTTTAGTGCCGCTGGCGATGCTGGTGGTTTTGTGGATTGCCACGGGACAGCTTTCGGTGACAGATGAAGCGGGTAAATTCCGATTGCGTTGGCGGGACCCAAAGCTAATTGCCGCGTTGATCATCTGCCTGCTGGTTTCCATTGGCGGAACCTATTACGCGTTCTTCACCTGTTTCTTCCTGCTTGTCGCCGGTTGCGCGGCAGCGGTGCAATTCAGAAGCGTCAAACGCTTGCTGTTGCCGTTGACGCTGGTGGCCGTCATTTTTGGCGGGCTGACGCTGACCTTGTTGCCCAGCATTCTGTATCTGCGACAGAACGGAGCAACGCCGATTGTCGAACGGTATTCGATTGATGCTGAGACTTATTCGCTGCGGCTGGCAACATTGTTATTGCCTGTCAGCGGCCATCGCGTGACGCTGATGATGAAGCTGAAGGCGGCCTACAACCAGCGATTGTTCATCAATGAAAACGACGACGCGACATTGGGCATTTTCGGCGTGATCGGCTTCATTGGATTGTTTGGATGGCTGCTGTTGAAAAAGCCGGAAGCGTGGAAATGGGCTGAAGACGGCACTGGCGGCGTGATGAGCCATCTGAGCATTCTGAATCTGGCAGCCTTTCTGCTCGCCACTTTCGGTGGCCTCGGCGCATTGGTGGCGCTGGTCATCACAACGAAGATTCGCGCCTACAACCGTCTGAGCATCTTCATTGCCTTCTTTTCGCTGGCCACGTTGGCGCTGCTGCTGGACTGGTTGGCGCGGAAGTACTTTCGCAGCCAAACAGGGCGTAATATTTTTTATGGTGCGCTGGCGGGCCTGCTGGTGTTGGGTTTTCTGGACCAAGCCGCGCCGCGATTCATCCCCAACTACGCTGCAAACAAAGCCGAATACGATTCCGACGCCAAGTTCATGCACAAAATCGAAAGTGCTTTGCCACAAAGCTCGATGATCTTTCAACTGCCGTTCGTTTCCTTCCCTGAAGCCCCACGCGCCGGAAAGATGTTCGATTACGATCATGCGCGCGGCTACTTGTTGACGCACGGTCTGCGGTGGAGCTACGGCGCGATGAAGTCGCGGCAGGATGAAGCATGGCAAAAGCAGCTCACTTCTAAACCCACGCCGGAGATGACTGAGAATATCGCCCTGTCCGGCTTCCAGGGAATTTATTTGAATCGGAATGGGTACAACGATGCGAAGGTCGAAGGCGAGATCACCAGTGTGATCGGGCCGCCGCAATTCACCAGCGATGACGGCAAGCTGATTTATTACGACTTGCGCCCACTGGCCGCACAACTGCCCGGCAAATATGGCGACCAACTCGCGGCCAAACGCGAAGAGGCTCTGCATCCGTTATTGCTGGTTTGGGGAAATGGGTTTTCTGAACTGGAGGGTGCAGGCGAGACCAATTTACGCTGGGGCGCATATGACAGCGATTTGCTGATCGTCAACGATTCACCGCATCCGCGTCAGATCAAGATCGAAACTTCCTTTGCCACGCAGAACGACGCGACCTTGCAGATCATCGGTTCGCTGCTGAACATACAGATGAAGACCAGCAAAGAGCCGATCCAGTTTTCGCAAACGCTGACCATTCCGTCCGGCAAACACGGCCTGCATTTTCGCAGCGATGCGCAACGCGTGCTGGCACCGGGCGATTTCCGCAACCTGGTCTTCAAGGTTATCAACTTCAAACTGACGGTCGAGAATTAAGCATCCACCACAAAAAGCACAAAAAGCACAAAAGGCACAAAGGGTTATCAACGCAAACTCCGCCTTTATGCCTTTTGTGCTTTTTGTGGTGGATCGTCAGCAGCCTTACTTCAACTCGCGAATCTTGATGTTACGGAACCAGACTTCGTCGCCGTGGTCTTGCAACAGGATATGGCCCTTGGGGGCTTCACCGAAGCCCTTCGTGTTTTTGAATTTGCTTTCGGCCAGATGCTTTTTGTAATCGTCGCTGGTGCGGTCGTATTCGACGACCTTGATACCGTTCAGCCAATGTTCAATGTGATTGCCTCTGACGACGATACGCGTTTGGTTGAATTCGCCGACGGGATTGACCTTCTTGTTTTTGACGGCGGGGATCAGATCGTAAAGCGAACCGGCCGTGCGATTGCCATTGATTCCCAACTTGGCGTCGGGATGGTTGTTGTCGTCCAGCACTTGATATTCAAAGCTGACGGCGGATTTGCCCGTCGCTGGCAGGCTTTCGGACACCAGATACTTGATGCCGCTGTTCGTGCCTTTGGCCAGCTTCCATTCGATGGAAAATTCGAAGTTCTGGAATTGATCCACGGTGATCAAATCACCGCCCGCCTGGCCAAGCTCACCTTGGGCTTTGACCTTCTTGATACAACCGTCTTCGACGGCCCAGCCGCCCGGCACGGTTTGACTGTGAAAGCCGCGCCAGCCATTGAGCGTCTTGCCATCAAAAAGCGACCGCCAACCAGCCTTCTGGTCAGATTTCATTTGCGCGTCCATTTTGCTTTGCGCCAGCGCGCCGATAGCCAGCAGCGCAGCCAACACCAACAGAGAAAGTTTTGTTTTCATTTTGTGTCCTTCTAAAATCAATTGGCTAAAATCAAGTGGTTTGCCTCTGGTAATGGATTCTGAATCTTCTGACCGGAGGCGTTTCGTCGTCAAAGTAATCTTCAAACAGAACCGGCTTCAAGCCTAACGCTTCAAATTCAGCCAGTTCGGTTTTAGTCAATGGCCAGGGCATGGCGCCGCGATCTTCGTCCGGCTCACGCCCGCGAGCAATGACCAGCAGATTGCCGTCGTTGGCTAAAATATTAGCAGCGAATTTCATCGCTGCCGGTCGCAGGTCTTCCGGCAGCACTTGCAAGGTGTTGATCTCGATAACCAGATCAAACGTGTTCTGCCATTCTGACGGCGGAACGAGCAAATCGGCTACAACGTAATTGACCTGAGAATTAGGGAACCGGCGCAGGCACCAGGTAACGGCTTGCGGCGAGATGTCGAACGCGGTCACGGCAAAGCTTCGCTCGGCGACGGCTTCGGCATCGTCGCCCAACCCGCAGCCGATCACCAACGCCGCTTGACCTTCGCCGTTTTTGCCCTTCAGCCAATCAGCGAGTTGCGGGTTCGGCGTCAGATTGGCCCACGGAATGGCGCGTTCGTCGCCGCCCGCCTCGATGTAGAGCGCCTCGAACCAGCCTTTCGGATCGCCACGCCCAATAAATTCTTCAGCCAATTCTCTGGCTCGCGCGCGGCTCATACAGCAGAAGTCCTTTTAATAAAGTTCACCACAACCTCGGCCAACTCTTCGCCTTTGTCTTCTTGCAGAAAGTGGCCGCCGCCAATGATCGTGGTGTGTGGCTGGCCGTTTGCGCCGGGAATCAGTTTTTGCAGAACGGCGTCTGCGCCGCGCGTCACCGGATCGCTGTCGCTGAAGGCTGTCAAAAAAGGTTTTTCCCAGCGCGACAAAACTTCCCAAGCTTTGCGATTTGGCACAGAGGCTGGATCGTCCGGGCGCGTCGGCACCAGCAGTGGAAATTGGCGCGCACCTGCTTTGTAGCTGTCGTCAGGAAAGGGCGCGTTATAGGCTTCGATCACTTCCGGCGATAGATCAGTCGCACAGCCGCCTTTGATAATGCCGCCGACGTGGAAGTTTTCGACCGTCTGCGAATAGTGCTGCCAGCGCAGGAAGCCTTCGCCGGGCGGGTGATCGCCAGTCGGCAAAAAGGTATTGGCCGCCACGATGCGCGCAAACCGATCAGGATGTTCCGCCGCAATGCGCAAGCCGATCAATCCGCCCCAGTCCTGACAGACCAGTGTGATGCCGCGCAGGTCAAGCGATTCAATAAACGCAGTGATCGTGTCCACGTGAAACTGATACGAGTAATCTTCGCGCGCGGCCAATTTGTCCGAACGCCCGAAGCCGATCAGATCCGGCGCAACGGCGCGATGCCCGGCGGCGGTCAGGATCGGAATCATCTTGCGATACAGGTAACACCACGATGGTTCGCCGTGCAGCAGCAGCACTGGCGCGGCAGCCGGTTGGCCTTCGTCCACATAATGCATTCGCAACTCATTAACCTGGGCATAATGCGGCGCGAAATCGTAGCCGGGCAGATTGACGAAACGCTCGTCGGGCGTGCGCAAAACTTCCATAACGAATCCCTTTCCTTCAGATGCAGCGAAGCTTGACAGTATTTTTAGCGGCGAATAAACTGACCGCTCGGTAAGTTAATCAACAGCGCGGGCATTATACCCGCCATTCCTTCAAACTCTCAAAAGCAATAAAAGTGAACATCATCGTTTGTCTCAAGCAGATTCTTGATCCTGAAATCCCCGCGCGCGAGTTCCGCGTGGACGCTGAAAAACGCGAAGCCGTGCGCGGCAATGCCAACCTGGTGACCAACATCTTCTGCGAAAACGCGCTGGAAACGGCGCTGCAATTCAAGGAGAAGTTCGGCGGCCCATCGGGCAATGATGCCGTGAAGATTACCGCGTTGATCTTTGCGCCTGAAAGCGGCGAAGACTCACTGAGAAAAGCGCTGGCGATGAAAGCCGACGCGGCGGTGCTGGTCACCAACGACGGCGTGGCGAATCCTGACCCGCTGGCCGTTGCACAGGTGCTGGCTGGCGCGATTCGCAAACTCGGCGAATTTGATCTGGTCATGGTTGGTCGCGAATCGGGCGATTGGGGTGGCGGGCAAACCGGAGGCTTGCTGGCCGAAGAGCTGGGCGTGCCCAGTATTTCGTTCGTGGATCAGATCGAAAAGAATGGTGACGGCTTAATCATCAAACGCCAGACCGACAATGGCTGGGAACGGCTGGAAGCCAAAACCCCGCTGGTGGTCACCGTCACCAACAACGACAGAAACGTCCCACGCATTCCCAAAACCCGCGACATTATGATGTCGGCGCGCCAGCCCATCACGAAATGGACGCTGGAAGATGTAGGCGTGAATGCCGCGGAGATTCGCGCGGGCGGCAGCTATTACGAAGTTGTTGATCTGGCGATTCCAGTTAAAGACGTGACCTGCGAATTTGTCGCGGGCGACACCCTGGAACAGAAGGTCGAGCAACTGGCGCAAAAAATCATCGAAGTCACGCGCGCCTTGTAATCCAATTTCGCCAAACAACAGGAGGCTATCCGATGAAACGCATTCTTGCTTACTCACTGATTGCGACGACGATCTTTTCATTGGCGGTTAGCAATACGCCAACGCTCTCGCAATCGAAAGCTTCCGGCCTGCCAACAGCCAAGCCAGAAGAAGTCGGAATGTCATCAGAACGTCTGGGCCGCATCCGCACGGCGATGCAGCGATATGTTGATAAAGGCTTGGTTCCGGGCGTGGTGACGATGGTAGCGCGGCGCGGCAAGGTCGTTCATTTGGATGCTGTCGGTTATCGCAACGCGGAGAGCAAAGCGCCGATGACAACCGACACGATCTTCCGCATCGCTTCGATGACCAAGCCGATTGCTTCGGTCGCGCTGATGATGCTGTACGAAGAAGGTCATTTCCTGCTGAATGATCCGATCGCAAAGTTCCTGCCTGAGTTCACGAACATGAAAGTCGCGCAGGTGGCATCGAACGAAGAGCGCGTTGGCACGCCCTACAAACTGGTTCCCGCCGCGCGTCCAATCACGTTTAAGCACGTGCTGACGCATACCGCCGGATTCGCCAATTCCTATCGCGGAATTACGCTGCCCGATTTCACCAAGACCTTCCAACAAGGGCGCAAGGCCAACGAGACCATCGGCGATGCGGTCAAACGGTTGGCGACTTTGCCGCTGAACTTTCATCCGGGCGACGCCTGGGAATACGGCAACGCGACGGATGTTGTTGGCCGTCTGGTCGAAGTCATTTCAGGAATGACGTTGGATGAATATGTGCAGAAGCGCATCTTCGCGCCGTTGAAGATGACCGACACGCATTTCTACTTGCCGCAATCGAAGCTGGATCGTTTCGCCGCCCTCTACCAACCCGACGAAAAGAACGGTAACAAGATCAAACTGCTGGAAGTGCCAACTGCCGAAAGCCGTTATGTCAAAGAGCCGCACGTCTACTTTTCGGGTGCGGGCGGATTGGTTTCAACAGCGGCGGATTACGTGCGCTTTCACCAGATGATGCTGAACGGCGGCGAACTGGATGGCGCGCGCATTCTTGGCCGTAAGACCATCGGACTAATGACAGTTAATCACACAGGCAATCTACCCATTTGGTTGACCGGCCCTGGTTACGGCTTCGGGCTGGGTTATCGAGTGCTGACGGATGTTGGCCAAGCCGCCATCCCCAGTTCGGTGGGCGAATACGGTTGGGGCGGCGCGTTCTGCACTTATTTCTGGGTAGATCCGCAGGAAGAAATGATCGGCATTATGATGACGCAGGTCATTCCATATACGCACATCAACATTCGCCAGGAATTTCAGGTGCTGGCCAATCAGGCCATCGTTGACGGTGCGAAATCGAAAATCGAGAAGGAAAAGATAAATGGCAGTTGATAGCAAAGTACAAGCAGCATGGAGAATTTGCGATTTTTGCAACAAGAGCAACAAAGAAATC
Organism: Blastocatellia bacterium; assembly: GCA_038211695.1. GTDB lineage: Bacteria > Acidobacteriota > Blastocatellia > RBC074 > RBC074 > RBC074. Next base: position 53,214 of record JBBQVH010000032.1, on the reverse strand, counting down.
GAAGGCATCTTGTTAGATGACAAGCGACTGAAGGAAGCGCCGATAACATACACTTGCGCTTGGAAGAGAATTGGCCAAGTCCGCTTTGCGAATAAGCTTTGGAAAATAAGCGGGTTCTGGAAAGACCTCTCTGCTCATAGAGATGCGATAAACAATCCCCCTCAACACGATGGGAGCGAGAGTCCTGTGGAGGAAACCTGGTGTTTGCATTACAGAGACTGGGAGAGCGCAAATCCCAAATCTCCTGACGAAGAGGCACAGCCAAAGTTATCCGCGACAGCGCGACTGGTTAAGAAAATAGATGTTCCGAAGACACCGAAACCCAAGCTGCTGATGGAGACACGAAAACCCAAGCTACTGATGAAGAGCGCCAAACTACTTGCTGGCAAAAAAAGAAACCACGAATAAGAAGGCAACTGACGTCACCCCGCGCCGTAACCGTGCAGGCCGCAGCGTCCTAACACCCATACAGTTCGGAGCACTGACGCGATGAAAGAAGAATCGCCCGAAAAACAACTCGCCGGATTCATCGCCAAGTACATGCCTGAAGTTGCGGCGGTGGCGCAGGCAGCGCTTGCCAAAATGCGGGCGCGTTTGCCGGGTGCTTTGGAATTGGTCTACGACAACTACAACGCGCTGGCCATTGGCTTCGGCCCGAACGAACGAGCATCGGATGCGATCTTTTCAATTGCCTTGTACCCGCGCTGGGTCAGCTTGTTCTTCCTGCACGGGGCAGGGCTATCTGATCCGCAGAAGCTGTTGAAAGGCAGCGGTAAAGTCGTGCGCCACATTGTGCTGAAAGACGCGACGACGCTGGACGATCCGGGAGTTCAGGCGCTGATCGCGCAGACGCTGGGAAAAGAGCACGTAAAGTTCGACGGCAAGGCTCCGGGACGAATCATCATCAAATCTATTTCGGCAAAGCAGCGCCCGCGACGCCCCGCGTGATAAGGCGCTGAAGCGAAAGATTCAAATTTATGAGCAATGTAGTCATCGCACTTTTTTCCGCTGCCAGGTACGACCGCGCGGCGCAAGGCCTGGCCGGAGCCGGTCGCCGGTTGGCCGATCAATTGGGCGGCAGACTGCACGCCGTTGTCGTTGGCGCACCGAATGCCGATCTGAACACCGCGCTGGCTTCCGTGGCTGATGCTGTCGTTTCCGCAGACCAAGCAGAACTGGCCGAATATCAACCCGAAGCTTGTCTGGCTGCGCTGGTTGAATTGTGCAAACCGATTGCGCCTGCTGCCGTGTTGATGAGCAACGATACCTACAGCCAGGAGCTTGCGCCGCGATTGGCGCATCGGCTGGGTGGCAGCGCCGTTGGTGATGGAGTTGAATTGTCGGCGGAAGGCGGCGCGGTTCGCGTCAAACGCAGCGTCTACGGTGGCAAAGCAGTGGCGACGATTCAGTTGAAACGTTCGCCTGCCGTCGTCTGGCTGCGGGCGCGCGCATTCGATGTTCCGGCTTCGGCCTCGGGTTCAGTGGCGACAGTGGCAGCGGCTTCGGTCAACGTGGCTACCAGCGCGCCAACGCGCATCATCGAACGCAAATCGGAATCCAGCGGCGAAGCGCGACTGGAAGACGCGCGCATCATCATTTCGGGCGGGCGCGGGCTTGGCGGGCCTGAAGCCTTTACGGATTTGCAGGAACTGGCCGGCATGCTGGGCGGAATGACGGCGGCTTCGCGCGCGGCCTGTGATTCGGGCTGGTGCCCGCCTTCGTGGCAGGTCGGGCAGACGGGCAAGAAGGTTGCGCCGGGGCTTTATCTGGCCATCGCCATTCGCGGCGCAAGCCAGCATCTGGCAGGCATGTCCGATTCCAAAGTTGTCGCGGCAATCAACATTGATGGCGACGCGCCGATCTTCAAACATTGCAGCTTCGGCATTGTCGAAGATTACAAGAAGGTCGTTCCCCTGCTGAAAGAAAAACTCGCCGCCATTCAGAAATGATCCAAGCTACTCCGACACGCGAAGTCCTGTGGAACATCAGCAACGTCTGGCTGATGTATGTGCTGTTCGCCATCTCAATGGCAATCGCGGGGTATGGCATTTGGCGACGAGTATCCGCTTGGCGGCGCGGGCTTGCGGCGGATCGGTTTGATCGTCCAAAAGAACGGCTGCGGCTTCTGTTGAAACACGCGCTGGGCCAACGGCGCACGGTGCGCGAAAAGTATGCGGCGGTCTTTCACACTTTCATTTACATGGGCTTCATTGTCCTGACGATTGCGACGACGGTGGTGGCGGTTCATCACGACTTCGGACTGCGGCTGATGCAGGGTGCGTTCTATCTCTACTTTCAATCGTTCACGGTGGACGTGTTCGGCGCGCTGCTGTTGATTGGCGTCGGCATTGCAATGTGGCGGCGTTGGAGCTTGCGACCGAAAAAGTTGGTCTATACCGACGAGGCCGAACTGATCCTGGCGGCGATTTTCCTGATCGCGCTGACGGGCTTCCTGCTGGAAGGCTGGCGCATTGCCGCGACGAACGATCCGTGGGGCGCGTGGTCACCGGTAGGCTATCTGGTGGCGATGGCGTCAAAGTCGCTGATGGGCGTGGGCGCGCTGAAGCTGTTCCACTTCCTGATCTGGTGGACACATGCGGTGCTGGTCTTTGGCTTCATCGCCGCTGCGCCCTACACGAAGATGATTCACGTGCTGACCGGGCCGCTGAATATTTACACTGCGCGATTGACGCCCATCGGCGCATCATTGAAGCCGATGGATTTTGACAAGCTGGCCGAAACCGGCGAACCGATGGGCGTCAAAACGCTGGCCGGATTCACCTGGAAAGACCTCGCTGATTTTGATTCCTGCACCGAATGCGGGCGCTGCACAGCAGTCTGTCCGGCACACGCCGTTGGCAAGGAGCTTTCGCCGCGCGACATCATTCTCGACCTGCAAAGTCTGATGCGGAATGAATCCGCAATCCGCAATCCGCAATCCGCAATCCCGATCATCGGCGCAGTTCCGGCGACTTCGCCCGAGGCGCTGTGGCAATGCACAACCTGCGGCGCGTGTATGGAAGCCTGCCCGGTTTTCATTGAACAGATGCCGAAGATCGTGGATATGCGCCGCTTTCTGGTGATGGAAGAATCGGACTTCCCCGACACGATGCAGGAAGCAATGACCTCGCTGGAATCGCGGCAGCATCCGTTTCGCGGCACGCAGGCGACGCGCATGGATTGGGCCGAAGGGTTGAACATCAAAACAATTGCCGAAGCGCGCGAGGAAAACATTGATGCTGAAGTGCTGTTCTGGATTGGCTGCGGCGGCGCGCTGATCGAACGCAATCAGAAAGTCGTTCGCGCGACGGCGCAATTGCTGGAAAAAGCCGGCGTCAAGTTCGCCATCCTGGGCCGCGAAGAAAAATGCACGGGAGATCCGGCGCGCCGCATCGGCAACGAATTCCTATTCGAGATGATGGCCAAAGACAATGTCGAAACCCTGAACGGTTACGGCGTCAAAAAGATCGTCACCAGTTGTCCGCATTGCTTCAACACCTTTCGCAACGAATACCCGCAGTTCGGCGGCAGCTACGAAGTTTTCCACCACAGCGAATTTCTGGCGAAGCTGATTGACGAAGGCAAGCTTTCAGCAACGCTACCGACAGACAAGACCGTCACCTTTCACGATCCGTGTTATCTGGGCCGCCACAATGGAGTAACCGAAGCGCCGCGCCAGTTGGTGCAGCTTTCTTCGCGCAACACCGTCGAGATGAAGATGAACCGCGAACAGGGCTTTTGTTGCGGCGGCGGCGGCGGGATGAGTTTCGTGGATGAACCGAAAGACAAGCGCGTCAATCAGGAGCGCGCGCGGCAGGCGCTGGAAACCGGCGCGGACATCGTTGCCGTCGGCTGTCCGTTCTGTATGACGATGATGGAAGACGGCATTAATGCCAGGCGCGGCGAGCGCGACGTGAAGGTGATGGACGTGGCGGAATTGCTGCTGATGTCAGTCGAGCCGAGCGAGAAAAGATGAAAGCCAAACAGCCAAAGACAAAGGCCGCGCGCGAAGATTTCGATTCGCCGTGGAAAGAGGTGCTCGAACGCTTCTTCGAGCCGTGCATCAAGTTTTTCTTCCCGGAAGCTCACGCGTTGATTGACTGGCCGCGCGGCGTGGAGTTTCTGGAAAAAGAGATGCAGAAGATCATGGCCGACGCCGCCGTCGGTCGCCGCGTCGCCGATAAATTGGCGAAAGCCTATTTGCGCAACGGCCAGGAACTCTGGGTGCTGCTGCATTTGGAAGTACAGGGACAGCAGCAGAAGTTGTTTGAACGGCGGATGTACATCTACAGCTATCGCGCCTTTGACCGTTACAACCGCGAGGTGGCGAGCTTTGCAATTCTGACGGATGAAGATGCGCGTTGGCGACCGAACGAATTCCGTTACAGCGTACTCGGCACCGAGATGAGCTTGAAATTCCAGTCCGTCAAGCTGCTTGATTATGCCGCCGATTGGAAGGCGCTGGAAAAAAGCGAGAATCCGTTTGCCGTCGTCGTCATGGCGTTTCTGAAAGCCATCGAAACCAGACGCTTGCCCGAACAACGCTACCGCTGGAAGATGGAACTGGTGAAAGGCTTGCTCCGTCGCGGCTACAGCACCGAAGACGTGCGACAATTGCTTCGTTTCATAGACTGGGTGCTGACGCTGCCGCAGGAATTGGCCACCCGGTTTTCCGACGAACTTACCACTTACGAGGAGAAACAAAAGATGCAATATGTAACCAGTATCGAACGCATTGGAATGGAAAGAGGGATGGAGAAAGGACGGCAGGAAGGGATGGAGAAAGGACGGCAGGAAGCCACCGCTGCACTGACGCTGCGACTGCTTCGGCGCAAGCTGGAACCGCTCAGCGAACGCACGGCCAAACGGATTGAGAAATTGCCGACCAAGAAACTCGAACAACTGGCGGAGGATTTGCTGGACTTTACTTCGACGCGCGATTTGACCGCCTGGCTCAGAAAACACGCCGCTCCGCGCAAACCGAAACAGACGGCCAAAAGGGCGACCGCATAACCCGAACAGTTCGCCAAAGACTGGAGGATTTCATGGACTTAAATCTGACGCCCGAACAACAGCAATTCCGCGATGAATTGCGCGCGTGGTTGGCAGCCAATGTTCCGCCGCCGTTCGTCGGCAGTTCGACCGAAGAAGAGAAAGGCGAGTATTTCGAATACCTTCGCCAGTGGCAGCGAAAAGTCTACGATGCCGGGTGGGCTGGCATTTCGTGGCCGAAAGAGTACGGCGGTCGCGGCGCGGCATTGATCGAACAAGCCATCCTGACCGAAGAATGGGCGCGCGCCGAAGCGCCGCAATTGATCAATGCGCTGGGGCTGAGTTTGATCGGCCCAACCATCATTGCCGTCGGCAGGCCGGAGCAGAAGCAACGCTACCTGCCGAAGATTCTTTCATGCGAAGAGATTTGGTGTCAGGGATTTTCCGAACCGAACGCGGGATCGGATGTCGCGTCGCTGGCGACCAAAGCCACGCGCGATGGTGATGATTTCATCGTCAACGGGCAGAAGATTTGGACTTCGCTGGCGCACGTCGCCGACTGGTGTTTGTTGCTGGTGCGCACTGATCCGAACGTACCGAAGCACAAAGGCATCACGGCCTTGCTGGTGGATATGCACGCGCCGGGCGTTGAAGTCCGCCCGCTGAAACAAATGAATGGCGATGCCAGCTTCAACGAAGTCTTCTTCGATAACGTGCGCGTGCCTGTGGCCAACGTGCTGGGCGAAATCAACAAAGGCTGGGCTACGGCCATTACTACACTGATGAACGAACGCGCGCATCTGGGCACGGGCATTTATGTTTCGTTCAAACGGAATCTGGATCAACTGATTGCGCACGCTCGCCAGATGAAGCGCAACGGCAAGCCGACCAGCGAAGACCCGGTCATTCGTCAAAAGCTGGCGCAGGCGTTTATGGAATTGGAAATCTTCCGTCTGACGAACACCCGTGCGCTGAGCAAGATGAACAGCCAGCACGTGCCCGGCCCGGAAGGTTCGATCCTGAAATTGCAATGGAGCGAATACAACCAACGCTTCCAACAAACGGCGATGGAAACGCTGGGGCCTGCAGCGCAACTGCACGGCTTCGATAACGGCAAATGGATTTACGATTTTCTGCGCACAAGGGCCAATACCATCGAAGCCGGCACCAGCGAAATTCAACGCAACATCGTCGCCGAGCGAGTGCTTGGCCTCCCCAAGAGTTACTGAAATAGACAGGATGAACAGGATTGCTCAGGATCGGCTTTCATCCCAATCAATCCTGTTTACCCTGTCAAAAATGAGATTGATGACATGGACTTTGATCTGAGTAAGGCACAAAAACTTCTTCAACAATCGGCGCGTGATTTCTTTGCGCGCGAATGCAAGCCGGAGCGCGTGCGCGCATTGATGGCAACCGAAACAGCCTTTGACGCGGAGTTGTGGCAGGCAATGGCCGATCAAGGCTTTACCGGCTTGACCATTCCCGAAGAGTACGGTGGCTTGGGCCTGAGCTTGGTGGATTTGATCGCCGTGGCCGAAGAAATGGGGCGAGCCTGCCTGCCCGGGCCATTTCTTTCAACGTTGTGGGCTGCCAGTTTGATCGAACGCGCGGGCAATGAAGGACAGCGCAAACAGTATCTGGAACCCATCTCAGCGGGCGAAATGAAAGCAACGGTGGCGCTGCTGGAAGAGTCCGCCGATTGGAACCCCGACGCGGTTGAGATGCGCGCCGAAAAAGACGGCAAAGAGTATCGGCTGCGCGGCGCGAAGCATTTCGTCACTGATGCAGCAGTCGCGGATGTCATCATCATCGTTGCCCGCGATGGCGCGGATTTGGTCTTGTTGCCAATTGAGCCTGGCGCTGCTGGCGTGAAGATCACGGCGACGCCTGCGATTGACGCCACTCGCAAGCTCTACTCCGTTGAATTCGACAACGTCGCTGTGCCGGAATCAAGCGCGCTGGCTTTCACCACAAAAACAAAAGAAGCATTGGAAGCCGCGACCGACGTGGCCACCGTGGCATTGTGCGCGGAGGTGTTGGGCGGCATGGTATGGACGTTGGAAAACACCGTCGAATACGCCAAGACGCGCCAACAGTTCGGCAAACCCATCGGCATCTATCAAGCCGTCCAGCATCAATGCGCCGATATGTTCAACTTCACCGAAAGCGCGCGGTCGGCGACGTATTACGCGGCGTGGGCCGTGGCGGAAAACGACCATTCGGCAAAGCTGGCCGTGTCCGTCGCCAAAGGCTACGCTTCAGACGCCGCGCGCGAAGTCGGCAATCGCGGCGTGCAAATACACGGCGGCATTGGCTTCACCTGGGAACACAACATCCAGCTTTATTACAAACGCGCCAAGGCATCGGAGATTCTGTTCGGCGATGCCAACTATCACCGCGAAGCGATTGCACGCAAAGTGGTTGATGAATCTGAAGGATAAGCTGTAGGCCGCAAATATGCCGTGACTTTTTGCGGTCTTGCGGCGTCCTATTCACAGCAAATCGCGCCATCAGCTTTAGCAAATTGGTCGAAAGCGGCGGCGCTACACATTTCCAAAACATTCAACCACTTTCACAAGAGGAGTAAACAATGAAACGAGTTCTAGCAGTGTGCAGCGCGTTCGTTGTGCTGGCAGCAATGTCGGTGATGGCAGCAGCACAATCGAAGGGCGCGAATTTCGCGGGCACTTGGGAATTGGATAAGGGCAAAAGCAAGTTGCCGCAAATGATGGCTGACAATATCACCAGCATGACGTGGACGGTGGCGCAGACCGATAAAGAGGTCACGCGCGAACAGAAGATGGAAGGCGCTGCGCCTGGTGGCGGTGCCGGTGGTGGTGGTGGCGGCGGTCGTGGAATGGGCGGCGGTGGCCCGTTGACGGTCAAACTGGATGGCAGCGAAGCCGTGACGGAGACTCAACGCGGCAAACGAACCGTCAAAGCCAAATGGCAGGGCGACGGAAAAATCCTCGAAATCACCTCCATCAACAGCAATGGCGACAGAACGATGACTTCGACTGAGCATTGGGAACTGGCCGATGGCGGAAAGACGCTTAAGGTTCACCAAACGCGTGAAACGCCGAATGGCCCGATGGAATCATCCATGGTCTTCACGAAGAAATAACAATCACTGATTATTCTTTTGCATCAGCCGCCAGTTTCAGATCATTGGCGGCTGATTGCATTATTTCAAGCCCTTCACCAGCGCCTGCATCTGTTTGAACTCCGGCGTTCCCGCCGGACACAGTTCAAATAGCGCCATCTCAATCGAAGAAATCACCGCCCCCGCCCCCGCCATCTTGTTGATTGCAACTTCACGGTTGCGCGGCAATCGCGTTGAAACTGCATCGCTCAACAGATGCACTTGATACCCATTCTGCAACAGGTCGTGCGCCGTCTGGCTGACGCAGATATGCGCTTCGATGCCGCACAGAATGACCTGCTCGGCGTGGTGTTCGCGCAGACGCGTGTCGAATTCCTGCACACCGCAGGCAGAGAAGGAAAGCTTTTCGATGGGTTCCGTGCTTTCAGAAAAATGCTGCGCAATCGTCTGCACCGTATGGCCCAGGCCCTTTGGGTATTGTTCCGTCACGATAACAGGAATTTTCAACAAGTTTGTGGCCTGCACCAGTAGTGCGACGCGTTCAGCCAATTCACTAAAGTCAGGAATGATCCCGGCGAATGCTTCCTGCATATCAATCACCGCCAGCGCCGTGCGGTTGCGATCCAACAAAGCCGGATGTCGAATGGCCATAACGTCTCCTCAATTCACAGTCACAGGTTTCACAGTGCCAAACGCGTGTTCGCGTACCGGCTGCGCCAGTGACGTGAATGCCAGCAACACCAGCGCGATCCAGATTAGGTCTGCCAGCAACAGGTGAACGATCTGTAACCAGATCGGCGCGTGCAACAACAGATTCGCCAAGCCTGCGATCATTTGCGTCAGGATCAATGCCATCAGCGCGAATGAAAGCCCGTTCGTCTGTTTACTCGCACGCCACGTTCGTGCAAAAAGTGCCGTCAGAATCAACAAAGTGCCCACGCCAGCGGCGATAAACGGATGATAGAACCGAAGACGAATCAGCAGGTGCGAAGTTGGCGACAGGTCCAGCCGCAGCCCTTCGGCCAGGGAAGTCACTGGAAAGAGCGTTCCGCCCAACGCCGTAATCGCGCCGCTGATGCCCAAGATCAAGGTTCCAACAATCGCCGCCAGAAAGATCCAGTTGAGACTGCCTTGTCCGCGCGGTCTGGCCTGTTCACCGGTCGAAGCCGTCCACGCCGTCAGCGCCAGCATTGCAACCAGCAGAAAGGTATTGATCAAATGCCCTGACATCCACCAGGCGCGCCCGATGGATTTGTTTTCGGCCACATATTCAAACAGTACCAACGCCGCGCCCAGCGCCGCTTCCGTCAGCATCAAGAAAATCGAAAGCGCTGCGTACAGCCTTGCCGGATGCTTTTTCTGGAATGACCGGAACGCCCAAATCACCAAGCCAATGGTCAGAAGCAGCGCCAGCCCGCTCGATAACCTGTGCGAAAATTCGATTACTGTTTTGATCGTCGGCGTGCGCGGAATGATTTCGCCATTGCACAGCGGCCAGTGACTGCCGCACCCCGCGCCCGAACTGCTGGCGCGCACATATGCGCCCCATAAAATCACGACCAGATTGAATGCCAGCACGCCCCAGGCGTATTTGGCAAAACGCGTGAGTTTCATAAAATTCCCTGTGCCTGAAATAGTACCGGGTGATCAACTAGAAGCTGATCACCCGGTATCCAGACCGAATTTTCTTCCTTGCCCATAAACCAGCGATGTAAGAAGACGAATGGTAAAAAGTACTGATTACAGTTCGCGTGGGCTGGAGTACTGGTCGTAATGACGATACGGCTCCCATTCGGCGGAATATTCCAACCGGGTTTCGGGCGCGCGCTCTTCCAGTTTGACGATCTCGACGGCTTCGATAAATAGACGGTCGAGGTTTTCGATGGGGCTGCCGGTTTTCATACAGGCGGCAACATGTGTACGGATGACTTTGTCTACCTTCACTCGAAACGACGGGGAAAGTTGGCTAATCATCTTCAGAGTTTGATCGGATATCTTCATGATTTCTTCTCCTGCTATTTGGGTATGGGATTGAAACCGCAATCATACATAGGATCGGATTGTTTGCAATTTCATATTTATCTTTTTTTTTCAGAATTACCCACATCCTAGACCAAAAAATTCGCGGAGGGGAAACATTTTTTCTTCCCCTCCGCGAATTTTCTAGCAAAGCTCTGCGAAAACAGGCAATTACATCTTTGGCATGATGACTGTGTCAATGACGTGAATCACACCATTTGTGCAGACAATGTCTGTTTTGACCACGTTTGCATTGTCCACCATGACTTTCGAGCCTTTTACGGTGATCTTGGCCGACGCGCCTTCAACAGTCTTGGCCATTTTCATCGTCACTACATCTTTTGCCATAACGTTTCCTGCAACCACGTGATAGAGCAGGACTTTCTTCAACGCTTCCTTGTTTTTCAACAATGCGTCGAGCTTCGCTTTCGGAATTTTGGCGAATGCTGCGTCGGTCGGAGCAAAGACGGTGAAAGGCCCGGCGCTCTTCAGCGTCTCGACCAGACCGGCTTCTTTGACCGCAGCCACCAGCGTGTTGAAGCTGCCAGCAGCAACTGCTGTATCAACAATGTCTTTGTCAGCCTTTACATTTGCCGCTGCGGGCATCGCCGCCACTCCAAAAGCCACCGCGATGGCCAGAATCAATGTCGAAATTTTTGCTTTCAGTTTCAAGTTATCTTCTCCTTCGGTTAATAAATGTTTTGTTTCCAACATCGGCACGCAAGCTCCCTCCTTCTCACTGGCAAGAGCTTTTCAAGTTTGGTCATTCTTGCGACGCAACGCAAGATACTCAACTTGACTAAGTTTAGTCAATATCTAAATATGACAAAACCTTGTCAAACACCTGCTAATTTAGTGCGCAGAGCCTGAAACCTTGACATTTCCTGGACAGACTCTTAGGATGCCAGCGATGGGAAAGCAACGATTTATCAAACAAACAGAAATCCTCTCGCCGCCCGAAGTGGTCTTTGCCTGGCATGAACAATCTGGCGCGGTCGAAAAGCTAACTCCACCCTGGGAAAAGGTGGAGATGGTCAAACACTCCGATAATCTACAAGTCGGCGCACAGGTCATCTTCAAAGTGTTTACCGGCCCGTTCCCCAAAACCTGGGTGGCCGAACACGTCGAATACGATCCGCCAAGATTGTTCGCGGACATTCAGCGGCAAGGGCCTTTCGCGTACTGGTATCATCGCCACCGGTTCGAGCCGACCGAGCGCGGCACGACGATGATGACTGATGATATCGAATATGAATTGCCGCTGGGCTGGCTGGGAGAACTATTCGGCAGTGGGTTTGCACGCGCAAAGCTGCAAAAGATGTTCGATTACAGGCATCAAGTCGTGCTGGAAAATTTCAAATGACAGAGGGCAAATACGGCGTGACAGTTCTGCTGGCAGAAAATATTCGTAAGACTTATTTGGGTGGCGAAGCACCGGTGGAAGCCGTGCGCGGGGTTTCGCTGGTATTGCAGACCGGAGATTTTGTCGCGCTGATGGGGCCGTCCGGTTGCGGCAAATCAACGCTGCTACATTTGTGCGGTGCGATGGATCGCCCCAGCAGCGGGCGGCTGTTGATCGAAAACTCAGAGTTGGCTGGGTTAAACGATGATCTATTGACCCGCCTGCGGCGCGAACGCATCGGATTTGTCTTTCAATTTTTCAACCTGCTGCCGACGCTGACCGTGATGGAAAACATCACACTGCCGATCCTGCTGGACGGCGGCGGCGCGAATGAAGCAGAGAAACGTGCGCGGCAACTGGCCGAACGAGTTGGTCTGAGCCATCGCTTGAAACATTATCCACAGCAGCTTTCCGGCGGCGAGATGCAGCGCGCAGCCGTCGCCCGTGCCGTGATTCATCAACCGGCCTTGCTGATTGCCGATGAGCTAACGGGCAATCTGGATTCGGAAAACGGCGCGCGCGTGCTCAAGCTTCTGGGCGAACTGAACCGCGAAATGGGGTTAACGATTCTGCTGGCAACGCACAGCGATGAAACGGCAGCGGCGGCAAAACGCATAATCAGAATGCGTGATGGCCAGATCGAAAACATCATTGAACAGAAGCAGGAGGCCGCCCAAAGTGCGGTTGTTTAGACAATTCATCCTGCGCCATCTGGCTGCGGAAAAGCTGCGATCAGCAGGCACGGTGCTGGGCATTGCGCTGGGCATTGCTGTCGTCATTGCAATTCAGATGACCAACGCCAGTTCGCTGCGCGGATTTGAAAAGGCAATTGAGACCGTCAGCGGCAAAACGTCGCTGGAAATTGTCGGCGTTGGCATCGGCTTTGACGAATTACAGTTGAACCAACTGAACTGGCTGCGCGAATACGGTCAGGTCAGCCCCGTGATCGAAGGCGACGCGCAGGCGAAGACCGCTGACGGGCGAAGCGAATCGCTGCGCGCGCTGGGCATTGACGTGCTGCGCGACCGTTCCTTTCGCGAATACAAACTGCTGGAATTTGCCAACCAGAATCGCACGCCAAGTTCGCAAGAGTTCCTGAAAATCCTGATTGACCCTCGCTCGATCCTGCTGACCGAAAAATTTGCTGTTCGCCATCAACTCAAAGTCGGCGACCAGATCGAAATCACCTTCTCTGACAAAGCCGAAACCTTCAATATTCGCGGCCTGCTGAAAGACGAAGGCCCGGCGCGGACGATGGATGGCAACTTCGCGCTGATGGACATCGCGGCAGCGCAATGGGCGTTCAATCGGCTGGGCCGACTGGATCGCGTGGATGTGTTGCTGAAAGACCGCACTCAGATTGACGCGGCAGAAGCTGCGATTGCCAAACGCTTGACGGCCAATCGCCTGACTGAAGGACTGAATGTGCAGCGGCCCGCGCGGCGCGGCAGCCAGGTGGAAAAAATGCTGGAAGCGTTCCACTTCAACCTGACGGCGCTGTCGTACATCGCGCTGCTGGTCGGGCTGTTTTTGATTTACAACACGGTTTCGATTTCGGTCATCACGCGGCGCGAAGAAATCGGCACCCTGCGCGCTTTGGGCGTTACGCGAAAAACAATCCTGTCGCTGTTTTTACTGGAAGCCACAGCGCTGGCTGTTGTCGGCTGCGCGCTGGGACTGTTGTTTGGCCGCTTGATGGCTTTTGGCGCGGTGAAGCTGACGGCAACAACGGTCAATTCGCTGTACATCGCCACAGCCGCCGAACCGCCGCCGCTCAGTCTGAAACACGTCCTCATCGCGTTCGGGATTGGATTACCGCTTTCCCTGTTGGCGGCGGCGATGCCCGCGATGGAAGCCGCGCGGGTTACACCCACGGCGGCGATGCGCGGCAATGACCGGTTGGAATCGCGCTTCCGGCTAAACGCGCGCTATCTGATTTTGCCTGCTGTGTTGTTTGCGCTGGCGTGGTGGTTTGCGCGTCAACCGGCGATCGCGGGATTGCCTGTCTTCGGTTATGGCTCGGCGTTGGCGATTGTCTTCGGCGCGGCATTTCTGGTTCCGGCGGTGCTGTTCGCATTGGGGCGCGTGGGCAACAAGGCGCTTTTCAAACTTTTCAAGATCGAAGGCCGGTTGGCCAACGCCAATCTGGCAGGAGCGATCCCGCGCATTTCAATTTCGGTCGCGGCCTTGGCCGTCAGCCTTTCGATGATGGTCGCCGTCGCGGTGATGATTGGCAGTTTCCGCCAGACGGTCGCGTATTGGGTGGAGCAGACGCTGAAAGCCGATTTGTATATGCGCCCGGCGACGCGTAGCAACGTGGCAACCGACGCAGTCTTTTCACCAGAAGTTGAAAGAATCGTTTCGTCACATCCGCAGGTTGCCGCCGCTGACCGCTTTCGCAACTTCGACGTGCCGTATGCAGGCGGGTTGGTAACGGTTGGCGCTGGCGAGTTTGAAAAACAGATCAAGCACGGCAGGCTGATTTTCAAAGCGCCAAGTAACGGCAAGGCCGCGATGCAAGCCTGCATTGGGCAGGATGCGGTCGTCGTTTCCGAAAGCTTCACGATCAAACACAACAAACAAGTCGGCGACACGGTCACGCTGCCCACACCAAAAGGCGACGTGAGGTTTCGCATCAACGCGGTCTATTACGATTATTCCAGCGACCGCGGGATTATTGTGATGGATCGCGCGACCTTCACGCGTTACTGGCCGGAGCCGCTGGCAACCAGTCTGACCGTTTACCTGCGCGAAGGCGCGGATGCCGACGCCGTGCGCGATGACCTGTTGCGACAGTTCGGCGAAAACTATCGCGTGTTGATCTACACCAACGCCGCAATTCGCCGGGAAGTCCTGCGCATTTTCGACAGCACATTTTCGATCACGTACGCGTTGGAGGTAATTGCGATCTTCGTCGCGATTCTGGGCGTGGCGACGACGCTGCTGACCTTGATCCTGGAACGCAAACGCGAAATTGCGATGCTGCGATTGGTCGGCGCGGATCGCCGCCAGGTGCGCAAGATGGTCGTCATTGAAGCCGGATTGATGGGATTGGTCAGCCAAAGCATCGGCCTGGGGGTTGGGCTGCTGCTGTCACTGTTGTTGATGAACGTCATCAACGTGCAGAGCTTCGGCTGGACGATTCAATTTCACCTGCCGGTCGGCTTTCTGATTCAATCTTCGGTTTTGATTTTGATTGCGACTGCGCTCGCGGGAATCTATCCGGCGCGGCGCGCATCGCGGCTTCACGCTACCGAACAAGTGAGCGAAGAGTAAGAAGGCAAAAGAGAGATGACGAAACAAACGAAAATAACGAAACAGACGAAAGCTCTTTTACGGATGTGGCGAGTGCCTGCCTTCGTTTGTTTCGTTATTTTCGTTTGTTTCGCCATCTCTTTCGTCTTCGCGCAGCAAGACGAAATGTGGAGCAACGCAACACCGCCTTACAACTTCGACTTTGCGCGCGATCAGGCGAACCATCCCGACTATCGAATCGAGCAATGGTCCTACAGTGGCGATTTGTCATCCGCTAATGGCCGCCGGTTCGGCTATCAATACAAATTCATTCGTGCGGGCGTCAGCTTCAAACCTGAAAATCCGTCGCGCTGGGCGGTGCGAAACCTTTTCATCACGCAACTGGCCGTGACGGACATTAACGGCAAGCAATTCAAAACTGCCGAACGCATCAACCGGGCAGGCGTCGGATGGGCGGGCGTTTCAAGCGAAGACCTTCACCTTTGGAACGATGATTGGGAAGTGCGACAGAACACTCTGCTCGCCGCGGAAGGCGAACTTGGGCTTGAACTCAGCTTCGACGCTGGACGCCCTGCCATGGCGCACGGCATGGACGGCGTCTTTCAAAAAGGCTTGCTGGCATTCAACGCTTCGCATTTCTACTCAATCACGCGGATGGCGACGCGCGGGGCGTTATTGCTTGATGGCCAGCGTATCGAAGTCACGGGCGCAAGCCGGATGGATCACGAATTCGGAAATAGCTTTCTGGAAGAAGGCCAGCGCGGCTGGGATTGGTTTGCGATTGAATTGGAAGATGGAACGGATCTGATGATCTATCAGCTTCGTCTGGCCGACGGCACACGCGATGATTATTCCATTGCTACCCTGGTTCGCGCGGATGGCACGCGCGAATCGCTTAGATCGGAAGACTTCGAGCTTGAGCCGTTGGCGCGATGGACTTCAACTGCAAGTGCCGGCAACTACCCAATCCGTTGGCGAGTGAAGATTCCCAGCAAGCAGATTGAGATTGAAGTCAGCGCCACGGTCGAAGATCAGGAGTTGCGCGCGGCGCAATCCATTGGCGTGACGTATTGGCGAGGCGGAGTTGACGTAAAGGGAACACGCAATAGCAGCCCGGTAAAAGGACGCGGAGCTTTGGAGATGACCGGTTATTCCCCTCTTGAGTCGTTGCGATAATCAAGCTTTGGCTATTTTGTATTGATTGTGGCCGAACGAACTTCCGCTTGGAATATCTTCAGGAATCAATCTCTATAACAGCCCTCCAACGGGTGGGCGTCAACTTTTTGCGAAAAGCCGCTTCACGCTGAACTCACCGCAGAGACGCAGAGAGCCGCAGAGGAAACGCGGAGAAGAGAGCAAAATCCCGCGATTATTCTCTGCGTCGTCTCAGCGATCTCTGCGACTCTGCGGTGAATGGGCATGACGTAAACACGCCTCGCAAAAATGTGACGGCCCCCCCTCCAACTTTTCCCTTTTCCACAGACGCGCAGTAATGCTAGATTATGGCCGCACCGATTGAACCTCGTTTCCCGCTTTTAGTATTCGATCATTGATCATGTTTCCTGCCCAGCCCCCGCAATCAGCAGAGAGAGAAATCAACTAAGGAGAGTTCTCGATGGTAGTCTGTCCGTCCTGCGGAAGTTCTCGAATTCGGAATGGTTACAAACCGGCGCCGTTCTGGTTACGAGTGATCGGAATACGCGGGTTGTTATGCGATAGCTGCAATTTTCCCTTTCGCGCATTTTCACCGCTACCGCCAAAAAGCCGCCGCCCACAACACACTCAGCGCAAGGCTGATGTCTTCAATTCCGCGCCTCTCGTTGATCTATCGCAGATTCAGCAGAAACCAGTGTTGGAAAAACACTCGGCCAGCGTGGCCACACCACCGATGGAAAGACTTGAACTGAAAGTCGCGCCAGCGCCGGTAGAAAAACTTGCGTTTGCGACCTCCTCTTCTGCGCCTTCGTCCGGGCCTTCTTCCGCGCGGTTTGTCACCGACCACACTGCGCCGGCGCGCAGCAACCTGCGCACGGAGATCACCAAAATTAAGCCACAGGGCACCACGGAAATAATCAAGCTCCCACACGCGCAACCTGCGTCAAATTCGTCATCGCAAACCTGCCCCGAATGCAATTCCCGTAACATCAAACGTCGCCGCCGGAATTTTCTTGAGCGAACGCTGCTCACCTTTAGCGAACACAAGGCCTATAGTTGCCGGGGCTGCGGCGCGTCTTTCTACGCCAAGAACGAAGAGCGCGAAGCGCGAGCCGATGCTGCCATTGGGGCCTGACGCCGCCACTGTTAAATCATCGTGCTTCAACAGTGAGCACAGGGCGCAGCAAAAAGGGTAAGGTTCTGCGGCCATAAACCAGCACTCCCATTCGCACATCATCCGGCAATGGCGGAAAGCTCAATGTTGCTTCGATTGCCTGGCCAGCCGCCAGATTGATTCGCCCATCTGGCGCGGCTTCCCGTCCGGCCACCGACTTCCTCTCTTTCAACTTATACTCACGGCACTGTTCATCCAGTAGATAGGCCCGCCCTGCATCGCGAATCAACCAGCGACCGCGACTTAAGCTGTAAGCCGGCAGGTCGAACTCGACGGGCTTGCCCAGCGCGTAGGCCACCAGCCGCAGACTGGTTTCATTGGCTTGCCGCGTCACAGACGCAATCGCCAGCTTGACGTCTCCTTCGGCTTCATCGCCCGGCGCGCAGGTTTGAAGCTTGCCGAACGTCGCCGCCACTGCCTCGCGCCGCTGTGCATCAGGATCACGCCCCGCACATCCGACCAGCAGCAAGCATAAGCTGACAATCAGGACTAATTTCCATTTTCCCCCGTCCCCCCGTCCCTCCATCTCCCCAACTCTTGCTCTCTTCATCGCTTTAGTTCTCCACATAAGGCCGCGACTGGACGATGTAAATCTGACTGCCAATGGTTAGCCATTCAATGTCTTGATCTTGCCCGCCGAAAACCCGCTTGATCTGTATCGCAGCGCGCGCCAGCCGTCGCACAACGGCATCGCTCAGCACGGCGCGTTCGGTTTCAATCTTTACCTCGCGCACGCCGCCGCGTTCGTCGAAGGTCAGCATCGTATCGTCGCCTGAACGGGTCAACACTCGCACCGCGCCATGACCGCTGGCTTGCGGATTAAAGAGCAACTGTTCGGGAACCATGCGGCCTTCGACAACGCGAATCCCCAGGCCACGTTTGGCGTTGATGTAAACCGACCGGCGGTCTTCGCGGTCAAAGATGTTGGTCGTAATCAGCACGCCTGCCGCATCGGCGTTCATGCCTTCTTGAATCAGCACTGCCGGATACACCGCCGAATGATTAATGCCAAAACTCTCGCGCGATTCGTAGGCTTCATAGTTCCACAGTGACGCCCAGACAGCCTTAACGGCATCCAGCAGCGCCGCATCGTCGCGCACATTCGGCACGCTGGTGTACAGCCCCGCGCCGCTGAAGTTCGGCAAGTCTTCAGAGTTGGTCGAACTGCGAGCAAAAACGCCTTTTGTGCCAAACAGCAAGCGTTTCTTTTCAACGACCGCGCGCGCGAAATCAGCATTCGGTTTTCCATTTTGAATTTTCGCTCTCAGTTCGGCCAGCCGCTGTTTGCGATAGGCCGGATCGTGATTGAAGCGGTCATTGCCTAACATTTCCAGAATTGCGTCATCCAGTTTGTTCTCGGTGATGAATTGCTGGTAGTGGAAAAATGGAATCGTGAATCCTGGCGGGACAATGATGCTGACGACGCGGCCAGTCCGCGCGGCTTTCAGAACTTCTCCCAGATTGGCGGACTTCGCGCCGAACCGTTTGGCGTCTGCCTTGCGCTGGTCTTTCAACTCGACAAGTTTTTTGAAATCCGGATCAGCCTCCGGCGTCAGCGTATCTGATCGCTGGGCCAGCTTGCGTCCGGCTTCGGCCGCTTCATTTGTCTCTGCCGGGCGCAAGGTATAACCGTCCTCGCGCGTCTCGAAATAGACGAACTTGCCTTCCAGCGGTTTGAACAATTCCGCCGCGCCTTTGATGTAAGCGTTCGGCACGCCCCAACCTTTGGTCAACAGATTGACGTGCGCCAGCGGCGTTGAAAACGCGGTGGTAATCACACCCGATACCGGTGTCAGGCTGATGGGCGATTCACGAAAGATGACAATCTCGTTGCGGTCAAGGATTGTCTCGCTGGTTAATTGATCAATGATGCGCAACACACCAACGGCTTTGGCTTGATGGATCGGCAGGTAATCCAGCGGCGCGTTGATCTCACTGGGCAGTAAACGCGGCACATCCAACGACACCTCTTCCTGCTTTGGTGAATTTGGCTTGAAAACGACGGGCGCAAAAAAGCTGTGGCGGATGGTTTGATAGGCTTCACCGATAATCTCCGTCGTTGCCAGATCACCTTCCCAAAATTCAAAAGTGAATTTGCCGAGTTTTGCCTGATAAGCAATTGTGCCGAGGATGAAGCGGCGGTTCGGTTCCAGATAGTTGTGTTTGAAAAATTCGCGGCCACGTTCGAGCGTGAGATAATTCGCGCTGACAAATTCTGAATGGAATGAATAACGTTTTGAATTGATGTAAAAGATTCGCTTGCCGGAACCCGGTTGAGCGGCCCGATCAATCACGAACATCAGATGGGGCAGCGCATAAAAGCGGCCCTGATAGTAAACGCGGGCCAGCCGGTCGAATTCGGCCCGCGATGCAATGCGCTGCAGCGAGCGCGGAGAGACCGTTGACGAAGCCGATTTGCTTTGCGGTTGAGCAAAGACGGAAGTGCAGAGCGACAATGTCAGAATGATTCGCAGCATGGCTGAAACTGTAGCGGCTGAGGGCGAAACTGCAACCTTGAATGCGAAACCCACGTGACGAAACTCGAACAAAAACTGAAAGCGGCATTGCGGCGGCTCGGCATTGAACAATCGCCCTCGCTGTTGGTCGCCGTCTCCGGCGGCGCTGATTCGGTGTCGCTGCTGGACGCGCTGACGCGTCTAAACAACCGCGGCAAATTGCCCGCGCAGATTTCGGTCGCCCACTTGAACCACCAACTGCGCGCAGAAGAGTCGGATGAAGACGAAGCGTTTGTGACCCAACTGGCCACGGACAATGATATCGAATACTTTGTTGAGCGATCTCCCGTTGCTGAAATCGCGCGGAACGAAAAGGGAAATTTGGAAGCCACCGCACGGCGATTGCGCTACGTTTTTTTGGCGCGCGCGGCTGAAGGCTGCGGCGCGCGGTTCGTTCTGACGGCTCATACGCAGGATGATCAGGCAGAGACAATTTTGATGCGATTGCTGCGCGGCACCGGCGCGGAAGGCCTGCGCGGCATTCATCCGGTCAGGCGATTGAGCCTATCGGTCGAATTGGTTCGCCCGATGCTGGCCGTGACACGAGCCGAAGTGATTGAACACTGCGAACGTTACCAACTGAAATTTCGCACCGACAGTTCAAATGACCTGCCGGATTTCACCCGCAACCGAATCCGGCAGGAGTTGCTTCCCTTGCTGCGAAGTTTCAACCCGCGCAGCGATGAAGCATTGGCTCGATTGGCCTGGCTGTTGGATGATGATCAGGAGTTTTTACAGCAGATTGCGCTCAGGATTTTATCCGAAGCGAGGCAGGGCAATGGCCTCAGTGCCAGAAAATTACGTGAACAGGCACCGGCCATTCGCCGCCGCGTACTGCGATTGTGGCTGGAAGAAGAGCGGGGCGGCTTGCAACGGATTGACGCAGTTCATCTGAAGGCGATTGAACAATTGATCCTGCGCAACCACGGCGGACGCGTCATTGAACTGCCTGCGGATTGGAGGGTGCTGCTGAAATCAGGGACTTTGATCGCCCATTGTCTGAGACAACCCTCTTAGCTAAAACAGACAAACTTAGTAAGGACTGAAACAGTTTTGGAAAACCATTTGCGGCATAATGTCGAAACCTGTAGTGTTTTGGGGGCGTCTACACTTTTGCTGCTGAATTGGCGAGCGAAATTTGAATTGATACGCTAGAATGCAGAGCAGGTTTTCAACGGAGGTAAGCAACTTTGAACTCGACAGTAAGACAAGTAATTTTTTGGGTAGTAATCATTGGTGGAGCAATTTTGCTCTATCGTTTCTTCCGCAATCCCAGCGGCAATCAGCCGATTCCCATGGGATATTCACAGTTAATTCAGGCGGTGGATCGTGGCGACGTGGAAACCGCGACGATTGAACGCGAAAAAGTATACGGCAAGCTCAAGAGTGATAAACGCGGCTATACCACAGAGTTGAGCAACGAATTCGTCACGCGTGACATGACGGATGCCATGAGTAAGAAGAACGTCACGATTGAATTCAAAAGCGCCTCGTCCAGCGGACTCTGGATGCAGGCGATTATTTTTTACGCTCCATTTGTGCTGATCGTCGGGCTTTGGATTTTCATGCTGCGGCAGATGCAATCGGGCGGTAATAAGGCTCTTTCGTTCGGCAAGGCCCGCGCCAAGCTGCTTTCGAACCAGCAGAAACGCGTGACGTTCAAGGACGTCGCCGGCGTGGACGAAGCCAAGGAAGAGCTGCAAGAGATCATTGAATTTTTGAAAGAGCCGCAGAAATTTCAGAAGCTCGGCGGGCGCATTCCGAAAGGCGTGCTGATGATGGGGCCTCCGGGCACGGGCAAAACCTTGCTGGCGCGCGCCATCGCTGGCGAAGCAAATGTTCCCTTCTTCTCGATTTCGGGTTCTGATTTCGTCGAAATGTTCGTCGGTGTCGGTGCCAGCCGCGTTCGCGACCTGTTCGAACAGGGCAAGAAAAATGCGCCGTGCATTATCTTCATTGACGAAATTGATGCAGTCGGACGCCATCGCGGCGCGGGGCTGGGCGGCGGCCACGACGAACGCGAACAGACGCTGAATCAATTGCTGGTGGAAATGGATGGCTTTGAGTCCAACGACGGGGTAATCCTGATCGCTTCGACCAACCGCCCGGACGTGCTCGACCCGGCGCTGCTAAGGCCCGGGCGCTTCGACCGCCGTGTTATCGTCCAGCGCCCCGACGTGAAAGGCCGCGAAGGCATCCTGGCCGTCCACACCCGCAAGATTCCGCTCAGCGAAGATTTCGATATTTCCGTCATCGCCCGTGGCACACCGGGTTTCACCGGCGCTGATCTGGCCAACCTGGTCAACGAAGCCGCGCTGAACGCCGCTCGCTTCGCTAAGAAGACGGTCGGAATGTACGACTTCGAGTGGGCGAAAGATAAAGTGATGATGGGGTCGGAGCGCAAGTCGGCCGTGATGTCTGACGAAGAGAAGAAGACGACGGCTTATCACGAAGCCGGTCATACCATCGTCGGCATGAAAGTTCCGAATGCTGACCCGGTTCATAAAGTCACGATCATCCCGCGCGGAATGGCGCTCGGTTTGACTCAGCAACTGCCGGAAGGCGACCGCTACACCCATTCGCTCGATTACATCCAGGGTTCGATTGCCATTTTGATGGGCGGGCGTTTGGCCGAAGACATCTTCCTGGGCACGATCACCACTGGCGCTTCGAATGATATTGAGCGCGCGACGGAGCTTGCCCGCAGGATGGTGTGCGAGTTCGGTATGTCGAACATGGGTCCGTTGACGTACGGCAAGAAGGAAGAGCAAATCTTCCTGGGCCGCGAGATCGCGCAGCATCAGGATTACAGCGAAGACACGGCAGTCAAGATTGATCAGGAGGTGAAGCGGATCGTGATGGATCAATACGACCGCGCGCGCCAGATCATTCTTGAACACCGCGACGCACTGGAACGGATGGCGAAGGAACTGCTGGTGCGCGAAACGCTGGACGCCGTGCAGATTCGCCGCGTCATCGCCGGCCTGCCGTTGGATGACGACACTCCGTCACCGACGACACGCCATGGCGCAGACAAGCCCGCGGAGAAGGAACCTGTGCTGAAGCCGATTCTGCCTCCGATTACGGGCGGCAATCCGGCGACCGCGTAGAGTTTTTTCAATAACTGACCACTCGAAAGGGTGAAGGGGAACATCGCTCCTCTTCACCCTTTCCTTTACCCGACCATCTTTCCGCCTGTCGAACCTATGCCTCCCAAACTCGTATTTGCCATTGTTACCTTCGCGCTGGCATTGGCCGGAGCTTCTCAATCAAAGCCAAAGCCCGTCTCTTCTCTAAAGCCAATCATCAAATTTACGGATGCGACAAAAAGCGCGGGAATCAATTTTTTCAATGCCTCTTCGCCTGAAAAGAAATACATCGTTGAAAGCATGAGCGGCGGCGTGGCGATGTTTGACTACGACAATGACGGCAAGCTGGACATCTATCTCGTCAATTCGTACACCGTCGAAGCTGCCCTGGCGAAAAAGCCACGTCCACACGCAGCGCTTTACCACAATCTGGGAGACGGCAAGTTTGAAGAGGTCGCGGCCAAAGCAGGCGTGGAAGACCCCGGCTGGACAATGGGCGTCAGCGTCGCCGATTACGACAACGATGGCTTTGACGATTTATACGTGACCTGCTTCGGCCCAAACAAACTCTACCGCAATCTCGGCAATGGAAAGTTCGAAGACGTGACGGCAAAGGCGGGCGTCGGCATCGCGCGATTTTCGACCGGCGCGGCATGGGGCGATTATGATCGCGATGGAGATTTGGATTTGTTCGTCGCGGGCTACGTTGATTTCAAGCTCGATGAACTGCCGCAATTTGGCAAAGGCGCACAGTGCCAGTATCGCGGCATCCCTGTGCAGTGCGGGCCGCGTGGGCTTCAGGGCGTTGGCGATACGCTTTATCGCAATAACGGCGATGGCACGTTCACAGACGTTTCAAAACAGGCGAAGGTCAACGACCCGAATGGCCTGTACGGCTTGGGGGTGATGTGGACAGACTTCGACGATGACGGATGGCCGGATATTTTCGTCGCTAACGACACAACGCCGAACTTCGCCTATCGCAACAATCACGACGGGACATTCACTGACATTGGCTTCACGTCCGGACTAGCCGTGGATGAGAACGGCAACGAACAAGCCTGTATGGGCGTTTCCATCGGCGATTACGACCGCGATGGACGGCTAGATCTGGTCGTCACCAACTTCGCCGATGATTACAACACGATCTATCACAAGAATGCCGACGGCACTTACAGCGACGCCTCACGCGCAACCAAGACAGCAGACGCGAGCCTGCCGTATCTGGGCTGGGGCGTGAAGCTTTTTGATTACGATAACGATGGGTGGCCAGACCTGTTTGTCGCCAATGGCCATGTCTATCCACAAATTGAAGGCGCATATCCCGGCGGAATGTACGGCCAACGTAAACTGCTCTATCGAAATTTGCACGATGGCACGTTCAGCGAAATTGCGGCCGAATCCGGTGAAGCTTTGTTAAAGCGCCGCGTATCGCGTGGAGCAGCGTTTGGCGATTATGACGAAGATGGCGACGTGGACGTGATCGTCAACGAACTGGACGGCGCTCCGACGCTATTACGCAACGACGGCGGCGTTCGGACAGGCAATGGGCAAGCAGGCAATTGGATCAGCTTGAAACTGACAGGCACTGGCAAATCGAATCGCAATGCCGTGGGCGCGCGAGTAAAACTGACGGCAGGCAGCCTGACACAGATTGACGAAGTCCATAGCGGCGACAGTTATCTTTCGCATTCGGATTGGCGGTTGCACTTTGGCTTGGGCAGCACGCGTGAGGTCAGCGAAATTGTCATTCAATGGCCGAGCGGTGCAACCGAAAAAATTGCCAAGCCGCCGATCAATCGTTCGTTGACGATTGTCGAAGGCAAAGGCATTGTTGCGGATGCCGCGAAATCAAAATCGCCAAAGAAATGAAGCTCACTGTTGAAAGCTATGGACGGGTGATCAAAGCCGCGCTGCTGCTGGGCACAGTGATCGTAGCTTGCCTAATCCGTATGCCGATGGTCGAATCCGGCCAACCTTCCAACGCTCAGCAATCCCCGCAATTCGCACCGAACCCGCCTGTGACCAATTCAAATTACGTCGGCAACGCAGCCTGCGCGCAGTGTCATGGCAGCAAAGCCAAAGCGCATGTGGCGTCTTCGATGGGGTTGGCATTATCGCCTGCGACCGACTGCCAGATTTTACAGGCCAATCCGCAACTGAAGTTTAGCAATGGCCCGTGGCGCTATGAGATCAAGCGCGCGGGCAATCGCAGCCTATACACGGTCAGCGACGGGACGAATACGTTCTCCACGCCGATCCTGTGGTGTTTCGGGCGTGGGCATTCCGGCCAGACCTACGTCATTCAGCGCGACGGCATTTACTACGAAACGCGCGTCAGCTTCTTCCCTGCCCTCCGGGCGCTGGACTTCACGCCGGGCGCGCCACGCAATGTCGCAGCTTCGCTCGCTGACGCCATCGGGCAGCGGTTGTCGCAACCCGACGCGCTCTCCTGCTTCGGCTGTCACGCCACGGTCGCACCGGGCGCGCAGCGATTTCAGATCGAAAACTTCACGCCGGGCATTGGCTGCGAAACCTGCCACGGCCCCGGCGAAAAGCATGTTGCGGTAATGAAAGCTGCAACGCGGGCAAACAACGTGACAGAGGTTGCCAACAAAGCCATTGCCAATTTGCGCGCGATGCACCCGGACGATCTGTCGCAACAGTTTTGCGGCGCCTGCCACCGCAGTTGGGAAACAGTCATGCAGTTGCCCGACCGCGCAGGCCTGTCGAACGTGCGCTTCCAGCCCTACCGCATTACGAACAGCCGCTGTTACAAAGACCCGGATGACCGCCGCATCAGTTGCACCGCATGCCACGATCCGCACGAAGACCCTAAACGCGACGCCGGTTTTTACGACGCGAAATGCACGGCCTGCCATCAAACGAAAAACACGACTGCCGCAAAAACACAAACCGCGCCGCCCTGCCCCACTGGCAAAGCCCTATGCACTACCTGCCACATGCTAAAAGTTGAACCGCCCGGTGTTCACTTCAAATTCACAGATCACCACATTCGCGTGGTCAGGCCCGGCGAACCTTATCCAAAATGAATGCTGCCCACGACAGCAGGAATTTGAAATCTGAGATTTGAGATTGGAAAATTAGGGCTTCGGCGTGCGGGCGCGGTCATTTTTGAGTTGTTCGTCTTTCAACCGCTGCACTTCGGCGAATTCGCGGTCGGCATCGGCCTTGCGGCCTAGTTGGCGATAGAGCCGAGCGAGTTGATAGCGTTTGACGGGATCGGTGGGATCGGTGGCGACGGCTTTTTCCAGTGTTGAGAGTGCGTCGGCTCCGCTCCCCTGCCTGGTCAGAACTTTGCTGAGCAGCGCGTTGGCTTCGGTGGATTGCGGCGCGAGCTTGATGGCAGCTTCCAGATGTTTGCGCGCTGCGTCCAGATTGCCTTCTGCCTCCTGCATCGAAGCCAGATAGTAAAGCGTGGCGAAATCGCGCGGGTTGCGGCGCACTTCGTCTTCAAATGCGGCGATGGCGTCTTTGTTGCGGCCCAGCTTGACGTAACACAGCCCCAGCGAATAGCTGACGCGCGGCAGTTCCGGGTTCAGCTTTTGCGCTTCCAGCAGTTCGGCGACTGCCTTTTCAAATTCCAACCGCTTCAGCAAAGCCTGTCCGCGCAGCAAGCGCGAAACCGCGACACCGCTGGGCAGCGACGCCAGCCGGTCAATCACGTCCTGCTGTCGCGCCCTGTCCAACCTCACATATGCCAGCCCCAGGCTGTACAGCGCGGCGCTGTCTTCCGTACCCGCCACGAAGATCGGATCAAGCTGCGCGATGGCTTCTTCGTCACGGCCCAATTCGACCAGTGCGACGCCCAGCAGTTGGCGGGCTTGCGGATGATTGGGGGTTGCGCTGAGAAACTTTTCCAGACTCGCGACGGCCTTATCAAACTGGCCGGCGCGGTGGTAAAGAATGCCCAAGTTAAGCAGGATCGGCGTCAGCTTCGGGTTCAGACGAAACGCCGTTTCATAACTCGCCGCCGCTTCGTCATAACGTCCCAACCGCGCCAGCATGACGCCCAGATTAGCGTGGGCTTCGGCGTAATCGGGTTTTGTTTTAAGCAGCGCGCGATATTCGGCGGCGGCCTCTTCCAGCTTGCCTTGTTGTTGCAGCGTGATGGCGCGATTGAATTGCGCCGCCGGGTCGGGCATTTGTTGCGCGGCAAATGTTAGCGCGATGACGAAGGCGAGTAGCAGGGATTGAAACATCGCGGAATTACCAGAGTGTCTGAATCAAACCGGATTGGGTGATCTTGGTGTCTTTGGTGATGAGCGTGGTTGGCTGTTGCAGTATATCGCGGTAAAAGATCGCCGTTGCAACAATGACCGAGTCGTGGATATCCAGATCAACAGGAATCAGTGAAACGATCTGCTCATCAAGGGGATGCACCAGGCACTTGTTTAGATTGATGAACTGTTGGTAAAGACGCGGCAGATCAGTATTAATTCTGCCCTTGGCGTTGAGGTATTTGACCTCCACCAACACCATCGCCGGCACAACGAAAGAGTTGGCTGAATTACCAATCACCTGTCTGGCTGCTGAGGAAAGCCTCGGATCATTTTCGACAAACCAAGTGATGGAGTGAGTGTCGAGCACATAAATCATTGCTTGGCCTGCGCTGACAATACCTGCGCTGACAATAGAGGATAGTACTCATCCATATTGGGCGGTTCGCGATATAACAGGTCGTCAATCTCTGCTCCACTCAAGTTGACCTGTCCTTCCAGCAAGCCATGAAGATCAGCCATCGTGGGCAACGATCCATATTCCTGCTCGATTAATCGCTGCATTTGTATCCGTAGCCCGGCGACCTGCACTTCAAGAGTTTTGAGTTGCGAAAGAATTAAAAATGCTGCGCTCTTATCCATCTCGTTTTCCTCCCTACTGGGTTGCGCTTTATTTTATGAGACGCTGCCGCAAAAACAAACAGAGTCGAAGCTAATTTTTCGCTGGCTTTCCGCGCGCGCGCCAACCCGCTTCCATCCGCTTCAACTGTGCGGCGTCCGCCGCTTCGGGCTTTGCTTTCAAATAAGCGCTGATTTCATTGGCGGCTTCGACGAACTTCTGTTCGTGGGCGTAAACTTCGGCAAGGTAAACGTGGGCGCGGGAAACACCCTCCGCGCCGATCTTCAGCGCCTGTTCCAGACACTGTTTCGCCTCTTCATAACGATCCAGCGAAAGGTTGGCATAGCCCAGCAACATCAGCGTCATCGGAACGGTCGGTTCCAGAGAGTACGCTTTTTCCAGATTCCCAAGCGCCGCCGGAAACTTCCGCTGCTGAATCTGGCAATAGCCTAGGCCGCGCAAGGCAGGGGGATATTTACTGTTGAGTTGTAATGCCCGCTCAAAATCCGCTTCGGCCTCTGTTAGCTTGCCTTGCTGCATTAGCAGATTGGCGCGTTCGGTCATTGCCTGGAAGTATTCCGGGTAAAGTTGGATTGCTTGATTAAATTGAACCAGCGCCTTTTCAGCCTGGTTCTCTTTTTGCAGCTTGATGCCCTGATCAAAGGTTTTGCGCGCAGACTTGGGGATGTTCTGCGCGGCTTCGGCTGCGCTGATCGTTCCGGCCTTGCTGTCTTCTTTTTTGTCGTGCATCGGCAGCCGCAGATAGACGTCAATTTGAACACGATTCGAATAGGCGTGATTGGAATCGGACTCTGCTGGGGCGCTGTATTGCTCCGGCGCATCCGGGTTGGTCGCCTTCACTTGATAGCGCCCGGCGATAATGCCGCGAAACTCATAGTTACCGCCGTCGTCGCTGGGAATGTAGCGGCTCAACCCAGTTGGCATTTCCAGATAAACCTTCACCCGTGAAGCAGGCTTTCCGTTAGGCATATAGACGCGGCCAAACACGATGAAGCCCGGCCCGCCAACCGTTCCCAACTGCGCTTGGACGCTGACCGCCATCAGGCATGTCAAAGTAAGACAGCGCAGCAGTGTCAGCCAAGATCGTCCGTTTGCCATCACATTCCTCCTACAAAATGTCCGACAAACTGAAGTTTGTCGGACCTCGTACCGCACGATTTTCATTGTTTCAGGGCTTTGTTCGCGACATAGAAAACGGGGGCTGCAAACCCGTTGCAGCCCCCGCAGTTGATGTATAGCCATCCGGTCTGCGGTTTAGAAGAATATCTTCGCCGCTAACTGAATGATACGATTGCCGGATACCGCGCCCTGCAATCCGTTGAACTCGCCAACGCCATTACCTAAGCGCGGATTGCCGCTAAGCGTCGAGCCGCGAACATTTAAGATGTTCGCCGAAGTCGCTTGCCGGCCATCCAGATAAGCCTGGAAATTCGTCCAAGTCACACCGCGGTTCATATCGCTGAACTGGGCGTGATTGAAAACGTTGAACGCTTCCAGACGCAGTTGAATGCTTCGTTTGCCTTCGCCGCCGAGACCGAAGTTCTTAAAGAGCGACAGGTCGGTGACGTTGATCCCAGGACGGCTCAGGAAGTTACGCGGGTAAGCGCCCTTTGCCGCCAAGGCTTCGGCCACGCTGGGCAACCGAATCGTTTCGTAGTTGAAGTACTTCGTGGCTTCTTTGCTCTGGTTCGGATCAGCAGTGAAGAAGCCACGCGTGGCTTCCGTCCAGCTTCCGCCCAGGCGTTGGTTAAGGCTGATGTTGTTGATGCCGGCGCTGACATCCTCAGGTTGGCCGGAGATGAATTGCGTGATACCGGTCACCTGCCAGCCATTGACCACACTCTTGACGAGCCAGTTGGAGCCCTTCAGACCGGGCAACCGCAGGTCATAGTTGATGACTGCGATATGCGTGCGATCAAAAGCCAGACGGCGGTAATCCGCGCAACGCGAGCAGACCGGATTGATGAAGTCGCCGTACCCATTGGCCGTACCCATTGCCTTCGAGTAGGTGTAAGCCATGCCGATGTTGACTAAGCTACCAAACCGCTTGCTCAACGTCGCCTGCAACGAATGGTAGTTTGATGAACCGCCAAGTGTGCGCAGGCCAATGGTGTTATATCCCGGATACTTCTTCAGGAAGTCCGCCGCCAGCGCGAACTGGCCAGAGAACTTGACGCCCGCATCCCGGTAGATCTGTGGCAGGCCGGGTTCTTCATCCGGCACAATCCCCCCGGCATATTTCGCCGGGTCTTGCGCCGCTTTGGTGAACAGTTCGCCGTATGGGCTGTAGTTCAGGTTGCGCAGTTCCTGTTGATGGCGGCTGAGCGTGCCGACATAACCGACGCTGACTACCGTACCCCAGCCAATGTCCTGCTGCACCTGCAAGCTAAAGCTTTGAGTGCTGGGGATGTAGCCTTCCGGATCAGAAGCGAGCACGCCTGAGGTGCCCAGCGCGATTTGCCCTGTGTTGGCACCAACAGTAGAGAGGTTGCCAAAATTAAAAGTCGGTTGTTGGTACAGGGGTGGCTGGCCGACAGCCGCAAAGACCAGTTCGTTGCCCTGCACCCGGTCATAGGCCAGACGGTAGCCGCCACGCACAACAGTCTTCTTATTGCCGAAGACGTCATAAGCAAAACCGAGCGCCGGACCGTACTGGACGCCGCGGTCTTTGATGCCGCCTGGATAGTAGTCTTTGGCATTCACCTGCCCAGTAAACGGATCGCCCGATCCGGGCACGATGCGTCCGACCAGATAAGACGGCAACAGGGTATTAGGGCTGGACGGATCGACAGCGCGTTGGTTCGCCCCTGAGCATCCGCCGGCAGCGAATGTGCCCGCCACACAGGTCGGCCTGTAGAGTCGCACTGCCTTTGAAGCATTGTACCGGCTTGGATCGAAGTAATAATCCTGATACCGCTTGTCGAATTGCGGCTTGATCCACGAAAAGCGCATGCCGTAATCGAGGGTGAGCCGGCTGGTAACTTTCCAGTTGTCCTGGATGTACCACTCGTAACTGCTGGAGCGGTATTGCCCCTGGAAGATGCCGATATTCGGCTGCTGGTAGGTGTTGAAGTTGCCAAGCAGCGCGTTTGCGTATGGATGCCCCGAGTTATTCGGATCGTTCGTGTTGTTGCTGAAATTGATTGAAGCCGAATTACCGGCAGCCTGATCCTTACGGCTGCGCTGGAAGTAGAAACCCGCCTTGAGCGTATGGCTGCCCCAAACCTTGCTGACATTGTCGTAAATGTCGAAGGTTGTGTTGGAGTTCTTGTAGGGGAACTGGCTGTAGCCAGTTGTGCCGCCATAGTTCTGGTTGGTTGTGCCGCCAAAAGTGAGATTGAAGAACTGCGACGCCGGGTAGGAAAACGGCAGCGCGAAGTTAAGCCCGATGCCCGCATAGGTGGCCGCCGTTGTATTGGTCGGCTCGAGCGTCAGGTTGTTCTGGCTGGCACCAAAGATGAATTCATTCGTCAGCGTCGGCGAAAGCGTGGAGGTAACATTGATTGTGCCGTTCCAAGCTGGCGCTTGCTTGAAGATCAAGTTATCAAACGGAATCTGGTTGTTGCCGCCAGTCCAGCCAATACCGTAGGGCGCGATCTGTTGATCAGTGTCTCGCGTGTAACGGATATAAGCGCGCGTGGTTTCCGACAAGTTGTAATCCACGCGAATACTGTTCTCTTTGCGCGGGTAGCTGATGCTGAGCTGCGAGTTATGGTTATAACGATAAGCATTGTCTACGCCACCCAGCGGCGTATTCTCGAACGGGCGGAAGAGTTGCAGAATCTTCTGTCCGCTAAGGTTGATGCGATTGGTCGGAATGATATTGCCTGGGAATGCCTGGCCCGTAGTTGGGTCAATGATCGTTACCAGGTTGCCATTGCCATCGCGGGTCTGGCTGAAATTGCCAGCCGCTTCCAACGCCGTCGGCACGCGTGATTGACGAGCCGACTGCGGTACCAACTGCTGTTGCCATTCTTGTGACCAAAAGAAGAAGAGCTTCTCCTTAAGCTTTTCGCTGCCCAGAGGCCCAAAGAATTTTTTTGGCAAATAGACAGGCCCGCCGATATTATAGCCCTGCTGATTGTAGCGGTAGAAGTTGCGCGGGTTGCGCTCGATGCCAGTATTCGGGTCGCCGATGCGTCCATTGGCGTTATTGAAAAAGCTGTTGGCGTTGAACTGTTCGTGGCGGTGGAAGTAGTAGCCTGTGCCGTGGAATTCGCTGGTGCCCGACTTGGTCACGATTTGAATTTCGCCGCCCGATGAACGGCCGTACTCGGCTTGATAATTCGACGTGATCAGTTTGAACTCAGCGATATTGTCCAGCGACAGTGCAATGTGCTGGGTGCCGTTCGATCCGGTGTCAATGTTCGTAGTGCCGTCAATGGTCAAGTTGGCTTTCCCGCCTCGCTCTCCATTGATGTTGATGTTGCCGATACCGCCCGGGCCGGAAGTGGAAAACCCAGTGGTGACAACCACGCCCGGTGTCAGCTTGACCAAATCGAGATAGTTGCGTCCATTGACCGCCAGATTCTGAATCTGTTGGTTATTGATAGACGTGCTTTGCTCGCCACTCTCGCTCTTGATCTGCAACCGCGCGGCGTCCGCCGTCACTTCAACGGTGTTCGAAATGTCGCCAACTTCCAGCTTGATGGTCCCGGTGGATTGGCGGTCAGAAGCGTTGATGACGATGCCGCTCTGGACGGCCTTCTTGAACCCTTGTGCTTCAACGGTGATGGTGTATTCACCGGGTTGCAGCACAGGGAACGAAAACGTTCCGTCCGAATTGGTTTTGGCATCAATTTGTAAATTCTTGGCCGGGTTGCTGACTGTGACTTTGGCACCGGCAAGGGCACCGCCGTTGGGATCATGCACTGTTCCGCTCAAGCTGGCACTGGTCTGACCGTAAGCGAAGACGGCCAAGAGTAGTGTCAGCAAGAAGGCTGGAATGGTGCGCCTGATGTGTGATTCAAAACGCATGGTTTCCTCCGTAACGATAGACTAACGCCCGAATGGACGCTCGTTAATTGGGTTGAGCGTAACGACTGACTGTTGAAAGTCAGCCGCGCGGTTTATTCAAATGATGAATCTGTGCTTTTGTCTGATCAGCGGATGCTGTCAGATTCTGTCTATCGTCCCAGCAAGGTCTCGCAAAGCCTGACATGGTGGGTTCTGTGCCCAGCAAATGTGTCTCAATGTGATTTTGAAGTTATTTGAATCGGTGGAAAGCCAACTCAGCGGGCGGATTATCAGCCTGGGGTGGAAACGTGTCAAGGTTCAATCGGTTTGACCAACTAAGTTTCATTCCAGGCTGATCTCTCCGCTCGTTTGTCCTGCCGCGCTCATTGTTCGTAAGCATAAGCCGCGTTGAGCAGCCGCGCTTCGTCAAAATGATTGCCAATCAATTGCAGGCCGATAGGCAGGCCGCTTAACGACGCGCCGCACGGGACGCTGATGGCAGGCACACCCGCCAGATTGATCGTGACGGTGTAAATATCGCCCAGATACATCGCCAGCGGGTCATCGGATTTGTCGCCGATCTTGAAGGGCGGCGTTGGCGCAGTGGGCGTGGCAATGACGTCGCATTTTTTGAACGCTTCGGCAAAATCATTGACCAGCATTGTGCGCACGCGCTGGGCCTTTTCGTAGTAGGCATCGTAATAGCCCGACGATAGCGCGAAGGTGCCAAGCATGATTCGCCGTTTGACCTCAGCGCCAAAACCTTCGTCACGCGTATGGCGATAAAGCTCCGACAGCGTGCGCGCCTCTTCCGCGCGGAATCCATAACGCACCCCGTCAAAGCGCGCCAGGTTCGATGAAGCTTCAGCAGTCGCAATCAAGTAATAGACCGCGATGACATACTTTGTGTGAGGCAAATGAATTTCAACGATTTCCGCGCCGCGATCTTCAAGCTTCTTGATGGCCGCTTCCACGTTGGCTTTAACTTCCGCGTCCAGCCCTTCGCCGAAACATTCCGGCGGCACGCCAACGCGCAAGCCTTTGATGTCGCCGGTCAGCGCCGATAAATAATCCGGCACCTCCACGTTGGCTGAAGTCGCATCGTGGCGATCGTGGCCAGCGATTGTCTGCAGCATGCGCGCGGCGTCTTTGACGTTCGTTGCCAACGGCCCGATCTGATCCAGCGATGACGCAAAAGCCACCAGCCCGAAACGCGAGACGCGGCCATAGGTAGGCTTCAGCCCAACGACGCCGCAAAACGACGCGGGTTGGCGGATCGAACCGCCTGTGTCCGACCCAAGCGCGACAGGCACGTGCCCTGCCGCCACTGTCACCGCCGAACCGCCGGAGCTTCCACCCGGCACGTAGTCGGGATTGTGCGGGTTGCGCGCCGGGCCGAAGGCGGAATTCTCCGTCGAACCGCCCATCGCGAATTCGTCCAGGTTGGTTTTCCCGACAATGATCGCGCCCGCGGCTTCCAGCTTCTTGACCGCCGTCGCGGTGTATTGCGGAACGTAGTTGCCCAGAATGCGCGAACCGCAAGTCGTGCGGATGCCTTCGATGCACATGTTGTCTTTGATGGCGACCGGAATACCGGCCAGCGGCTTCTCTTTAATCGCGGATTGAATCTCACCATCCATCGCGGCAGCGGCTTTCAATGCGCCTTCGCGGTTGATGGTCAGGTATGCGTTCAGCCGTTCGTTGTCCTGTTCAATCTTGTCGAGCACGGCACGAATGATCTGGCTGGGCGTGGCATCGCCCGCAGTGTAAAGGTTATGAATGTCTTCAACAGTCAGTTTCTTGCTCAAAGCAATAACTCCAAAGAGTCTTCACGCCAAGCCGCAAAGACGCAAAAGAAAGGAATGATTCTTGGCGGTCTTTGCGGCCTGGCGTGAGATGTGTTTCAGGATTGAGTGAATCATCCAATGACGCGCGGAACCAGAAAATGGCCTTCGTCCGCATCCGGCGCTTGATCCAGCGCCTTCTGCTGGCCCAGGCTCGGTTCAACAATATCGTCCCGCGAAGCGTAGGACGAAATCGCCTCGCCCGCGCTGCGTGTTTGCCAGGCTTTGACGGCGGACGTGTCCAGTTCGTTCAATTGGTCAATGTATTCGACGATGGCCGCAAGCTGGCCTGAGAAAGATTCCTTTTCAACGTCGGTCAGTTCCAGGTTGGCCAGTTTGGCGATCTTTTCAACTTCGATTCTTGTAATTGGCATATTCGATTGCAGATTGCGGATTGCGGATTGCGGATTGCGGCGATTAAAGGTCGGCTCACAATCCGAAATCACAATCCTCAATCATTGATCTCCCGTTTCTTTTCTCTCCAGGCTCTTTGCCGCCGCGCGCAAAAACTGTTCGCGCAGTTCGGGGTCTTTGATTTCGTTGGCCGACGATTGCAGTTCGCCCGCCAGTTCTTCAGTGTGATGAAACTCGATGGGGTTGTCGTCACCTTTGCGGGCTTTCAGCACATGGTCACGATCCACGCGAAATTCAATAAACGTCACCAGCGGCGCGCCCAACAGCGAGTTGATGCGAAAGATGTATTCGCCAGCTAGTTTTTCCAACTGCTTCTGCCAGGTTTGATCCAGCACGGCGATTACCAGTTGTTTGCGATACAGCCGGAACGGCACGCAGGCGCTGGCAACGCCTTTCCCCGCTGCCGCTCGCCACGCGGCAAAAGCAGCCTGCTCGCGTACCTCTTCGTTATCGCCCGACAAGCGAATCATCATCGGCAGCAGTTTCAGCAGGCTCTCCATCTCAACTCTCAGTCTTTACGGCTTCTTTATTGCCCGTCGGATAGCGGGCTTCGCCTTGCTATTGGCCGCCGCTGGCACCGGTTGCCTGAAAGTGTTGGTATGCGCGATGACCGGCCAGTATTTCGCGAAGTCGAAATCAGGGCTGTTTTCGCGGTCGTGGCAGATCAAACAGCTTTGATTCTTCGGCGGCGTTTTGTAATTGCCCGCTGCCGGCCCGGCGATGTGCCCCGCGCCGGGACCGTGGCACGATTCGCACTGCACATTGGCCAGTTGCGGCGTCGCCTTGATGTTGACGAAGCCGCCGGGTTGCTGGAAACCCAGCGAGTGACAGCCAATGCAGGCAGCATCAAACGTGCGATTTTTCGTTTCCAGCGCGGCAAAAGCATGCGAGTGGCGCGACTTCTGCCAAACATCGTATTCGGCCTGATGGCATTTGGCGCAGGTTTCAGACTGCACGTAAGGCGAAGGTTGAGAAGTGTCGGCGACATATGCCTTCGCTTCTTCTTCAGCCAGACGGTTCTGCACGACATCAATTTCCTGCCGCGCCTGCTTGGTCATCGCGCCCATTTGCACGTCGTCAGGAATTACTTCATCCAGTTGGACGTAACGCGCCGTGAAGCGTTCAACCGCGCCAGCCTTGTCGGTATAAAACCGCAGTTCTCCCAAATGCTTGGTTTCTTTTGCGGCATACACGACCAGCGCGTTATTGATCTGGCGCGGATCGGGAACCAGGCCACGCTCGTCGGTGTTGATGATCAAGTCCAGATCGTCGTTCTGCCTCGCCAGTTTGTTGACCGCGGGCAGCGAAAGAAAGCCGACCACAACGGTGACATCCACTTGATCGCGGACTTCCGCCAATGCCGCCTTGACCGCTTCGAATGGGTCATTGATGACAAAGCCGCTGGCCTTGACCGCCGCTTGCTGCTCTTCCGGCGCAAGGTCGCTGACGCCAATGAAGGCGATGCGAACAGGCTGCGACAACCGTTTGGCGGTGACGGTCTTGATCACGTAAGGCGCAGGATTCACATGCCCAGCATCAATCGCTTTTATATTGGAAGAAAGAATAGCGGACTTTTCGGCCTTCGGCATCTTGTCCGAAGGGGCATCCGGCCGCAGCAACAAATCAGCGTAGCGCAAATCGCGAAAGCCCAGATTGACCACGTCCAGATTCATTGCTTCGTTGGCGCGCACGATCCAATCGTTCATCAATCGCGCGTCTTCTCTCAGGCCCTTACCCGCCGCATTCAAATCGTCGCTGAAGATGTAGCCAGCATCCACTTGCAGAACGGCGGCGTCAGGGCTGCGTTTTTTGAAAGCGTTGATATAACCGGCCCGCCGCGCGACGCCGCCCAGCGGATGAATCGGGCAGCCGCACACTTCCAGATTGCCGTGAACTGTGGCGGAGTAAAACACCACAATGCTGTATCCGTCGTCTTCGCCGAGCCGGTCTTTGACCGTGCCGGAGAGCGCGGGCTTTTTGGCCAGCGCTTCACGGTCATTAGTCGGCTTGATTGGGGTGGGCTTTTGCGGCGAACGCTTTTTCGATTGCTGACCCGACATTAATGACAACGCCCGAACCACGCTGGCGGGTAAATTCACGACGGCCACTGCCAGCGCATAGACGCAGATGATGGCCAAAGAAATTGCCCGTTGATGATGCTTATGATGCGACATAACTTTCTGATGACGATTTCGGAGCTTGTTTGCAGACCGGAAAGGCAAGCGGCGGCAGTGTAGACAAAAAGGTGAGAGGCGACAAGACAGCGGTCATCTCACTCAGACCATCCCGGCTGACCATCAAACGTCTTCGCCGTCGTCGTCGTGCGCACCGTGTTTGCGGCGCTCGATGGTGGATAGCGCAGCCAGCGCCAGAAACATTTGTGCGTTTGAAGTGACTTGCAGATTGAATTCGACAAAGCTGTGAATGGCGAGGCCAAAACAGCCTGCCAGCGCGCCAAAAACAATCGCTCGCTTGCGCCGGTCGTGCGTACTCGCCGCGGCAAATCCCCGCGCGAAAAGCAAAATGATAAATGCCAGCAGAATGACGCCACCGATCAGTCCGGCATCAGCCAGCACTTGCAGATAATCGTTGTGTGATTGTTCGACGCGTTGCGCGCCGGAGCTTTTGTCATATCGCGTGTAAGCGAATTGGAATGCGCCCAGCCCGACGCCCAACAGCGGATGATCTTTGACAAGTTGAATGGTCGAATTCCAGATGTCGCGGCGGCTGAAGCGTTCGCTGGCCGGAAGCTGCCCTCCGGTTTCGGCTTGAATCTGCGCGAAGTTCTGCACCAGCCCTTCCGAACCAACCAGGACCGATGCGCCGATCACGGCAGCCGCGCCAATTACCAATGCCGCAGCCGTGCGAATCAGCAAGCCGGCGCGGCGCGGACGGTCTTCGTCTTTTGCTCCTTTTCCGCTGCGACCGGGGAACCAGGACGGAACAGCGATCAACGCCAGAAACACAACTTCCGCCCCCAGCGCCAGCACGCCTCCGCGCGAAGCCGACAAGACGATTCCAGCGCACATGGCCAACACACAGCTTCCATACACTGCCATCCACTCCACCTTCACCGCGCGGCCAACCAATAACCCTCCGGCCAATCCAACGCCCATCTCAAGAAAGCCCGCGAAATGGTTGCGATTGACGAAGGGGCCAAACGTTCCCCGCTGCCACAGCAGCTTTCCAATATACGTTTGGCCAATGCCGACCAACGCAATAACGGCACACAGGCCAATCATCAATTTGACTGCCGTATTACGCCGCTCATCAGTGTTTACGAAAGTCGAGAAGAGCAGAAGGAAACAAATGGAAGCAAAAAGTTTGATCGCAAATTGGAAGGTGGCAAAGGGTGAGTAGCTGATGGTCTGACGTTCGCCAGTCACCAACGGCAAGATTTGCACAACCGCCACGATGAGCAGCGCCAGCATCGGCCAGACAAGCGGAGCCAGGCTGATGCTGAATCTCCCTTGCACGGCAGCCTGCAACGCCCACAGCACAACAACGGCGAAGACGCTGACTTCCCACAGCGCAATAGACCAGCTTTCCACCGCGCCGTATGGCAATGGCGTCAGGATTAGGAGTGCGAGTAAGGCAAAGAAGATGATCCGGTCGAGCATCTGTTTAGTTTTCGAAGGCGGCTTGCCCCGATTGTTTCGACTGAATGGCAATGGCGCGCAGAATGTCCATCGTCGTAATAATGCCTTTGATCTGCTTACCTTCGGCGACGACAACGCGATGAATCCGGCGGTTGTGCATCAATTCGCAGACCCGCTGCAACGTTTCGTCCGGCGCAACGGTGACTGCAGGTTTGGTCATAATCTGTCCGGCGGTTTTGGGCGACCACGCGCCAATGCTGGTCGTCTTGCGGATGATGTCGGTTTCCGAAAGCACGCCCACCAATTGGCTTTCAGCATTGACGACTGGCACGCCAGTAATGCGGTTCTCACCGAACATTTTGGTCACGTCCTTCAGTAAAGTCGTCTCATTGACGGTAATGACATCTTTTACCATCACGTCAGAAGCCAGCAGCGTCATCAGGAGTCCTCCTCGATAATCTAAAGAGAGATCGGGAAAGGCATAAAGCAAAGAATGAAGACGATCAAGCCAATCAGCGCCACGATGATTCGCCCATTGCCAAGCGGTTCTTCTTCATCCGCCACCGGCGGATGGCCAGCCCGTATCATCAAGGTCAGCAGAATCAGCCAGACCACCCAGTTCCAGGTATTGTGCATTGCGCCATAAATTGCCAGCCCAATCACGATCAGGTAACAGACGATGGACACGATCTTGTGTCCGCGCGCGCCCAGCGTGGCATAGGTCACGTGTCCGCCGTCCAGTTGCCCCACCGGCAGCAGATTCAGACTGGTCATCAACGCGCCGATCCAGGCTGCCCAAGTCACGGGGTTCAATGCCAAATCGGCCGGCAGGTGCAGCAGGCGCTGACAAAACTTGAACAACAGCGGGTCTTGCAAGGTAATGCCCGCAGGCCCCGGATCAGGCGGTTGCGCGAAGTAATGCCCGATAAATGCCACCGGAATCAGAAACACAAATCCCGCCAGCGGCCCGGCGATGCCGATGTCAAACAACGCGCGGCGCGATGGAATCTGCGATTTGATTTTGATGAACGCGCCGAACGTCCCCGCCTGTAGCACGGGAACGGGGATAAAGAACGGAATGAAATAGGGCGGCGTCGCCTGAACGCCATACCATCGGCTGGCGATGTAATGCCCCATCTCGTGCGCCGTCAGGATCATCAACAGCGATAGCGAATAGATCACGCCCGAAGTCAGCGACCCAAACAGAAACAAACCGACCAGCCCCGTTGTGATTCCCGTCAACGCAAACAGCAGCAGGTGAAGCAGCACCTTACCCACGGTTAAGCCTGCTTGGCCTGCTGGGCCGCCAGAGCGTGGGGTGAAGGCCGCCGGAATCGTTTGCGGCAGACGGTAGACGACGGTTTGGCGATGCACCGGCGAAGCGGCCTCCAGTGGCATCGCATCCACAGATGACCCAGGTGACGACCCCGGTGATGAAAACAAGTAACGCTCTTCCATACAGCACTAAGAAAGATTGCAAAGACGAAACAGTAATCGGTTGGGGGAGGAGTTGCGATTGGGGGAATTCATTTTTTCTTGAATAGATCGTCGAACGCTTTGCGCACGTCATCGCGCTGCACAGTCTGCGCGCCGCCGCGCGATGTCAGGGGAACGCGGATGCTCGGTTCGAAGAATTCGCAAAAATTGGCCTTCAATTTGTCCGGCACATAATCGGCCTGCGTTTCGCTGCACTGTTTGCTTCTGCCCGGATCGAAGAAGCGGCAGTTTTTGCAACAATGCATATCGGCATTGCAATGCGGGCATTCATCCTTGCGCTGGACTTTGCCGATGAGCTTGATCTCTCGCCCGCAGTTGTGACAAACCATAACAGTCTCAATTGAAATTGCCGGAGTTGATGACGTTGAGATCAAATTGCCAATTGGCCGGATTTGCCAATCGTAAAGAGATAGATTGATCGGATCGAGGACGGTAGAATGCCTGCGATTTCACGACGGGGCGGATGGTAACACCGGGGAAAGTGATTTTCCAAATCGCGCTTCTTATTCGGGTGCGCGTCAACTTTTTGCGAAAAGCCGCTTCACGTTGAATTCACCGCAGAGACGCAGAGAGCCGCAGAGGAAACGCGGAGAAGGTAACAAAATCCCGCGATTATTCTCTGCGTCGTCTCAGCGGACTCTGCGACTTTGCGGTGAATGGGCATGACGTAAATACGCCTCGCAAAAATGTGACGGACACCCTCTTGTTCCTTTTGCTCTTCTTTTGTTTGAGCAGATTCAAAAGCAGCCTGAGCCGAATCATGAATCAAATCGTCAACAATGAAGATGCCACTGCCGCCAAATACACGCTGGAGCGCGTCAGGCTGGCCATGCCCGATGGTTCGGAATGGCAGTTATTCGCGGGGGAAAACTTGTTGGCGACAATCCCATCCGCGAATTACGAATTGAGTGTGGAATGGGGCAAGCTGATTTTTGCCTGGTGGGATGACCAGCGTTCGCAAAGCTGGCGGGTGGTCGCATACCAGGTTGATGACGCCGAGGTGCTGTTGCAGGTGACACGGGGATTGGGGCGCGAACTTGCGATGATCACGCTTCGCAACGAAGCCAAATGGCGCGAGAAACTGGTGATTGAAGAGCTGGAATTACCCGACCGGCGGCGGCGCTATCCGCAAATGCTTGCCCGCCTGCTGGCCGCACGCTTTATTCAGATAAAACTGCAAAGCGGGCAGATTAAACTGCAAAGCGACACGCCTGCTGAAACCACGCTTGCAAAACGATACGCCAGATTACGGTGGACGCTGGGCGGCGAAACAATCCTGGCCATCGGCGTCGGTGAAGCCGAATCGCAAGCGGAAATTGACGGAGTCATTGCCGCCGGGCTGGTCTGGCTGGCGAATTTCAACCGCCAGCGGGAAGCGCGCGGGCAATCCAATGAACAGGCCAAACGGGTATGGTTCTGTCTGCCTGGCGCTGCCTCACAAACCGCCATTGAGCGGCTGACCTTGCTGGACTGTTCTCATCTCGGCGCGCGCCTGGAATGCTTTGAAGTGGACGAGCGGCACGAATCGCTGCGGCCCATGCAATTGGCCACGCAAGACGAACTGCTGAGCACGCATCCCCGCGAACTGGATTGGCCCGAAGCCATTCCGGCACCCAATGTTTGGCGCGAACGAATCCTGCGCCTGGCTTCTGATTTCATCGAAGTCCGGCAGCTCGCCGACCGCGAAAGTTACACGATCAATGGACTGGAATTCGCCCGGCTCAGCCGAAGCCAGGACGCCCGCCTGGCATTTGGAATTGCTGGTGGAATTGCTGGTGGAATTTCCGGCGGCCCGCGCGACGAAGACCAAACGAACCGTTCCTCCGTGCTCAGCGAGGCCAATTTCTTCAGGCTCGAACAATTGGTACAGGAGCTGATCAAATATCGTTCGGCCCAAACGCCCGACCGCCGCCATCCGCTTTACCGTTTACGCGAAGAGGCATGGCTGGAATCAATGTTGCGGCGCGATATTCGCGCACTGGACGCCGGATTTGATGACCGGTTCGTCTATTCGCAAATCCCGGCGTGGCGCGGCGAAGAGCGTTCAGTGATTGACCTGCTGACAGTGACTCACGAAGCGCGATTGGCAGTGATCGAAATCAAAGCCACGGAAGACGCGCAATTGCCGATGCAGGGGCTGGATTATTGGCTGCGCGTGGAACAGGCGCGGCTGCGCGGCGAATTCGCGCGGCGTGGATTGTTCGCCGGAATTGAACTAACCAACCAATCGCCGCTGCTATACCTGGTTGCGCCGCGGTTGCGTTTTCATCGCACGTTTGCGACGGTCGCGGGCTGTTTATCGCCGCAGATCGAAGCCTATCAAGCCGGTCTCAACGCCAATTGGCGGCAAGGTGTGCAAGTGCGTTCGATTGAAAGGATCAATCTTACCAATCCCACCGGCTGAGCTTCAATCTTGGGCAGATTGCTTTATACTCTGCCGCACCAATCTACAATGGACAGATCATCGGTTCTATCGTCATTGCGTCAATAGGTAAACTATTACTTTATCTGCACAATAACTGGGGCTTCCCCACAGCGAGGTGACACGAATGAACTCTACGCAATTGAATGGCAACGGAAACGCAAAATCAAATGGTCATCACCCGGAACAGTTTGTAAATACAACGCAAGGGCCAGCCGATGGCGGCAAACTGATCGTCATCACCGCGCCGCTGACCGAAACGATTGATCACGCGGGCTACTTCATCCAAATGGGAATGGCTTCGATGCCGATCTGGATGGAAGGCGTGATGACCCGGAAATACCCAAAGTGGCGCGACGTTGAATACAACGATGATGGTTCGGCGCGATACATGCCCGCTGGCGTGCGGCTGGTTGAAACCTCGCTGCTGCGCGAATACAAACCCGAAGACATCGTCTGCTGTTTCCCGGACGACCTGGAAAAGTTCGTCGGCCCGAACACGCGCGTGGTTGCCGTTTCCACACACAACCCTC
Organism: Blastocatellia bacterium; assembly: GCA_038211695.1. GTDB lineage: Bacteria > Acidobacteriota > Blastocatellia > RBC074 > RBC074 > RBC074. Next base: position 10,360 of record JBBQVH010000032.1, on the reverse strand, counting down.
TGGGCGTGACCTTCGCGGCGGGCGTTTACACTTCAATCTTCGGTTCGTCGAAGATGCCCATCAATTCGCACTATTCGCGGTTGATGTTTACCAAGATCAAAGAGAATCCTTTTCGCCAGAACTTCAAAGTCATCGTCGGCGGTTCCGGCGGATGGCAGATCAAACAGACCAACACGTATGAAGAATTGGGCGTGGATTGCGTGGTTGAAGGCCGCAGCGAATCCGAAGACACGATGGCTTTATTTCGCCAAGCCATCAACGGCGAAGAGCTGCCGCGTGAAATTGACGTGGCGCATCCCAAAGACCGCAACGCGATCCTGGTTTCCGGCAAACGCACGACTTTCGGCGTAGTCGAAATGACTACCGGCTGCGGACGCCGTTGCCAATTCTGCGTGCCCGATCTGAACCCGCAGTTGGACATGCCGAAAGAGAACATTATGAAAGCCGTGCATGCCAACATCAGCGGCGGCAACAAGCAGATCAGCCTGGCCACCGAAGACATGTTCATCTGGGGACAGGTTCACACCGACACGCCTTTTTATTATCCGAACCGCGAAGCCCTGCTCGACCTGTACGGCGAAATCGTCAACACGCCAGGCGTCGAACAGCACGTCCTGAGCCATTCGACCATCGCGCCCGCCGTCGTTGATCCGGTGATGATTAAGAAGCTGTCGGACATGCTGCTGCCGAAAAGCCCGATTCACCTGCCTTACCTGAGCAATCATCCGCAAAAGAAAGCGCTGTCGCCCTTGATCGGTTTGGAAACCGGTTCGCCGCGTCTGGCCAAGAAGCTGATGCCGAGCAAAGGCGTGCCGTTTTCCATCGAAGACTGGCCGAGCATCGTGCTGGAAGGTTTGCGCACGCTGAACGAAAACAACTGGTTCCCGGTCATGACGCTGATCATCGGCAGCCCGGACGAAACCGACGAAGACGTGATGGCGACTCTTGATCTGGCCTACGAGATGGAACGGCGCGGATTGTTCGCCTTCCTGGTGCCTTCGATCTTCACGCCGCTGCACGACACCCGGATGCAGGACAAAATGGGCGTTTCGGAAACTCGCCAACTCAGCCCACTGCAATGGCAGTTGATGATGAAGTGCTGGAAGCTGAATCTGCGTCCCGGTTTGTACAGTTGGTGGGGGCCGCTGGCCTGGCGCACGGGCGCGCTGGCGCTGTGGGCATGGAAGCTGCGCAAAATCAATGGGCCAAACTTCACCTGGCCGCTGTTTAATTTCGCCAGCGCGATGCCGGAAAGCTGGATGGAAAAAATGGGCAAGATATATGTCGGCAAACCACTGAAGACAAAATCGCGCAAAGAACTGCTGGCGACGATTCGTCCGAATCAGTGGCAACATCTGCGCGAAGATTGCGGTGATCTGCCGGATGGATGGGAGCCGAAAAAGTCATTGCAAGCGCTGAAGGCAGAGGTGCTTTCCAGCTTGAGTTGAGTAATCTTGCGTAATAGAGTGCGGCGAGATTCAAGAGCGATGGAGGAAGTTGTTTATGGATTGGTCTTCATGCCCTGTCGTGGAACGCGAGCCGGAGAAGGTCAGCGGCGCTTGGGTCTTTCGTGGCACGCGCATCCCCGTGACCGCCTTGTTCGAGAATCTGGAAGACGGAGCAAGTGTTGGTGACTTCGTTTCCTGGTTTCCTGGCATCACCAAAGAGCAGATTACCGCCGTGATCGAATACACCATCAGCAACTTAAGAGAAGAACGGCTAGTGGCCTAACGATGAATTTCCCCTTGAACAAAGACGTTTCGCTTGGAAATATTCGCATCGCGCGTGAAGTCGTTTACCGCACTCTGAAGCCGACGCCGTTGATGGATTATCCGCTGCTCAACGCGGAACTCGGCGCGCGCGTTTTCCTGAAGCACGAAAATCATCTGCCAACCGGCGCATTCAAAGTTCGCGGCGGAGTGAATTTCATGCACCACTTCGCGGCGGCGAAAACTCACAACGGAGTGATTACCGCAACGCGCGGTAATCACGGCCAATCAGTCGCGTTGGCGGCGCAGCTTCATTCCATTCCCACCACCATTGTTGTGCCGTTCGGCAACAATCCTGAAAAGAACGCGGCGATGCGGGCATACGGCGCGCGGGTGGTTGAATACGGGCGCGATTTCGACGAAGCCCGCGAAGAAGTCGCGCGGCTGGCCGAAGCGGAAAATCTACGCTTTATTCATTCGGCCAACGAACCGCACTTGATCAATGGCGTCGGCACCTACGCACTGGAAATCATAGAAACGTTGCAGGAAACGGGGGAGCAGGCCGATGCGGTCTTTGTGCCGATTGGGATGGGCAGCGGAATATGCGGAGTCATCACTGCGTTTCGCGCACTGTCACCGGAAACCAAAATCTACGGCGTGCAGGCCGAAGCCGCACCGAGTTATTTCCTGTCGTGGAAAGCGGGCAAGGTTGTCCCGACTGAAACTGCCGATACTTTTGCCGACGGCATGGCGACGCGAGGACCGTCTGAATTCACACTCGAAATTATTCTGAACGGTGTGGATGAGATTGTGTTGGTCAGCGATGACGAAATCCGCAAAGCCATTCGCGTGCTTTGGCGCACAACGCACAATCTGGCCGAAGGCGCAGGCGCGGCAGCAACCGCAGCAACCATCAAGCTGCGCGAACGGTTGAAAGGCCGGAACGTCGTCAATGTCGTCAGCGGCGGCAATCTGGACACGGCAACCATCCCGAAAATTTTCACCGAGCAGTAATCCGACAAATCGAAGAAACAATAACTGCGATTCAACCCTATGCCGATATGGCAAACGACTACACCCAATGACAATCAAAACCCTGCTCCTCCTCGCGCTTGTCGCCGTCACAGTGTTTTTCGTCGCCATCCTGGTATCCGCGCTCAAACGGGATCGAAACAATGAACCTGCCGCTCCGACGCTGCTGCAAACGGCGGTCGGTTTCGTGACTAACTTTTTCGATACGCTGGGCATTGGATCGTTCGCGCCAACCACTGCGATTTTCAAGCTCAAACAAATGGTGCCGGATCAATTGATTCCGGGCACGCTCAACGTCGGCCATACGCTGCCAACGATCACGCAGGCGTTCATCTTCATCACCATCGTCAATGTCGAACCGGTTACGCTGCTGCTGTTGATTGTGGCGTCGGTGCTGGGAATGTGGCTGGGCGCGGGAGTCGTGGCGAAGCTGCCGCGCCGCGGCATTCAAATTGGAATGGGCGTCGCTTTGCTGGTGGCCGCTGCGTTGACCTTGCAGGCGATCTTCAACAAATCGGCTGCGGGCGGAACGGCGATTGAGTTGACCGGCAGCAAGTTGCTGATCGGGATCGCCGGGAATTTCGCGCTGGGCGCATTGATGTCGTTGGGCATCGGATTGTACGGCCCGTGTCTGATTATGATTAGCCTGTTGGGAATGAATCCGACGGCAGCCTTTCCAATTATGATGGGATCGTGCGCGTTTCTGATGCCGGTCGGCAGCGCGCGGTTTGTGCGCGAAGGCAGTTTTCATCTGCGCTCGGCCTTGGGGTTGGCGCTGGGAGGAATTCCCGCCGTGTTGATTGCGGCGTTTATCGTCAAGTCGCTGCCGCTGTATTACGTGCGCTGGCTGGTGGTCATTGTTGTCGTGTATACCGCGATCATGATGCTACGTTCGGCGATGGCGGAGAAAAAATGACATTGAAGTTGACCGAGGAAGATCGCGCGCAGCTTTCCGGCGAGCGCGGCCCGGCGAATCGAATGGCCATGTCCGTGATCGTCCGAATGGCCGAAGTGAGCGGTGCCGAATCGCTGATGGACATCACTGGCGCGCACATTGACAGTACGGTTTTCCAGGGCGACGCCACGATGGAATTCGCCGAACGGCTGGCCAGTTATGGAGCCAAAGTCGCCGTTCCCTCCACGCTGAATGTCAGCGGCGTGGACGAACACGGTTGGCGCGAATGGGCAACGCCGCCGGAATGGGCGCAGAAAGCGCATCGGCAGATGATCGCCTACCAGAGCATGGGCACCGAAGCGACGTGGACTTGCGCGCCGTATCAAACCGCCTTTCGCCCGAAGTTCGGCCAGCAAATCGCCTGGGGAGAATCCAACGCCATCGCCTTCGCCAATTCGGTCATCGGCGCGCGGTCGGAACGGTATCCGGACTTGATGGATGTTTGCGCGGCGATTACCGGAAGAGTTCCCGCAATTGGGCTACACCTGACAGAAAATCGCGCCGGGCACATCCTGCTGCAATTGTCAGGTGTGCCACGTCAAATTCAGGAAGATGATTCTTTCTATCCCGTGCTTGGCCACTTGATCGGCAGAATCGCGCAGGAACGCATCCCGGTCATCGAAGGAATCGAAGTCGTTCCCGCTGAAGATCAGCTCAAAGCCTTGTGCGCTGCCGTCGCTTCGTCTGGCGCGGTCGCGCTGATGCACTTGGTCGGCATTACTCCTGAAGCGCCAACGACCGAAGCCGCCTTTCAAGGAAAACCGCCGCAACAAATCATCGAAGTCACGATGGAGCATCTGCGCCAAGCCCGGCGTGAACTGACGACCGCCGACGGAGAAAAGCTGGATATGGTTGTGCTGGGTAGCCCGCACTTTTCGCTGGCCGAATTCAAAAAGCTGGCACCGCTGCTTACTGGCAAACAACGTCATCCTGATGTGAAGTTTCTGGTCACTTCCAGCCGGTTGATGAGCAATCTGGCGGATCAGGCTGGTTACATCGAACCGCTGAAACAGTTCGGCGGCAAGGTGACGGTGGACACCTGCATCCTGACGACGCCGATGCTGCATCCTGAAATCAAAACGCTGATGACCAATTCGGCCAAATACGCTTACTACTCGCCGGGCTTGCTTGATGCGCAAGTTGTGTTTGGCAAACTAGAAGACTGCGTGCGCTCAGCGGTGGAAGGCAGCGTGATCAGGGATGAATCGTTATGGCAAGAATAATTCAGGGAAAACCGTTGGTCGCTGGCGAAGCAAAAGGCGAAGCCTTGGTGACCGGCGAACCGCTGAGTTTTTGGGGCGGTTACGATCAACTGACAGGAGAGATTATTGACCGCCGCCATCCTCTCTCCGGACAAAACGCAGCCGGACGAATCCTGGTCATTCCGGCGTCTCGCGGATCAAGCACAACCACCGCCGTGTTGCTGGAAGCGGTTCGCAATGGCACTGCGCCTGCCGCAATCATTACCGCTTGCGTGGATCGTTTCTTCGCGCTGGCTTCCATCGTCGCGGATGAGATGTATCAAAAACCGATTCCCATCATCGCGCTTGAAGCTGAGGATTTCGCAACCTTGCGCGATGGAGAGCAGATCGCGGTGTTCAATGATGGAAGACTTCTGATCGAAAGCGAGGCATAAGGAAGCTTCGCGCTTCTTTTACAGCGAGCGGGGACGCTCGCGCACCCAGTTACTCCGAACCCCATCCGCCGCCACCCGGCGTTTCGATCATGATCCGGTCGCCTTCTTTTGCTGAGATCGAAAACTTGCCGGGCAATTTCTTCTTCCTACCATCAACATTGGTCAACGACGTTTGACCGCGCTTGCCGTCTTCGCCGCCGTGCAAGCCGTAAGGCGCAATCTTTCTTCGATCCGCCAGCAGCGAAACTCGCGCGTCCGTCAATAGTTCGATTTCGCGAATCGTGCCGTCGCCGCCACGGTGCTGCCCGCGCCCGCCGGAATTCCGCCGGATGGCGTACCGCCGCACGCGCAGCGGGTAGGCATATTCCAGCGCCTCGACCGGCGTGTTCAGCGAATTGGTCATATGCGTGTGAACGGCGGAGATGCCGTCTGCCGTGGGCCGCGCGCCCATTCCGCCACAGACGGTCTCGTAATAAGCGAACTCTTTGCCCGTGCGCGCATCCCATCCGCCAATGGTCAGGTTGTTCATCGTCCCTTGCGAAGCCGCCGGAATTAAGTTTGGCGCTGCCTGCGACAATGCCCGCAACAAAACATCCACGATGCGTTGCGAGGTTTCGACATTGCCACCGGCAACCGGCGCGGGATGAACTGCATTGACGATGGTACCGGCAGGAGCAATGACTTCGATGGGTTCGATGATTCCAGCACTGGCCGGAACGTCTCCGGTGATCAGACAGCGGAAGACGTAATAAACCGCCGAGACTGTGATCGCTTCGACCGCATTGATGGGCCCGCGAACTTGCGGCGCACTGCCAGTGAAATCCACCCGCGCGCGATCGCCGCGAATTTCGATTTTCACTGCGATGCGAACAGGCTCGTCCGATTCGCCGTCATCGTCCAGAAAATCTTCGGCTTCATACACACCGTCCGGCAAGGCTTCCAGCGTTCGGCGAACGCGGCGCGCGGCGTACTCCACCAAGTGCCCGGCATATTCATCCGCTTCGGCAAACCCGTAACGTTCGACCATTTCAATCAATCGTTCGCTGCCGACTTTCAGCGCGCCCAACTGCGCGGCGAAATCGCCTTCGCGTTCTTCGCGCCCGCGCACGTTGGCCAACAGCAGATTGAACAAGTCTCGATCCAGCTCTCCGCCGCGAACAATGCGGATCGGCGGAATGCGAATGCCCTCTTGATAAATCTCCGTCGCCGCGCCCATCGAACCGGGCGTCGCTCCGCCAATGTCGGCGTGATGTGCCCGATTGGCAACAAAGAAGAGGAGACTGGGAGGCTGGGAGACTGGGAGACTGGGAGACTTTTCTGTTCGTCGCCGCGTCGTCGCGTCGCCGCGTCGCCCCGTCTCAAATACAGGCGCGACCATCGTCACATCCGGCAGATGCGTGCCGCCCGCGTATGGGTCATTCAGGATGACGACGTCGCCCGGCTCTATCTTGCAATTATCAATCGCGGCTTTGACTGACATCGGCATCGACCCGAGATGCACAGGCATATGATCGCCCTGCGCAATAATTCGTCCGCGCCCGTCGAACACCGCGCAGGAATAATCGCGGCGCTCTTTGATGTTTGGGGAAAAGGCCGTACGGCGCAGGCTGACGCCCATCTCTTCGGCAACAGAGGTGTAAAGCGAGCGGTAGATTTCTAGTTTGATGGAATCCATTCGTGTGACGGCTACTACTATTTTTTCATCGCAGCCAACGCTTCCTGCGCGGCTTGTTTGACATTGGAGTCGCGGTCATTGGCAGCGGCTTCTTCCAACGCCGGGCGCGCTTCTTCCATATTGAATTTGCCCAGCCATTGTGCGGCCTTGCGGCGGAATTCGGGATAGTTGTGCTGTTTCAAAATCCCGGCCAGTTCATGGAATCCATTGCGCGTGTTCTTCAACTCCAGCGCGGTTTCGCGGGCGATGCGGCGAAACTCCGGCTGTTCGTGATCCAGAAAGAGAAATAGAAACCCGATGGCTTTGCGCGAAAAGCGCACGTCGCGCATCTGGTTGACTTCCAGAATCCCCTGGCAGCGCACGCGAAAATCGCCTTCATCGGTGATCTTTTTGTCGCCGGGATTGGTCAGCACGTTCAGCGTGGCATTGTTCGCCCGATAGACCTGAAACGATGCCAGCGTTCGCGTCATCGCCCGCCGCACTTGCCAGGCAGCGCCTTCCACCGATTCAATCAATGGATCGATAGCTTCCTGGTCACCCAACTGTCCCAACGCTTCCACTGCCGCGACACGCACCGCAACATCTTCGTCCTCTCTGACGGCGGCCAACAACGGCTTGGTCGCGCGCGAGTCGCAGGACTTGGCCAAGCCTTCAGCGGCTTTGATGCGCTTCTGCGCGTCCTTGTCTTTCAGCGCGGCGATGGCAGCAGTCGCGGCTCCATTGTTCTCAACCAATGCTTTGCATTGCTCATACAGCGGCATCGCGTGAATTGGCTGAGCAGAACTGGCCTGCGGCTGGCTTTGCGCATAAGCAAACACCGAGACGATCAAAACGAGCAAACAGGAAAGCGGGAAGCGACGAAATGAGTGATGCATAAATTTTGAAGGTCAAGCGACAGTATCCGGATTCTGTGGCGTCAGCAGTTTCAACGCGCGCGCGGCGTGGCCGACGGCGATGACCATATCGCTATTGAACTTGTCGCCCAGCCCCGACTTCAGCTTCGCCCAATCCAGTGCGCGCATTTTGACCAGGCTGTCATGAAACGCCTGCTCGCCGTCGTGAATGCGCTGCTGCTGTTCGGCGGTGAAAGTTGCCAGGTTATATTTCTTGGCGTAGTTGATGGATTCAAACGCGTGACCGTAAAGTTTGACCAGCGCGCGAATGCGAAAAGCTTCGACCTGATCTGCCGGAGCGCCTCCGCCGGCAGCAGCATATTCCGCATTGATGGCTTCGGCATCGCCTTTCAAACGATACGTCGTCAGATCGAGCATACGAGTGATGCGCTCCGGCAATCCGTTATTGCGATAGCCGTGCCGGACGCACGACAAATAGCCATAAACCGAATGCAGCCCGAAACAACTGTATTTTTTGATCGCATCGCGAAAAGCACGGGGCGCGGCCTGGTCAGCTTTTAGATCGCGTTCGCCCAACGCGCAGGTGGTTTCATATTCAGCCAGGCTGCGGTCAATCACCGTCGGCAAAGTGATGGTCTCGCCGTAGGCATTCGTCCAAGTGGCTTGCTCCGGCGTCATCAAATTTGAAAATGCGATCAAGCCCCACGGCAGGTGTTCGTGTACCAATTCGCCTCGCCCACCTGAAGCAGGCTGGCCCGGCGCTTGGGCTTCCCTGTAAATTGGATCGTAGCGGAATTCCTCGGCGTCATACTTAAACAAATCCTGTGGATCGCAGCGGAAAAGCGCCTTGCCGCTTTCGGCCACATCGCGCAGTGTGTATTTGTTCGCCCCAACAGTGACAGGCTGATCGTGGCTGACGCCCGCTTCCAGAAAGGTTTTTAGAAAGCTGTTTTCGTGAACTTCAGCATCGCGTTTGAAATAGACATAGCGTTTGCCATTGACCTCACGATCCGCCGCGTAGCGCGAGCAGAGATGCTCAACAGCATTTGATCCATCGGCCAGCTTGAAGTTTTTGCCGAATCCGCGCACGGCATGAATCAATACCGAAGCGTTGCCAATTTCGCGCGCTTGTTGTTCCAACATCTCGTTGGCGGCGGCCAGCGCGGTTTCATACGAAGCGCCCGAGCCAAACCAGCCGAACTTGTAACCGGCTGCTCCGGCAGCAGCGAGCGCGCCCGCGCCAATCAAAATGAATTTGCGTCGCCCGGCATTGACGGTCGCCGTTGTTGACTTTTGCGCCTTGCCGCTCGGCTTCCGATTGTCTTTCTGCTTGCCCATAAACGTTGGTCGGGAATCTTTCGTGTGTTGCGATGAAAACTTCGCGGGAGAATCTTGATCGGTTGTGAGGCAACAACGGCGACGTTAAGCCAGCGTCGGCGACCCTGTCAAGTTTGCGATTCGAGATGGAGTTTGCCGCGGCCTGCCGCCCAAAACGATTCCCCGCCGCCGTCAAACCGCTTGAGAAAAACCGCGCTCAGCAATGATAATCAGCGCTTGGTTTTGCGCCTTTTGCGTTCCTCTTTGCGCTTTTTGTGTTCCTCCTGACCCATTGCCTGAGACAATGCCTGAAACCGCTCCTTCAAACCAAGTCGGCGAAATCACGCAACTACTTTTGCGCTTCCGTCAGGGCGATGCGGAAGCCGCCAATCGGTTGCTGCCGATCGTGTATGAATCGCTCCGCCATCTGGCGCGCAGTCAGTTCCGCAACGAACGAGCCAATCACACCTTGCAACCGACGGCGTTGGTACACGAAGTCTTCCTGCAGTTGTTCGGCAGTGAAAAGATTGATTGGCACGACCGGCTGCATTTTTTCGTCGTCGCTTCCCGTCAAATGCGCCGCTTGCTGGTGGATTACGCACGCGCCCGACAGGCTGGCAAACGCGAAGGGACCACCAACACGTCGAACTGACCGAAACGGCAATGTCCACTCCCGCGCTGAATCCTGATGTGCTGGCGCTGGATCAAGCCTTGCAGTTGTTGGCCGCCAAACATCCGCGCGCGGCGCAGGTTGTCGAGTTGAGATATTTCGGCGGGATGACTGAAAAAGAAGCGGCGGAAGCTTTGGACATCTCCATCTCAACGATCAAACGCGAATGGGAATTTGCACGGGCGTGGCTCTACAAACGGCTCAAGTCAAACTGAAGAAACTTATCGCGGATCACAAAGTAATTTGTACTCTCGCGGACGCCGCGCTTGAAAGAAGCCCCACAGTTCCTGCATCCGCTTCACCTTCGCAAAGTCGCAATCGGCATAAAGAATCTGTTCCGTGCTGTCCGCTTCGGCAAGAACATACCCCAACGGGTCGCTGACGAACGATCCGCCCCAGAAGTCCAACCCGCCTTCGATACCGGTGCGATTGATGGCGGCGACATACACGTTGTTGGCGATGGAGTGCGAGCGTTGAATGTCGCACCAGGGAATTTGCCAATTGCCTTCCTC
>JBBQVH010000031.1:0-62101 GCA_038211695.1 Blastocatellia bacterium | reverse complement strand
AGAAAGTCGCTCTGACCGCCTGCATGCACAAACTATTGACCATCCTCAACGCAATTATTCGCCACCAAGAAGAATGGAAATCGCCGCAGATCTCTGCTGCGACCTCTTGACTTCTTACACAGTTGCTCTGCGGTGAATGGGTTCTCCCAATCTGGTACCTCTCTAGGAGTTAATAATGAGAGCAATAAATTGTCTCGTGATTTTATCCCTTCTATTTCTCGCCTCTGCCGTCGCGTTGGCGCAATCTGATCTGGACAAAGCGCCAAAGCCGCCAAAGCCACAAGACACGAAACCCGCGCCTGACCGCGCCGTCCCCGGCACACAAGACAAAAAGGCATCGCCGGAAAAATCTTCTGCATCCGTCACCGACGCCGAACGCCTGAGCTTGCGCCGCGAAGATCAATCCGAAGAAGAAGCCGCGATTCTGCCTTACATCAATAACTTTTTCGCGACGACGCGACTTGGCCCCGAAGATGTCATCAGCGTGGATGTCTTCGATCAACCGAGCTATTCGCGATCCAATTTGATCGTGCCGCCGAACGGGCGCATCAGCTATCCGTTGATTGGGCATATCATCGTCGCCGGACGCACCACCGAAGACCTGGAAAAAGAGATCACCGAAAAGCTGGCCGAATACATTCGCGAACCCAAAGTTTCAGTGCAGATGGTTCAAGTTCACAGCTTGAAATATCTGGTCATCGGCGACGTAACGACGCCCGGAATTTACGAAATGACTCGCCGCCTGACCGTCACCGAAGCACTGGCCAAAGCCGGATACGTGACGCGCTTCGGCGAACTGAGCAAAGTCGCCGTGCTGCGAATGCAGAAAGACGGCAGCACCATGCCCATCCCAATCAATATGCGGGAGGTTGAGCGCGGCAAGCTGCAAGACATTTACCTGACGCCCGGCGATACAGTCGTCGTCCCCGGTAATAAGCTCAAGACGGTGGACAAAGTGATGAGTTTGGTCACCTTAAGTTACTGGATGCGCACCATCGCGCGGTAAAGCAACTGCCCTGAAATTGCTGAAGATGTTATTAAGCAAAACAGTCTGCTGTTTAATTCTGGCATCCGTCTTCGCGCTGCCTCTTCCTCTGGCAAATCAATCCACCTCCCAACTTGCCTGGCGCGCGCAATCCAGTGGTGTGCTGGCCAAACTGAACGCCGTTCACTTCGTTGATCGCAATCGCGGATGGGTAGCGGGCAACAACGGCACGTTGCTGACCACTGAAGACGGCGGCGAAAAGTGGCGGCGGGTGGCGTTGCCGGAATACGAACGGCAGGAACCGGTGTTGGATGCGTGGCTATTTGATGCTGGGCATAGTGAAAGGGGCCGCCTGCTCGGTGAGTACGATCTGTTCGACCGCCGCCGCGAAATCGAGCCGAACAAACGAGCCTTTTTTTTGCGCAGCGCAGATCGCGGCGCAAACTGGCAGCGCAACGAATTTGCCCGCCTTCCAATCAAGCCCGCTCCGAAAAAGCCTGTCACAGACAGAGAGGAACCGCCGGACAGTTATCCTGAACCTGTTTTGTTGCGAATGTTTTTTGCGAACGAACAAGCGGGCTGGGCCTGCGGCGAGCTGGGCGCAATTCAGGCGACCAACGACGGCGGCGCGAGTTGGCGAATTCAGTTCACTGGGTCACTACGGCTGCTTTACGACGTGGCGGCGGTGGACGACAAACAAGCCTGGATCGCTGGCGCAGGCGGCGTTGTGTTGCACACTGTGGATGGCGGACAAAACTGGAATGAGCAGGCCTCTGGTGTAACCGTGGGCTTGCGCGCGATTCATTTCGTTGACGCAAAACATGGGTGGGCTGCTGGGGCTGGCGGCACAATCCTCTCGACAACGAACGGCGGCAGCCGCTGGCAAAAACAGAACTCCGGCGGCAGCGTGACTTTCAACGACATTTTCTTCATCAACGTGAAAGAAGGATGGGCAGCCGGAGACAAGGGAACGCTGCTGCATACAACGGACGGCGGCGCTACGTGGCAGGACGAATCGCTGAATACACACGCCAATTTGAACCGGTTGTTTTTCATCGCGCCTGATCGCGGCTGGGCCGTCGGATCAAACGGCGTGATCTTTTCCTACGGTTTGAACGAGCCTGCCGGACGCCCTACACTCAAACAGCAACAGAACTAACAGCTCTCGTTTTCACCCATCAACGTTTCCATCTATGACCACGCAACCTCCGATCACACCGGAAGCGCAACAACTGACCTACGGCGATTATCTGCACGTGCCGGATTTAATCAGCCTGCAACAACTGCAATCTTCGCCGCCGCATCACGACGAACTGCTCTTCATCATCATCCACCAAACCTACGAGCTTTGGTTCAAGCAACTGCTACACGAACTGGACGCCGTGGTTGCCAATTTACGCGCCGTGTCCGCGCATACCGGATCGCAATCTGAAGCACGAGATGCCGTGTACGAAGCCGCGCGGTTGTTGCGCCGCTCGACAGAGATTGCCCGCGTGCTGGTCGAACAGTTCACAATTCTGGAAACCATGCTGCCGACACACTTCATGGCGTTCCGCGAACACCTGCGCCCAGCCAGCGGCTTTCAATCCGAACAGTTCCGCGAAATCGAATTTCTGTGCGGCATGAAAGATGAAAAGATGTTGCGCCATCACGAAGCTTCTCCAGAAATGTACGCCAAGCTCGAACGCCGATTGCGCGAACCGTCGCTGCGCGATGTCATCTTTGAGGCGCTGGCTTCGCTGGAATTGATGCCGACAGTAAAGCCCGAAGCGACAGAAGAAGAAAAGTTCAAAGCCCGCGCCGAAGCAATCCGCGCCGTGTATCGAGACGAGCGCAACCATCGCGACTGGATTGACGTGTGCGAACGTCTGACCGAATTCGATGAACTGATCGTCAGTTGGCGGTTGCGCCACATACAGATGATTGAACGCACCATCGGCGTGCGCATCGGCACAGGCGGCAGCAGTGGCGCGTCGTATCTGAAAATGACGCTCGACAAAAAATTCTTCCCCGAACTGTGGGAAGCACGAACAATGCTGACGGAGGTTTGAGGCTCCATGGCGATGAAGCTGGCGATTCTGGACATTGACGGTACGCTGACTAACACCAGCCACGTGGATGAACTCTGCTTCAGGCGTGCCTTCGCTGAAACGCACGGCGTGACAGAGATTGGCGATTCGTGGACGAACTGTCCGCACGTCAGCGACTCCGGCATCTCACATCAAATCTTTCTGGATCACTTTGGGCGTGAGCCACTTGACGACGACCTGTTGCCGCTGAAAGGCCGCTTCTTCGATCTGTTGCACGAACACCAGGCGCTCGACGCAACGTTCTTTGCCGAAGTGCCCGGCGCGAGAGAGATGGTTGCGCAGCTTGAACAAAATGACGATTGGGTGATAACAATTGCGACGGGCTGCTGGCGTGGCTCCGCGAAGTTGAAGCTGGCCGCTGCCGGCATTGAGTCGGATCGCTTTCCCGGTGGTTTCGCCGAAGACGCGCTGTCGCGCGAAGGCATAGTGCAAACGGCGATTGACTGCGCGCGCCAACATTATGGCCACGACCGATTTGCCAAAGTCGTTTCCGTCGGCGATGGGTTGTGGGATGTGAAGACGGCGATCAATCTCGGTTTGGATTTCGTTGGTGTTGGCAGCGGCGCGCGAGCGCAAATGCTGAACGAAGCCGGAGCCAAACGCGTCGTCAGTGATTACCGCGACTTGAACCGCTTTTTTGAATTTCTTGATCTGGCCGAAAGGCCACGAAAGTAGATTAACTTTATGGACGAACTTCTTTCTTACCGCGACCAATTTCCGATTCTGGAAAACACGCTCTACCTGATCAACCATTCGCTCGGCGCAATGCCACGGAAGACGTACGACCGGCTGCACGATTACGCCGAAACATGGGCCACGCGCGGCATTCGCGCCTGGGCTGAAGGCTGGTGGGAAATGCCGCTGACCGTCGGCGACAAGCTGGCACGCATCATCGGCGCGGACGCCGGCACGGTCGTGATGCATCAGAACGTTTCGGTCTGCCAGGCGATCATTCTGTCGTGCTTCGACCTTTCTGGTAAACGCAACAAGATCGTTTACGAAGCGATGAACTTCCCGTCTGTCATGTACGTCTACGAAGCGCACGCCAAAGCTGCTGGCGCGCGAATTGTCACTGTGCCCAGCGACGACGGCATCACCGTTGACACACAGCGAATGGTGGATGCGATTGATGAACAGACCTTGCTGGTGCCGATCTCGCACGTGCTGTTCAGAAGCGCCTACATTCAAGATGTCAAAGCCATCGTCGAAAAAGCGCACAAGGTCGGCGCGCTGGTCGTGCTGGACGCTTATCAATCGGCGGGAACAGTGCCATTCAGCGTCAAAGAACTGGATGTGGATTTTGCCACTGGAGGTTCGGTCAAATGGCTGTGCGGCGGGCCGGGCGCGGGCTACCTGTATGTGAAGCCGGAACTGCGCGAGAAGCTGCAACCGAAAATCACTGGCTGGGCCGCGCACCGTGCGCCCTTCGCGTTTGAACCGGAGATGGACTATGCCGAAGACTCGCACCGCTTCCTGCACGGTTCGCCCGCGATTCCGACGATGTATGCCGCCGAAAGCGGGTATGACTTAATCAACGAAATCGGCATCGAACAGATTCGCGCGAAATCCATCCGGCAGACGACACGGTTGATTGAACTGGCGGACGCGCAAGGCTGGCGGGTGAATTCACCGCGACGGGCGGAACAGCGTGGCGGGGCAGTCATCTTCGACGTGCCGCACGCGGGCGAAGTCGTTCGCGAATTGGCTGCGCGCGATGTGTTGGTGGATTATCGCCCCGGCGCAGGCGTTCGTATCGGCCCGCACTTTTTCAATTCGGATGAGGAGGTCGAACGAATCGTCGCTGAGATCAAAACCATTCTGGACACCAACGCCTACGAAAAACATCTGGCTGCCAGCGGCGCGAAGTTTTGAGCCGGAGTGAAAACAGCCATCAGGGACTTGGCGTCCCGGTTGGCGTCGGCGTTCCAGAATTGACTTGCAGAAAAAACCGCCCTGCCGCTTCTCCTTCCGGACCGTACGTGTATACGGCGTAGCCCTTGCCGTCATTGAACGCCTGATAGACATAATCACGCCCCCAGGGATCCACCGAATAATCCCGCTCCAGATAAGGCCCGTGCCAGTTATCCAGCGTCGGCGGCTGTTTCAGCAGCGCGCCAAGACCTTCTTGTAATGTGGGGTAACGTCCGACATCGGCACGAAAGTTTTCAATGGATTTGGCATATATATCCAACTCGTTCCGCGCCATCGTCTCGCGCTG
Organism: Blastocatellia bacterium; assembly: GCA_038211695.1. Classification (GTDB taxonomy): domain Bacteria; phylum Acidobacteriota; class Blastocatellia; order RBC074; family RBC074; genus RBC074. The sequence goes on along the minus strand of JBBQVH010000031.1, from coordinate 56,808 downwards.
CATTTGCGGCACCTTGGCTTTCTTCGTTTCTTTGAATCGCAAGATCGCAAAAGAGACCACCATCACCAAAACACACCCAACCGCCGCCGCGATCAAAGCCAGTTTGTTGCGGCGTTCACGTTTCAGCCGTTCTTCGCGGTATTCAGGAACAAAGACCACTGTCTTATCCGGCTGATGCGTGGAAGGCAGATGGCGCAACGTCTCCGCCAACTGCCCTTGCGGCCGCCGCGAAGCTCCCGGCACCGGCGCGTTACAGGCGACGCAGAACCGCCACTTCGGCAGAAGTGTTGCTCCGCATTGCTGGCACTTCCCTTCACTGCTTTCTGACATACATTGACTCCGTCGAAAGACTAAACCCCGAACATAAGACGAAACATTCATGCCGGAGGCTTCATCTTTCCGTCAAGCTGTTCACCGAGCAAAACATTCGATCCGTTCCAGCCTATCGTCACCGAAACATCACCAAAACCTCATGAACGAACTTTCCCGCCAGCATACAATCCGCGGCGTTGGGAACGGCAAATAAAGTGAACGAAAAGTCTGAGGCAGAGGGAATGAGAGATTTTCTAAAAGCCGTCCGCCGATCAAGCGGGAGAAGGAAACAACCGGAGGAAATTATGAAACGATCACGTCAGAAATTCATCGCATCGTTGCTGGCAATCACACTTATCGTTGTGCTGGGCGCTGCCAGCAACAGCACAAACGCATCGCAGGGAGCATCAATGAACACGTTCCAGGAACTGATTGACCAAAGCTTGAAGGACAAAAAAGGCCTGACCTTCTTCATCAAAGGCCAAACCATCGGCGGAGCCGTCACCAAACAAATCGGCCCCGAAATCGTTGAAGTCCGCAACCAAACCTACAGCCGCATCATCATCCGGCTGGATCAGGTGGATGCCGTCGCGATCAACTGAAAGCCAATTCATAGCTGAGAAAGTCCCGCGGGACTTTCTCACAATTTATTCAACTGAGCCATCAACGCGGGCCGCCGCCTGTATTGCTCTTTGAGCTTCAACAGATACTGTCGCCACTCGTCGCCGCGTCCCATCTCGGCGTAAGCCCCTTTGGTGCGGCGTAACCAGTCGGCAGCGTGCGAATAGTATTTGCTCTGCGTCTTTTCGATCAGAATATCTGCCTGCTTGATGCTGGCACCAATTACCCACTCCGGGCGATGCACAATCAGCCCATCCGCTACGACGGCAGCCAAGCGGTAGTCATATTTCTCTTTATCCGCCACCGCCATCGCCGCATCCCACTCCTGCTCTTCCAGCAGCACTTCGACCAGCGGCTGCCGACTGTAATGCTTCTCCAGCGACGGCACCAACTGCGGCTTCAACTGCTCCCAGCGCGCACCTGCCAACCGTTTGATTGTTTGCCAGACGGCCAGCGACGGCGAATAGTGAAACGCCGCCTGCCAAGCTTCCAACGCCTGCGCTGCGCGCCCTTGCGCCTCTTCCACGGGGCCGAGCCATTCACCCAATGCAGCCTTGCTGCCGCCAAGCTTCAGCCCGCGCTCGCCAACGCTCAGCGCCTCATCCAGCTTCCCTGCCTCGCGCAGTTGCTGCGCCAGCTTCAAAGCGTCGTCGGCTGTCTCAAAACGCTTGTGCGCATATTTGACCGCTTCCGGCGTGCGGGCCAACGCCACCAGCTTTTGCGCGTACCGCAGATGCGCGCCGGTATGCAAACACAACGCCAGATATTCATCAGTGCGCCCCTGCCGTTCCAGCACGTTGAGTTTCGCACGAGTCAGCGCCTGTTCCACAGACTCGCCGCCGTAACTTCCAAGCTGAAGCGAGCCACTGGTCGTGAACACTTCGCTGCCGCCCCCATCCCCTTCATCGTCGTCATCCCATTCATCATCGGCGACAGTGACGATTTGCCCAGCTTGTGCATGAGGAAGTTCGCTCCCCCAGCCGTATTTGGCAGCGGCGATGGCGACTTCCATTCCATCCACGCCGTAATCGCTGAAGTTGCGGTCAATCTTTTCAAGATGGCTTAGAAGCTCCGCGCGCGGCTGATCATCACCGTCGAGGCTCAAGATCACTTCGGCCAGCGTCTCGCCGAGGCCGCTGAAGTAATCGCCCAGATCGCCGTCCGAATCGTCAACGGACTCGAAACAGTCGCGGGTTTCTTCCAGCAGCGTCAACAAAATCCGTAACGCCGTCTCAGCATCGCCCGCGTCAAGAAATTCCATCGCCGTCTTCTCAACGCCGCCTAGTTCGCTCGCCAGTCCGCCCGCATACCCGTAGCCATCGTAACCGGAGCTGCGCATCAGACTACGCACACGCCGCCGATAAGGCTCCACATCCACTTTCTTACGCTTGGCCGCCTGCGTTTTGCCCTTGCCGGCAGCGGACGGAGCCGATACTGCGGCCTCAACCGTGTCATACAACTCCGGCCTTTCGCGCATCAGCTTGACCACCAGCGCCACCAACCGCTCTCGATCCAGTCCGGCAATCAACTCCGCCGGTTCTTTGCGGACGGCAAACTGCTTCGGTTTGTGCGCGTAGGCTAGCAGCAACGCGATGATGTGCTTGCAATACCCATCGAAGTTGTACTCGCAATCGCACGAAGCTGCGCGAATGCCTCCACCATCAAGTTCCGCGCTCACTTTGTAAAAAGGCGACTGCGCCCCTTCGCACAGGCCGGTCAAGATGTTGCCTTGAACTGCTGCATCCGAAATCGCGTCGTTGCGATAAAGTTCCTGTCCACGCGCAAAGCTCTTCTCATTGGAGCTTGCACGGATAATTGCGTCGGTAAGTTTGATAGAGGTCATACGAGTTTCTAAACGATATATGATGGCTCAGGTATAACCGAAATAGACTCCCTAAAAACTGATGATACATCTTGAAAGCTATCTCGGACGTGTTGCCAAGCTTCGTTCCGATTCCAGCCGGAGCCGGTGGCCTTCACAGCGATGGGTTCTAGCAAGCCCCGGCAGAAAGCGCCTGTCGAAGCAATTGTCTATTCGGCAAGTTGTCTCAATTTATTCTCTATTACTTCGCCCATCCTTGTTTGAACTGCATTTTTCGCTGCGAGTAATATTCTTGCTGCTTTCTTCAACCCCGTCACTGAGTCATCTTTACAAGCTGAAAGGATCGCCGGGCAGTTAGTGCGTGGAGAACTCAAAGAGAATGGCTCTTGAGCAGCAATCTTCTCCCACTCACGCGAGACCAGTGTAGCCAAACTATCGTCATACAAATCTTGCCACTGCTTTGCGTAGTCGCTGTAAACCAACACAATGTTTGCGTAAAAGCGGGTTTCTGGATCAACTTCATCTATGGCTGTAATCAAAAGCGCCGCTACCCACCTGAGTTCGTTATCAGCAGAACCGTCTTTAAGCAGTGTGCTCAGTTTATCGGATTTGGCCTCAAGGCTTTCCGCCACGAAGTCCAGCCATTTGCCAACTTCTTCTTTCAGTCCGGCTACCCGCTCAACACCCAGCCTCCACTGAGCAAGCGGAACCTCCTGCCTTTGCCTTTCGCTGAGAAGCCTTGTGAGTCCGACAAAGAGAACCCGTTTCAACTCCCCGACTTCTGACCAAACAGATGTCTCGGCCTGATTTTGTGCGGCTTGCTTTTTACACTCGGCAGACAGCTTCAGAAAGTCAGATACTGTCTTTTCGGTGTTTAGTTCTTTCAGCGAATGTCTTAGGCGCAAATCATAGTAACTGAGCGTCGCTGCCGGTTGCGGTGACTTGTGCAGTTCTTCTGTGAAGCGTCTAAACATCACGTTGCCGAGAGTAAAGCTGTATTCAAGCCTTGCCAAAATATACCAGATAGTAAGTAGGAGCACCGGCGATTGAGGGAGTTGGCGAACGATCTCGTCATTGACATGCTGCTCTGTGAACCAACCCGGCAGGGGTTCAATCGGATTTTGGCCTTCATATATTTCCGACCCAATCCAGCCAATGGCGTGGCCGACGCGCCTGTAGAGCAAGTGCGCTTTATGGTTTTCCTGCAAGAGGTGCGGTGGTGCAAAGGTACCAGCAATTCTGGCAAATTCAATAATGGCATCGGCTCTTTCACCTGCCTTCCATAAAGCGAATGCGTATTCCGTTCGAAAGCTGTTTTCAAGCGTGTGATCTTGCTGAAATTCGCTTCCATCGGGCATTTTCGCCGATGGTAATTTCGCCGCCTCAGCGCCTCTGCGAAACAAATCTGCCGCTTCCGACCAATCGCCGAGTTTAGTTGCACAGATCGCCGCATCCCGATAAGCATAAATGCGCCCTTCGTTCCGCTCGTGTTCAAGTGTGCGCAAAACGTTCTGCCAAATTGATAACGCTTCGTCGTAGTGTTCTTCGAGGAAGAGCAGCTTTGCCCGATATTCACGAAGAAAAAGATGTGGCTGCCCAACGGCACGTTCACCTTCGTCAAGAGCCTGCAACGCCCCTTCTCGGTCATTGCAGTACTCCTTGAGCACAATCGCTCTTGCACGATAAACCGCAACCATCAGGGATACTGCTCTTTGCTTTGACGCAAAAACAAGCGATTGTTCCAAACTTTCGAGATACTTCTGCCAATCAGGCAGGTCGGCTTCGGACTCTCTCAACCAGCCTTTATCAATTAACAGCATTGCCTGAAAATCATCGTGGCTCAGAAGCTGCCAGAGTTCAGCAGCTTCCTCACTCGCAAGTGCATCAAGCGTTGCCAGCAGTTCAACCACATCAGCCCCACTCTTGCAGCGTCTCGTCGCCAGAAACAAGAACAACTGAGGGTTGTTAGTCAGCCCATATTTATCAGGCAAGGTCTCTTGCTCATCGTCACTTTCAGGCCAATATTCCTTGAACCTCTTGATGAGATGATAGTTTTCGCAGAGGTAAGATACATAGGTTCTGATTGAGAAAGGCACCTGATTGGCTGAGGTCATCTCGTTCAGAAACGTCGTCAGCAGCAACAGTTGACTGACACCGGCGGGCAGTTCAGTTTGTTTTATCTGCCGCACTTCTTGTTCCCACACTTGAGCAACCTTAATGGCCAGTTTTGGAGAAGTTTCAACAGCGATCTTGAATTGCAAGCGCCGCAATAAGTCGTTAAGAAACGAATCTCCCTCAAAAAGCCTTTCTCCCGGTCCTAAACAAGCAAACCCGAACCAAACAACATGCCGGCTCAACTCTGGAAAGAGAACATCCTCACTAGAGAAAATGCTCAAAACAGTGCTGGCGAGTGTGCCTCTGTCTCGTCCAGCCAATCCGTGTGTCAGCAGTGCTGCGAATCCTGAAATATCAACGCTCTCAAGATCAAGAAATGATTCAGCCGCTGCGCGATTCAATTCAAGCAATTTCTGCTCTGAAAAATTCTCTCTGGCAGTGTTTGTGAGCAATGGCGAAAGTCTGAAATGTTGTCCATCAATCTGCTCGATCCAAGGGCCGATCAACGAATCAAACACGTCTCCCGGCTGTTTGACCTTTGGTTTAAGTCTGCCTAAATGTAAAGCCTGCCGACGCTTAAAACGTCCGGTGAAAATAGCTAGCCGGTAAAGCAGTTTTCTCGCCTTTTTCACCGACAGTTGATCACGCAAACGCTGACCAACTTCGCCCCTGATCTGATCAATTCCAGGAAAGGTCAGCAGGTCATTAACGGTGGGTTGGGGCCAGCCTTTACTTTCTTGGCTCCTTACATAGGCGTGTGCTAGCTGTGGATGTCCCTGTGTTTGGGCGTAAATGATGCTGCTCCACTTGTCTAAACTACTACCGGTTGGGCAACCGTGATTGCTGGCCAGTTCCGCAACCTCTGCTGGTGAGAGTAATGGAACGTCAAAGAAACTGGCCGCTGTGACATCATAAGAACTAATGATTCGGCTTGGTAACGCTCCTTGTGTCGTAACGATGAGACGACCGTGATTGAGCTTGATTGCATCGATAAACCGCACCAACGCGTTCTCATAGACATCTATCTGTTGATCAAAATTCAGATCATCAATCAGACAATCCACTTGTTCACGGCCGTCTTCAAGCAAGACAGCGGCATAAAGCAACTTGCTTTTGATCTGCTCTGGCTCTAAACCGCGCAATTCAAGCCGGTGCCAATTTCCCAAATTGGCAGTGGCGACCGAGTTCGCAAGAGTTGACTTTCCCATGCCTGTGGTACCTCGCAACACAAGCAGACCTGTTGCGTTGAGTTTGTCCAGCAAGGCCGCTGCAAGCAGTTTTCGCTCAACCAGCCGCCCATTGTTCGGCAGCTTTAGGGATTTAAGAATATCCCGGTTCTGACGAACAAACTTGATTGAGTCTACAATGCTCTCTCCACCTAATGCGGTCTCGATTACCTGCATCCCTAATTGCCCTAATTTTCGTTGAAACTCCCGGAACACATGCAACTCATCACGTGAGACTCGCGGGTTGGTGATTTCCTCAAATAGCTCTCTGAAATCTTTTCCGAAAAGCTTACGATTTCCCTTCTGCCTCGCTATCTCTAAAACGTGTTGTAAAAGTTGAGGGATTGCTTTGATGGATTCTGAATGAGGTAGAGACAAGGCGCGGTTACCATAACCCTCAACTTCTCGCTTCACCGACTTAATGAGGGATGTCGTCGGCTCATTCCCAGTATCCCATTCAATGCGGTTGAGGAGCTGTTCTCGCAGTTGATCGTCAGATGCGTCTTTGATGAAGTCCCGTAAGTCTGAGGGTAGCGTCTGCCTAGCTGACAAATAATCTCTGAGTTGTCTGGTTGGTGTGCCTGGATTTTTGCACTGATCCCACAAATCCATGCCTTTGACATCTCTGAACGGCTTCCACTTTTCAAAGCCACGCTCTGCGGTAGTGAGGAACCGGTAGGTAATCGTGATCTTTCGATTTGCTTTTTGGTGCCCCCAATAATGAGCAATAGCTTCAAGGATGTCTTTTGATCCAAGCGATCTTGGCTTGGATGCCCTTCTTACCTGAATCGTCTTAACTCCATCCGGCTTGTGGTGATCTATGTCTTCCGCCCCCTCCAGAAAGAGCGCCTCGTTTGCACCGAGAGAAATCCAGCACGACAGGCTCTGCCAGATTTGGTAGATGTATGCATCCAGCGTATCACTCGCCTGCCGTTTTGGATCACTTATCAGTTCATTCATCTTGTGCTGTTTCATACCCCGCTGTTGCCGAGTCAGCGTATAGGTCACCCATTACGAATCAACATCATCAATTGAACCAAAGGTGGTCATTGACCTAATAGGTTTCATCAACTGCATCCGCGTTGAACTTTCCGATTGCCTCACACTCATCACCATGATGACTTCGCCTTACTGGCCGACCTTTTCCGCGATAAAGCGATTGGCCGGTTCAATCCTCATTCATTCCGTGCATCAGCGAAAGCGCGAGGTCAGCACCGGATGGCCACGCCCATTGAGATCTCAGTTTGTGCTTGATGCGATGGAACACTTAATTGCCAGGGCACTCATCGTCCTTGTCTTTTGTAAGAAACGTCTCTGCCGCGATTCTACCGTTCAGAAAGACGATTACCAACATTCATCTAACCTGAATTCAACGCTTTTTCGCGCAAGCCACTTCCCGCCTTTCGTTCTTGCCCACGAAGAGTTCGGAACTCTTTCCTCGCTCTGAGCGTCGAATCAGCCCATTCGCCATTTGCCACTTTGATGTTGCTCCCGGCTAAGCCCAACAGGGCTTCGGGAGAAGTGTGCCCGATTCAGTAATTTGTTTGGAGGTAACAATGAAACGAGAGTTTGTTTTCAGCCTGCTGTTTGGCGCAGCCCTATGCGTCCTCAGCTATTTTGTTTTCGCCACGACTTCAATCACCAACGCCGTCGAGGCCGCGCCCGGCAAGATTACGCAAGGCGCGCTGCAAATCGTCAACAAAGACGGCACGACAGACCAATGCCCGCTCAAACACACGGATGTCAAAGCCGAGATCAGCGGAAGCCTCGCGCGCACGACCGTCACGCAAGAGTTCCATAATCCGATGGCCGACAAGATCGAAGCGGTCTATGTCTTCCCTTTGCCCGCGAACGCCGCGGTTGACGATATGACGATGGTCGTCGGCGACCGCACCGTCAAAGGCAAAATCAAACGCCGCGAAGAAGCGCGCCAGATTTACGAAGCCGCGCGCAATGCTGGCCACGTGGCCGGCTTGCTGGATCAAGAGCGCCCGAACATCTTCACGCAATCAGTTGCCAACATCGCGCCGGGCGCGACGGTGAAGATCACCATCAGCTATGTCGAGATGCTGAAGTACGAAGACGGCGCGTATGAATTCGTCTTTCCGATGGTCGTCGCGCCACGCTACATTCCAGGTCAGCCATTGGCACAGCCCAACTTGCCAAATCTACCAGATCTAAATGCTGCGCCTGATACCAGCCAGGTTCCACCCTCTGTCAATGATGCCTCGCGGATTACGCCGCCGCTGACACCAGAAGGCACGCGCGCCGGGCACGACATCTCGATTGAAGTAAAGCTGGACACCGGCGTGCCGATTGACGCGCTGGAATCGAAGTCTCACGAAATCGTCCAGCAACGCGCCAACACGCACGCCGCCATCGTGCGGTTGAAAGATCAAGCCACGATTCCAAACAAAGACTTCATCCTGCGCTTCGATGTGGCAGGCAAGAAGATTGCCGACGCGGTGATGACGCATCGCGGACAATCGGGAGGCTTCTTCACACTGATGCTGCAACCGCCGGAGCGCGTCACCGTCGCCGACGTGTCGCCGAAAGAGATCGTCTTCGTGCTCGACACGTCGGGTTCGATGGAGGGTTTCCCAATCGAAAAAGCCAAAGAGGCAATGAAGCTGACGCTTGATGGGATGAATCCGCAAGACACGTTCAACCTGATTACCTTCGCCGGTGACACGCACATTCTGTTTCCTCAGCCAGTCCCAGCCACGCCGGAAAACCTCAGGCGAGCGCAGGCTTTTCTCGCGTCCCGCCAGGGCGGCGGTGGTACGGAGATGATGAAGGCGATTCGCGCCGCTTTGGCTCCATCCAATTCGCAGAATCACATCCGTGTCGTTTGTTTTATGACTGATGGCGAAGTGGGCAACGATTTCGAAATCATCAGCGAAGTGCAGAAACATCCGAACGCGCGGGTCTTCTCCTTCGGCATTGGCTCTTCGGTCAATCGCTTCCTGCTCAGCAAAATCGCCGAAGAGGGACGCGGCGAAGCGGAATTCGTTGGCTTGAACGACGATGGTTCGGCGGCGGCCAAACGCTTTCACGAACGCGTGCGAAACCCGCTGCTGACGGACGTTCGCGTGGATTGGAGCGGATTGCCGGTGACGGACGTTTACCCCAAACGCATTCCCGATCTGTTCAGCGCCAAACCGCTGGTGCTGACCGGGCGTTATACACAAGGCGCGCGCGGCGTGATTCGTTTGACCGGCAAAGTCGGCGCGCAGATTTTCACGCGCGAAATTCCTGTCGAACTGCCTGATTCGCAACCTGAACACGACGTGCTGGCAACGCTGTGGGCGCGAACGCGAATTGAGGATTTGATGAGCCAGGATTTCAATGGCCTTCAGCGCGGCGCGATGAAGGACGATGTGAAAGAGACAATCACGCAGCTTGGGTTGGAATACCGGCTGATGACGCAGTTCACTTCGTTCGTCGCTGTCGAAGAGATGACTTTCACCGACGGCGGCCAGCCGTGCCGCGTGGATGTACCGGTAGAGTTGCCGGAAGGGATGAGCCGCGAGGGTCTGACAGGTAAAAAAGACGAGGCTCCTTTTGAAAGACTGGAATTGGTGGCAAAGCTACAAAGACCGCCGAAAGTTGCATACGACACTCAATTATTTGGCGCAAGAGCAGGCGCAGTTGCATTCGATGCACCGATGGCACCGCCACCACCAATGCCCCCCGGCAAACCTGCGCCAACACCCGCTGAGATCAAACAGATCAAAGTGTCCGCAGGCGTGCTGAATAGTGCTGTAGTCAGAAAAGTCGAGCCGACATATCCACCAATCGCCAAAGCTGCAAAAGCAGGCGGCGCGGTTCAGGTGCAGATCACAATCAGTGAAGAGGGCAAAGTAACAGAAGCCAAAGTTCTGAATGGCCACCCGCTCCTGCGCCAAGCGGCGTTGGATGCGGCCAAACAATGGATATTCACTCCGACTTTGTATACTGGGCCTCCGCTCAGGGTTCAGGGTGTGCTGACCTTTAACTTTGCGCCTGGAAGAAAAACCACCGTTAGTGCCGCACCGACAACAACGTCTACTTCGCCAGAAGATCAGCGCCGCCAGGAAACATTATCCAAACTGCATCCGTCCGTTCTTGCCCTCGTCCTGCGGTTCGAGAACAAAGCGGCCAAGCCTGCTGCTGAGGAAGCCAAGTTTGTTCACAACAGCAAAGCGGAATTGGAAGTCTTGCTGACTGAAAAGTCCGATGCGGCAATCGAATCGCTCAAAAAACTCGGCTTTGAAGTGGTGCTCAATCCACAATCTTCAAGGCTGGTGATTGGACGATTGCCGATTGACAAGCTGATGGCGGTGGCTGACTTAGCGGTCGTACGCTCCATTGCGCCGACAACTGCGCTTAGCCGGAAATAATTTGCGTTGCGTTGACAGACCGGGCGGCTATCCGTAAAAACGGTGCTTCTCAAAAGGGGAGTAGGTCGCCCGGCTTGCGCGGGTTCGGTGAAGTCGTCAACACGATTGCCACGGTTTGGTGATCCGGCTCATCGGAAAAGAACAACCCAAGGTTCCAAGACCAAGACCTTTTGCGGCTCTGAATACAGAGCGCAAAAGGTCTTTTTCTTTTGCGCCAACGATTACAGCGTTTCGACGCAAAGGAGTTTTGAACGATGGGGGTTGAACTGTTTCCGTTTGCCGATTACTGGTGGTTTTACGCTGGCTTCACGGTGTTCGTCCTGGTGCTGCTGTCGCTGGACCTGGGAATTTTTCATCGCAAAGCGCACACGGTTTCGTTTCGCGAAGCTGCCGGTTGGAGCACGGTTTGGTTTTCGCTGGCGATTGCCTTCAACGTGTTGCTCTATTTTTACGCGCGATGGAAATTCTCAATCGATCCACGCTTGACGGTCATCCCCGGCTTCAACGCAGATGCGGCGGCGTGGCAGACGGCATTGGAGTTTCTGACCGGCTACGTCATCGAACAGTCGCTCTCGGTGGATAATATCTTCGTCTTCGTGCTGGTCTTCAGTTACTTCACGATTCCAGCGAAGTACCAGCACCGCGTGCTGTTTTACGGCATTCTGGGCGCAATCATCTTCCGCGCAATCTTCATCGGCATTGGCTCGGCGCTGATGCAGTACCACTGGGTCATCATCGTTTTCGGCGCGTTCCTGATCTTCACCGGGTTGAAGATGATGTTCACGCCGGAAAAAGGATTGGAGCCGGAGAAGAATCCGCTGATCCGATTGTTCCGCCGCTTCGTGCCGCTTTCAACCGAACTGGACGGGAAGCATTTTTTCGTCAAGCTGAACAACGTCTGGCACGCGACGCCGCTGATGGTGACGCTGATCTTTCTGGAAGTGACCGACGTTGTCTTCGCGGTGGATTCAGTACCGGCGATCTTCGCGGTGACGAATGAACCGTTGATCGTCTTTACGTCGAACATCTTCGCCATTCTGGGCTTGCGCTCGCTCTACTTTCTGCTGGCCGGCGCGGTGGACAAGTTTTACCTGCTCAAGTATGGGCTGGCGGTGATTCTGATGTTTGTGGGTCTGAAGATGGTTTGGCTGAATAGTCTGTTCGGTGGTCATTTCCCGATTGGTTATTCGCTGGGCTTCATCGCGGTTGCGTTGGCGGCGTCCATCACGCTATCGCTGCTGTTCCCGAAACATAAACCTGCGAACGAATCGCTCGTGGAACGGAACTGATGGATTGCGGGGTCGCTTTAGGTGGTGGTTCACGCCGGCGGATGAAAATCGAACCCCGCCAGCAACGTTCGAAGATTGATCAACTCTGCTCTGTTCAGTCGGAGCGCGTTGATCGTTGCACGGCCTGCGGCAGTCAGCCCAATGATCAACGTTCCGTCCTCGCTCCATTCGAAATGATTCGCCCACCGTTGGCGGCGCGGATTGAAGAGACGCTCCGTCCGTCTTGTCAAAGGGTCGGTTGCTTTGATTTTTTGGCCTTTGAATCCATTGCAGTTGGAACAGGCGAAAGCGAGATTGGCCAGCCTGGCTTTTCCACCGCGCGATTTGGGATTGATGTGGTCGGCAACGAAGAAGCCGGGCGAGTAACGAAAAGGGCTGCGGCAGTATTCACACAATCCGTTGGCCCTTTTCTTTGCGGCTTCACGCAAAGCCGGAGTGATTCTTTCATTTGGCATAAGCGGGGGGATTGATTTCCAACTGTCGCAACATCTGCCGGGGCATAACATTGCGAAGCTCTGCCAGTTCAACGACCGCCTGCAAACGATCAACCCACATCTTTTCGACTCGCTTGGCCAGGCGCAACAATTCAGCCTGCTCTTCATCGGTCAGAACCGACTCTTCAATCTTCTCGTTCAGTTCATCCAACCGCAGAGCCTGCTTTTCAGGCAGCGTCCGATTGATCCTGAGAAACAACTCGGTTTCTTTTTTTGACAAGCGCACCACTTCGCTCGCAGCGGGCGTTGGTTCCTGCAACGCCTGTCGAAAGGCTGAGAGCGCCTTCTTTTGTTTTGTCTTGGGCGCGGCATTGAAGGCCGCCGCTAATTTAGCGTCAATAATGCTTCCCGCATTTCCGTTTGCCATGACATTACTCCTAACCGGTAATTTCCTGCCGCCGCCAGTCTACTCACTCAAGCTTGTTCTGGCCAACTTCTCTTTGCTGCGCCTGGCGGCAACGCGGGCATTGGCGCTGATGGCAGGCGCGGCAATATTCCTTGCCGCAAGTCGCGCACGGCGCGTGTCCAGCCGGGCTGACCAAATGCAGCGCGTCGTCACAAACGATGCGCACAGCGTCGGTCGTGTAGCCCCATTCGCAGGGCAGCGGTTCCAAGCGTCGCGCCAGCGGATTCCAATCGAGCGAGAGTTTGCGTTCGCCCTTGCGACGTTTGATGAGCAGGTTCAGGCGCTGGACAGGCGAAAGGATTTCGAGCGTCTGGCTCAACTCAACGGTCACGCGCAGATCGTACTTCTGCTTCAGGTCAACGACCTTGGCCTGGTATTCGCGGGCGGCGGCTTCGATGCGCAAGGTTTCGCGCGCCGAATCCGTCTTCTGCTTCTTCAGCTTCAGCAGCGATTCCCGCCGCAGCCCTTCGTAATAATCGAAGATGCGAACCAAGTCGCGATCCAGCCGCAACTGCATGCCTTGCAAAAATAGATGCAGGTGATCGTGAATCCGATCAGGCAGCACACGGTTGACGTAAGACTTCAACCGGGCAGATGGCCAATCGGCAGGCAGGTCTTTGGCGGCGGGCGTAACCGCGCTCATCGCCGCGGGGTTCATCGCGCTCAGCAACAGTTCGTCAACAAAACCGTCAATCGAACTGCCCTGATTCAGATTGACGCCGAGCTTAACGATGCCCTCGCGTTTCTCGTCCGACATCGCCGTGTAGCGAAAGAGCAAGACCAGATACCGCGTCCACGCGCCGGTTGCGCCGGTGAAGCGGTAAACAGCGTTCGGCAAGACGATGGAATGTTCCAGCAATCTTTCAGGATTGGCAGGATTGGCAGGATTGGCAGGATTGGCAGGATTGGCAGGATTGGCAGGATTGGCAGGATTGGCAGGATTGGCAGGATTGGCAGGATTGGCAGGATTGGCAGGATTGGCGGCATTCGACAGCGAAACGAAAGGATCGGCCAGTGCGACGCGCATTCGCTGGCCGCGCCCATCCAACAAACTCCCGAACCGTTCCAGCCAGTCTGATTCCAGGCTGATGCGCTGGGCATCGGGCGGCAAGTCAGCGCCGAACCCAACGCGCAACAACTCGCCCGCGCGCAATTGCGCATTCAATTCGGCGGGCAGCAGCGCTTCCAGACCTTCAGGCTCGATGCGCTCGACCAGCGCGCCCGCTTGTTCTAAAACGGCGGCGGCGAAATCTCGAAAATTGGCGATGGATTCGGACATGGAAATGGTAGGCGGATCATTATGCGGCAGGCATTATCACCGGAATCGTCTGACGGCCGTGGCGACGGTAGATGTTGAAATCGCTGTCGGCGGTCAGCACCGCGCTGTTCGGATAAAGCTCGCTCATCCGCAGCAGGCAGGCATCGGCCAGCGACATCGGCACATTGGCATAACGAATCATCAGCGTCCTGACAGCGTCAATTTTATCTTGCAAGTTGAAGCCGATCTTGACCGCGCCTTTCTGGACGAACTCCATCACAACATCGCTGTTGCCCAGAATCCGTTCCGTCAAAAAACAGGCTTCACTCAGCACCGCTTCACAAGTCAGCATTGAAGCCGGTTGGCGATTGATCTGCTCTTTTGCCCAGGCGTGATTGGCGTCACGTTTGCTGAAGAATGCCACCAGTGGCGCAGTATCGAGCAACACGATGGGGATCATTCACCGAAGCCCTCCATATATTTCTTGTTGGTGGAAAGGTCGGACGGCCCATCATCCAAACATCCTGCCAGATGTCCAACCAATTCTCCTACGGTTGGCGCGGGGATTGAGAGGTCAGGTTCGGGAAGCGCAGTCAAATAATTCTCTACCGCTTGGCGAACAATCGCCGTCTTGCTCGCGCGCCGGAGTTTGGCGGCAGCGGCCAGCTTTTCATCCAGAATCTTCGGCAACTTAACAGTCAGCGTAGTCATAAATCATCTCCTTCAGGTTGTCAGTTTCACCCGGATTGTAAACAGCGCCTATCGCCGCGAGCAATGCGCGGCGAATCCAAGATGGTCAGGCGGCCACGAAATCTTCTCCGAACAACTCTTCATCCAGCGCCTTGACCGAGTCGTACTGCGCTTTGGCCTCGGCCATCTTTTCGCCCAGGCTTTCAAAGGCGGTGGCCCGCTCGTGTTCGGTCGTCTCGACCCAGGCGTTGAAGACCAGTCCGGCGAAGTCCTGTTCGTCGTCCATCTCGCCCAGGATGGCGTCAATCTCGCCGACGACCAGTTCGAACATATTGATCTTTTCATCCAGGATGCGCAGCATGTGCTCTTCCAGCGTGCCCAGCGTGACCAGGTTGAAGATGAAGACTTCGCGCGTCTGGCCGATGCGGTGGATGCGCCCGATGCGTTGTTCAATCGCCATCGGATTCCACGGCAGATCGAAGTTGATGAGCGTGTTGCAGAATTGCAGGTTGCGCCCTTCGCCGCCGGATTCGGTACAAATGAGCAGCGGCGTGTCATCGCGAAAGCGCACGATGGCCGCGTCCTTTTCCGGCCCGGTCATCGAACCTTCAAAGACGACGTGCGGCGTTGACTGTTTTTGCAACAAGTCCGCGATGCGATTGAGCGTTTCGCGGTGATGGACGAAGACCATTTTCTTCTCTTCGGGATTGCGCGAGAGCAGTTCCAGCAAAGCCTGCTCCTTGCCACTGTGATCCAGCGCGGCGTAACGAGCCTGCAATTCGCGCCATTCTTTATCGGCCTTCTTTGAAGCAATGAAGCGTTCGATGGCCGCCGCCGCAGTCGTCGCCGTCGAACCGGCGGCGGAAAGCAGATGGCGCAGCGACAGGCGTTGATTTGTCGTGGCCTTTGCGTGCGTTTCGGCTACCAGTCGCGAAAGCTCCCGGTAACATTCGCCCTCATCGGCCAGCGGTTCCAGCTTCAAGGTAACGGCGTGGCGCTGCGGCAGTTTCACATCCACCAGCGAGCGCGTGTTGCGAATCATCACCTCGCGCATCAGGTCGCGCATGCGGTCGCGGTTGGCGGGCACGCGCGGTTTGCCGCTGGTCATGTAACTGGCGCGGAATTCCTTCTCGGTCTTGAACAATCCGGGTTTGAGCAACGTCAGCAGGTTGTAAAGCTCGACCAGCGAATTCTGCACCGGCGTGGCTGAGAGCATCAGCAGGAATTTTTTGTTCAATGAATCAACCAGCTTCCAATTCGCCGTCTGCCGGTTTTTCAAATGATGCGCCTCGTCAACGATGACGATGTCGTAATGCTGGGCGGCCAATATCTCTTGATGTTCGGCGCGGCGCGCGGTGGCGATAGAAGCGATGACGCGCGGCTGCGCCCAGAATTGCGCCGGATCGCTTCTGACCAACGAATCGTAGCTGGTCACAAACTCGATCCCGAATTTGGTCGCCATCTCCTCCTGCCACTGCCCGACCAGCGTCGCGGGGGTCAGCACCAGCACACGCTCAGCCATCCCGCGCAGCAAATATTCTTTCAGCGCCATCCCGGCTTCGATGGTCTTGCCCAGACCGACTTCATCGGCCAGCAGCACGCGCCCGCGAAACTGCTTCAGGACTTTGCGGACGGCTTCGACCTGATACCAGTACGTTTCAACGTCGTGCAGCATCGGCAAGCACAACAATTCATCGAAGCCTTGCAGCAAGCCGAGCTGCGTGTATTCGTACCGCAGGCGGAAATCGCTCTGCGCCTGCCGCGCTTCGTCGAAACTGTGCGCGGCGCTGACGGGCGATAACTCGGCTTCGAGCGATTCGGGCAGGCTCAGCGACAGCGGGATTTTGATTTCGTAACGTGGCAGCGGCGGGAATTCCCGCTCGGCAGCGGCGGGTTCGGCTGTGGGCGGAACTTCGGTTTCAGCGGCAGCGGATTTCTTCTTCGTTTCGGTCTTCGGCGCGACCTCTTTCCTGGCTTCTTTCTGCGCTCGGCGCTCTGCCAATGTCTCTTTCAGCTTCTCCGTTCTACGGCGATTGCTTTCGTAACGTTCGATCTTGCCTATCCAGTCGAAGAACCACGATCTGAATGACCAGGAGATGGGCAGCACCTCGACAGACATCCTGACTTCCATCACGTTATGTTTGTGAAGTTGCTGCCAAGCCAGCGGCATCAAACCTTGCTGGGCAAGCGCAACAACGCGCAACAACACGTCCTCACACTGAAGCGGATCAAACTTTTTCAGGAAGCGTTCAAGGTAGCGTAGCGCCTGCTGCGGCTTTTCGTCACGCAGCGCGGCGATGATTGTCATCAACAGAACTTCAGGATCGTTCGGGAATTTGCCCAGAATCGGAATCGCCTGCGACAGCGCGTCCGGCTCGCCGTCTGCGATATGCCGCCACAGCTTTTCTTTCCATTCCTTGATAGTTTGGGGTTCAAGCGAGGGGGATTGGCCGGGTTCGTTCGTTGCTGGTTGCTCGCTCATCTGAAGATGTTACTTGCTGCTCCTTAACAATTGATCTTATCTGCCCGATTATTCGGATTATCATGATCCAACTGCGATCCAACCGCCATTGACGATTCGCCCGCGGCGGAGGCATTCACCTATAGACTTTAAGAAAAAGAAACCAACTACGAATAATCGCGAATGTCCACGAATAAAAGCAGAGGGTCAGGCAAACCTGTGACTGACTGGTTCGCAAGTCCCCATTCGTGTTCATTCGTGGCGATTCGTAGTGAAAAACATTTTCTTGAAAACTATAACCATCACTCTTCTTCCAGCATGGTCACCCGGCGATGATCGGGCTGGGGCTTTCCAAAGATTCGTTTTAGGAAGCCTTGCCGTCGGGGCACGAGCAACCGCCTGACTTTGTGGATCACGCGGCGGGCGGCTTCTTCTCCAGCGGCAATCATTTCGGCGGCTTTCGATAAATCGTCCGGGCGAACGTGTTCAATCTGCGGACGGACGACGACATCGGCGTCGGCATACAAATAGCCAACCGCTGTCCGCCCCATAATCGAAAGCGATTGCGACATGATCGTAAACAAGTTCGTCGGTTGCGGAATGGGCAGGTGCTGCGAATTGATGTCCACGGCGATGACGATGTCCGCGCCCATCATTCGCGCGACTGAAGCCGGAATATGCCCAACCAATCCACCGTCCACCATCATTCGCCCGTTAACCGTCACCGGCGTGTAAAACACGGGCATGGCGCAACTGGCGCGAATGGCCAGCGGCAGACTGCCTTCGGTAAAGACGACCATTCGCCCTGTTTGCAGGTCTGTTGCGACCGCGCCGAATGGGATGCGCATCTTGTCAAATTCGGTAACGGGGAAATTCCTGCGGACGTAATCTTCGGTTCGCGCGCTGTTGTAAAAGCCCATCATCGAAACCGTCGCGCGCCCCAGATCGCTCCAACTGATCGTCAGCGCCAGCTTTTCAACTTCATCCGGCGACAGCCCGGATGCGTATGCGCCGCCGATCAGCGCTCCAACGCTGGTGCCGGCAATCAGGTCAATCGGAATCTGATTCTTTTCGAACTCGCGCAATACCCCAACGTGCGAACAGCCGCGCGCCATGCCACCGCCCAATGCCAGGCCGACCACCGGCCGCCTTTTTTCGTTCTGTGCCATTTTCTGTTTGCCTCCCGCGAGAGTTTGAATCTTGCAGGCGGCATATTAGCAAAACTCTTCGGGGTAAAGATCAGACAATTTGCCGCTCTGCTCGCAACGAGTTTATGATCCGGTTTACGCCCTGCGACCAGATGCCCTGAATTCACCAGATGCCCTGAATTCAAAAGATAAATCAAAATGACTGTGAAGGGCTTTGTCTCTTTTTCCGATTCCGGCGCGCGATCTCAAGTTTATGAATACCGCGACAATTGAAACAGCTTCATCACGAGCTTTCCGCACGGATGGTTCGCAAACACATTACTGGCTGGGCGTTGACGGCGGCGGCACCAACTGCCGCGCCGCCGTGGTCAATGATGCCAGTGAGGCGCTGGGCGAAAGTCAGGCTGACGCCGCAAACTTCCTGCGCGTCGGCCTGGAAAAAGCCATCAGCCATATCCGTAAGGCCGTTCATCAAGCCTGCAACCAGGCAGGCATTGAACCGTCGCAGATTACCGCCGCCTGCATTGGTTTGGCTGGCGTTTCGCACCCCGACCACAATCGGCAAATGCTGGGCGCGTTGAAAGAATCGCTGCCGATCAAAGACCTGCTGCTGGAAACCGACGCGCGTGTGGCGCTGGCGGGCGCGACGGGGAATCAGCCAGGCGTCGTCATCATCGCGGGCACGGGATCAATTGCATGTGGCATCAATGCGCGCGGACGCTTCGCACGCTCTGGCGGATGGGGGCCGATCATGGGCGACGAAGGCAGCGGCTCTTACATTGGGCGCCGCGCGCTGGAAGCCGTGGTCATGGCCTACGATTATCGTGGCAAGCCGACGGCGATGATGGAACCTGTCTTGAAGCATTTCGGTGTCGCCTCCCCGCCGGAACTGCCGCCGGTGATCTACGAAACCACGGACGAACAGCGCCGCGAGGTCATGACCAAAATCGCGCAACTATCGCGCGTTGCTGTCAACGCCGCCGAAGCAGGCGATCAGGTCGCGCTAAATATTCTGCGCGACGCCGCCGAAGAACTGGCCAAAACCGCCATCGCCGTGATTGAGCAACTGAGGATGGAGCGTGATACTTTCCGCATCGCGTATGTTGGCGGTGTCTTTGAGGCTGGAGATTTGGTGCTCGTCCCATTGCGCGAAGCGATCCACCAGGTTGCGCCTGCCGCCGAAGTCGCGCCTCCGCTTGATCCGCCAGTGATCGGCGCGGCGAAAATGGCGCAGGCAATGTCGCAAAGAGGATAAAAGAATGGGGCCGCTTTTTGTTCTCTTCATCTGGATGATCATTGGGATCATCATATTGAGCATCTACGTTGGGTTACATTTTATTGGCAAAAAATCGCCAGTTGCCTTGCAGTTGAAAAGAGTGATGCCTGCGTTTGTTTTGGCGATTTTTGTTCCATTGGCGATTTTGGCCTTCATCAACATCTTGAAAATCATCTTTTTTGAATGACTACCACCGAACAGATCAATCCCAACACGACTGAAATTGACAAGCTGCCGACGCTGGATGCGTTGCGCATCTTCAACAGCGAAGACGGCAAAGTTGCCGAAGCCGTTGGAAAAGTCTTGCCTGCAATTGCGCGCGCCGTGGATGGCATCGCTGAACGATTGGAGCGAGGCGGGCGGTTGTTTTACACAGGCACTGGCACCAGCGGGCGTTTGGGCGTGCTGGATGCCGCCGAATGTCCGCCGACCTTCGGCGTTTCGCCAGACCTGGTGCAAGGCGTCATCGCTGGCGGATATGACGCATGCTACAAAGCCGTCGAAGCGTCCGAAGATGACCGCGATGCGGGCGCGACGGATTTGCAAGCGCGCGGATTCACCGCGGACGATGTCGTCGTTGGCATCGCTGCCAGCGGGCGAACGCCCTACACCATCGGCGCGGTTGAATATGCGCGCGGCATTGGTGCGTTGACCCTTTGCATCACCTGCAATGAAAACACGGCATTGGCTGCGGCGGTTGAAATCCCAATTGAAGCCATTGTCGGCCCCGAAGTCCTCGCCGGTTCGACGCGGTTGAAATCGGGCACGGCGCAGAAGTTGGTGTTGAACATGCTTTCGACAATGACGATGGTGCGGTTGGGATATGTCACCGGCAACCGGATGACCAATCTGAAAACCAGCAACGTCAAGCTGCAGCAGCGCGCGTTAGGATTATTGATGACTGAGTGCAATATTCCGGAGCCAATGGCCCAGGTCGCGCTGACAATCGCTGAATGGGATTTGCGGTTGGCGATTGTGATGGTCAAGACTGATGTCACGCGCCCAGCAGCCGAAGTGGCTTTGCAAAAATCGAATTACAATATCTCTCGCGCAGTTTCACTTCTCACAACTTAACCTGGGTACGCATCGTCTCTGGCGTGCGGTCTTTGATAGAAGGCCGCTTGGAAAACAAGAGCATTCATTGCCATGCCTGCACGCTGGAAGCGGTGCGTACCCAGGACGGAACAAGGAGTCCACCCAATGTCCCGAACTACAAGACGGAAGTTTGTCCAAAGCGCGTTGACCGGAGGCGCGGCATTGCTTGCCGCACAGCAACTGTCGAAGTCTTCCATCGCGTCTCTAGCTTCTAGTGCCGTTGATTCGCGGATAGATGTTTTGATTGACGAACCCATCGGCACAATCGCGCCGGAAATCTACGGCCACCTTGCCGAAAATCTGGGCGGCCAAAGACATTCATGCGCACAACAGCTTCGATAATCCACGCGCCATCGAACCGCAGACCGCACAAGCAACGTTGAAAGGCGGTAGTGTGGTGTTCATCTTTGCGCCTGCATCGGTGACGAAGCTGCAAATCGAACTGGCTTAAATTCGAATCGAAGGCGGGGAGGCATAATGGCTTTAGTCAAATTGCTTGGTCTTTTGCTGGAACTGGCCCTGCCCGTTATCGCGGCGCTGGCGATCATCTATGGATATTTCTGGATTCGCGCCGGTTTCAAGGAAGCCGAAAATCAAGGCCGTGTTCCATGCCCGCATTGCGCCGAACTGATTAAACCCGAAGCCAGCATCTGCCGATTCTGCCAACGCGAAATCGGCGATCTGCTCAGAGAAGATAAAACTCCGAGAGGACTTTTTCAGTGACCGCCGCTTTGGCTACGCGTAGGTTTGGCAAGCAAGCCCAATCAGTTACTCGAATTGATTGATCACGACTTCTTTGTCCGGGAAGCTGGCGACGAGTTTCAGCTTACCGCCCATCGCGGAGACCAGCTTTTGCAGCGTGCTGATGTACATATCACTCTGGTGTTCCATCTTTGACACCGCTGCCTGATTCAATTGCATGATCTCCGCCACCTGCTCCTGCGTCAGATTCAGGGACTGGCGGAGTTCCTGAAGAGCGATTTCGGCGAGCAGTTCCCGCGCGCGCGCTTCATTTTTCGCCCGCCGTTCCGGGGACATTCTTGCTCTTAGAATTTCAAACGACTTTGCCATTACAGTCAGCCCTCCTTTTTGAGCGTCTCCAAATGTTCGTCAAAAAGCTTGTCGGCAATCGGCACGAACCGCTCGTACCAGCGATCATCTCCGGCTTTGTTTCCACCGATCAGAAGAATAGCCGCGCGCCGCGGATCGAAAGCGTAAAGGATGCGGTAAGGATCGCCTTTGTGCTGAACACGAAGCTCACGCATTTGGTTATGTTTTGATCCATTGATGCCGGATGAACGCGGGAAAGGCAGATTCGGTCCCTCCTCTTGGAGCATATCCACGGAAATGTCTACCGAGTCCTGTTCCTCTTCCGTCAAAGATTCCCACCATTCCTCAAATTCATCGGTAAATTCCACATCCCATGCCATAAACCTTATGCCTCGGAAAGAATATTCACTCCAGATTATGCTACGGATGCGGATGGAAATTGGCAAGCGAAAGATTGTCACCGCTTCTTCACGCCGAGGCTGCCAGCGACTACAATCCGGTCTTGAATCATCTGAAACAAATCATCAAGGAGTCTAATCAGTGACAGACAGTTCTTCTCAACCGGCTTGGGCGGTTCCTGGCTATCTGGAAATCAAAAACAATCACTTGCACATTAACGGCGTTGATGTAACCGGACTCGCCGCTGAATATGACACGCCGCTGTTTGTCATTTCTGCGCCGCGCATCCGCCACAACATTGCGCAGTTGCTGGAAGCGCAGAAGCATCACCCTAAACTAAAACTCTGTTTCGCATCGAAGGCCAACAACCTGCTGGGCGTGTTGCGCGTGGTGCGCGAAGCTGGAATAGATGTCGAAGTCAATTCCGGCGGCGAATTGTTCAAGGCCCTGCGCGCGGGCTTCCGCCCTGACCAGATTGAAATGAACGGTATCGCGAAAAGCGAGCAGGAAATTGCCGAGGCGATCAATGCTGGCATCTACACCATCAATCTTGATTCGCCATTCGAATTGGATTTGGTCGAACAGGTCGCGGCCAGGCTGAACAAGCGCGCCAACGTCACCGTGCGATTGGTGGCGGGCGTAGGCACGCGTTCGCACGCTGGATTGCAGACGGCGCTGTATACGTCGAAGTTCGGCGTGTCGCCATCACAGGCGCGCCAGATGATGTTGCGCGCGGTGGCTAACCCTGAATTTATCAATCTGGTAGGACTTCACATTCACGTCGGTTCTCAGACGCCTGATCCTGAACCATATGCCGAAGCTTTCACGGCAATGTGGGAACATCTGTTGTGGCTGCACGGCGAAACAGGGCACAGGCTTCAGCACATCAACATCGGTGGCGGCATTCCGGTCAATTACCTGCGCGATGCGGCGCACGCCGCGGAAATCAGCGCGGACGAACGCGCAATGCTCGGCGCAAATCTGACTGCCGCTGAAATGATGTCGAACGCCATTGATGTCGTCCGCGCTTCGGCCAGACAGGCAGGCGCGGAACATTTGCTGGACGAACTGGAAATCGTCATGGAACCTGGGCGTGCCGTGATTGCCGATGCTGTGACGATTCTGACGACAGTGCGCAACGTCAAAACGCGCCCCGAAACGGGCGAAGCTTGGGCGTTGACCGATGCCGGTTATAACCTGATGCTTTCGATGGTGCTGTATCACTGGTATTACCACGCGGTGAACGCTTCGCGCGCCGGGGAAGAGCACGGCGAACGATACCGAATGGCCGGGCCTTTGTGCGATGGCGGCGATGTCTACTTCGATATGCATGGCGACGGGCATCTGCCCGATTGCCGTCTGCTGCCGGCGGATGCAAAAGTCGGCGAAGTGATTGCGATGCTGAACACCGGCGCATACACAATGTCGCAGATGACCGCCTACAATGGGCGCGTCTTTCCGGCTGCATTGCTGGTGGACGATGGCGGCAAGGTGGAAGTCATTCGCCGCCGCGACACGTACGAAGATTTGATTCACAACGAGCTGTAAGAACTACAAACGCAACGATTCGAATCAGTACCGCGCGCGGTAGCAAGCGGATTTCCTTAAGTCGCAAGCCAGTTAAAAATGCTCGCTACCGCTCGCGGTACTGATTCAACCAACTAAGGAGATTACAAATGAAGCAATTTCTCGGAGGTCTACTTGTGATGATTCTGGCCAGCGTTTTTGCGAACGGGCAAAGCAATAAAGCAGAACAGGAAATCCTGAACATGGAACAGCAATGGCAGGATGCCTTACTCAAAAGCGATGTTGCGGCGCTGGAGAAGATTTACGGCGACGGGCTTATTTACACGCATTCCAGCGCGACGACAGACACCAAAGCAACCTATATCGCCAACATCAAATCGGGCGCGTCCAAATACCAAACCCTGAAACGCGACGAGATCAAAGTCAGCGTCTATGGCGATACCGCAGTCGTCACGACTCATTGGATGGTTGTGTCCATTGGCGGCGGCAAGACGCACAACACCAACGCCCGCTACATTCATGTTTACGTCAAACAGAAGGGCAAATGGCAAATGGTCGCGCACCAATCAACTCCAATTGCTTAAGCCGCCAGCTTCGGCATCGTGGAAGTAGGCAATGGAAGAGAAGTATCCAGTCTATTCGCTCGGCGAGTTTTCGCTTGATGTCGGACAGCGCAAGCTGAGCCGGGCGGGTGCAAGCGTTCATCTGACGCCGCTGCCGTTTCAGGTGCTGGTCTATTTGATCAAGCATCGCGAGCGTTTGGTGACGCGCGGAGAATTGCTGGACAAATTCTGGGAAGGCAAAGACGTTTACGATGATTCGCTGCGCAAAGCCGTCGGCGCAATTCGCAAGGCGCTGGACGACCGGCAGGAACATCCGCGATTTATCGAAACGCGCTACGGCGAAGGCTTTCGTTACGTCGGGCCGCTGACTGAACCCTGCGCGGCTGTTGGTCCGGAGAAGGAGCAGGAAATCTCCGGCATCAGCATTGCCGCTGCGGAACCCCTGCTGCCTTCTCAGACGCAATCGTTGTTCACTCGCAAATTCGCCAAATCAGCGAAGCTGGCGGCGATCTTCGGCGTGGCGGCGGGCTTGGCCATTTTGTTTGTCATTGCCTCTGCTTTTTATCGCGGCACTGACCGGCGCGCGGAAACCGCTGCTGTGCCGATTCGTTCGCTGGCCGTGCTGCCGCTCAAGAATCTGACGGGCGATCCGGCGCAGGATTATTTCGGCGACGGCGTAACTGAAAGCTTGATCAACGAACTGGCCAAAGTTCGCGATCTGAAAGTCATCGCACGCAACTCAGCATTCGCTTTCAAAGGGAAGGAAGTGGACGTTCGTGAAATCGGGCGTCGGCTGGGAGTGGCCGCCGTGCTGGAAGGCAGTCTGCGCCGCGATGACAGCACCGTGCGGGTGACGGTGCGATTGATCAGTACCGAAGATGGACGCATATTGTGGACGGGCGACATCACGCGCCCGCTTAAAGAGATCATCGCCGTGCAGGACGAAATCGGTTGCAGCGTCGCCGAAAGTTTGCAGGCTGTGTTGTGCCGCGATCCGAATTACAAGCCCGGCACCAACAATCTGGCGGCGTACGACGCTTATCTGAAAGCGCGCGAGCGGCGGCTGAAAGGCGATGTGGTGAAAGCGGCGGAGTTTTATCAGCAGGCGATCAACACTGATCCGAATTATGCGCTAGCCTGGGCCGGGTTGGCCGAAGCGTATGCCGTCATGGAAACCAATTCGATGGCACCTCCGCGATCAATGGTCGGCAAGGCCAAAGAGTGCGCCAACAAAGCGATTGCGCTGGACGCTTCTCTGGCGTCGCCCTATGCTGCGCTGGGATTGCTGGCCGCCTTCAGCGACCGGGACTGGGCGGCGGGCGAACGTTATTTCGGGCAGGCGCTGGCCAGCAATCCCAACTACGCCATCGCGCACGCTTGGTACGCAGGCACGCTGCTGGCGCAGGGAAAGTTTGCCGCAGCCGAGGCCGAATATTTGCGCGCGCGCGACCTTGATCCACTCAATACCGGCTTTCTCAATAATCTGGCGGAAACGTATTACTACTGGCGGCAACCCGACCGCTGTCTGGCGCAAGCGGCGAAAGTGCTGGAACTGGAGCCTGCCAATGACTGGGCGCGTCACAATCAAACGAGGTGCTACCTGCAACAGGGCCGCTACGATGAGGCATTACAGACCGCGCAAAAGGCTGGTCATCTGTCATCTACTGGTCGTTTGACGATCTTCGCCCAGTCAGGCCGCCTCACCGAAGCGCGCGCACTCTTGCCGCTCCTCATCAAAGAAAATGGTGGGACATCGCCCTTTCTCGTCGCCGGCGCATATGCTGTCTTGGGCGATCAGGAAGCGGCCTTCGCCTGGTTGCAAAAAGCTGCTGATCAACAGCAAGCCGATCTGGTTTCGCTGAAGATTGATCCGGTCTTCGATGGCTTGCGCACCGATCCGCGCTATGCTGAATTGCTGCGGCGCGTTGGGCTGATGCAGTAATTGTTGGCGTGGGAACGGTGTGCTAAATTCGCTACCCTAACGAACCGGAGGTCAAATCATGAAAACACGCAAGCGAATAGAGTTCGGTGAATACCTCGTCTCCGACCCGGAGATATGCGGCGGCGAATGGACGTTCAAAGGCACGCGCCTGTTTGTCAAAGACGCGCTCGATATGTTGGCGGACGGCTACGATTGGGAGCGGATCAACTACGCCCTTGATGGTCGCGTCAGCCAGCAAGCCGTTGCCGAAGCCGTTGCCCTGGCCCGCCAGGCGCTCACTGAAAAGAGCGAGAAGAAGCGACGTGCCGCCTGAACTCAACGTGGACTTGCCATGAATGTGCTGGATGAAAACATTGTCAGGCCTGAGCGCGACAAGTTGCGGGACTGGAAGATTCATTATCGTCGCATCGGGACAGAGCTTGGCTGGGTGGGGATGAAGGATCGCAATGATGTCATCCCGTTGCTGCACACATTAGGGCGACTGACCTTCTTCACGCGCGACCGCGACTATTATCGAGCCGATCTGCGCCACGCCGGATATTGTCTGGTCTTCCTCGATGTAGGTTACAAAGACGCCGCCGATTACATCTGCCGCCTCCTGCGCCATTCTTCATTTCGCACCCAAGCGCGGCGGATGGGCAAAGTCGTGCGCGTGCGCCACGGCGGGATAAGCTGGTGGGAAGTGAGCGACAAGGCTGAACACGCCGTAAGCTGGTGAACGCTGCCCGTAGCCGCACGGTGTGCTAGTTCGCCGCCTGGAGGTAAGTTATGAAGACTGGTAAGCGAATAGAGTTCGGCAAATACATTATTTCCGACCCGAAGATTTGCGGCGGCGACCTGACTTTCAAAGGCACGCGCATTATGGTCGAGCACGTGCTTTACTACATCGCCAAGGGAAAAGATTGGGACTGGATCTGTCAGGCTTATGATGGAAATATCAATCACGAAGCCATCGCTGAGGCGGTCGATCTGGCGACTCAGGCATTGAGCGAGAAACTCGGCAAACGGCGCGCGGCATGAACGTGCTGGATGAAAACATTGACCGCCCGCAGCGCCAGCAACTGCAAAGCTGGAAGGTTCACTTTCGGCATATCGGCACTCAGCTAGGGCGCTTGGGGATGGAAGACCGACAGCAGATCATCCCGCTGCTGCACGCCCTGCGCCGCCCAACCTTCTTTACACTGGATCGCGATTTTTCTCAGCCGGAGCTATGCCATTCGGGCTACTGCCTGGTTTACCTCGATGTCGAACCTGACGAGGCCGCCGCATACATTCGCCGCTTCCTCCGCCACCCGGCTTTTCGGACACAAGCGCAACGCATGGGCAAAGTCGTCCGCGTTCGCCCAACCGGACTGAGTTGGTGGGAAGTGGGCGTCAAGGCCGAACGCGCATTGAGTTGGTGAAGACAGGCCAACGACGAGCCTCTCCCGGATTTTCACGATTGCATCGGTGGGAGTAGACCGCGACTGACTGCTTCAGCCAGCGCCTGGGATTGGCGCAGCAGTCCCATCTCGTAGGTTCGCATCAACTCTGCCAACTCAGGCTGTTCGGCGTCGGTCAGTTGCGCGGCTGGCTGCTGGTCAAGCAACTGGCTCAAGCGGCGGTCGGCTTCCGGCTCCATGCGCAATACGGTCAGCCCCAGAATTTCGCGGTCGGGGAGCCGCGCGATGTTGCGTCATTGAGCGAACATATCGAGCGAAGGCAACGCCGCCGCAAACATGACAACCTCTAATAAACACAGCAAGCCGATCTGATTTAGATCAAGATTGAGCCAGCCTTCGATAGCTTGCGCAGCGATCCGCACTTTCCCGTTGCATCGGTTAGAGCAGGCTATGATGTTGCCTATCGGGCGTTAACAAGCTGGTTATAAAGGTTCATGCCGATTGAGTTTCCGATATTCGTAACGGCGTTTAAAATATTCCCCAAGCCATTGAGAATCGGCCCGACTTGATTGGACGGGTTCGCAGCCTGACTCGCAGTCTGGACATTTTGGACGGCTTGATATCCCACTCCTCTAATCGTATCCGCCTTCTTTCTTGGCGTTCCGAAGGTTGGACATTTCTTGATTTGATCCCTGGCGAAATCAAATATCGGGTCCTCAAAAAAACCAGCTGTAAAGTTACCAACGCCGCCAGGACTTGGGATGGGTGCGCCGAGTCCGTTTGAGTCAAAGTTGTTTACGGGGTTTGCCAACACATAACCGTACAAATTCGTATCTCCGCCATCGAACAGGATTGGGTCTTTTGCCGTCCAGCGTCCGGTCTCTGCGTCGTAATCGCGCGCGCCGAAGCGCGTCAGTTTGGTGTCGCGGTCATACAGCCCGCCCGCGAAGCCGAACGGTTGGAAGCCCGGATTGCTATCCATCATCACTACGCCAAACTCATCGTAATCCAGCCGCTGCGCAATCGTGCCTGCCGCCACGTCTACTACAAGCCGCACGCTGCCCACTTGATCGGTGATGAAGTGATAGGTCACGCCGCCTTTCACCATGTAATCCGGCACGTTGGCGCGGCTGCCATAAACGAAGCGGCTGACGAGATTATTCGCGCCGTCGAGTTCGGCGACGGGCGCGAGTTGGTTTTGATAGAGGAAGCCTTGCACGAGCGTGCCATTGACCTTCTTGCCGATGCGCCGGTTTTGCCCGTCAATCACGTAATCGAGTTGCGTCGCGCCGGGCAGCGTCACGTTGCGCAAATTGCCCAATACGTCGTAGCCGTATTGCGTGACGTTTGCGCCCACGGTTTTGCTTTGCAGTTCGCCGTTCGCGGTGTAGCCATAGGTCGCGCCGCCGTATTGCGTCAGGCGGTCTTGCGCGTCGTACGTGCCGTTGACCGGTACGCCGCTGCGCGTGAGGCTCAGGCGGTTGTCGTTGCTGTCGTAGGCATAAACGTCCACCAGCACGGCGTTGCGCGTGACGTTGGCAAGGCGTCCGGCGGTGTCGTAGCCGTAAACATTCGTCGTCGTCACGCCGCCGATGGTTTCGACCTTTTGCGTGATGCGGCTCAGTTTGTCGTAACTGAACTGCGTGTTGTAAAGCGGCGTCGCGTTGAAATTCGCCGCGTGGCTGGCGAGTTCCGCGAAGCCGGTATAGCCGCGCGTATCGTTGACACTGCCGAGCGTCGTGCCGCTGATAAAGCCCGTTACCGCATCGCGCGTCAGCGTGAGCGCGCCTGCGCTGGTCAGCAAGTCGTCGTTGTCGTAAGCAAAATTGATCGTGTTCGCGTTGTTGATGCTTTGCGACACGATGCGGAAGTTGTTGTCGAAAGTACGGCTGACATTGCCCGCTATCACGCCAGCCCATGTCTGGCGCGTCGGCAGGAAGCCGTCGTATTGATAAGACAACACGCCGCCGCCGGGTGCGGTGATGCTGGCAGGCTGCCCCGTCGTGACGTTGTAAGCATATGCGTAATTGCCGTTGGGCGCGGTCAAGGTCTGCAACCGTCCCGCGCTGTCATACGCGAAGTTGAGTTGCAGCGCATCGGGCCGCGTGACGCGGGTCAGGTCGCGGTCGAGGTTATAAGTGAAAGCCGTCGCACCCGTGCCAGGCACGGTTGGCGGCGTGTAGCTGGTCAGCAGATCAACCGCGTTGTAGTTGAACGTATGCGCCGGACGCCCCGGCGGCGTCAGCGAAGTCAGGTTCCCTTTGGCATCGTAGCCAAAGCCGATCACGCGCGCGTCAGGCAAGGTTTGTTGCGTGACACGCCCCGCCAGGTCGTAGCTGAAGCTGTTCACGCGCGCCAGCGCATCGGTGAACGAAGCCAGAAAGCCGCCGGGGTTATAAGCAAGCGTGCTGGTGCGCGCAGTTCCGCCCGTGCCGAAGACAGTGGTCGCCAAGCGTCCGCGCACGTCGTAAGTCGCGGCCAGCGGGTTGAAGCTGGCGAACTGGAAATTGGTCAAGCGGCCTTGCGTGTCAATCACGCGCGTCGTTTGCCGGTTAAACGGCGACGTATTTACAAACGTTCGACTCGCGGCAGTGAAAGCCGAAGTGAAAGTGCGCCCGTTGATCGTCATCGTGTCGTTTTGCGTGGTCAGACTCAGCGGGTCAGCCGAATTCGTCAAGCTCACCGCGCGCGCAAAGGTCGCCGCGTAATTCAACGCGCCGGGCGTGGCGATGGCCGTATTCGTGATCAGCGGCGCTTGCAATTTCCAACGCGGGTCGCCATTGAGCGTCGTGTTAGTAATCGTGCCGTCGGGCGCGGTCAAGGTATTCATCCCGTTCGCGCCTTTGGTCAAATCGGTCTGCGTGTTGTCTGGCAAAGTGTTGAGAAACTTGCGGTCGCCGTTGCTCAGGTCTTGCACTTGAAAGGTTGTCAGACGGCCTGCCGCCGTATTGTGCGCGACGTTGTAGGTCGTAAGATTCGGGTCGACACGGGTTAAAGTTTGAAAGCCCGTGGCCGCGTCGTCGTCGCGCGTGAGTTGACCGAGGGCGTTGTAGGTGAATTGGTTGGCGTTGCCGCGCGGGTCGGTTTCGCTGGTCGCCAGACCCTGCGCGGTGTAAGTAAATTGATATTGCTGGTTGTTCGGATTGGTGATCGTCGCAAAATAGCCGTTGGCATTAAGCGTGACTGTCGTCAGTTGATTGAACGGGCTGAGAATGCCGGTCGGCTGTCCTGCGCCGTTGCGTTGAATTGTCGTGACGTTGTTGTCGCCGTCGGTAACGCTGATTAAACGGCCCGCGCTGTCATAAGCGAAGACGAACAGATTCGCGTTCGTTAAAGTATTGACGGTGCGGAGGTGCCTGCCGCTGCTGTCGAAGAAGTAAAGTTCGTTGCCGTCTTCCGAAGGGATGGTGATGTCGTTGGCGGTGTAGCCGGGCAACGGCGGGAAGATGCGCCGGACGCGATAGCTGCCAGTCGAGGAGCCATCGCCGCTGCCGCTGATGTAGAGGCTGCCGTCCGGCCCGACGCTGACCGAAGTGAGCGTCAGTTGTGCTTGCAGGGCCGGGCCGCCTTCGGCTGTGTCGCCGCGCACATTGGTTCCCGCGACAGCGTGGATAATGCCGTCGCGGGTGATGCTGCGGACGCGCAGGGGCTGGCCGAAGCGGGGTGATTGCGCGAAGTAGAGCGTGTCGTCCGGCCCCAAAGCCAGCGAGCCTAAGAATCCGGCTTCAAATTCAAAGAAGCCACCGAAGGCGATGTTAGCCAGCAAAGCCGGGCCGCCGTCGCCCGCGTCGGCTTCAATGCCTGTTCCCGCATAGGTCGTGATGATGCCGTCGGGGCTGACTTTGCGGATGCGTTCGTTGTAGTGGTCTAAGAAGTAAAGCGTGCCGTCGGCGGTCACGACGAGATCGCTGGGTAGATAAACTTGCGCGTTGAGGGCCGGCCCGCCGTCGCCGCTAAAGCCCTGCGTGCCGTTGCCGACAATCGTTCTGACGATGCCGTCCGTGCTGACTTTGCGGATGCGCTGGTTGCCGGTGTCGCTGATATAGAGGCTGCCGTCGGGCGCGAGGTACGGGCGCAAATTCCGAAACTTGGCTTGTGTGGCCGGGCCGCCGTCGCCGCTAAAGCCCGGTTGGTTGATGCCGCCTGCGATGATCGTTACTTGCCCGTTCGGTGTGCGTTTGAGGACGGCGAGATTGCTGGTCGTAATCAAACTGCCGTCAGGCGTGACGATGACGCGACCCGCATTGCCGTTCGTAATCGCCTGCACATTAACCACCGTTGTGATGACGCCGTTCGGGTCCACTTTGCGGATGCGTCCGGCATCGGCGATATAGATGCTGCCATCGGGCGCGGCGGCGGCGTGATACGGCGAGTTTAACTGAGCCTGATTCGCAGGCCCGCCGTCCCCGCCATTGCCCGCCACGCCCGTCCCCGCGAAATTCGTGACGACATTGTTGACGATTTCCACGCTGCGCTGCCTTCCGTCGCCCTGATAGAGCCTGTGGCCGACAGGGTCGTAAACGTGATGCGCGCTCAAACTCCAACCGCCTAAAGCCTGCGCTTGCATGTCAAAAACGCCGAGCTGCACTTTTTGGCGGCGGTGAATCGTGATTTCCCGGCGCGTGTTGACCGTAATCGGAATGCCGTTGCCGTTGAAACCGAAGTTGGCCGTGTTTTGATAAACGCCGTCATAGACGTTGCCGATGTCAATGCTCAACACTTGGTGGCCTTGCACTGTGCGCCCGTAAGCATCGCGCCCGTCCCAGGTGAAAGTCGCGCTTTGATTGGCTTGCGCGGGGAAAGTGAAGGCCTGCACCTGTCCGGCAATGGTCACGGTCATTTCAATCCGTTTGACCGGGCCGGCCAAAGTCGCGCCACTCAGCGGAATGCGCGCGGTGACCTCGGCGACGCGCCCGCGCTGGGTGGTGCTGTCGTAGCGCAAAAAATAGGGCGTGCCAACCACGTCAACTTCTTCACTGAGGCGTTGGTCCTGCATACCGAGAATGCAGCCCCTTTTCTGGTTCGGGCAGCCGGGGTCGCCACCGCCGCCGGAAGCCGGGCTGCCGTTGGGTTGCCCGCCGTTCATCGGCACGCCGAATCCCAGATTGAAATCCCAAAAGGAGAAGTGAATCACCGGTACGCGCCACAATGATTGATTGACGCTGAACGTCGTTGCCAGTTGTTGCCGCTCCGCCGTATTGATGTCGAGCGCGGCGTATTCAGGGTCAGTTGCGGGTATGCCCTGACCGTTCACATCCAGATTGGCTTGCCCGCCGCTGACCGAGAGAATCTTAACGACGCGCCCGCTGGTCGAAGGTATCCACAGGCCCTGCTGCTGGTCGTAAAAACCGGACGGTACGCTGGTTCCCACCGGGAAGTTGAGGAAGTTTTCGTTGTACTGAATCACCGGCTGATTGAAGGTCGTTTCCAGCGCGTTCGCCGCGATGGCTTCGTCAATCGTGTAGGCAGCGGCATAAGTGTAGGCGCTGGTTCCCGGCAGATCGCCCGGCATCGCATTCGCGCCGTTTGTGCCGACCGTGAACTCTGTCGCGCGCACGTGCAGCTTGTCCAGGCCCGTCATCGCGCCGCCCGGCAGCTTCATCAGCGCCGTCGTGCCTTGTTTGAACATCAGCGTTGTGCGGCGCGTGCCGGAAGTGTCGTTTGAAGCGGTGCCTTGTGCGGTTTGAATCGGCGCGCTGGCCTGCAAGTCAATGAAGGTGACCGCCGGGTCGTAGCCAATCAGCACCACGTCCGGCACGCCGCAGTAATCCTGCCACGGCACGGTCTGGGTGCGCTGCGCGGTCAGGTAGCCCGTCTTTTCGTACTGCACAGTGAACTGGCCGCCGCCATTGAGCGCCAGGTCGAACTTGCCGTCGGCGCGGCTCAAGGTCTGGCCAAATTCGGGATGATTCAAGACTGTGACTTTGACCAGCGGCAGCGGATTGTTGGCCTTATCAAGCACACGGCCTTTCAAAACCGCCGCCCGCACAGGATTGATCGTGCCCGGCGCAACGCCCGTCTGGATGGGGTTCGCGCCGCTGTAAAGAAATTCAGTCGCCGTGCCAATCGTCGTCGCGACGGTGTTATTCAGGGACGGCGCAACAATCATCGGGTCTTGCGGCGGCGTGGTTGGGTCGGCATTGACCGTCACCTGTACATCATCGGTCAGCGTGCCGTTTGTGTCCGTCGCGCTTAGCCGCAGGACATAAGTTCCATTCAGGGCGAAGGTCGCCATTGTGATTGCCGCGCTGGCATTGCTGAAGAGCACTGAACCGGGGCCGCTGATCTTGCTCCACCCGGTGGTGACGGGAGGAGCGCCGCCCGTCACCGTACCGGCCAGCATCGCCGTCGCGGGCAGTGTCACCACTTGATCGTTGCCTGCGTTGACCGCCAGCCCGCCATTGACCGTCACTTGCACATCATCACTGGCTGAAGCCAGGGAATCGCTGGCTGTCAGCCGCAACACGTACACGCCGGACGCGCTGAAGCTGGCGTTGGTCGCGGCCAGATTGGGCTGGGTGAATGTGACCGTGCCGGGGCCGCTGACTTTGCTCCAACTCAGCGTCAACGTTCCGTTCGGCAACCCGTCATCGGTTGCAAAGCCGGTCAATCTGGCTGTTGCCGCAGTTGCGATGGTTTGGTCTGCTCCGGCGGCAACCACCGGCGCTTGATTCACGGGGGCTGGCGCGAAATACCCGCCGATGTCCGTCACCACATCAATCGTGCGTTCGGCGAAGACATTGAACTCACCAACATTGTTCATTGAGACGATGAATGCGTTCGATAGGATTTCCCCCGGCGCATAAATCATATTGGCGGCCAGCGGCGCGCTGACGCCATTCGGGTACAACGTGAGATAGCCGAACTGCGCTGTAGGGTTAAGCACCGTAATGTTGCCAGCCAAAGCCTGAGCGTTGGCCGGAATCGTCAGCCCTTCGCACGTGCCCCGGCCCTGAACGGTGAGGCTGGTCCCCGCGTTGATGGGCACGTTGATACTGTCGCAATTGCCCTGGCCTGCGCGCGTGTCCATCAAACGCACCGGGCGCGCCAGCGGCGTGAAGAGCAGCCCCGGCCCGTTCACGTCCACGGCGTCCGGGCTGAAGTAGCCGCCGATGTCCGTCACCACATCAATCGTGCGTTCAGCGAAGACATTGAACTCACCAACATTGTTCATTGAGACGATGAATGCATTCGATAGGATTTGCCCCGGCGCGTAAATCATATTGGCGGCCAGCGGCGCGCTGACGCCGTTCGGATACAAGGTGAGATAGCCGAACTGCGCTGTGGGGTTAAGCACAGTAATGTTGCCAGCCAAAGCCTGAGCATTGGCGGGAATCGTCAAGCCTTCGCAGGTGCCCCTGCCCTGTATGGTGAAGCTGGTTCCCGCGTTGATGGGTGCGGCGACATTATCGCAATTGCCCTGGTTTGCGCGCGTGTCCATCAAACGGATCGGGCGAGAGAGCGGATGATAGAAAAGCCCGCTGCCGGGCGGCGCATAATATCCGCCGATGTCTGTCACCACATCAATCGTGCGTTCGGCGAAGACGTTGAACTCTCCCGCCGCGTTCAATGACACCGTAAAGGCATTCGAGAGAATCTGCCCCGGCCCATAAATCATGTTGGCGGCCAGCGGCGCGCTGACACCGTTCGGATACAACGTGAGATAGCCGAACTGGTTGGTAAAGTTAAGCACCGTAATGTTGCCAGCCAAAGCCTGAGCGTTGGCCGGAATCGTCAACCCTTCGCAGGTGCCCCGGCCCTGTATGGTGAAGCTGGTTCCCGCGTTGATGGGTGCGGCGACATTGTCGCAATTGCCCTGGCCTGCGCGCGTGTCCATCAATCGGACGGGGCGCGGCAATGGGAAGTATTGCAATGCAATCAGTCCGGCAGCTTGGTTGACGGTGAAGCTCTGCCCCGCGACTGTCAGCGTGCCGGTGCGCGGCGCGGTGGTTGGGTTCAAGGTGACAGCAAAGGCGACAGTTCCTGTGCCCGTACCATTTGAACCCGCAGTAATGCTCAGCCACGGAGCGTTGGCAGTGGCTGACCAGGTGCAGGAAGGTTGAGAAGCCGTGACCAGAATGCCGCCTGCGCCGCCGCCCGCATCAAAATTCAGGCTGCCCGGACTGATCGTGAATGTGCAGGTTTGTGCGGTTGCCAGGCGAAGCGGCGCTTGCCAAACCAGCAAACCGGTTGCGGCCAAACCAAACAGGAGAAGCAAAGAGCGAGTCAGCGGAAGAAACAGGCGAAACGATACAGGGCGGGTCATCTCAGACTACCTCCACGAAAAATTGAGAATTGAATGATCGGGTTGGCGGCGACAGGCGACCGTCATTGGCGGATGATCGGGGCGCAGATTTTTACTTTGGGTTACGGACAAAAGCGCTTTGGCAATCGAAAGCGCCAAAGGTGTCAGGGGGAATCGAACCCTACTGCACAAAGGGCGTTCGAATCAGGAAAGGAATGGGAAAAATGACGGAAACCGCTGCCGTTCACTCCAGTGTCGTGATTTCCAGCATCGTTTTTTGAAGCAGACGGCCAATCAACAACCATCTCTTGATTCAATTTGTAGTTTCGTGGATGATCGCCCGCGTTATTTCAATCACACCTGAGTTCGAGACTCCTCAAGAAAAAGGAATGCACATGGTGACCATCACATCTGTCGACGGCGGCGAATTCGCTGCTTATCTGGCACTGCCAGCCAGGGCTTGCGGGCCGGGCATTGTTCTGTTGCAGGAAATCTTCGGCGTCAATGCCGACATGCGCCGGATTGCCGATTGGTACGCCGAGCACGGATTTGCCGTCCTCTGTCCAGACCTGTTCTGGCGGCAGGAACCGGGCATTCAATTGACCGATCAAACCGACGCCGAATGGCAGCGCGCTTTTGAATTGTACAAAGGACTGGATGAAGCCAAAGCCGTGGACGACGCGGGCGCGGCGCTGGCTTTCCTGCGCCAGCATCCAGCCTGCAATGGCAAAGTTGGCGCAGTCGGATTCTGTCTGGGCGGCAAGCTGGCGTACTTGCTGGCCACACGCTATGTGCCGAATTGCAGCGTCGGGTATTACGGCGTCGGCATTGAAAACGCGCTGGATGAGATCGCCAATCTGAAGGGCCATCTGATGCTGCATATCGCCGGGCAGGATCAGTTTTGCCCGCCTGAAGCGCAAAGCAAAATCCACGCGGCGCTGGATGGGAATTCGCGGGCCACGCTGCACGATTACGCCGGACAGGATCACGCCTTTGCCCGCGTTGGCGGAGCGCATTTCAATCCGGCAGTGGCGGAACTGGCCAACCTGCGCACACTGGAATTTTTCATGCGGCATTTGAGCGGCGGTGCGGCGGTGAATCTGTCGGCGCTGTGGGACGATCACGTCAAATACGAATTCGCCACGCGCGACACCGAAGACACGCTGCAAACGATGGTCACGAATGCTTACGTCAATCACGTTCCGGTGCTGACCGGCGGAGTCGGGCGCGACGAACTGCGCGAATTTTATTCAAACCGCTTTATCCCGCAGATGCCGCCCGACACTGCTATGACGCCGGTTTCGCGCACCATTGGCGCGGATCGCGTGGTGGACGAGATGGTCTTTGAATTCACGCACACGATCAAGATGGACTGGATGCTGCCGGGTGTTGCGCCCACGGGCAAACACGTCAAAGTCCCCCTGGTCGTCATCGTCCATTTTCGCGAAGGCAAGTTGGCACACGAACACATCTACTGGGATCAGGCTTCGGTGCTGGTGCAACTGAGTTTGATTGACGCGGCCAACCTGCCAGTGGCCGGCGTCGAAAGCGCCGAAAAAGTGCTGAATCCTCAACTGCCCGCTAACCGCCTGATGAATCGGTAATGCCTGATGAATTGGTATGAATGAAAGCGACGGTTCAACAAACATCGGACGGCTGCGCCGTGATCTGGGCACGATTGAATCATACGCCGCGCTGATCGGCATTCTGATCGGAGCCGGAATCTTCACGGTGACCAGCCAAGCCTGGCGGCTGACCGGCCCCAGCGTGATTCTTGGGTACGTCGTGCTCTTTCCGATCATCCTGGCGACTTCGGTGCCGTATGCGGCATTTCTATCAACGCCGCTGGGACGGGAACCAGGCGGCGAATACACGCACCTTTCACGCACGCTCGGCAATTACCGCCTGGCCTTTGTCGGCGCGTGGCTGAAGATCATTTCGTACATCGGAGCCGAAGCCTTTCTAGCCAATTCGCTGGCCAATTACCTGATTGCGGCGGCGGGAGGGCGGCTGAATGCTGATCGGCATCGTCTGCCATTGGCGCTGGCCAGCCTGCTGTTTTTCTATTTTGTGCATGTTGTGGGTGTGCGCTGGTTCGGACGATTGCAGGTGGTGATGTGTTCGCTGCTGGGCCTGTCGTTATTGGTGCTGATCGTGCCGGGGTTGTTTGCGATTCACCCATCAAACTATCAGCCGTTCGTCACGCATGGCTTGGGCGGCTTTCTGGCCAGCCTGGCGCCGCTGTTTTTTTCCTATGCCGGTTTTGAATCTCTGGCGCAGACCGCAGGCGAAGTAAAAGACAGCACGCGGCGGCTGCCGATGATTTTTCTAAAAGGCATCAGCCTGACGGCGCTGATCTTCCTGTTGATGACCGCCGTTGCTTTCGGCGTTTTGCCGGGCGCGCAATTGGGCGCCAGCACCGCGCCGATGGCCGAAGTTGCGGCAGTCTATTTGCCCGCAGGGGCGGCGTGGTTTGTGACCTTCGGCGCGATTATGGCGCTGACGACTTCGATGAATTCAACGATGCTGGTGCCTTCACGGCTGGGTGTGATTCTGGCCCGCGATGGATTGGCCCCGGCCTGGATCGGAGCGATCCATCCGCGCACAAGCACGCCGGTCTGGGGATTGACGCTGACACTGGCGGCATCAATGCTGCTGCTCATCAGCAATCAGATCGCGCTGGCGCTGAACGTCGCCGTCTTTGCGCTGGTCATCTTGTACTTTCTGCACAGCCTCACATACTTGTTATTGCCGCGCCGCAACCCTTCGTTGCTGGGTTCAATCACCATCACCATTCCCTTATCGCTTCAGCGCGTGGCCGCCTGGATTTCGTTGCTGACGATGGCAGGCTTGATCGCAGTGCAAGTTTGGCAAGATGTGCAGACTTTATTTAGCCTGAGCCTGCGCCAACGAATTGCCGCGCATGCCCTGACAAGTATTGAATTAGTGCTGGTTTGGGGAGCCGTCGGGCTTGTCTTACATGCGCTTCGTCGGCAACCGCGCCGCAATGGTTGAACGGCGCGGAATGTACATTGGCTACCTGAAAAACATCTTGAAGCTTATGCCTGAATCCAATCTCAATCGCCGCCGCGAAGAGTTTCCAACGCTCGCTTCGGGCATTCATCTGTTAAGCCACAGCCTCGGCCCCATGCCAAGCGCGGCGCGAGAATTCGTCAAGGCTTACTGCGATCTGTGGGAACATCACACCAGCGAAGATGCCTGGGCCTCCAATTGGTGGGAACTTTCCGAACACATTGGAGA
This sequence comes from Blastocatellia bacterium, assembly GCA_038211695.1. Lineage (GTDB taxonomy): Bacteria > Acidobacteriota > Blastocatellia > RBC074 > RBC074 > RBC074. Next base: position 17,844 of record JBBQVH010000031.1, on the reverse strand, counting down.
CCGCATCGCGCGCATTCTGGGCGGCGCGCCCGGCACAGTGCAGGTGCAGCCGAACGCTTCAATCGCGCTTTCGACGGTGGCGTCGTGTTTTGAGTTTGCTTCGTCGCCACGCAACAAGATTGTGACGACGGCATTGGATTTCCCCTCGATGGGCTATGTCTGGGAAGCGCAGCAGCGGCTGGGCGCGCGCCTGCACATTGTGCCATCGGATGACGGCATCACGATTCCGCTGGAACGCATCCTGGAAGCGATTGACGACGCCACTTGTCTGGTCGCGCTCTCGCACACGTCGTATCGCAATTCTTATCGAGTAAACGCACGGGCCATTGTTGAAAAAGCCCATGCTTGCGGCGCGTTGGTTTTACTGGATGTCTATCAATCGGCGGGCGCGATGGAACTGGACGCCGCCGGATGGGAAGTGGACTTTCTGATCGGCGGAATGATCAAGTGGCTGTGCGGCGGGCCTTCGTGCGGCTACCTGTACGTTCGGCCAGAGCTTCAATCGCAATTGCAGCCGCGTCTGACCGGCTGGATTGCGCATGCGGAACCATTCGCCTTCTCGCACGAAGGGATGAAGTACGCGCCTGCGGTGCGCCGCTTTGCGCAAGGGACGCCTAACATCCCTGGCCTCTATTCCTGTTTGGCCGGATTGCGGATCATCGAAGAGGTCGGCCTTACGGCGATTGCGCATGAATCGCGACGGCGCACCGAATGGATGATCGAATTCGCGCTTCAGCGCGGCTGGCGATTGAACAGCCCGCTTGATGCAAGTGAGCGTGGTGGTTCGGTCATGATTGCCATCGAGCAAGCGCCGCAAGTGGTCGCCCGTTTGGCCGAACGCAAAGTCTTTGTGGATTGCCGCCCGGGCGTGGGCTTGCGTGTCTCTCCGCACTTCTTCAACACGGACGAAGAGGTGGAAGAGGCGATGGAAATCATCGCGACGACAATTGGCTGACTCGCCTGAATTGGACACGACACGTTTTCTGTCCAATGGTCACCGAAGCGAACCTTGTACACGTAGTGTCTGGTCGCAGGCAATTTGGCCGAATCGTCATTTTCGGCGCGCTCCTCTTGGGTCTGGTGCTCATTCCGCGCTAAGATCGTTTCGCATTTTTGCTTTCTTGTGAATGAAGCCAGCAATCGAATATTTCTAGTTAGACCTCATGATCATGCTCGACTATCTTTTCCCCGGCATCAACACGGCCCTGCTAGTGATCCTGTTCTTCTATCAGAGGAACCGGAACAAGGTCCTTGAAGAACACTTGGCGTCACAACGTCAGTTGATTGATGAGACCAAGTCGGTTGTGACACAGCAGTCGACAGCCTTAGAGGGCCAAGGGAGAGTTGTCGATGCCGCGCTCAAGTACTCGAGCGCATTCGATTCCAAGCGTCTTGAGGAGGTTCTGCGTCGAGAGATTGGGATAGATCACCGTGAAGAGATCGATAGGCTGAAACGCGAAATAGAAGCCAAGGCAGAAGCTCCATCTTCTCAAAGCCCTAGCATGGACACGTTGCTTAACGTCCTCGTCGATGTGGCCGCGAACGCTGCTACAAAGGTCACAGGTGACATCATCACACCGCTCGTTCCACACGTCCTTCGTTCGCTGCTCGCTACTGCGCCGTCCGAGCGCGCCGCAGCCGCAGCCGACGTGCAACCAGAACATCTTCGAAAGACCCTTCTGGACGCAGTCGCTAGCATCGACGCGAAGGTTTTCTTAGCCGCAAACAAATGAGGTCTAATCCCTCCGTCGAGGCGAGGCCCAATGGCGAGGAAGGCCTTCTCGCTCCGGCTGCGTCAGCGGCGGCGATTGAACTCTGAATAAGCTTGATTGGATTGGAGCGGCGACTCAACCCACTGCTTCGATCTCTCCCACCGGATGCAGCTTCATCATTGATGACAAGCTGGGTTGATTGGGAATTCGTCCGGCCATTGCCACGATCGTTTCGCCACGAACCGCCAAGCCTTGTTTGATTAACAACTCGTCCGCCCAGGCCAGCAATTCAGAGCTGCGCCCATCAAAATTCAGCAGATGAGGTTCGATGCCCCAGACGGCGGCCAACGCGCTGCGTGTTCGTTCGTGTGGCGTGAAGGCGATGATGCGTTGCGGTGGGCGCAGGGCGGCTAGGTGACGCGCCATCGTGCCGGATTTGCTGAAGACGATGATCAGTTTGGTTTTGAGTTCCTGCGCAGCATAGATCGCGGCTTCTGCAATGGCGCGACCCTCGGTACCTTTCTGGTGTCCGTGAATCAGGTCACGGGAACGGTTGCCTTGCAGGCAGTTGCCTTCGGTGTAGCTGATGATGCGGGCCATGGTGGCGATGGTTTCGACCGGGTAATCACCAACGGCGGTCTCGGCGGAAAGCATTGCGGCATCTGTGCCGTCCAGAATGGCGTTGGCCACGTCGGAGGCTTCGGCGCGCGTAGGGCGCGGTTCGTGGGTCATGGATTCCAGCATTTGAGTGGCGGTGATCACCAGTTTTTCGGCAGCGTTGGCTTTGGTGATGATTTGCTTCTGGTGGAAAGGGACGCTTTCGACTGCGGTTTCCACGCCCAGATCGCCGCGCGCAACCATCACGCCGTCGCAGGCTTCGATGATGTTGTCCAGGTCGTCCAGGGCTTCGCGCTTTTCGATCTTGGCGATCAGCGGCGTGTCCGCGCCCAAGAATTCAATCAGCGTTTTTGCTCCGATGCAGTCGCGCGCGCTGCGAACGAAAGACAGCGCGACGTAATCCACTTTCTGCTGCAAGCCGAAGCTTAAATCAACGCGGTCTTTTTCAGTCAGCGATGGGGCGCTGAGTTTGACGCCGGGCACGTTGATGCCTTTGTTTTCGCCCAGCTCGCCGCCGTTGATGACGCGGCAGATGATGTCAGTTTTGCTGACCTGTTCGACGCGCAGTTCGATCATTCCATCGGCAAACAGAATGCGGTCGCCGGATTTCACGTCCTGCGGCAGCGGCGCGTAGCTGGTCGCCACAATGGTTTCATCGCCTTTTTCTTCTCCAACCACTTCGCGCGTGGTGATGGTCAATTGCTGATCGGCGCGCAGGCGAATCGGCTGGCCGTCTTTCAGTTTGCCTGTGCGAATCTTCGGCCCACACAGGTCCAGCAGAATCGCCAGCGGGCGGTTCAATTCAGTGGCGACTGTGCGCAGGGTGTGAATTTCTTCGGCGTGGCTTTCGTGCGTGCCGTGCGACATGTTGACGCGGGCCACGTCCATTCCGGCCAGCATCAATTCGCGCAATCGTTCGGGTGAACGCGACGCAGGCCCAATCGTAGCGACAATCTTTGCTCTTCTCATTTGTGACCCTAGGAGTGTTTGCCTGTTGTGTTGGTTGAAAGGCGGCTGCGGTTTACTTAAGGAAGCCCGAAGACGAATAAGGCTTGTCCTGATGCTATTGCGACGTGCTGTTTGCCGTCAATCAAAAAGCTGATCGGATTGGCGGCAATATAACCACCAGTCTGAAAATCCCAGAGCGGTTTGCCCGACAGCGCATCGAGCGCATAAAAGTTGCCTTCGTTCGATCCACTGAAAACTACCCCGCCCGCCGTTGCCAGCACGCCAGCCCACGGCGGCGTATGCAGCCGGAACTCCCATTTCATTTTCCCCGATGTCGCTTCGAGCGCACGAATCGCGCCCCAGGCTTTGTCGTCGCCGTCAATCGCGTGCTCGCCGCCGCCCGCAAAGAACGTTCCCGGTTTGAACTCGACTTCGCCTTTGTAATAGATCGAGGCGCGCTCGCGAACTGAGACATAGAAGAGCTTCGTCAACGGGCTGTAAGACGGGCTGAACCAGTTGGTCGCGCCATTCAGCGCGGGCCAGACCAACGTCCCTTCGACCGATGGCTCCGTGTTCGGCAACACAATCGGTCGCCCTTTCGCATCCAGCCCCGAAGCCCAGGTCTGTTTGGCATAAGGCGCACCGAGCAGGAATTCGCCCGTCACGCGGTCGTTCAGGTAATAGAACGCATTGCGATTTGCCATCGCCACAAGCCGTCGCTGCCGTCCGTTGATCGTGGCGTCAAACAGCACGGGTACTTCCGTCGCGTCCCAATCGTGCGTGTCGTGCGGCGTGTATTGGAAATGCCATTTGATCTTACCGCTGGTTGCGTCAATCGCCAGCAGCGAGCAGGTGTAAAGGTTATCGCCGGGCCGCACGTCACCATTCCAATCGGGCCCCGGATTGCCCGTGCCCCAGTAGAGCAAATTGAGTTCGGGATCGTAAGAGCCTGTCACCCAGGTCGGCGCGCCGCCCATCTTCCAAACATCACCTTGCCAGGTTTCGTGCCCAGGCTCGCCCGGCCCAGGGATGGTGAAGCAGCGCCAGGCGAGCTTGCCCGTCTTCGCGTCGTAGGCATCAAGGAATCCGCGAATGCCCGCTTCGCCGCCGCTGATGCCAACAATGATTTTTCCGTCAATCGCCAGCGGCGCGCCAGTCAGCGAATAGCCGAGCTTGTTGTCTTCGACCTTCGTCTCCCAACGCACAGCTCCCGACTGCGCGTCGAGCGCAACCAGATAGCAATCGAGCGTGCCGACGTAAACGGTGTCGCCCAGAATCGCCACGCCACGATTGGTCGGCCCGAAGCCGAGCATCTTGGCCGAGCCTGCCTGCCGCCGCTGCCACGACCACAGCTTTCGTCCTGTGCGCAAATCCAGGGCCGTGACCACAGTCGGCGGTTCGGTCACGTACATCACACCGTCAACAACCACCGGCGAAGCCTCGAACCTGCCGCGCCCCTGAATTTGATAGACCCACGTGACTTTCAGCTTGGCGGCGTTCGCTGGCGTGATCTGGTTGAGCGGCGAGAAGCGATGCGCCTGGTAATTGCCCGAATAGGTTAGCCACGCACCAGGCTCGCGCTCGGCGTTGGCGATGCGCTGATAAGGAACTTGCGCGTCGGCAAACGCGGACAGCAAAAGACAGATTATGAGCGGCAGGATGTTTTTCATTAGCCGATTTCTCCTTGAGGCATTCCCATTGCAATGTTCATGGTGTTACCGGTGACGACTGTCAGCGCCCACGACTTTCCTTGATGACCTTTGTTGTCCCATCTATTTCAGCCGCGAACCGCTCGATTACTTCCGCCACTATGGCAACCTGCTCCGATGCCTCTTTCCAGTTTCGCTGCTCAATTGCTTCTCTTATGCCGGGCAAGGTTTTGACGCCATATCCCGTATAAAAGCCGGGAGCATAAATTTGATGCTTGTACCAACTGCGTCGCGGCAAGCCTTCGTCTCGAATCAGCGCTTGCTCGGCTTTCATCAGCATCTCATCGAGTTGTTTTAGCGTTTCGCGGGGCGGCACGCGATTCTCCAACACCAAGCGGCCTCGCGCTACATCGTAATTGCGCGCGCTCTCTTGCAATCGAGCCAGTGCGTTTTGCAAAGGCGCAAAGTTAAGATAAGGAACCGGGTCTTTGGGCTGGGGCGGGACGTAGGGCTGCGTTGAATCAGAGACCGCCTCCAGAGTTTTATCGCTGATCAGCTTGTTCTTCTGCTTGGTCTCCTCGCGTATATCATCGAGTAGCTTGGTTATCTCTTTGCCGTATTTGTCAACTGCATTCGCAAAGCCGAGAAACTCAATTGGAAGCACGTCGGCGTTGGCGCTTCGTAACACTGCTCGGCCAGTTGTCTGCATCATCGCAATCCCGTACTCGAAGTTCGGATCCACGAATCTGGTGAAGTGATCAAACGAGTCATAGATCGAATGGTAGATGCCATCGGTCATGTCCTCACCATAAAAACCGAGATTGAGGGTAGCAATGCCCAAATGCTGCAGGAAAGGGGTAAAATCGGAGCCGGAGCCGAGGGCATCAATCACTAAGTCAGACCGCTCTTTCGCTTCGCGCTGCTCTTCTGGTGTGCCTTTGACAATCCTGAATGCGCGCAGTCGCTCTGCGACGGTGATCTTCTTCTGTGGATCGGCGACCTCGCGTGCCACTTCATTGATGAATTTCTCAAGCGTATGGGAGCCGCCGACATCCAGAAAACCGCGCCCATATCCGTCGGTATTGATGTAGAGCGCGGCGTGCCGCTTCAATAATTCAGAGTGAGCTTCCGCCCACTCGGTCGAACCGAGCAGCGCCGGCTCTTCGCCGTCCCAGGCCGCGTAGATGATCGTGCGCTTCGGCTTCCAGCCATTCTTCACCAACTCGCTGACCGCGCGGGCTTCTTCCATCAAGGTGACCGTCCCGCTCACCGGGTCATTGGCTCCGAACACCCACGCATCGTGATGATTGCCCCGAATGATCCATTCGTCGGGTAGCTCTGATCCGCGCAGCCTGGCCACGACGTCATAAGCCGGAACCAGCTTCCAATCAAACTCCAGCTTCAGATGAACTGTCGTTGGGCCAGGCCCCAGGTGATAAGTAATCGGCAACGCGCCGCGCCATTCCGCCGGAGCCAACACGCCGCCGAGCGTTCGCAGCAAGGGAAGCGCATCGGCATAGGAGATCGGAAGGACGGGAATTCGGGTCAGCGTCGGAGCATCTTTGATCGCCAGCCGCTTCGCATCTTTGGTGGCTCCTACGCCAGGCGTCAGCGGATCGCCGGGGTAAAGCGGCATATCCATCACCGAACCACGCTGCGCGCCAAACTCATTGCGCCACGCCCCTTTCGGATAAACATCGCCCTGGAAATAACCATCATCGCGCGGATCGGAGTAGATCAGGCAGCCGATGGCTCCGTGTTCAGCCGCCACCTTGGGCTTGATCCCGCGCCAGGATTCACCGTAACGCGCAATGACGATCTTGCCTTTGACATCCACGCCCTTCTCAGCCAGCGCTTCGTAATCTTTAGGGACGCCGTAATTCACATAAACAAGCTGACCCGTGACATCACCATCAATCGAGTAAGCGTTGTAGGTCGGGAGTTGCTCTTCAATCAGACTTGATGTCGAGTCCTCTTTCAGCGGAGGTTCAGCCAATCGCGCCGTGAACTTTTCCGGTTCCAGCATCTCCAGGCGGCGCAGCTTAGGTGTGGGGAAAAGGACATCAAATCGCTCGATCTCAGTTTCGTAACCCCAGACGCGGAATTGTGAAGCGATGAACTCCGCGTTCTCCTTTCCATAAGCAGAGCCGAGGTGATGTGGTCTGGCTGTCATCCGCTTCATCCACTCACGCAAATTATCTTTTTTGAGCGCGGCGTCGAACCTCGCTTCAAGAGCGCGTTGCTGCACTGTGCTTTCACGGGTGAAGCCGAGGAGCGGTGTGTCGTCAGTTGCGGCGATCCGCAGGCTGAGAACACAAAACAGGCTGAGAATTAAGAGAGGGCGGGGATTCATTTAGAGCCTCCTGATTATTGTTTGCCGGACGCATTACCGGCGACCGGAGTGAAAAGCAAATCCTGAAAGTCGAAGCTGAAGTCGGTCAACGGCGAGACGGGAATCATCTTCATCTGCTCGATGCTGCCGTCGGGTTTCAGCGCAAAGGTTACGAAGGCGTCTGCATTCAAACTCCGGTCGCGCCAGCGCGCGACAGAGGTGTCGTACTGCCAGTGTTCCAGATCGCCGACCAACCCTGGTGTGCGGCTGAAACGCAAGACGGGTTTGCCTCCTTCGATCGCAATCGTCACCTCCCCGTACCAGGCGTCTTTGTAACGCCCGGCGTATTTCGCCAGCGGCAGCGACGGTTTTGAATCCGTGTTGCGCGCGGCGCTCTGCTTCCTTTCCACCCCTTCCGTCTCCGCCAGTTCTTGTTCGGCAACGGTTCGAAAGGCGCTGATCCAATCGGTCGCAGGTGCATTCAAGTAATAATCAATGGCGTGAAAAGTGATCGCCTCTCCCGCACCTCGCACTTCCTGATTCGTGAGTACCACAATTCCGAGCTTCAAGTCGGGAATCATTCTCACTCTCGATACCATTCCTGCCAGCCCGCCACTGTGGCTGACGACTTTGTGGCCTCGATAATCAGTCACTACCCAGCCCAACCCATAGGCAATGAAGTTTGCGCGCAAAGCCGAAAGAGGAGCCGGTGGGCCTTTCAATGGCATCGGTGTCTGCGCTGACCACATCTCTCGCGACTGTTTCTGGCTGAACAAGTGGCGATTGCCGTTTTGCCCGCCATTGATCAATCCGCCATCGAGTTGCGTCACTACCCACTTCGCCATTTCTTTGACGTTTGAGTTGATGGCCCCGCAGGGAGCGACGTTATCAAGATTCCAATAAGGAACGGACTGCAAACGGCCTTCAACTATCTGGTGCGGAGAAACGAAGTTGCCGCCCGGATGTAATTCTTTGATACTGGTGTTGCTCGCGGTCATACCGAGAGGCGCAAAAATTCGCTCCTTGACGAAATCGTCCCAGCTCTTTCCTGAAACAGCGGCAGCGACCTGACCCGCAACCATATAAAGCAGATTGTCATAGTCGTATTTGCTGCGAAAGCTTGAAACAGGTTTGATATAGCGCAGGCGGGCAATAATCTCTTCGCGGGTTAAATCGGTTGGCGGCCCCCACAACAGATCGCCTGCGCCCAGCCCAAGCCCGCTACGATGAGTTAGCAGATCGCGGATGGTCATCTCGTGGGTGACATACGGGTCGTACATCTGAAAGCCGGGCAGATGCTTGATCACCGGATCGTCCCAATCGAGCTTGCCTTCATCTACCAGAATCGCCAGCGCGGCGGCGGTGAAGGCTTTGGTGTTGGAAGCGATGCCGAACAGCGTCTGCTCGTCCACCGGCACAGGCACGCCGAGCTTTCGCACGCCGTAACCTTTGGTCAGCACGACCTTGCCGTCTTTGACGATGGCAAGGGCCAGGCCGGAGACTTCAAATTCTTTGAGCGCCCGCGCAACGTAACTGTCCAAATCAGAGGGCGCGCTGGTTTGTGCCAAGCTCGGCGCGGCAACCAACAGCGCCAGACAAAATGCGAACAAACAAAGCAGCTTCTCTCTCATCGGTGTTACCTTTTCGGAAAATGTACCGTAGGTTGTCCAACCTGGGGAGGCTTTATCAGCAAGGCGCTTGGGAGCACCGAATCGCTTCTCAACCGAGTCATCCGCAGGTTGGACAACCCACGGTACATCGCGTCCCAAGTTTTCATTCTTTCAGCGCAGGCTGGCGAGGTACGCAACCAGATCGTCAATCTCTGAAGGGGTGAACGTCTCTTTGTAGCTCGGCATTGTGGAAACGCCGAACTCTTTCTTCAACTCTTTGAGATCGGATTTGCGGAAGGAATGAAAGCGATTGCCCGCGTCACGAAGCTGCCGAATCTGAATGCTGAACGAATCTTCGTTGACGCGAACGCCACGCACACGCTGCCCGCTGGCGGTGGTCACGCTCACAACGAGAAAGCCCTCCGGCGTCGCCGCGTTTGGGTCGAGTAAAGCTTCGCGCAGGTAAGCCGGACTGCGACGCAAACCAATCTCGGTCAATTCGGGGCCGGCAACGCTGCCCTGTCCGCGCCCCTCGCTGCGCACAATGTGGCAGGCTGTGCAATTGCCTTTCGTCTCGAAAAGCGTTTTGCCCCGCGCTACATCGCCGGAGAGTTTGACCGGCTCCACGCGACCTAGCGCGCGCACGTAGCCCGCGACTTGCCAAATTTCCTGATCGGTCAACTGCCAGAATTGAGGCATCTCGGAATCTCTGATGCCTTCCTTGATGACCTTGAACAGCGCGGCATTGTCGGCGGCGCGTGCGAGCTTTGGCAGATTGAGCGCCGGCCCACGACTGCCCGCGCCGCCAATGCCATGACACAGCGCACACTGGCCGTTGAAGATCGTCTTGCCGCGCGCTAGATCGTCCGCCGTCAGATTGGCGATGCGATCCTGCGGTGACCGGGCCGCCGCCAGCGCGCCCGCCAACAGCATCAACATCACAACAAAACGCCATCTGCATTTCATAGCTCACCTCATTTCCTTAGCGCCGGAAAATCTTTAGAGTGCGACACAAGGTTGAGTCGCACTCCAAAAAGCGGCTTCGATAGTTGATGATCTGAAAGCTAATACCGAGCCTGAGAGGAAGGTTATTACTTATCCAATTCGCGTTTGACGGTGGCCGTGATCTCAGAGTCAATCGTTGAATCATGCCCATTGAAATATGCCACGAGTTTGCCGTTGCGTCCGTAAATCAATGTTTGCGGGACTGATACGTCTTTCGATTCGACGAACTTGGTGAACAGCGGGTCGTCAATCATGCCCACCGGATAAGTGATCTTCATTTGTTGAATGAATTCGGCAACGCGCTTGGGAGTGGATTCGGCATCGTCAACAGCCAAGCCAATGATCTGTAATCCGCGCTTGGCATCGTCTTCAGTGAACTTGGTCATCGTTGGAATGTGCTGGCGCGAATGGCCGCACCAGACAGCGAAAAAGTCCAGCACAACGACCTTGCCGCGCATTTCAGCCAACGTGAATTGGCGGCCATCGGTCATGCGCAACTGACGGCGGGCGATGGCATCTTTGGGTAACTCACCAATTTTCACTTTGGCGTCAGCGCTATTGAAAATCGGCAGCAGGATAACAAAAGCCAATCCGGCGAGAAATGAAACTGCGGTGGTTCGCAATTGACGGGGAGCAAGGAAGGAAAGACAGGAAAACAGTTTTGACACGTAAAGCACCTCTGTGAAGAGCAGGCTGGCGGCCCAGCCCTGTGTTGCCTGAAGGCATAAGGGATCAGCGCCGCCGCCAGCGATGTTGGACATTCGGCTTGTTCTAAGCCTACCTGGTTTTGCTTGGGGCTGCCTTTGCGCTGCCGGGGCCTGCTTTGGCCCCGGACGATTTCGTTAATTGCGCCTCGATGGCTTTTTTTACCTTCTCGCCGATGCCGTCATTCCATCCAACTTCGCGCGCGACCATCTTGCCATCCGCGCCAAACAGGATCATCTGCGGCACACCGGCATCTTTCGGATCGGCGTAATACGCGCGAATCTCCGTCGTCAAGAATCCCACCGGATAGCTGATCTTGGCCTTCTGCATAAACTGCTTCAGGCTGGCCACATCGTCCTTGTTGTCCTTGCTGTCAGTGGCAATGCCCAACACGTTGAATCCGCGCTGGTGGTATTTGTTATACAGTTCGACGATGTGCGGCGCGTGCTCTTCGCAGTGATGGCAGCGCGACCAGAAAATATCCATCAGCGTGACGCGCCCTCGCAAACTGGATAGTTTCATCCGTTGCGGCCTGCTCACAGCTCCCAGGCTGACCGGCGCCAGATCAACCAGCATATCCGGCGCATTGCCCGTGCCGTCGGCCTTTGGCAATTCCGGCGTGTCGGATGCGCCCAGGCGCGGCGAAGCAGCGATCACTGCCAGCGCCAGAAAGATGCTGACACAAATGGCATTCAATGCTGTTTTGATTCGATGATTCATGACGTTGATTCTCCAGCTTCGCAATCATTCGCCCTGTTTGGATTTGTTCCGCGTGGGTTTGGCGCTGGCCTTGCTGCCGGGTTTGACGGTGGCCAGTTTTGCCAATTGCGTTTCGATGGCTTCTTTGACCTTCTTGCTGACACCGTCGTTCCAGCCGACTTCGCGCAAGACCATCTTGCCATCCGGGCCAAAGATTACCATCTGCGGAACGCCGTGATTGTGGCTATCGGCGTAATAGGCAATGACTTCGTTGGTGACATAGCCGACGGGATAATTGATCTTCGCTTTGGCCATAAACGCCTTCACGCGGCCCGGCGAATCTTTGTCGCCCTTGGGATCAGTTGCCAGCCCCAGCACTGCAAAGCCGCGCTGGCGATAGGTGTTGTAAAGCTCCACGATGTGCGGCGCGTGCTCTTCGCAATGCGGACACTGCGACCAGAACATATCCAGCATAACCACCTTTCCGCGCAGGGAAGACAGTTTCATCTGGCCGCCGCCGGGAACGCCGCCCGGCACCGTAGACACCATGTCAATCATCATTTCCGGTGTATCGCCCGATCCATCCGGTGCGGGCAGTTCCGGCACATCCTGCGCGCCCAACGCCTGCGCACCAGCGGTCATCATCAGGACAAAGGCAACGCTCAGCAGCGCGGCATTGAAGCTAGCTTTCACCCAATTTTTTGACATTGCTGTTCTCCTCCAAAATAGAATAATTTTCAGCGTGAAGAACCCAACTGTTCCGTCACGATCTTTTCCAGATACTGCATCCTGCCGGGCTGTTCACCAATCAGGTGTTCGATGACGCGTCCATCGCGCGCAATCACGAAAAGCTGCGGGATGGGCGGCTGCCCGGAATCGTCTTCCGTGCCCTTCAGGAACGCGCCGGAGAGCCAACTGTTGTCGAATCCAATGGTGTAGTTGATGCCTGCTTTCTTGATGAAATCTTCGACTTTCGACTGGTCTTCTTTAGGATCGGAAGTCAACCCAACCACCACCAAGCCGCGATCCCGATACCGTTCGTTCATTGCCGCAAGCTGCGGAGCTTGTTTGACGCAAGGCGGACAGTAGGTCGCCCAGAAATCCACCACCAGCACCTTGCCACGATATTCCGCCAGTGTAAGCGTGCCGCCATCGAGTTTGGCAACCGGTACATCCAGGGAGTCTTGAATCGCCTGTTGGTTGATTGGCGGCTTCTTCTCCGCCGCATCTTTTGAACCCAACGCAGGCCTGCCAGATACCGGCGCAACGTTATTGCACGCCAGCGAAAGCCCCACTGCCGTCAGTACAGATGCGAATAACAAAATGGAGAACGAACCGGCCAGTCTATTTTTGCTCATCGAAATTATTTTCCAGGTCCGAATCAAAATCCACGAACTCCGCAGGCAGCAATCCTTCAGGAGTTTCCGCCAGTGGAACGCGATAACCTTCCGACGCCCAATTTCCCAAATCAATCGTCTGGCAACGCTCTGAACAGAAGGGCCGTGACGGATTGTCTTCCCAATTTGTCTCGCACCGGCAAAGCGGGCAACGCAGTGTCATGTGAACTTCTAAAACCTCGTTGAATGAGTTTGTCTTCTCGGAATCGAGAAGCAAGGAGCCGCAATCATACAGAATTCCGCCAGAAAATCGAACCCTCAAAGCTTTCAAAGTTCGGGTTATTCAGGCAGGTCGCCGAAGCGGGCGCGGTACTGCGCGAGGATCGCTTCAAGTTCATTCGCCTTTTGCTCGGTGGCTTCAGCGCGTTGTTGCGCTTGCGCGGCGCGCTCTCTGCCCGTCGGCAGTAGTTCGCTTTCAAGAGTCACCCAACGCAGCCACAACGAATTTTCATCGCCGAAGCTGCCTTGCCATTTGACCAGTGCAAGCTGCAATTGGCGACTGACTAATCGGCCCTGCTCATCAGGTTCAATCGGTTTGTAAACGCCCTCTTGTAACGCAAAGCCCGCTAATTCACCCGTCAGCGGATGAAACCAAAAGTATTCCGGCACGCGCAGCCGATCCTGGTAGATGAAAAACTTTTCGTTCTTGTCCTTATCGGCGGTCGAATCCGAAAGCAGTTCAATCACGACATCCGGCCCTTTGCCTTCTTCCCACGTTACCCAGCTTTTGCGCTCGCGTTTGGTGACGCCTTGCACGGCGAAAAAGTCCGGGCCGCGAAAATCATGCGTGAACTCCTGCCGCGGGCTGAAATAGACGAACATATTCCCGCCAACGAACGCATCCTGACGGCCTTCCCAATGCAGCTTCAACGTTTCGATCAAAAGATACATTTGCAGTACATGAAGATTCGATTCCATAGGCATCCCATCGCTGTAAGGCAGTTCGTCCTGCGTCGGCGGCATCGTCAAACCGAAGTCGCGCATTTCGGCTTCAGTCAGTCCCGGAAAGACTTTCACAGTTTGCGTGGCATTCGCTTCTGGTGTGGTTTGCATCATCATGACCTCGTTACCTCCAAACGTTACGGCTCCAACAATCCCAGCGGCCCAGCCAGCGTACGATACCCGCTGCTGTGCCAGGCGTCGAGTTCCTTCGCGCGCATAATTGGGAACGGATGCGTGCGGTAGGCAGTGATCAAGACTTTATAGGCTTTGTTCAAGGTCGAAACATCGGCGGCGTCGTAGGCGCGAATCTGACGTAGGAATTCCTGCCGATCCATCTCCGAATAAAGCTGGCGCGCGCCTCCCGCGAGTTTCATAAACGTGCGGATGCAGGGATCAATATCCTGCACGCAAAGCAGCCCCGCGCGGTCGCAGGTCAGTTCCGCCTTGCGGTACCAGTCGTGCAAGGCCAGCACCAATCCTTGTCCCAGCACTGAACCAATGCCGAAGGTGGCCTGGCCGACCAGGGCAACAATATCAGCGATATTGCGGGCGATAATCGTGTACAGAACGTGACCGGCTTTGATATGGCCGAGTTCATGCGAGATGACGAAAAACCGCTCTTCATCGTCCAGCAGATCCACCAAGCCGGAACTGAGCACAATGAACGGGCGCGTGTGGCCGTAGGTATAGGCGTTTGGCACGGGATTCAGTTCGATGTACATCTCCGGCTCTTCAACGCCCAGGATTTTGCAGCCCCAGCCCAGCGAGCGGTGCAACCGCGGAAACTGACGAGCCGTGACACGCACGTTTGATGCGGTGTTCTCCAAATAAAAAATGCGCTCAAGCCCGTACTCCAAAATCTTCGAGACGACCTTGTCCAGGCCGGGTACGTTCTTGAGCGCTTCGGTTGCCTTGGCATCCCACGGATGTTGGAAGTCTTTGGCTTCGATCTCCGGGAATGTTTTCAGCCGTTTCTTTTTTGTCTCGCCCATACTTTTACCTCCGCCGGAAAAGTAACACGGGCGCGGGCGCGTTGGGTAGGTTTCCCAGCCGACCATCAGCCAGTCTGTTTTTCCAGTCCATGAATTTCGGAATCGTAGCTCGACTGGCGCGCTGATTTGACGACACGCAGCGCGGGCGTGGAATCGGTACCTGAAAGCATTTCAGTGCTGGCTGGCAGCGGAACTTCGGCGGACAGGCCTATCTCATCTTCTTCGTGCGCTGGGATGAGTTCAACACTTTCCGGCTCGCGCATCAGCCCGCCTTTGAAACGGAAGTCGAACAGGTCAGGCCGATTAAAGTGGCCAGTCACATCCAGCGTCATGCTTTCTTCGCGAATGCGTTCCAGGTTGATGCGCGCCAGGATGATGACTTCGGAGCCGAAAGCCGGGCCAGCAACATATTGTCCATCAGGGCCAATCACCGCGCTGCCGCCGTTCAGGATGAAATCGCCATCTTCCGCGGGCACGCTGTCGCCGAACTCCAGTTCCGCGGGAAGGTTGCTGCGCCGCAT
Organism: Blastocatellia bacterium; assembly: GCA_038211695.1. Classification (GTDB taxonomy): domain Bacteria; phylum Acidobacteriota; class Blastocatellia; order RBC074; family RBC074; genus RBC074. The sequence continues at coordinate 2,714 of JBBQVH010000031.1, read as the reverse complement.
GATCCCGCCCGCCGCCACGACAAAGCAGCGGCCTTCGAAGGCATAATGGCGGCTGGCGATCTGGTGCATCTCTTTGACGGATGGCCAGAGCGCGACGTGAATATCTTCGCCCGCGATATGCAATGTCTGGCGCGCGTGCGGCATCCAGTGTTCCCAGCAAATCAGACCGCCGATGCGGCCGATGGGCGTTTCGACAGCGCGCAAACCGCGCCCATCGCCTTGTCCCCAGATCAGCCGTTCGTTGAAAGTCGGCACCAGTTTGCGATGGACGTTGAGCAGTTCGCCGGTTGGGCCGAACGTCAAAATGGAGTTATAGAGTGTGCCGCTGCGTTCGCCAGCGCGTTCGTGCGCACCCATGACCAGCGTCAGATTATGGCGGCGCGCGGCCTCGCCCAATGCATCGGCGACGCGGCCCGGCACGGTGACGCTGTTTTCCAGCAGTTGCGCATACAGCCGTTTGACTGGTTGGTGATCCCACAGCGCGACATCCCGGCACATGTCCAGCCAGGCCGGATACCCCGGCAGCCAGGATTCAGGAAAGACGACAAGCTGTGCGCGGCGTTTGGCGGCTTCAGCAATCAACTCGATCGCTCGCGCCAGGCTTCGTTCCAGGTTCAGGTAAATAGGAGCTGCCTGAACGGCAGCGACGACAACGACTGATTGAGGCATATCGGTTCCTCACCTTCTATTTTGGACAGTGCCAAGTTTTAAGACGTGTCGGATACGTCGAAGTTAGGGGCATCGCTTTATTGCCTACCAGGGTAAATCTATCAGGAAAGGAGGCTGGCAAGATTGTCGAAATTGCTTGGCAGATTGGCCAGCCGGGGAGCCGGACGATATGAGCAGGGCAGGCAATGAATACCATCCCCCCCCATTTTTCGCAAGAATTAAATTTGCCGCGAACCGGGCACAATTCCCAGCCGGCAAATCACGAAATGTTCGATAAATTCAACCTGATCGTCTTTAGGCTTGCATCAGCTTAGCGAATGAGTAGTATTTACGGCGTTGTCAGCGATATCTGACGCTGGCAGTCGTTTCAAACAATCAACCTTCTAAACAGCAGCTTGCTAAACAGCAGCTTGAACAATCGGTTAGTCAGCATCTAACGTTGGGCCTGATTCGTCAGCGCCCCACTATCGGGGTTTGTGAGCGTGCAAAAACAGTCAGCTCTCTCATCCGTATCATATCCATGATCATCATCCCAGCCATTGACCTGCGCGGTGGGCGTTGCGTCCGGCTTACGCAGGGGCAAGCTTCCGCCGAAACGGTCTATTCTGAAAATCCCGTCATCGTCGCGAAACGATGGTATGACGAAGGTGCGGAGATGCTGCACGTCGTCAATCTGGACGCCGCGCTTGGCAAAAACGACGCTGAAAATCTGAAGGCGCTTGAACGCATCCTGTATGAGGTCAACATCCCCGTGCAGTTCGGCGGCGGCGTGCGCGCGCTGGCTGACGTGAAGCGGCTGGATGAATTGGGCGCAACGCGCATCGTCATCGGCACGACGGCAATTGAAAATCCAGTGCTGTTGGAACACATCATTGGCGAATATGGCGACACGATCGTCGTCGGCATTGATGCCCGCGATGGCAAGGTCGCGTTGCGCGGGTGGGAGAAGCTGTCGGCCATCAACGCCATTGATTTTGCCCAGAAGGTTGCTGGAATGGGCATCAGCCGCATCGTCTACACGGACATCGCGCGCGACGGCATGCTGACCGGCATCAATCTGCAAGCCACCCGCGACATCGCCGAAGCCAGCGGACTGCACGTCACGGCATCGGGCGGCGTCGCTTCGCTGGAAGACATCTACGCGTTGAAAGAGATCGAAGAATTCGGCGTGGACAGCGTCATCGTCGGCAAAGCCCTGTACGAAGGCGTTTTTACGCTCGAAGAAGTGCTCGACGCCGCAGAATCAGACAACGAACCATAGCCATATTCGACACCCATCCCATTAACCCCTGAAGACATCATCGTGGATAGCACGGCTGCTCATCGGCGATCCCGGCTCATGGCTCTGTTCGGGAATGACCGGCGGCGTCGTTTATCTGAAGCTCGACGAGATGATGGGCCTGGACGAAGCTGCGCTCCGACGCCGTCTGGCCAAAGGTGCGGAAGTCGAAATCGTCGCGGTTGAAGGCAGTGAAGACGAAAAGAATCTGCGCGAGATGCTCGGCAAGCACATCAGCGTGCTCGACGCGCACGAACAGAAGGAAGAGGCCGATGTCATTCGCCGCTTGCTTCACCATTGGCAGGCGTCGTTCGTCAAAGCTGTGCCGAAGAAGAAATGATGTAACGATCAGAGAGGCAGAAGATTGATCTTGACGGCTGGAGCGTTCCGGGCCGCTTGATTCACGATGCCTTTATCAAAAGTTACAAGCTTGGCTGCCAACTCCTCGCGGCAACCGTAGCCACGTTGAATTTCCGTGGCCCGTTTTATCAATGGGGCATCGCTACCGTGTCGTCAGGATCATGAGCATATAGCGGCTTTCATTCATCGCACGTAGGTTATGTATTGAGCAGCTAACTCGATCTTCAAAAGCAGGGGACTATATCATCACAAGGATATAAAAAATCGGTAGTGGTTCATGTGGGGGAGATGTGTCAGTAGCCCGACCGTGAGGGAGGGCCGCCGTACGCCACGCCAGCCCTTGCTCACGCGCGGGCTACTGACACGTGGTTGCATCGTGCTCTCTCTCTTCACTGAGCCACTACCA
>JBBQVH010000030.1:0-62546 GCA_038211695.1 Blastocatellia bacterium | reverse complement strand
ATTCGCCACGCCAGCGCTCCGCCGCGACAACTGCTGTGCAAGGGGCAATTGCCCAGGAAAGCTTGGCCAATGCACTACCCGCGTTTTCGTAATACTCCATCACGATGCGATGCGCGCCGCCGGTCAATTCAACATCAATCGAATAGTTTGCCGCCTGCTGATCGTGCCATTCATCAATCAATCGTTTGCCGTCAACAATCAGCCTCGCGCCGTCATCGGCCATCACGTTGAAACGATAAGTGCCCACGGCAAAGTTGATCGTTCGCGACCATCGAGCCGAAAACTGATCGCTGGCGTTAAAACAATCAGTGTGCGGACGGCCCAGCCCCCAATCGAAATCAAGCTTTCCGGTGCCTTCGTCGCGTACCACCATTGGACGGCCAGCCAAATCCTTGTTGGCGAAATATTCGCCGCGCCAGCGTTCGGCGGGGACAGCAGAAACGCAGGGTGGCGGCTGCCACGCCAATTTGACTGACGCTTTGCCGCCGAAATCCACATATTCAAGTTTCAACTGATGTGGGCCTGACGCTAACTCGACATCAACGATGAAGCTGGCCGACTGTTCGCGCCACTGATCCAGCTTCAATTCGCCGTCCACATAAAAGCGCAGGCCGTCGTTGCCCGCGACGATGAAGCGATATAGTCCGGCGGTGAAGGTCGCCTTGCGTGTCCAGCGAATTGAAAAGCCGTCGCGCCGCACGCCGCAGGCTTCGCTGGGACTGGCTTCGCCCCAGTTGAAGTCAATTTCAACTGGCTGCCGGTCGCCGTCGTCACGCACCATCGCAGGCGCGCCGCTCAGGTTGTCGCTGTTGAAATATTCCCCGCGCCAGTGGTCGTCAGCGACTTGTTCAATGCACGGCAACGGCTTCCAACTCAATCCCACGGTTGATCGGCCAGAGCCGCTGCGGTATTCAAAAGTGATTTGATGATTGCCTGCTTCCAGCACTAGATCGAAGAAGTTGTGATCCGCGCTTGCGCCGCGCCATTGGTCGAATCGCGCCTGCCCGTCAATCAGCACGCGCGCGCCTCCGTCAGCAGGGATTTCAAAACGATAAACACCGCTGCCAAACGGCACGCGACGCGACCAGCGGACGGAAAAATTATTCGCCGGAATGCCGCATGCGGTTTCAGGGCTTTTCTCGCCCCAGTCGAAAAAGATTGCGCTGTCGCCATCATCGCGAACAACCACCGGCTGTCCGTTCAGCGCTTCGTTATTAAAGTATTCGCCGCGCCAATGGTCAGGCGGCACGGTGGCGATGCAGGGATGTTGTTCCCATTTCAAACTGACCGCCGCGCTGCCCCAGCGTTCGTAATATTCCAGCACGATTTGGTGATTGCCCGCCGCCAGCAATACATCCGTCGAATGCGTGGCCAGCGGATGATCGTTCCACTGGTTCAATCGCTCCTGCCCATCCACTAATAACCTCACGCCGTCATCGCTTGTCGTTGTGAAGCGGTACGAACCGGCGGCCAGCGCCACTGCGCGCGTCCATCGCGCGGAAAAGTTATCCACGCCTATGCCGCAATCCAAACTTGGCGAACCCAGCTTCCAGTCGAAGTCCAGAAAGCGGCTGCCCGGTTGCGTGTCGTCGCGCACCGTCGCGGGCGAGCCTGTCAGATCGATGTTGTTGAAGTATTCGCCGCGCCAACGGTCAATGGAAATTGGGCGAGTCGGGAAGCAGGCTGGCGAAAATGGCTGGGTCGAACTTGAATGAACAAGAAGGCAAAAGGCAAAAGGCAAAAGGCAAAAGGCAAAAGGCAAAAGGCAAAAGGCAAAAGGCCGGAATTGTTTTCCTGGCCATCGAATGCTGAAAAAGTTCTGCATTTTTGATTTTTGCCTTTTGATTTATCGAACGCCGCGCCATGCTGCCTGTATTTGATTGCCCACAGTGCGCGTGTTGTAGCGTTCTAGATAGTCGCGATGACGTTTGTCATTCGGATACGCATCGCCGGGCGAATAGGGGTAACTCTTCATCCCGTGATACGGCAATTCGCCAACGGTTTCAGGCCGCGCGGAGTTGATATCCATGTCCTTGCCAAAGCCGTCGGCAAAGACCAGATACGTTCGCTTCCAGCCTTTCGGCAAAGCTGGCAATTTGCGCGCGTCGAAATCCACCTGAATCTCATCACCGTTGCGTGTGATGACATACATATCATCCGCTGCCGTAAGCAATTCGCGCACATCGCCGAAGCGCGTGTAATTGCCCAGATGCGCCTTCCAAGGTGCGCAGGGTTCAATCGTACGGTAATCGTAAATCAGCGGCTTGCGTCCATCCGGCGAGTATTCGCGCGGAAAGCCGCGCCAGCGCAACTCCGCGCGCAATGGATCAAGCGTCGTCACCTTCGCTGGCGAATTGCCGTCGGACGTGTCCACCAGAATCTGATCCCAGTACAGCCGCATGCTGGTCACGATGCGAACGCGTCCGGCGTCTTTGCCGGTTTGGCATAAAAACTTGCCCGTCAGATCAACCGTCATCGTTTTGGGCAATCCGGCGGGGAAGCCCATCTGCGGGATGACCGTCTGCCATTCACCCGCGGCATTTTTGACCTGCACGTACGGCGGGATGATTTCAACGCCTGCCTGCGATGCCGCCAGATTCGCCGTCGAATCGGCATAATCAATCCACGCGGTCAACAGCAACAAAACGCGCTTGGCCCCTTTGATGATGCTGATATCGCCCAGATCAAGTTCGATGGCGTGCTCTTTTGCGTAGCCTTTGAATTGCAGCTTTTCAAAATCGTTCGGGTAACGTCGGTCAACGTCTTTGATCAGCGGCAGAATGTCGTTGCCTTTGTCGTCAATCGCGGCAACAGGCGGGCGCGGTGCTTTGACCGAATAGAGTTTGAACGCCGGATACGGCCGTTCAGGCATCAACCGTTCGTTCGGGTAGATTTCTGTTTCCGCCGGATGATCCACCGCCAGCAGCTTCACCTGGTCGAAGAAGATGACTTCTTCCAATTGATTATTCATCCGCATTGATAGCAAGCCGTCTTTCTCTTTCAACTGCTCGCTGGTGACTCGGATGTATTCATCTGTATCGGGGTAGCTCCACACATTGCCGGGTTCGCGCGCGCCGATGGCAGACCCACCCAGAAAGTCCGTGACGAAACTGTATTCACTGCCATTCCATGCATACAGCAACGGGCACGACGTGCCTTTGCGGTCGAGTTCGTCAATCTGATTATTTGCCGAAGCCTTGATTGCCAACTCTGATTGCATAATTCCGGCGGGCCAGAACAGCGTCAGGGCATCAACTGATGTTCGATAGCCCAAGCCGAAAACCAAGCCAGCGGGCGCGGGCGCAGGCGACGATGCGTAAACTTCCAGCTTCTGCCGCAAGCTGCCGCTGCGAAGTTCGGCTTTGACGCCGATGGCGCTGCGGTTGCTGGTCTTGCCCGCGAGATTGATGGCCGCGTAGTTTTTGCCCGCGCCTTCGTTGCGCAGGAGCACCAACGATCCATCAGTTTTGAATGCGACTAAATCAACGGCGCCGTCTCCGTCGATATCGCCTGAAGCGAACGCTCGGTTATCCACGAGTTGAATTTCCTGCGGCAGCGCATTTGCCCAAGGCATGGAGTGATACTCGCCGATGTTTCGCCTGACGGTAAGGGTGCTGAAAGCGAGGCCAAGAATGTCGAGCAACCCGTCATTATCGTAATCTACAAACTGCGCGACGGATCCAAACGGCACCCGCCCCTGAATCGGGCCGTCCAAGCCAGCTTTGAAATTTCCCTTGCCGTCACTCAGAAATAGAGTAGGAAAGCCGGACGTCGGCCTTTCATCTGGTTGCCCGGCTGACGGGCTGATTTCCGGAAAGTAAAAGTCCGTGAAGTTGTCTTTGTTAAGGTCACCTGCTGCGACAGCGAATGATCTGCCGGTAAATTTAAGCCCTACCTGTTCGGCTACTTCCTTAAATGAGCCATCGCGCTGATTACTGAAAAGCTGCACGGGCGAACTGTAACTCACGACCAGAAAATCAATGTCGCGCTGGTTGTTAAAATCAGTGCAGACGACGGCGGTGGTCTTGTTCTTGCCGCCGCCCAAGCCCGTTTGCGTGGTGATGTCGGTGAATGTGCCGTTCCCGTTATTGCGGTAGAGCCGGTTCTCTTCGCCCGCGAAATCTTCGGGGAAGACCGCTGCTTCCTTGTTTGGGAATTGCGACAGGTCAGCGAAATTACCGACGAACAAATCCAGATCGCCATCGTGATCGGCGTCCACCCATGCCGCCGTCATTGCCCACGATGGGTAATTCTTCGGCAAACCGGCTTTCTCGGTCACGTCACTGAAGCTGCCGTCACCATTGTTCTTCCACACGGCCAGCGTTTGATAGCCGAAAACAACCAAGTCTGTTTTACCGTCATTGTCGAAATCGCCGAAGACTGCGCCGCTGACGAAACTCGCCGCCGCGATTTTTGCCTTATCGGTTACGTCGGAAAATTTGCCGCCGTCATTGTGCAAAAGCTTTATGAAAGGCTTACTACCGGTCGCGTCCACGCCGCTGACCAACAGATCGAGTTTGCCATCGCCATCGTAATCGCCGAGCGTCACGCTGGAACTGAACGGCGTGATGAGTTCGCGCTTCGCGCTGTCGTTGAACTCAGCTTTCGTCAGCTTGCGGCCAAGCACGGAAGACAGCGATTTCGAATTTGTCTTGATGTTCAGTCCCGCGCCTGCATCAACGAACTTTACCGGCGCGCCGTCTTTTGAAACCAGATCAGCCCCAGCGCCCGTGCTGACCACGGCTTCGGCGTACTTGCCCTGCTCGCCGTACGTCAGTCCCAGCGTCGTGGCGTAGCCGGACGCTTTTAGTTTCTGAAACTGCGCCAGCATCTTTTGCCCTTCTGCCTGATTGCCCGCGCGGATCAATGCCTGCGCCAGACTGTAGGCTGCCGTCGAATTGAATGGCTCGGCTTCCAGCGCAATGCGGAATTTTTCAGCCGCTTCTTTGTACTGTTGTTTTGACGAATAGATTTGGCCGATCTGGATGTTGGTGTACGGGTCTTTGGCGTCAACGGCCAGGACTTTGTTGAATGCTGCGATGGCTTCGTCGTACAGGCGATCTTTCTTGTACGCCGCGCCCAGGATGTACTGCGCTTGCAGACTTGCGGGAATGAGTTTCAGCGCCGCTTGCGCTTCGGTGATGGACGCGCGCGAATCGTTCAAAAAGTAATTCGCCATCGCGAGGTTGATGTGCGCAATGGCGAAGTTCGGATCACGTTCCAGCGCCTGTTTGAATTGTCGGGCGGCGTCTTCGTGCTTGTACTGCTCCATCAGCGCGACGCCCAGATTGTTCAGGCGGTAAAGCTCTTCGCGCTTTTGACGCGCATCAGCAGACGGCGTTTGTGCGCCCGTGACAGCAGGCCAATGCGTCGTTGTGGTTAGCATCAGTGAGGCCGAGGCAAGCACAGCCGCCAATAACCAAGTTCTGTTTTTCATATTCCCTTTTCTCCGCTTAGCCCGTCAGTTCCATCTTGCGCGGACGAGATTCGTTCACGACTTGAACAGCAGTGTCCGGTGATGGAGACAGCGATGGAAAACCCTGGAATGAAGATCGTTGGGAGGCGAGAGTAGCAGACGGCAGTTGATTGACTCAACCGGCAAAAATGACAGCGCGGCGAAACGGTGATCAACCGTCTCGCCGCGCCAAATGATCTTGCTCAGTCTTATTTTACCGCCGTGCCGATGCGGCCAAATCGAACGCGGGGGAAGCGGCTGCCGCCCTCATCCGCCCGCTTGCCTTGCGGGTCGAAGGAAAGATGCACGTACAGCGCGCGGGCGAAGATGTTGCTGCGTGGCACGAATCCCCAGTACCGGCTATCCAGGCTGTTGTCGCGGCTGTCGCCCATCACAAAGTAACTGTTCGGCGGCACGGGGGTTGGTTCTTTGACGCCGTACTTCATCCCTTCGGTCACATCGAACAGGTCATCGCCCGACGCGCGATCCGCGTCCAGAAAGACGCGATAGCTTGCGCCCTGCGGCTTCGGATCAACTTTGACAATGGGCAGCGCACCTTCATCGCGATGGCCTTCCAGTTTGACGTAGGCGCGCTCTTCGGGAATCTCTTTGCCATTGATGAAGACCTTTTGGCCTTTGACCTGCACGCTGTCGCCCGGCAGTCCAATGACGCGCTTGACGTAATTGACCTTCGGATCGCTCGGCAGTTTGAAGACGATGATGTCGCCGCGCCGGATTTCGCGCGTGGGCAGTAACTTGCCCAAGACCGGCGTTGGCTGGCCGAAGATGAACTTGTTGACGAACAGGTGATCGCCAATGTTGATCGTGTTCTGCATCGAACCGGTCGGCACGGCGACGGCCTGCGCAATAAAGGTCATCAGGAACAGGGCCATCGTCACGGTGATCAAGCCTTGTTCAAAGAATTCGCGAATGCCCGATTTCGGCGGGCCAAACATTGGTTGATTCGTTCTTGTGTCAGCCATAGGTTTTTTATGATTCCAGTCACTTCATTCGATTTTTCAGTTTTTACGAAGCGGCAATCTACACTAACTCGCCGCCAACGGCCACATCTCGAACATCAGCAACGTCCAGATCAGTTTGCGATGATCGGCCACGCCGCGTTCGTGTTCGTCCAACAATCGCTGCACATAATCCACGTTGAACAATCCGCGCTGCCGCATCCGGTCGGGCGCAAAAGTGTCGCGCACCAGACTGCGCAGTTCGCCTTTGACCCATTTGGCGACGGGCATGCCGAAGCCTTTTTTCGGGCGGTCAATCACGTCGTCGGGCAAACGCCCGCGCATGGCTTTTTTCAGAATGTATTTGCCAGTCAGTCCCTTCAACTTCATTTCGACGGGCAGCTTCAACACATATTCGACGAAGGTATGATCCAGAAAGGGCGCGCGCGTTTCCAGCGAAGCGGCCATGCTGGCACGATCCACTTTGAACAGCACGCATTCTGACAGATAGTGCGTCGCGTCCAGCTTCATCATCTGTTCGATCAGATCAATCTTGCGCGCGCCATTGTGATGGGAACCGTTCGGATGGTCGTAGGCCAGAACTTCGTCAAAGACCTGTTCGTCAGGACAAGCAGCAATGATTTCGGGCTTGAGCAATTGGCTTTGCTGCTGAGCGTCGTACGATCCCATCCAGATGGTGTGCCGCGTGCCTGCTGCATGCGATGCGCCGCGCACGAAGCGTTTGGCTTTGAAATCGAAAGACAGGTTTTCGGTTGAAACCGGCAGACTGGCAACAGCGGGTTCGATCAACCCTCTGCGAACGAAGCGCGGAATCATCTGATAAAGCTTCGCCATTCGATGTGCGCCATACGTCGGATAGCCCGCAAACAATTCATCGCCGCCATCGCCGCCTAGGGCCACCGTCACGTGTTCGCGCGTGAAGCGGGAAAGCAGAAACGTCGGGATCAACGATCCGTCGCCCAGAGGTTCGTCTAGTAACCGCGGAATCTCCGGCACGATGTCCAGCATATCGCGTTCAGTAAATCGCTTCTCGTAATGCTCCGTGCCCAGTTGCGCCGCGACTTTGCGCGCGTACGAAGATTCATCGAATGACTTTTCTTCAAAGGCGATGGAGAAAGTTTTGACGCGCCCGCCAGCAGCTTCGCAGGCCAGTTCGGCCATCGCGCTGGAATCAATTCCGCCTGACAGCAGCACTCCCAGCGGCACATCTGCCACCAATCGCATCCGCACGGCTTCGCGCAACCGGCGATGGACTTCTTCGGCGGCTTCGTCTTCGCTGATTTGCAACCGCTCGCCGTCGTAGCTGATTTGCCAGTACCGTTCGGTTCGCCATTTGCCGTTTTCAAAAATCAGCCGGTGCGCGGGTTCAAGCTTCTGCACGCCTTCCAGCATTGTGTGCGGCGAAGGCACAAATTCGTATTGCAGGTATTTGCGCAGCGCCAGCAGGTTGATGCGCCGCTCGACTGAAGGATGTTCGACCAGAGCTTTCAGTTCGGAAGCAAAAACGAATGCTTCCGGCGTCTGCGTAAAATAGAGCGGCTTTTCGCCCATTCGGTCGCGGGCAATCAGCAACCGCTGCCTGCGTTCATCCCACAGCGCAAAGCCGAACATCCCGTTTAAATGTTGCACCAACTCGTCGCCGTACTCTTCGTACAGGTGAACGATGGTTTCGGTGTCGGAATTGGTTTTCAGGTGATGGCCGCGCGCCAACAAGCGTTCGCGCAGTTCCTGGTAGTTATAAATCTCGCCGTTGAAGACCACCCAGACCGAACCGTCTTCGTTGCTGATCGGTTGATGGCCTCCGGCCAGATCAATAATTGAAAGCCGCCGCATTCCCATCGCGACGTGGCCATTGAAATAAAAGCCTTCGTCGTCAGGGCCACGGTGAATGATCGCCGCCGCCATCGCGCGCGCGATGCGTTCATTGGCAGGTTGTTGTTGGTCAAGATTGACGAATCCGATGATGCCGCACATTGCGAGTATTGTTTCCGAAGCTCACACCGTTATTCAACTCCGCGAGGTTTCTTGGCCGCCTGTTCAACCATCTTGCGTTCAATGCGGCGGTGCGGAATGGGAGACGACAACACGATGGACGTTGCGGGCATGCCGTAGGAAGTTAGGCGATGAATGATCTTTTCCAGATGCGAAATCGAAGTGGCGTAGACTTTCAGGATCAGCGAATCGTCACCCGTTACGCGATGGCATTCGATAATTTCTGGAATCTCCTTAAACATCGCGTCCAGCTTGGGCAGCACCTGATGCGCCAGGCCGATGCGGATGAACGCCGTGACTTGAAAGCCGACTTTTCCCGGATTCACCTCCGCGCGGTAGCCGGTAATGATTCCGGCATCTTCCATCTTTCGCACGCGCTCCATCACTGCCGGGGTTGAAAGTCCCACGCGTCGGCCCAGCTCGGCGTACGTCAGCCGCGCGTCTTCCTGCAACTGTTCAAGCAAATTCCAGCCGATGTCATCCAGCAGTTTTTCGTCGTGTGAACTCATTTTTCAGTGCTCATCCGTGGACGCACCTTCCTCGAAGTTAATCTTCGTTTTAACCGTATAAATTGGTTTGCCCTGTGATTCGTGGTAAGTGCGCACCAGCATTTCCGCGATCAGGCCCATCAGGAAGAACTGCACGCCCAATCCCAGCATCATCATCGCTAGCACGGGCAGCGGCGTTTGAATGAAGTCAGCGTGTTTGGGCCAACTGAAGAATTTCATCAGACAGGCAAACACGCCGGAGAAGATCGAGATCGCAAACGCCACCAAGCCCGCCCAGCCAAAAACATAGATCGGCTTGGTCAGATAACTGGCCATGAATTTGATCGTTACCAGATCGAAGATGACTTTGATCGTGCGCGACAAACCGTATTTTGATACGCCTGCGGTGCGTGGGTAATGCGCGACTGGGATTTCAGTCACGCGCGCACCCGCCCACGCGGCGTAGATCGGGATGAACCGGTGCATCTCGCCGTATAGTTGCACGTCTTTCAGCACTTCGCGGCGATAGGCTTTCAGCGAACAGCCGTAATCGTGCAGCGGCACGCCGCCGATGCGCGAAATCAGCCCGTTGGCCAGACGCGAAGGGAAAGTGCGCGTGATGAATGCGTCCTGCCGGTCTTTGCGCCAGCCCGACACCACATCGTAGCCTTCGTCCAGTTTGTCCAGCAGCCGCCGGATGTCCGCCGGGTCATTCTGCAAGTCAGCATCCATTGGAATCAGCACTTCGCCACGTGCTGCGTCAATGCCCGCAGCCATCGCCGCTGTTTGGCCATAATTTCGCCGGAAGCCAATGACTTTGACGCGCGGGTCTGCGGCCGCGAATTTTTTCAAATACTCCAGACTGCGGTCGCTGCTGCCATCGTCCACGTAGATTACTTCGTAGCTGTGGCCGAGCGCGGCCATCGCTTCGTTGATCTTTGTTTGCAGCCGTTCCAGATTCCCTTCTTCGTTATAGACCGGCAGAAAAAGGGAGAGCTTAGGCGGGATTGCGGATTGCGGCCCTTTCTGGGCGCGGATTGCGGATTGGGCTGCCACAGTATTATTCATTTCGGTTGATTTTTCGGACAACACAAACAACAGAGACGCCGAAAGGCAGCCGGTGTTTTCGCAGCCAGTCGGCTTCGCAGGAAAACAGCCAGGCCAGCAGTTTGTTGATCAAGGGGTGATTGATGCGGTTCTCGCTCGCTTCAGTGCGGCCCAGCAGGTTCAGCAGTTTTCGCCCCAGCCAGATCGGCAGGAACATAGCGAAGTTGGAATAGCTGATCCGTTCGACTTTCAATCCAGCGCGTTCCGCCGCCGCTTGAAGCTGGGGCAACCGATAACGCCGCTTGTGGCCGGATTGATCATCGTTCGGCCCCCACAGGGCTTGAAACGCCGGAACATAAATAACGGCGGGCGCGTCAGGTTTCAGCACGCGTTGGATTTCGCCCAAACCTTTGACGTCGTCGTCCAGATGTTCGATCACATCCAACGCCGTCACCAGATCGAACGATTCATCGGCAAAGGGTAATTCCGTCGCGCTGGCGCACATCGTCCGCTGGTGGCCGCGTTGGCGCGAAAAGCCAAGCGGGATCATGGCCAGATCAATCCCCTGCACCTCGCCGTACTTGTGCAAATGATCCATCGTCGCGCCCGTGCCGCAGCCAATGTCCAGAATCTGTCGCCCTGGGTACGCGCGCGTACCCGCGTGCGTGACTTGGCTTGCAGACAAGTGGATTCGGGAAGTTTCCTTCGCCACGCCTGCACGCGGGGGTGCCTGCGTACCCAGGGCATCTTCGATCTGTGCGAAGACCACCGCGCGTCGCCCGACGAACCACCAATGATCGTCTTCGACATCGAAGATGATCCCGTAATTTTCCGGGCGCATCGCGGCTTCAACAGCACGGTTACTTTCCATAACTCGCCTCCGCCTTGGCCGCAGCCCTGGTTTTGATATGCGCGAAGCCGCGCCAACTGTTGCTGTTGTGCCAGTGAAGCTCCTTGCCTTCTGTCCGGGCATCGCGGAACCATTCATCGAACTCTTCGCGGCGAACGTAAAACGCCACCGGCGCAGTCAAATGGTCATGGACGATGTTGTGAATTTCGCGAAATGGAAAGCGCGCGATGTAGCAAAGATAATCGGCATAAAACAAACGCCGTTTCAACGCGGTGTTGCCCAGCGGCAGGTAGACCAATTTCAGCGCCAGCCACAACGCCAGCGTTGGCAGGTATGACAAGTAATACAGCGCGCGCATCGGCAGTTTCGATGTGACATGTTCGCGCAGCGGATTAACGAAGTTGACGATCCATTCATTGTTTTCGTGACCGTAGACCCAAGCTGAAATTGCGCCGCCCGGTTTGACGTGTTTGACCAGGGACGCGAACCCCGCGCGCGGGTCGGGCAAATGATGCAGCACGCCGACAGAAAACGCGTAATCGAACGCGGCTTTCAGAGGTAGCCGATAAATATCAGCTTGAATGATGTGAACGTTCGCCAGGTCTTTTGTATTGCGGTATGCCGCTTCGACCGCGACGCTCAGATCAACGCCGACAACATCTTTCGCGCCCCATTCACCGATCAAGCGCGTGTGACGGCCTTTGCCGCAGCCACCTTCGACGACCACCTTGCCGCGAACGAAGTCCCGCGTGACGGGCGCGATCCAATCCAGAAACTGCTGTTCGTGGTGCTGCTCGACGTGGTCGAACTCCAACCACTGCGCGCCGAAATTTTCCGCTGTTTCGCGCTGTACTTCGTCGTTGGCCAGGTCGGCAAATCGCGGAATGCCGCCGCTGACGGGGAAAATTTGACGGCAACCGTCGCAGCGGAATTCGCCGCTGATGATTTCAGCGTCTTCGCGGTCAGTTGCGGTCAGGGATAACTCGCTGCCACACGCAGGGCAGGCTAGATATTGAAGCAGACTCTCTTTCATCATCTGAGAAATGCGACCAACGTCCCGTTAGCGCAGAGAGGCAACTACTTTGCCCTTATGTTGTTTTTCCACTGACGCCAAAGCAAAGAGACATTTGACCGCTTGCGCGAATTTCTCGGCCCCGCCGGGTTCAAAATAGATCTCGCCGCAGCGCATGCAGACCCAGGCTTTGAAACCGGAGAGTTTTACCTTCACGCCCTCCCGTTCGAACTCCTGCGTAATGGATTTGCGTTTCAAGCTCCCGCCACATTCAGAGCAGGGTGCCTGCAGGAGTTTATCAATTGTTTTGTTCGTTCCGTTTTTCATCTTTGTTGTTCCCTTTGCGAGGGGCTGATCCACCAGGGTTTCTGTGGAATATAGGCGGTGACAATGTCCACCACATCATCGTGCGAATAATCGCAGACCAGGTGCAATGGCGACCGCACCTTCTTACTCACGCTGAAACTGCCTAATATCAGGCAGCGATGTTCATCAATGTAAAGCTCCAGGATTTTACTTTTGCCAGTTAATGCTTCCACCAGATCGCTTTCGGTAAAGCCTTCTTCGATCATATGGCGGACAGCGTGAATTCTGACGCGATACTTTGCGTCGGCCATCAGTAATTTGATCTTTTCCAGCAACGCTTGCTCGGATTCTCTTACCATAACAGCTTCAATTCAGACTGCAACTTGCCACACGCAATGGATCGTCAGGGAATACGGCATTGTTTAAGGCAGCGAAAAGATGATTACCGTCGAAGAGCCGGGCGCGACTTGCCAGAAACCCGACGTACTGCCAGAGGCGACAGCAACGTACTGTTTGCCGTTGATAGCGTAGGTCACCACGCCACCGTTCATCGCGCCGCCGGTATTGAACCGATGCAACACTTTGCCTGTCTTGGCATCCAGCGCCAGAAAATCGCCCGTCAATTCCCCAGTGAAGACCAGATCGGCTGATGTAGTTGTTACTGCAGCCAGCATCGGTTTGGCCGATTCGTATTTCCAGGCGACCTTGCCCGTCGAAGCATCCACCGCCGTCAGCCAGCCGCGCGCTTTTTCCGGCGGGTCGGCGATGTGGGTGCCGCCCATGTATGCCTGGCCCATGACAAATCGTGCTTCTTTCGCTTCGCGGAACGTGCCGCACCAATCCACCGCATTGACGTAAAGCATGTTGGTTCGTGGGTTAAAGGCCGGGCCGTTCCACTGCACACCACCCAGCACGCCCGGACAAACGCGTATGGCTTCGGTTGATTTCAACGGCACTTCCGTATTCAGCCGTGTCGTGACAGGGACTTCATACAAATGCTCCTTGGTCTCGCGGTCGAGCACATGCATCAATCCATCTTTGCCGGTGACGGCAACCAGCTTGCGTTTTTTGCCGCCGACGGTCGAAGTGAACAGCGGGCTGACTTGCGTTGTGTCGTAATCGTGCGTGTCGTGCGGCATGGACTGGTAATACCACTTCATCTTGCCGCTTCGCGCATCCAGCACCATCATCGTGTTGGTGTACAGATTCGCACCCGGACGATTGTCGTCGTGAAAATCGGGCGCCGGATTGGCGATGGGAACGTACACAAGCCCGGCTTCAGTATCCAGCGACATCGGCGCCCAAACCGCCCCGCCGCCATGCTTAGCGGCTTCTTCGTTGCCCCAGCTTTCCGAACCCGGTTCGCCGGGGCTTGGAATCGAATTGAAACGCCAGACCTGTTCGCCGTCTTCCAGCTTGAAAGCGCTGACCCAGCCGCGCACGCCCTGTTCGCTGACGCCCAGACCGAGGATGATCAAATCCTCGAAGATCACCGGCGCTCCGTTGAACGAACCTTCGTTCTTGGCCGAATCAACGACTTTCTTTTCCCACAGCACCTTGCCCGTCTCCATCTCCAACGTAAACAAATAGCCGTCGGTCGTTGCGCGAACCACGCGTCCGTCTTTGATGGCGACGCCGCGATTCGGCGGCCAGACTTCGATGGATTTTGGCCGCCAGTTGTGCCGCCATTTCTGTTTGCAGTTTGTGGCGTCAATGGCGATGGTCGAGGTCGAGGTCGTGAAGTACATCACGCCGCGATAGACGACCGGGTTGGTATGAAACGCCTTGGTGTCGCTGGCTTGAAACATACACGTTGCGCGCAAGCTGGCAACGTTTCGCTGATTGATCTGCTGCAGGTCAACAAACCGCTGTCCGGAGTAATCGTGATTCGACACCAGCCAGTCAGTGGAATTGGCCTGTGCGGCATTCAGTTCTGTCTGCGTGGGCAATTTGGTGGTTGGGCTAGCGGCGGCAGCGGTTGGCTTCATCTCGCTCGGCTGAATCGCGACGGCGCTCTCTTTTGAAGCCCGCTGCGCCTCAATCTTTATCTGCTTCAAAACTGCTGGGTCAGCTTTCAATTCTTGTGCGCCTGCCCGATAGCCATTGGCCTTGAGCAAGTAGGCAACGGCGTCAATATATTCCTGGTCAGTCAACGTACCGCCTGCCCCGTAAGGCATCTGTGTTTTCGTAATGTAGTAGAGATCATCCACCGGCTTGCCCGTCCACTTGGCCATAAACTTGCCGCCGATCAGCGCCGCTGCCGTGCCATTGTCCAGTTGCAGCCCGTGACAGGAAGCGCAGCGTTTTTCATATGCTGCCTGCCCTCTGGCTGCTTGGGTGTCCGTGAAGACTCCGCCCTGCAGCGGGGAAGAGAGCGTTGGCTTCGGCACAAACAACCAACCGAGTGCGATCAGGCAAAGAGCGATACCGGGGATCGTCAGGGAACGATTGTGCAAGCGAGAGCGAAAAGGGTGCATCGTTTTTCGGGCCTCCGTGTTTCAGAAACTTCTTTTTTGTGTGAATGCGTAAGACTACTGGCTGGCAAAGCCTGCGGCCCAGCGTTTTGAATTGTCAAGATTCGGCAGAAAAAACTTCGCCGCTCAAATTTCTTTCTTTGCCTTTGCGCTCGTGGCAGCTTTGCGTTTCAATCTGCGCGCATTCAGCAAAACGCTCTCGCAGAGCAACCCGTTAAAACTCACTTTCAAAAAAACGAATATATGAAACTGCACGACAACACAAACAAAACCATCTTTGATCTGTTCAGCTTGACTGGCCGCCGCGCGCTGATCACAGGCGGTAATAAAGGCCTGGGCCGAGTCATGTCCGAAGCGCTGGCCGAAGCCGGCGCGGATGTGGCCATTGCCAGTCGCACGCTCAGCGATTGCCAGCAGGCTGCCACGGAAATCGCCGCCGCCACCGGACGCACCGCAATGGCCTTTCAAGCCGATGTCACCAGCGCCGCCGACATCGAACGCCTGAAAACCGAGATCGAATCTTCCTTTGGCCCGATAGACATTTTGATCAACAACGCTGGCATCAACATTCGCGGCGCGATTCAGGATTTGAGCGAAAGCGATTGGGATGCCGTCATGGCCGCCAACGTCAAGGGGCCATTCCTGTGTTCAAAAGCCTTTGGCGTGGGGATGGCCGCACGCGGCTGGGGGCGCGTCATCAACCTTGGTTCGATTATGTCCGTGATCTCGCTGGCTGGCCGTTCACCCTACGCTTCGTCCAAAGCCGCGATTATCGGCCTGACCAAAACGCTGGCGCTGGAATGGGCGGCGCAGGGCGTGACCGTCAACGCCATCTGCCCGGGGCCATTCGCGACCGAGATGAACCGGCAACTGCTGAATGATCCCGCCAAATACAAAGACTTCGTTTCGCGCATTCCGATGGGCCGTTGGGGCGATCTGCACGAGATTGCGGGCGCGGCAGTCTTTCTGGCTTCAGATGCGGCGGCCTTTGTGACGGGCAGTTCGTTGTTTGTAGATGGCGGGTGGACGGCGCAATGAAGGGCGTAGCGGTGATGCGCGGCCTCTCCTTTCCGCCATAATGCTTAAATTACTCGCGCCGGTCGCAAGGTACCTTGGTCGTCGTCCTGCCGTTCGGGAGTGGTGAGCAATTCATCGCCCGTTGATGCGTTGACCTGTTCGGCCAGCACCGTTTCAGCGGCTTCAGCCAGGCGCTCTTCCAAGATGGGGCTGGGAGTGTCTGCCGGGCTGAGGTCGCCTTTGTGATAGAAATGCGATCCTTTGTAGAGTTCGCGGAAGAACATCAGAAAAACTTTGACAATAGCGATCACCGGGATCACCAAAACCACGCCGAGCAGTCCGAACAGCTTTCCGCCGATTAACAGTCCCAGGAAGACGGCCATCGGGTGCAGGTTGAGCCGCGCTCCCAGAATGCGTGGCGTCAGCAAATAGCCTTCAATGCCCTGCACTACGGCAAAGACGGCGACCACCCCGCCTATGCGCCACGGCCCGCCCCCGTCGGCCAGCGTAAACCCGGTTGCCAACACCAACCCCAGCCCGGTGCCAACATACGGAATCACATTGAGCAAGCCTGCCAAAGCTGCAATGCCTGCCCACGCCGGAACCCCCAGTGCGCCGAAACCAATGGCGTACAGCACGGCCATACAGGCTGCAATCAGCAGTTGCCCGCGCACGAATGCTTCCAGGATGCGTCCGACTTCGTCAAAAAGACGGCTGAATGTTTCGCGGAATCGCGGCGGGATCAGGTCTTCACACCCTTCCCGCCAGTTACCGAAGTCAAGCAACAGGTAAAAGACGAAAAACGGCACAAGTAGCAGATCGAGCGAGGCAACAGCGCCGGCCAGAAAGCCTGATAAGCCCCCGGCAAACCAAGTGGACGGAGAACCAATCGCCGCTGCAGGGTCGCGCAGTACCTGCTCAATCCGATTGCCCGCGATGCGGTCGAGCACGGGCGAATACCGGCGCAAATAAAGCCGCTGCCGCGCGGCGTTCTCCGGCGTAAAATACCGCGTTAGCTTTTGACCGGCTTCAGCGCCATGCGTCAGCAAGTCGGGGATGACAAAGGTGAGAAATGTAATCGTGATGAGCAGAACGCCAAGCAATGTCGAGATGGCCGCGATAGCGCGCGAAAGGCCGCGCTTTTCCAGCGCCTGAACGATTGGGTTAAGCAGATAGGCGAAAGCAAAAGAAGCTAGCAGTGGAACCAAAGCTACGCTGCCGATCACGTAGAGCAGGTAAAGAATGACAGCCGCGCATGTTAATACCGGAACCCAACGCAGCCACCAAAATGGAGACTGCGCCTGTGGTGCCGAAGGCAGTAATCGCGTGGCTGTCACTCCTGTTTTCATAAGCTGTTCTCAGCGTCAGGCAGTCACGCTTCTTCCCGCAATCATGCGATACCCTGCCAACAGCAGGATTGACCCGAGAATCGCTGTGATCCAGCCGCTGGAGTAATCCGTTCCACCCCACAATGCCCGCCCGATAAAGGTGCCGATGAGCGCGCCGACGATGCCGATGACTGCCGTAATCACAATTCCGCCCGGATCTTTACCCGGCATCAAGAACTTGGCAATTATGCCAACAACCAAACCAAATAGAATCTGACCGATTAAGTTTCCCATGAGAATTCCTCCCGTTTGCACGTTGTTGCAGATCATCATTTGCCTCAACAACAACCTGTCTGATTTGCAGCAACGCTGTGTTGTGTTGTCATAAGGTACGACGTGAGGAGAGCAACGTACTTGTGCCCTTCACGCCCTGCCTTGCAAACAGCCGAAACCAAATTCTCCGGCTCTACCGTGAGAATTTAGCAATCGTCGGGCCATCCATAATTGTGCGCGGTTTACGTCTCGTACGGTGCCAGGAAAAAGTGGAAAACAGCACCGCGTGCCTTATCTGTGGCTACAGTGGTAGGAGAAATCAAAATAATCAGAAGTAGGCTGAAGTCGTTTGCCATTGCCGAAATTTGTTTCATCCACAGCAACAATGGGTATTGAATTGGGTGACACCCGTTGGTTTTGGCGGCAGGTAAATGAACGCGATGCCTCACCTAGCAGTAGCGGCGGGCTTTATCTCCATCCCAGCATTATTTATGCGCCCGCCCGCTACTGCCATTGCGATGATTGCCTGCTAAGCCTGCAATTCGCCCATGACTTTTAACAGCGCAGTCTTGAACTTCGCCATTTCGTCTTTGGTGCCGACGCTGATGCGGGCGTGCGTGGGCCAAGCGGGCCAGACGCGACCGATGTAGATTTTCTCTTTCTGCATCGCGTTGACCAGACGCCGCGCGGGCATCTTGGCGTTCAGCATGAAACAGTTGCTGATCGAAGGGACGAACTCGATCTTGTTTTTCTCAAGGAAGGAGAAGACGTCTTCGCGAACGTCTTTGATGATTTTGCGGCGTTCGGGGACCAGCGTCTTGACCTTCAAGCTGGCGGTTGCGCCGGCCACGCCGGTGATGGGCAACGCGCCTGCGCCGAAATTCTTCAGCTTGCCGATTAAATCGGGCCGTCCCATTGCCGCACCTGCGCGCAGGCCCGCCATCCCGTACAGCTTCGAGAAGGTGCGCAGGATGATCACGTCTTTGTCCATCGCGACCAAGTCGGAGCACAGCGGTTCGTCGCTCAGATGAATGTAGGCTTCATCGAGCAGCAGAACAGTGTCTTCGGGTTTGTTGGCCAGCGCCCATTCGATGTCGGCGCGCGGCGTGATGGTGCCGGTCGGGTTGTTCGGGTTGCAAATGTAGATCAAACCGGCTTTGCGTTCGGTCGCGGCTTTGACCATGGCTTTGACATCGTGTGCGTGGGTTGGGGTGAGGGGAACTTTGACGACTTTTGCGCCGATGAACTGGGCAGCGCGGCCTCCGGCTTCATAACCCGGATCTGACATCACGAACGGTTTTTCTTTTGAACAGAAGGCCAGCACGGCGCGGTGCAGCGGGTCGCTGGAGCCTGGAAACGGCAGGATGTATTCGGCATCCAAGCCTTCCAGATCAGCCAGCATTTTGGCGAAATGGTCGGTCAGTTCATATTCATACCGCCCGCCTTTGGCAATGACTTTTGAAATTGCTTCCATTGCTTCGGGGCAGGGGCCTAACGGATTTTCGTTGGCGTTGATCTTCACCGCATCCGCCGGGATAGGGCCGGTTTTGGAAAGCTGGGCCATGGCCAGATTGGCTTCGCCATAAAACGGCAACGCCGCGCCAGCAGCCAGTAGGGCTGTCATGCGGCCAAAGGAGCGGCGGGAAAGTTGGGTTGTGATTTGGTCTGCGCGTTGTGGACTGCTCATGGATTCCTCCTGTGAAAAACCTGGGTACGCCCGCGTCCTCGCGGGCGTACCCAGGCGGATTTTTGTCGCGTGAAGCTTTAACGGCTTTACGCGACGCGAGAATGAGTCGCCGGTACGGCCGGCGCGAAATGCTCTGACGGGTGAATCAAAAGTGAGCCGGTGGTATAGCGTGGCGCGTCTTCGTCACGACGGACAATCGCGCCGATTTCATCCAGCAAGCCGTCTTTTTCAATCGAGGCGAACAGCCGCGCGTCCAGCCCGATCAAATTCAATTCGCCGCCGCGCTGGCGTTGGCGCCGCGCCAATTGGCGCAGGCAGTCGGTCGCGGCGGAATCAATCGGCCCGGCTTCGGTCAAATCCA
This sequence comes from Blastocatellia bacterium, assembly GCA_038211695.1. GTDB lineage: Bacteria > Acidobacteriota > Blastocatellia > RBC074 > RBC074 > RBC074. The sequence goes on along the minus strand of JBBQVH010000030.1, from coordinate 43,276 downwards.
GCACCAGCGTGCTGGCGGTGACTTCGCGCAGCAATCGCGTCAGCACCTTTTCACTCGAGGCGAAAAACAGCGGGCCGGTAAGCCGATACATCTGCATCTCGGATTTCAAGTTGACCGATTCGGAAGAAGAGAAAATGGCTGAGGGTTCCTGCTTCGCTGGACCAGGAACAAACCCGTTAAACTGATCGGGCGGTTCAAGCTGCTCAAGCCTTGTGGACTGTGCAGCGCGCTCGACAAACAAAAGCATGGCGATCAGGGAACCAATGCCAACACCGACGATCAAATCGCTGAAGATGACCAAACCGAAGGTCAGCAGAAACAGTGCGGCGTCGGCGCGGTTCATCCGCTTCAAATCGCGGAAACGCTCCCAGCCAATCAACTGCGCTCCGACGGCCACGGTCACCGCCGCCAGAACCACCAGCGGGATTTGGCTGATCAAGTTGCGCATCGGCAACAGAAACACCAGCAGAACAAAACTGTGCGCCAGGACTGACCAACGGCTGACCGCGCCGGCTTTGGCGCTGGCCACGGTGCGCGCCAGCATGGCCACACCCGGCGGCGCGCCAAAAAACGGGCAGGCCATATTGGCGATTCCCTGGGCAACCAGTTCGCGGTTGAACTTCACTTCGCCGCGCGCCGCATTCAGGCGATCGGGTAACCGGTCGGTGACGACGACCGTCAGCAATTGATTGATCGTAATTAAACCGGCAAGCGTGAAGGCGGGATAAAGCAGCGCGGAGAAAGCCGAAAAATCCAGCGCGCCAACACTCGGATGCGGGAAACTGTCAGGCAAGGCGCCGACGCGCGGCAACTGCCAGCCCATCAGGTAAGGAATCGCCGATGCCGCGACGACGGCAACCAGCGAGGCGGGAATGCTTTTTTTCCACAGCGGCAGCAGGAACATGACGCCGATGACCAAAGCGCTGATCGCCAGCGCGTGCGGATCGCTGCGGCCAACAACGCGCAGCACCGCCCACAGGTCATCCACCACGCCCAATTCAAACCCGACGGCATCCGGCTTGACGCCGAAAACGGCTTTGAGTTGCGAGGCGACGATGATGACGCCCAACCCGCTGGTGAACGCGCCAATCACCGATTGCGGCAGGTAATGAAAGAAGCGCCCCAATCGCAGCATGCCGATCAACAGCATAATCAAACCGCTCAGCGCGCCCGCCGCCAATGCGGCGCCAACACCGTGCGTTTTGACCAGCATCGCCAGCACCGGCACCACCGTCGCCGACAATCCGCTGACCACGACCGGCGCGTCAGAGATCATTCCCGATAGCGCGCCACCAATAATCGAAGTGTACAAACCCGCTTCAGGCCGTAAGCCGATGGCCAGCGAAAGCGCCATCCCATAAGGCACCGCAATCAAGGCCGCAACCGTTCCGCCAAAGAAATCGCCTCGCCGTCGTGCCCACCGTTCCGGCGAACGCCAGTTGGTGGCCAAATCCACCGCACGACTGCGCAGTTGTTCTGCAAAGTTACGCGCGCGATCAGCAGCGACTTCGCCGATCGCGCGCTCCGTACAATTTGCCGTGTCTTTCGTCATCACTTGGAATACTGATTTGAATGCAGGCATTCAGAGAGGCTAACCGCAGCTTGTTGGCCCTTCCGCACGAAAGCTTTCCACCGAAGTCAGCCCTCTGAATACCATCCTGAAGGGAAGCAGGCAGGATGTCTGCGCTCCCATAACTCGCGACTGCTTACCACATTAGGCGCACGCTCAACTGCACCACACGGGCGAAGTTCGCTTGCGCGGTGATCTTGCCGAAGCTGGAACTTCCGAATGACGTGCCCGGCGCACGGAAGACCGGCGTGTTGAATGCGTTGATCGCTTCCATACGGAACTGGACTTTGAAAGATTCATAGATCGTCGTGTCTTTGGTCACGCCGATGTCCCAGTTGCGCTGCCCTGGACTGCGCACGTCCAGCGTCCGCGTCAGCGTGCCGAAGGTGCTGGCCGCCGCAGTGGTAAACGCCGCCGTGTTGAAATAGCCGCCGTCCGACGCGTTCGGCGACAGTGCGCGCTGCAATGCGTTCTCGGCCAAAATCGTCTGACCCGCGACCAGATTCGGGCGCTGGCCGCTGCTGTAAGCGTTCGTGTTGTTGCTGGATTGCGTGATCGAAAGTGGATAGCCGCTTTGCATAATGCCGATGAAGTTGAATTGCCAGCCGCCGACCAGCCGATCCACCACGCCGCCGTTATTCAAGAGCGCCTTGCCCTTGCCGAACGGCAATTCATAACTGCCGCTGGCCAGATAGCGGTGCGTCAGATCAATCGAAGCCAGACCGTATTCCGGCCCCAGGTTGTAGACGTTCGTCGCAAAACCCGACGTGCCCGCGTAATAGTTGCTCTGCCCGATGATGTTGTCTTTGATCTGGCTGTAGGTGTACGAGGTCAGGAAGCTGACCCCGCGCGTCAACCGTTTTTGCCCCTTGACCGTGAACGAGTTGTAGAAGGATTTTCCGGCGCTCGCTCCGTGAACGAAGATGTCCGTGAACTGCGGGAAGGGCCGCAGCAATTGGCGCTTCTGCACCGTCGCGCCGCTCAGCGCGCCCGTCGTGATGATGCCGAAAAACGGATTCGGCACGGAAGTCAGCAAGTTCGGATCGCTCAGCTTATCGGCGGAAAGTTGATTGATGTTGAACGTTGCATCGTTGATGCCGCCGATTTGCAGCTTCGTTCCTTTGCTGCCGATATAGCTCAGCGTCGCCGTGATGCCCATCGGCAATTCGCGCTGCACGTCCACCGAAAATTGCTGGACGTAAGCAGGCTTGCGTTTCTGATCCACGAAATGAACCACGTCGCCGACGTTGGTCAGCAGCCCCAGCGAATTGCCGATGGGTTTGTTCAATCCGTTCGGGAATGGGTTGGAAAGCGTCGCGCCCGGCGCAACCGTCGAGATGGCCGAAAAGCCCAGTGCGCCCAAGCCCGCAATCGTGAAGTTGAAGATCGGCGGCGCGTAGTAGATTCCATACCCGCCGCGAACCGTCGTCTTGCCGTTCAGCGCGTAAGCAAAGCCGACGCGCGGCGCGAATTTGTGGAAGGTGTCGGTCTGTCCGGTCTGCGCGCCGTTGACGCCCGCGTACAGCAAGCCGCCTTTCAAATCCATTCCCGGCACCTTCAGCGGGCTGGCCACCGTCGGATCGAAGCCGACCGTGAAATGATTTTCGCGTTCCTTCAAGCCGGTTTCGATCTCGTACCGCAAACCGGCATTGATCGTCAGCTTCGAGGTGAGGCGGAAATCGTCCTGCACGTAGAAAGCGCCGTAATCCAGATACGCCGCCAACGGCGTGGCAATCTGCGCCGTGTTCTGGCGCGTGAAATCGAACCGTCCCAGCAGAATGTTCGCAATCGCGTTGCCGGTTTCGTTCGTGTTGAAATTGAACGTTCCGCTGGCCTGTCCGTATTCAGTGAAGTCCGTGGCCAGCCGCCGGTAATCCGCGCCGAACTTGACGCTGTGTTTGCCAATCAGCTTTGACACGCTGCCCAGGAAATTGTGCGAGTAGTAAACCTGATCGGAAGGCGCTGCCGAGCCGAACGCCGCATTCGACGGGCCGTAGGCGTTGCCGACGATGTTGACGCGCGGGAACTTCTTGAAGTTGATGTCCTTCAAAAAGCTGTTGGCAAAGCCAAGTTGCGCCGGATCGAAAGTTGAACTGATCGTCGTCGTGTTATCGCCGAAGCGGTTGTAGCCGTAGCGCAGGCTCAAGACGGTTGTCGGATTCAGTGAGATGATGTTGTTGAACGCCAACGCGTGAACGTTGCGGAAGAGCAGATAGCCGTTCGGGTTGGCGATGTTGCTGTAGTAATCGGCTTCGGGTTCGCGGCTGCCGTAGTGGGCGTAAAAGCCGCTCATCTTCCAGTTTTCAGTCAGCGAATGGTCAAGCTTGAAGGTGTGCTGATCGGCGCGATCTTTCAGCGTCGAAGTGACCGACGTGTTGTTCAGGAAGCCAGCGCCGTTGGGCTTCGGGAAAAACGTGACAAGCTTTGCGCCGACTGGATCAAAGCGATTCGCCGGGATGATGTTGCCGGGGAATTGCAGTCCGGTCAGCGGGTCTTTGACGATCAGATTGGGCGTTTGCGAAAAGTTGCCCGCCCGTTCCAGATCGGTCGGCAGCGTGAAGGTTTCGCTCAAAAACGTGCTCTGCCGATAGCCTTCAAACGCAGCCCAGAAAAACGTTTTGTCTTTGCCGTTATAAAGCCACGGAATGCGCACCGCGCCGCCGACGCTGCCGCCGTACAGATTGTAAGGCGCGTCAGGTTTGGCAATGCCACGGCGGTTGTTGAAGAAGTTATTGGCTTGAATCGAGGACGGGCGTTTGAAGCCGAACAGCGAACCGTGCAGATCGTTCGAGCCTGAACGCGCCGTCGTGTTGAAGAAGCCGCCGCCCGTGCGCCCGGCTTCAGCGTCGTAGGTATTGACCTGCACTTTGACATCCTGCACGGCTTCGATCGTGGGGATGATGACCGCGCGATTGCGCAGGTCCGTGATCGGCACGCCATCAATGATGTAGTTGTTGCCCCGCACCGGACCGCCGCCCAGCGAAATAGCCGATGAACCGCTCTGATCCTGCTGCCGGTTGAAGGTCGGATTGCCCACGGGAATGACCGTCGGCGTGATGGCCGAAATGGCAAAAGGATTGCGCCCGGAATTCGGCAGATCGTCCAGAATCTGTTTGCTGATGACCGTGCCGGTCGAAGCCGTTGACGTTTCCATCAATGGCACGTCGTCGGTGATGACAACGGTTTCAGCCACGTTGCCGAGTTCCATCGCCAGGTCGAGCGTTATTTGCTGCTGCGTTTCGACCAGGATGCCGGAACGATCCAGCTTCTTGAAGCCGGTCTGTGTGGCGCTGATTTTGTAGCTGCCGGGATCAATCTTCTCGAAAAAGTATTCGCCGCTGGCATTGGTCACGGTTGTGCGCGCCTGGTTGGTCGCGGTGTTCAGCAGCGTCAGCGTGACGTTGGGCAGAACGTTACCCGTGCTGTCGTGCAGCGAACCGCGCAGTCCGCCTTGATACGATTGCGCGTCCGCTGAAGAAGCAATCAACAGCGTCAGGAAACAACTAAGTAACAATCGTCGTGAAATTATTTTGGTGATTTGTGTCATTGCAAGAGCAATTGTTTTGCTCGTCAAAGAGGTTTTTGCTAGCATCGCGCCGCTCCTTTCTGGGTACAAGTTCAGTTGGAGTACGGAGAACCTCGCAGGCCGCCAAGCTACGCGAGGTTTTCCTCGTTACAGGCTTTGAATCGTCAATTTTTTGAAGACCAAGTCTGAATCGTGTGTGACAGAGTTTTGCTGTCAGAGATTGCTGCTATCAGAATGAAGCATTAGGCAGGGCAAGTAGCATTTGATGTGCCAGTCAACAGTTGCCATCCGGCATTACCATCCGGCAACGCCACTCCATCACGTTCAAGCCCATTCAAGGACAAGCAGATAACGCCACAGAATATAGGCCCGCCGCCTGCGGATGCGCGCCAGTGCCTTCCTGCTTACGGCAAACAAAATTGTGTTTTCACTTTGATTGCCAACAGAATTGTTTGTGCAGTGGCTTCAAAACCCTATGGGCAGGCTGATGCAACGCGAATGCGGAAATGCAGAAACTGATTTGCGCGATGGATTGGGAGTGATCAGGCAGCGAATTCCTGGACAAGGGTGCGATCTTGCGGCGGGAAAGCAATTGTTTTGCGCGACTGCCGACAACACAGATTCGTTTGGGCTGAGGAAAGAGCAGACAGTTTTGTAGACTTGCGAAGCTTAAATAACAAAAACGCACGGCCGCTGGCGTTATTGCGCTGGCGCGATTTCGACCTTTTCATCAATCAAAAACCAGTACGACAAAATTCCCAAAATCAGCACGACACCGACGATGCTCAATGCCACGGCGAACGAGTGGGTTTTGTATGCGATGTATCCGGTCAACGCCGGAGCGATGATGCCACCCAGATTGCCTCCGAAGTTTTGCAGACCCGAAGCAGTGCCGACAATCTGCTTTTCGCAAACAGCCTGTGTCAGCGTCCACGTGTTGGGCGTCGCCATTCCCAATCCGGCAACCGCCACCGTCAGCAGCCAGACCGAAGTGATCTTGTCCGCGACCAGACCAGCGGGAACAATCAGACAACAGATCAGCATCCCGGCGACGATGAAAAGTTTGCGAATGCGAATTTCGTTGCCGCCGCGCCGCACCAGCCAATCGCTGAGCAAGCCGGACGCCAGAATCACCCCGGACATCGCCAGATACGGGAACGATTGATAAAACCCCCACTCTGCTTTGCTGAATCCGCGCACCGTCATCAGGTAATCGGGCAGCCAGAGGGTAAAGACGAACCAGGCGTAATCGTAGGCGAAAAATCCCAACGTCGTGCCGAGCACGCTTTTCCGTTTCAGCAGCTTCATTCCCTCGACGAGTGAAAAGCTTTTCTTCTGCGCTGCTGCGGCTTCAATTGCTGCGCTGGGCGCTTCCCAATGCCGCAGCGTCAGCATCCACCCGGCAATCCACACCAGCGGCAGCAAACCGACAACAACAAAGAAGAGCCGCCAGTTGTAACGAGCGAGAAAATACGCGCCCAGTAAACCAACCGCCGCTTGCCCCAGTCGCACGCCGGTCAGATAGATCGCCGTCACCGTGCCGCGCTCGCCGTCGCGAAACCAATTAGAAACGGTGCGCGCGCTGGCCGGGAACGCGACTGATTGTCCCACGCCGAGTAACGCTCGTATCGCCAGCAACCCCCACAGCCCTTTCGCCAGTCCCGTCACCGTCGTCACCAACGACCAGAATAAAAACCCTAGCGAATAAGAACGCCGCACGCCGACGCGATCCGTCAGATTGCCCGCCGGAACCTGCAAAAAACAATAAATCCACGAAAACGCCGACAGCAGCCAGCCCTTCTGAGCGTTGTTTAGATTGAACTCTTTTGAAATGAAGGGCAGGGCTACGCTCAACGAATTGCGCTGGGCGTAGCTGAAAAACATCCCGCTGAAAAGCAGAAACGTCAGCCACCAAAGTCGCGGAGAATTCTTCAACGAAAACTTCGTTTCGACGGAGTTCATTTTGGTTCGTGCCTCGTTTTGATGAAGATTGGATCGTGGAAAAGCGCGGGCATCGTGCCACGCCGCTGGTGAGCTTGCAATTGCGCGGCGGACGGCTTTTCATTACAGCGCATTTCTGGGGCATCGGTACGGTACCGGGAGCGGTAGCGACCGGGTGCCTTCGGAATAGCACACTTCACAAATTACCCGGTCGCTACCGCTCCCGGTACCGTACTAGTCGGAGAACAATCTTGAACCATAAAAAAACGCCTGAACAATTGCGCAGCCACCGATGGCTGGGCACCAGCGACATTCGCGCCTTCGGCCATCGTTCGCGCGCCAAACAAATGGGCTACGGCGCGGAAGATTACGCGGGCAAACCCATCATCGGCATCATCAATACGTGGAGCGATCTGAGCACTTGCCACAGCCACTTCCGCGAGCGCGCAAACGAAGTCAAACGCGGCGTCTGGCAGGCCGGAGGGTTCCCCGTCGAACTGCCGGCGATGGCGGTCAGCGAAATTTTCATGAAGCCCAGCCCGATGCTGTATCGCAACTTTCTGGCGATGCAGACCGAAGAGCTGATGCGTTCGCAGCCCGTGGATGGCGTGGTGCTGATGGGAGGCTGCGACAAGACAACGCCGGGTTTGTTGATGGGCGCGATCACGATGAATTTGCCCGCAATCTATCTGCCCGCCGGGCCGATGCTGCGCGGCAACTGGAACGGCCAGCCGCTCGGGAGCGGCTCGGACGTGTGGAAGTACTGGGCCGAAAAGTGCGCGGGCAACATCACCGAAGCGCAATGGTCTGAAATGGAAGACGGCATTGCGCGTTCCGCCGGACATTGCATGACGATGGGCACGGCTTCGACGATGACTTCGATTGCCGAAGCGATGGGCATGACTTTGCCGGGCGCGGCTTCGATCCCGGCGGTGGATGCCAACCATCAGCGGATGGCAACGAACTGTGGGCGGCGCATTGTTGAAATGGTCTGGGAGGATTTGAAGCCGTGCGACCTGCTCACCCGTGCTTCGTTTGAAAACGCCATCACGACTGACATGGCCATCGGAGGTTCGACCAACGCCATCATCCATATCGTTGCGATGGCCGCGCGCGCAGGCGTCAAAGTTGACTTGAAGCAGTTCGATGAAATTGCCCAACGCACGCCAATGATCGCCAACATCCGTCCGTCGGGCGAATTCCTGATGGAAGACTTTTATTACGCGGGCGGTTTACGCGCATTGCTGAATCAAATTCCCGGCCTGTTGAGACTGGATGCGTTGACTGTCAACGGCAAGACCTTGGGCGAAAACATCGCTTCAGCGCAGGTCTGCAATGCTGAGGTGATTCGTTCGATTGAAAATCCCGTCTCAGCCAAAGGCGGCACGGCAGTGCTTTATGGCAACCTTGCGCCAAACGGAGCGGTCATTAAACCGACGGCTGCCGATCCGCGATTGTTGCAGCACACAGGCCGCGCCGTGGTCTTCAAGGACTACAACGATATGGCCGCGCGCATTGATGACGAAGGGTTGGACGTGGATGCCGATTCGGTCTTGGTCTTGCAAAACGCCGGGCCATTGGGCGGACCCGGAATGCCGGAATGGGGAATGCTGCCGATCCCGAAAAAGCTGTTGAAACAGGGCGTGCGCGATATGGTCAGAATTTCGGACGCGCGCATGAGCGGGACTTCCTACGGTGCATGCGTGCTGCACGTCGCGCCGGAAAGCTACGTTGGCGGCCCGCTGGCCTTCGTTCAGGATGGAGATTTGATCGAATTGGATGTGCCAAACCGCAAGCTGAATTTGGTGATCAGTGACGATGAACTGGCCGTGCGGCGAAGCCGTTGGACGCCGCCGCCGCCGCGATACGAACGAGGCTTTGGCGCACTGTACATTGAACACGTGACGCAGGCCGATCAGGGCTGCGATTTCGACTTCCTGCACGCGGGCGCGCCGACCCCGGAACCAGAGATTCACTAATTGTGCTGCTTTAGTACCTCTTCACAACGCCAAGCTGTTTCGGTGTGGGCACGCTCGCGCGGCCTTTGCTGCGTTTCAGCACCCAGTCAATCAGGGTGTTGGACACGGCGCTGACGCCCGGCTGGCCTGGCGTGCCCATGCCTTCCAGCGAATCATCCGCCGAAACGAAATCGGTGTGGAAGTAGAGCGCGGCATTGATGGCCGGGTCGAACGGCGTCAGCTTCCGTGCCGCGTCGGTCTGGAACGTGCCTTTTTTATTGATCTCGGTGAAGTCCGTCACCTGTGGAAAGGGATTGTTCAGATTGGCGGTCGCGCTTTGGCGAGCGACGTAAACGGGGATGGCCGTGATTGCGCCTTTATCTATGTCCAGGTTGACGCCGCGCTCGTGCAGTTTCAGCGAACGAAAGCGCCCGACGAATGCCATATCGCCATCGTAGCGTTCCGACGGATACCAGTTGAACGCCACCTGATAAGCGGCATCAATCGTCTGTTTGCCGCTGGCGGCAAAGTTCAACGTCACGGGCTTGATGTTGCTGCGCGCGGGTGCATAACCCAGCGCGTCCATCCACAATTGCGCTTTGCCCGCGCGGTTGGGCACAGCGCCGTTGCCGCCGCCTTCCAGCCAGCCGTAAACTTTCTTTGGATCAATTTGTGCAGCGTCTGGAATGCAGGGCGGAGCTTGTTTGAGCGGATCGCATTTTCCTTCGGTGCCTGGCAAAGGCGTGAAATCCAGCCGCCCCAGCCCTTCGCCCAGTTGTTTGACCAGCGCGACTTGCAGCGCAGCGCCCGGCACCGGATCAACGTCGAAGGACATTCCGGCGCGCGCGCGATAGGTCACGCGCAAGGCTGACAGAAAGCCTTCGCCCGCCGGTGAATTTGGCAGGCCCGCGCTGGCGCGCGGGGGGAAGATGGATTCGGCGTCAGGCTCTTTCAACCCGAAGTGCAGGCCGACAAGCAGGTTTGATGCCGCCGCCGCCGGGCCTGCCAGATTGCCGAGCATGCCGCTGGCATCGGTGAAGACGGGTGCTTCGCCTTTGCGCAATTTTTCAACGCGCGCGAAATAATCATTGACCTGCTGTTCCGTGATCGCCGTGGCGCTGCCTGCCGCCGGGCCGCCATCAAGGAAGATCAGGCCGCTCAAGATTTCGTGGCCGCGTTTGCCATCGGGCCGCAAACGTCCTGCATAGTTCGCCACAAATCCGCCGCCCTGCGAATGCCCGGCGAGAAAGATGTTTTTGGAACCGCTTTGTTCTTTGATCAGGGCGATCATCCGATCCACGTCGCCCGCGTAGGCTTCAAATCCCCAGTCGGCCATAAACGGCACATCAGCCTGTTGCAGCGGTTTCCATTGTGAACCCGGTCTGCCGGTCAGTTTCTGCGGCGAAGTGTTTGGCCACTTGCCAGGATGTAAAGCATCAAGCGCCAGCGCGCCGCCGCCGAAGTAATAGTCAATCGCCAGGCTCGGGTCGCCTTTTGCGCGCGCCATCCGAGCGCCCGCCGTGTCGGCCAGATTCGCGCCGCGCCGCTGCACCACCCACACTTCCACGCGGCAGGGAGATTTTTTGCCGCCGTCTTCACAAGAGCGCCCGGCGGCTTTGTGCACCAGTTGCGCGGCCAGAAACAGCCAGTGCGGCGGCGTGCTGGCAAAGCCGGGCATCGCGACGATGACGGCGTTGGCCGGTTTCGGCGCTCCGGCATCGCTGGCCGCACGCACCCGCAGGAACGTCGCGGTCGCCAATTCTGCCGGTGTCCCCTGTGAAGCCGCGCCGGGGATTTGCAAGTATTCGCCGATCACATCCTGAAAGCCCGGCACCAGGCTGGAATCAGCGCCGCGCACGGTCTTGCCGCTTTTATCAAACGTCTGCGCCAGTGCCTGCGCACAACACAGCAAACAGACAAACAACATGGCGGCGAACGAATGTCGCCGCTTGATCAGAGCAGTGAATTGCATGGTTTCTCCTGGCAGAAAAATGTCGGGCAGAGAACAAGCGAATCAGCATTGCCTATTTCTCTGTGTCTTTGTGCAGACCATTGAAAAATTCGAAGACCTTCACCCAGTTTGCCGGGTTGTGGCGAATCCAGACTTCGTGATCCGCGCCGGGAACTTCGATGTAGGTGTGCTTGATGCCAAGCTCTTTCATCTTGGCCACCGACGCCCGCGAAGCTTCGGCTTTGATGATCAGGTCTTTTTCGCCTTGCAGCACCAGGAAGGAAAGGTTCTTGACCTTCTCACCCGGCGCGTAGCGGTCATCAATGCCGCCACCCGCAATCGGCACGACGCCCGCCCAAATTTCAGGATGCCTGGCCGCATAAAAATACGCGCCCGCGCCGCCCATCGAATGGCCGGTCAGGAAGATGCGGCTGTCGTCAATGTTGAATTCTTTCTTGACCAGATTGAACACATTCATTGTGTCCGCATAGGCTAGTTCCTGCACGGTCAGCTTCAAATTCTTCTCGTTCTCAAATCCCGGCTCGCCTTCGATCAAGCCGCGCCCGATGTTGGGCATGCCCCAGAACGAACGCACCGAATAACCCGTCGGGCAGACCACGATGTAGCCGTATTTTTCGGCCAGTTCGGCGACGCCTTCAAAGCGAACCTGCTGGACAGCGGTGATGTTCAACCCGTGCAGGTTGACGATCAGCGGCCACTTCTTTGACTTGTCGTAATTGCGCGGCACGAAGATCGAATACGGCTGCCACAATCCATCGGCTTCTTTGAATCGGTAGACGCGATCTTGAATGAAATCGCTGGCCAGCCGATCTTTGGCCAATTGCTGAAAGCCAGCGGCGGTGCCCGCCGGATTGCCAATCACAGGGCGCGCGGGAGCCGGTTGAGTTGGCGTTTGAGCGGAGCCGTTAAGCGCAGATGCCATTAGCAAAGCCCAGCACAACAAAAGTATCAGAATCGGTTTTTCGAATGTCTGGCGAATCAAATTTTTCACGACAGTCTTGCTCCTTCGATTATTTCTTTTTTTGCTTGGTCAGATAGGCTTTGGATTGCTGGCCGACGATGTCTATCAGATTTCCCATCGCCAGATTGGCGTCAATCAAATGCAATCCCCAATTCGCCTGCACCTGGCCGCCGACAACAATGTCGCCAACAATGTCATCGGTTCTGGGGTCTTTCGGATTGCCATGAACGGTCACTGCCAGATAAGAGCCTTTTTCATTCGAAACACAGGCGGCGGTCAGCAACCCCGGAACACTGACAAAGGGCGTGTTGATCGGTTGATCGGGCACCACCCAGCGTCTGGGTTCCAGGGCGGAAGAGCCACTTGCGCGCCCGGACCCCAGATACGCATGCAGCTCACCGCTGATGCCTCCCAACGCGGCGGGGTTCGTGCAGGCCGCAACCAGTTCGTTCCCCGGCACTCGGCCAAACAAACTGTTGGCAGGCGGCGGAACATTTTCGCGGAAAGAGGCATAAGCAATCGCGCATCGGATTTGCGACGCTGAATGGCAAAGCGGAATGTTTTTGAAAGCGCCGCCAACGTCCCTGTCTTTCGGCACCGCCAGATTCGTTCCCATCAGCAGTGCGGAAATCAGCCGGTCTTGAATCGGTTTGCCGTCAATTTCATTTTTGATGAGCTGCGTCAACACGCCAGAACCTTGCGAATGGCCAATCAGCACGACACCGCGTCCCTGGTTATCGTGTTCCAGATAGTATTTCCACGCATCCACCACGTCGTTATAACCGAGCGCGAGATTCGTGCCTGTCATCGGCTTGCCCGACAGATTGGCGCGCAACGCAGTCAGCGTCACCTGGCGATAGAGCGGCGCAAAGACACGGCACTGCGAACCGAAGCGCGCGAATTGATGTTGAATGACATTCTTTTCTTCCGGCCCGGCATTCATGTCGCTGTTCGGCGTCGCATCGTTGGAGACGGTCGGATACACGTAAAAGCAATCAATCGGCGCATTCGGATTGGCCGTCCATTTTTCTTCCGTAAGCTTGCCGTTGGCGGCGACGATGGTCGTAGTCAGATCAACCACGCAGGCGTCCTGACGCCCGGGACGGCACAGCCAGGTGTCGCCTTTGCTGTAATCATTTTTGGGTGGCGGGGTGCCCTGCGTGGATTGTGCTGTGGATTGTGCTTGTGAATGGCGCAATCCAATTCCGGCAACTGTCAGACAGGTCATTACCGCGAATGCAATCGTGAGTTTTCGAAGCATGGGTTTTCCTTTGAAGTGAAGTGAAGTGAATTGGACTAACAGCCGAAAGAATACGCCTAGATCGGCTTCAGGCCAATGAGAGTAAGTTAGGCAAAATTAGAGCAAGGGTGGTGTGGACTTTAGTCCGCGCCTAAAGCACCACGCGGACTAAAGTCCACACCACTTACCGCTTAACTTAACCTCATTGGGGGTGGGGCGCTACTTTTTCAGGTACTGATCGAACCATTCGACGGCGAGTTTGATCGCCTGATTGCGCTCTTCGCGGTAGATGCCGTAGTGCGTGATGTTGGGAACGGACACGTATTTTTTCTTCGTGCCGGGCATCCGGTCGTAAGCGAGTTTGGCGTGGTCTTTGTTGTCGAAGAGTTCTTCTTTTTCGGCAACGATGAACAGGACAGCGCAATCTTTGACTTTGGGGGCTTCGTCGCTGGGTAAATAGTGAATCAGTTTGTCGCGGATGGGCGCGCCGATCAGATTGCCGACGGCTTTGACGCGCGGTTCGGGATAGCCAATTTCGCCATGTGCGCGCTTGGTCGCTTCGTCGTAGGTGAGCTTTCGATTTGCTTCGTCCGCTATCACCCAGCGCGAATCGAACGCGCCCACCTGGCTGACAATAGCTTTGACGCGCGGTTCACGGGCGGCAACATAAAACACGTGTCCGCCTGAATAGCTTGAGCCGCGCAGACCGACGCGATCTTTGTCCACGGCGGATTCGCCCATCGCCCAGTTGATGACGTTGAACCAGTCGGTCGTCTGTTCCAACGGGTCAACGTATTCGCGCAGTTCTTCGACCTGAGCGGTGAAGCGCCGGCCTTCTTTCTTTTCCGGCGGTGCTGTCAGCACGATGCGCCCGGCGCTCTGTCCCCAGCCGCGATAATCGAAGTCAATGACCAGATAGCCGGCATTGGCCAGCGCCACAGCGTCCCCGCGAAAATTGGCCGCCGTGCCGCCCCAGCCGTGTGCTTGAATGATCGTCGGCAGCGGCTTGCCGGCGAGCGACTTCAACGAAAAGATTTCCGCTTGCAGCCTGACGCCTTCGCTGATGATGTTGGCCGTGCGGAAATTGATATTGTCGGGCGCTTTGAATCCAGTCATCGCCTGCTGCGGCGTGGCCGCCGGATCAGGCGGGCGTGTGGACGTAGTTTGCTGGGCGCTTGCGACAAGCGCCAATGTCAGAAAGATGGTCGTCAGCAGAATCAGTTTGATCGTCTGTTTCATAAAAGTGTGTTTTCCTTTTTGCTGCCAGGCTTACCGATCCAGGCCCAGATGTTCGCGGAACCACGCGGCGGCGGCATTGGAACTGATTTCAAATGCCTCGTTGATGTACATCTCGAAATGGGTGATGCCGGGCACCAGCACCAATTTCTTCGGGCCGGTCAGCACTTCCATTGCGGCGTAGGCGTTCTCTTTGTTGTTGATCAGCTCTTCTTTTTCCGCCGGGATCAGCAGGACGGGCCGATCGCCGACGGCTTTCAGGTAATGAAACGGGCGGTATTCGGCGACCATCTGGTTGGTTTCAACATCCACCATCCGCCGATACGAAAAGCCCGTTTCGAATTCGCCGCCTTGCCCAGTGCGCGCGCGTTTGATTGCGTCTTCCAGCGCTTTGCCGCGCAAGGGAACTGGCCCCGCAGGCGAGCTCTTGCCGGAAATGGCCGGGACTTGTCCGACGACGGCTTTGACGCGCGAATCCAGCGCCGCCACCACGATCACATTGCCGCCCGCGAAGCTTGATCCCCAGATGCCGATGCGGTCAGCGTCTACGCCCGGTTCGCCTTGCAGATAAGAAATGGCGTTGCGGTAATCCTCCACCTGCTTCATCGGAATCAACCGTGTGCGTTTGGTGACTGTATCTGTTTTGGCTTTTGCGAATCGTTTGTCGTCGCGGACGGGTTCTTTCTCGCCTCGGCTGACGGTCGGTTCCGCTTGCGCAATAAATCCGTCGCTTGATCCCCAGCCGCGATAATCAATGACCATCGCCACCATTCCCCGTTCGGCAAAGCGGGCACCGTATTTTTCAATCGAAAAGTGGTTCCCGGCCCAACCCTGTTCCAGCACGATGCCGGGCGTTTTGCCCGTGGCGTTGAATCCTTTGGGAAAGAAAATTTTCCCGTAACAGCCAATACCGTCGCTGTAAAACGTGACTTCGCGGGTGGTGACGCCTTCGGCCAGCGTGTAGGTCCAGTCTGCCGGCCACAAACCGGTCTTGAGTTTTTTCTCTTGTGCCGCGGTAGTGAGAACAAGACATCCCAGCAAAGCAGCAATGAAAAATGCTTTCACACTTTTGTTCATAACCTTCTCCAAAGCAGATGAGTGAAGCGGAAGAAAATAGACAGGATGAACAGGATAAGTTGTAGAACGAGATCATCTCTTGTCTTTCATCCTGGCCAATCCTGTTTATCCTGTCTAAAAGTCTCAGGCTCCGATTTAGAAGCTCAACCTCGCCGCGAACTGGAAGGCGCGCGGGCCGCCCGTGCCGAAGATTTGATTGACTCGGCTGCCCTGCACGCCAAAGGTCGCTGGTTGGGCTGGCGGTGGCGGCGGTGGTTGGTTCGGCAGTGTCTGAACAGTTACCAGCGCATTCAACCCGCCACCGTAACCGCTCAGGTTGGCAATATTGAAGACATTGAAGGCTTCTGCGATTAGCGAAAGTTTGATCTTCTCGCGAATCGTGATCAGCCGTGTCAGGCGAATATCTTGAGAGAAGAAAGGATCGCCGTTGGAGAAGTTATCCGGCAATTTTATAAGCGGAATAACCTGATTTTGCGGAGTTCTGGGAAGACAGAATTGATCCGTACCGACAAACAGCGTGCAAGCCCCTTTCTGCGCGGCAGTTGTAGTTGGAGTCACCACGAGTAGTTTGGCCCGCGCCATCACATCGGCATTGTATTTGGCCACGGCATCCCGGATGTCTTTGGCACTTGTGCCGCGCCCGAATCCATTCCACGGAATCCCTGGCAGGGTGATACGGGAGACGCCATCGCCGTCCACATCCAGACTGAGCGTCGGATTAAGAGGCGGTGCGCTCCTGATATCTGAAATCAACCCAACCTGCCAGCTATTGGTCAGGCCGCGCAGCAACCGGCTGTCGCCTTTATAAGCCGGAATCTCATAAAAACCGCTCAAGGTGAAGCGATGAGGCGCATCGTTTCCGGCAATCCCGGCGGTTTCATAAAGATTCGTCAAGCTGACTGATGTGGCGCCCACGTTGACGTTGTTGGTATACCGTGAATAGGCGTAGGAAGCGGTGAATTGCAAACCGCCCGAGAACCGCTTATCGAGTTTCGCCAGTAGTCCTGTGTAGGTGGTGTTGATCCCAGACCAGTAGCCAATAATGAGGCTCGACGAGCAGGGGAATTTCGGGGTCGCCAATTGCGCGGCAGTGCAGACCGGGAGGATTGGGTTACGTACGTAGGTGACAGCTTGGGTAATCGGATCAACGGCCTGATTCGCGCTCGCCCGGCTGAAGTTGTTGAGATCAACACCGAATCCGGCTTCAGTGCCGCCAAAGTGGACGGCGCGCCGTCGGACGAAATCAACCGACAGAATCATATTCCGGGCGACTTCTCGTTGCACGCCGGCTGTGACCTGGAAGGTATAGCCCGTGGTCAGATCGCTGACAAAGATGCCTTCACCAGACGGCCCAACCGCCTGTTTAGTGATATCAATACCGCGAATTGAGAGATCCTTGCCATTGCCCAACCCCGCGCTCAGGGTGGGCCTGACCAAGGTCGAGATCAAGTCGACCAGATTCTGGCCGGTGAAAGTGGTCGGTTGAGTAAAGTTTATCGTCGCGGGTTGCAGTAGAGGTTTTCCATCACCCCCAACAGCTCCGGGAACAAGCGTTCCTACAAACGGGTTCGGCACCAAGCTACCGGATAAGGTAAGTAAACCGTTACCCGATGGGCCAATAAATCCGCGCTCGGGCAGCCGCGTGTAGTTTGAGTTAGGCGACGCGTGGTAAATCCCCGTGCCCCCGCGAATGACAGTCTTGCCGCTCTTGCCGACCGTCCAGGCAAAGCCGATGGACGGATCGAAATTGTTCCAGTCCTTTCGCGTCGGAGTGAGAATCGCGTTCGGCCCGCCAAGCACTGCTCGCAGAATCTCCGGCTTGTCCAGATCGTGGTTGACGATGTTGCTGTCATACGACCACGCGACGCCGTAACTGAAACTGAACTTGGGCCGGATTGCCCAAGTGTCCTGGAAGTAGAGGCGATAAGCATCACTACGCGCGGCCTCATCATAGTTATAAGCCGCCGGCGTCTTTGCATCCCCTACCCCTATTGAAATCGTGGCGCTGACCGGAAGCTTCAAAATATCGGCAAAGGTCGGCAGCCCCCCGCCGGGGCGTAATGTCGCGGGCAGGGCATCGTACAGAGTTCGATTCTGAGTCATGAGCGTATCAGGGCTGTAGAGATTGAAAGATCCCTGGAAGATGCGCGCCCAGCTTCCGTGCCCATACGCATGTTCCCAATTGCCGCCGAAGCGGACGCGGTGCGTGCCCTTCTGCCAGTAGATGTTGTCATTCCACTGATAGGTGCGCAGGATGCGATGCTGGGTGACATTGTCGTCATTGCCGATCGTCAGGCCGAAGCCGCCGATGCGCGGCCCGCCGAGATTGAAGCAGTAGAGCGGGTTGCTGCACTCGGTCGAATCGGGCGGACGCAGTTGGTTGCGATAGTAAAGGTGAGCAAACCGGAACTCATTGACCAGGGTCGGCCTGAGCACGCTGGTCACACCCAGATTCGCCTGCCAGGCATAGTTGCGGCTGGAAGTCCACGTGGATTCCAGATTGCCGCCGCCGGAAAGGTTGGTATTGATGTCCTGGCTGTAGCGCAAATAGGCGCGATGCTTGCTGGTCGCGTTGTAGTCCAGGCGGGCATTGAAAAGCTTCTGCCGGAAGGGCAGTTGCCCAACGTGGCTGAAACCGGCAAAGATCGGGTTGGTGAAGCTGATCGGTTGCGCGCCGACCTGATTGGTATATTCGAAGTTGGAGAAGAAGAAGAGCTTGTCCTTCTTGATCGGGCCGCCCAAGTTCAGCCCTGTATTGCGCCTGATGAAGAAGGGATCAACCAGCCGAGGGCGCAGGTCAGGATTGTTGAAGCCGGGATTGAACGCGCTGGGATCATCCGGACGCTTCAGCGTAGGGTAGGCCGCGATGTTGTGATCGCGGTAGAAATAAAATCCGCTGCCATGAAACTGGTTGCCGCCGGTGCGCGAGACGATGTTGATCGCTCCCGACCCGGTATTTCCGACGGAGAGGTCGAAGTTGAAGGTCGAGATTTGAAACTCCTGCACTGTTTCCTGCGAGAAGTTCTGGGCCGAACCGCCCGTCACGCGGTCATTGACATTGGCGCCATCAACCGAGATACGGGTTAGTGACTGGGCGCTGCCGCCGATGGAAACGCGGAAATAGTTATTCGGGCCGCCAGCGCCGGGATTCGCGCTAAAGCTTACGTCAACTCCCGGCTCCAGCGAGGCAAGTGACAGGAAGTTGCGGCCATTGAGCGGCAGATTTTCGATGCGCTCGCGCGTGATCACACCGTCAACCTTGAAGTCGCTGGTATTGACCTGCGCCGCGTCCGAAGTCACCACAACCGTTTCGGTGCTGGCGCCGACAGTCATGGCAACATCCACTTCGACGCTGCCACCGGTCTGCACCGTTGCGCGGCGCAGATACTTCTGAAACCCCTTCGTCTCCACCCGGACTTCATATTCGCCAGGCGGGAGGTTGTCAGCCAAGTAGCTGCCTTCTTCGTTGGTGACCAGCCTTCTTTCGATGCCGGTATCCGCGTGTTTGATGACAACCGTTGCGCCAGGCAGCACTGCGCCTGCCTGATCCGTGACGGTGCCACGGATATTGCCGTTGGTAGATTGGGCAAAGCTCAAGACAGGCAGTGTAATCAAGAACAGCAAGAGAGAGAGAAAACGACTGGCGGGTACTTTCATGGTGCTTTCCTCCTTGTGAATGCCCGCAGGCATCACAGGTGATGGCTACGTTGATGGTCGGAGGCCGATTCAGACGAAAACTTTGTTCATCCGATCTGCTGATTCATGCAGTAGCGAGAGGCTCTTCTGGAAACCCCTTCTGCTTTTCCATCCTAGCTGCCAGCCCGGAATCGAAATGTCGCTTTGTTACTTTTGACCGAATTGCCTGGAAGACGTGTTTGTTTTAAATATCGTAAAAAGAAGTTCTGCCAATCAGTTGAATGGCGAAAGTCTTTATTAAGACCTGATTGATGTCAAAGGTTTTAAGGAAAGCGCTGATAATTTTATTTGGATGCCGACTGCGATGTAATGCCTGTCAGCGCAAGTTGGGAATGCCTCTGAGGTTCCGCATTCAAACGGCGTTGTTGGTCGAATAATAATCGCTCAGCAACGCCGCCCGCCCTTACGGTTACGCTTGCCATTCGCCGTTTCACCTTTACGAACGCGCTGATTTTCGTTTCATGACCTGAGCGACGGTTCCGTATGCTTCGCCTTCGAGCGCGTTCAGCGTGTCGTGTTCAATGTCTTCCAACTCTCCAATTTTGCTCGTCCATTTGCCGGATGCAGTTTGCCGGGCGGCGTGGCTGGGGATAGCTTCCGCGTCAGCGTAGATCGCGATCTTGTCATAGCCGTGAACGGTGAAAACGCGCAGGTAGGCGGCAAGCGAGTATTCTTTTCGAGCGCCGGGCGGCCAGTAGAATCCTGGCAGCGGCTCCCACCATTTGCGTGTATCGCCGACAGCCCAGGCAATACAGTTGTAATCAACATCCGCAACACTGGTAATCGTGTAGCCTGCTTGTCTCAGGTTTGGGAAGAGGCTCTCAAGTCTTTCTGCTGGCATAGGCTCAAGTATTAAAGGTAATGCCGTTCTTTACCCCATTGCACCCAAGCCTGGGCGGCTTGTGTGACGCTGTCATCTGGTTGGGTAGGGGCTTCGCCGGTAATCGCCATGAGCGCCTATGTCCAGTGTCCCGGACTTCGTTGCAGTTCCTGCAAGAGCAAAGGAAGTGCGGCAGGACCGAGGCCGATGATTCTCTGATAAGCGGGATGCATCACTTTTTTAATGACCAGCGACAGATGGGCCGTCTCATCCTGCAATTGAGCGGCCAGTCGTCGAAAAACTTCTTCAGTCGTTTTCGCGGATACAGCGGGCCGAGATTGTTGCGCACCGGCGTTATCGAGCGCAGGCGGTGTGAAGCTTCCGATTGAAATGTCAGCGATGTAATTATTCATTTCCTGTCTTCTTTCGATAGGCAGGGCAATTATAAACAGCACACGGAAATTTGCCGAGCCAACTTTTTCGCCGGATCGAAGTGCTATAATCCGGCATCGTTCATCGAGGTGCAAAATCAATTTTATGCTGAAAGAGAAACTTCCTGCCATTGGGCGTGCGCTCTCCCTGTTGTTGTTGGCGGCCACGATTGTCGTCATTGTCACGGCCTTCATCCGCGCGCGGCGGCAACCGCGTCCGCCGGGGCCGATTAAGGCCGAGGCGAAGCTCAAGGGCAACGTGACTTCGATTGTCGAAGGCTACGAACGCGTGGTCATGGAGAACGGGCGCGAAAAATTCCGGCTGCTGGCGGCCAAAGACACCGCGTATGACGATGGGCGGCACGAACTGGAAAAGGTTGATCTGACCGCCAACGGCGAAGTGCAGAAGGACGGTTCAACGAAAAAGATGCGCATCACGTCGGATCGTGGTGCGTACTCGCCCGATCAAAGCCTGGTCACCTTCGAAGGCACCGTGAAGGTTGCGAGTTCCGAAGGGCTGGAAGTGGCGACTGAAAAATTGAACTACGAACAGAAGACCGAAGTCGCCAGCACCGATGTTGCCGTGCAGTTCAAACAAGGCGAATTGAGCGGATCGTCCGTTGGCGCACAGCTTCAAGCCAAGACACACTATCTGGCGCTGGTCAAAGATGCGCATGTCGTCAGCACCAATCCCGATCCGAAAAAGAAAGGCGGCGCGCCGGTTGAGATTCACAGTGACCGCGCCAGTTATGTTGAAACTGAAGGCGTGGTGCATTTCGAAGGCAACGCCAACGTCGTGCAGGGAGCAAAAACAGCGCACGCCGACGCGATGACGGGCATCGTTGACCTGAAGAGTAAAAAGCTGCTGCGCGTTGAAATGCGCGGCAACTCAAATTTGAAGTCGCAGGAGAAAGGGAAAAGTTCCGAGATGCAGGCGCGGGATATGGATTTCCTTTTTGACGAAGCGCAGCATCTAAAGCAAGCCGTGGCCACCGGCGCGGCGCACGCCGTCTCGCTCGAAAAAGATTCGCCGCGCGAAATCAGCGCCGAGGTCATCAATGCCGTGTATAAGCCGGGCGAAAAAGAAAGCACTCTGCAAGCCGTCGCCACGCAAGGCCGCACGACGATGAAGATTGAAATCGCCGAAGGTCAGCCGAACGCCAAACAGGTTTCAGAACGCGTGATTGAAGCCGACGCTGTCAGCGCCACGTTCCACGACGATGGCAAAAACATGCTGCGCGCCGATGCCGCGGGCAATGCCATCCTGACCATCACGCCGAAGACCATCACGCCGAAATCCGAACGGCAGAAGTTGCGCGCGGCCAGATTCATCGCGGATTTTTTCGACAAAGGAAATTCGATCAAGACATTTTTGGCTGACGGCAGCGCCGTTGCTGAATTCGATCCGCTGGATCAAAAGAGCAAGCTGGCGCGCAAGACTATGACGGGCAAAAAGATCACGGCCAATATGACCGAACAGACACAGGATGTTTCTGACCTGACCGTGGATGGTGATGCCAAATTCACGGAGTTCGTCAAAGAGTCTGCAAAAGAATCCGGCAAAGAATCTGCCCCAAGTTCTGAACGCAATGCGACGGCAGCCAAAGCTGTTTACACGGCTTCAAATCAAATGATCGCGATGCGCGGCAAACCGCTGTTGTGGGATTCGTCGTCGCGGGCAAATGCCGATGAGATTGACGCAAATGTTGAAACGGGCGAGAGCTTCCTGCGCGGTAAAGTCCGGTCGATTTATTACAGCCGCGAAAAGACCGGCGGCGCGGCTCCCTTCAAGAAAGATAAAGCCCCGGTAACCATTGCGTCGGATCGCGCCGTGGTCAAACACCGCGAAGGCGCGGCACGTTATTTCGGCAACGTGCGCGCCTGGCAGGACAATGATTTTATCCGCGCCGAAAACATGGAACTGGACAACGGCGAGCGAATGCTGACGGCGTGGGACAATGCGCAATCGGCGTTTTACGATTTCGACCGCGAAGTCGAAAAAGGTAAGAAAGAAACCGTGCCGGTGTTTACCACTTCGGACAGGATTGTTTACACCGACGCAAACCGCACGGCACATTACGAAGGCAACGTTCACATCAAGCAGGGAACCGATCAGATTGACGCCGCTGTCGCTGACGCGGTGATGGATGAACAGCACAAACTGGTGCAATTGACGGCGGCGCAAAACGTCGTTATGACGCAGCCGCAGCGGCGCGCGACGGGCGATCAAGTCGTTTACACGGCGGCCAACGACACGGCGATACTGACCGGAAATCTGGCCATGCTTGAAGATAAAGAGCGCGAAGGCGTGACCAAAAGCGCAAAATTGACTCTCCATTTACGCGATGCTAGGATCGAAGCCGCTGATGAAAGCAGCAATAAACGGCGGGTTAAAACTACACATCGCATCCGAAACTAGCCTTTGAGGTGCTTTGCTGCCGGCTCCAAGCGAGTTGATTCCAAGCCCAAACCAAACGCGCGCGTTCAGCGAAGATTCACCCCCAAAAGTGTCAAGATGCGGTTCAAAATATGAAGAAGTTTTTGAGGCAACAGGGAGGACGACCGGAATGGTAGGCGAAGTCGTTGATCGCAAGATCACCCCCGCTGACCAACGTGGTCTGCCTGACTTGCCTGATCGAAGCGCCAGCGTTGGAGCTTTGCGCGCCGTGTCGTTGAAGAAATCATATCGCCGCCGGACGGTTGTCAACGACGTTTCGATCATTGTTAATCCGGGGGAGGTTGTGGGTTTGCTGGGGCCGAATGGCGCGGGCAAAACGACGACGTTTTATATGGTTGTCGGACTGGAAGAACCCGACGATGGCCGCGTCTGGTTTGGTGATCAGGACATCACCCGGCTGCCGCTCTACAAACGTTCGCGGATGGGAATCAGCTATTTGCCGCAGGAGGCGTCGGTCTTTCGCAAGCTGACGGTCGAGCAAAACATCCTGGCGATTCTGGAAACGCTGAAGCTGTCGCGCCAGCAGCGGCATGACCGGTTGGAAGAGTTGATCGAAGAATTTCATTTAAGTCATGTTCGCCGCAACAAAGGCTACGCGCTGTCGGGTGGCGAGCGGCGTCGCACGGAAATCGCGCGGATGCTGACGCTGGAGCCGAAGTACATCTTGCTGGACGAACCGTTTGCGGGAATTGACCCGATTGCAGTAGATGATATTCAGCAGATCATCGCGCGGCTGCGGTCGCGCGGGATTGGCATTCTCATCACGGATCATAATGTGCGTGAAGCGTTGGAGATTACGGATCGGACCTACATCATCAGCGAAGGAAAGCTGTTCCGCTCCGGCACGCCACGCGATTTAACCGATGACCCTGAAGTCAGAAGAGTTTATCTGGGAGAAAAGTTCAGAATGTAGTTTGTTGTCCGTTGCGAATGCTTTTCAACTGACAACCGACAATTGACGAAAGAGTTATGTCCTTCAAACCAACACTAAGTGCCCAACTTTCTCAGCGTCTGGTGCTGACTCCGCAATTGCGCCAGCGGATTGAGATGTTGCAGATGACCAAGCTGGAACTAGGCGATCTGGTCACGCAACAACTTGTCGAAAATCCGGTGCTGGAAGAATTGGCGCCGGAAGAAGCAACCATTCCGGCGGATATTGCGAACGTGGATTACACTGAAGCACCCAGCGCACAACAGAACGGCGCGGCAGAGATGCCGGAAAACATGTTGAACAGTTTTGAATCGTTCGAGCGGGGAGACAGTTCTTACAATCAGGCTGTTGATGCGGGCGAGTACAGCTCGAATGCATCATCTAACGAGGGCATCGGCGAGGGCAGCGGTGAGGGCACCGAGTCGGCGCAGGTGCCAAGCGAAACGCGCGATTTTGAAAGTGGGGAAGTGCGCGAAGGCGAGATTGGCGACCGCGATTCTTTCAACGAAATTGACTTCGGACAGACATTTGAAGAATACCTTGACCCGGGCTACAAAACGCGCGAAATCGAAACCGGCGGCGAAGACAAACCTTCCTTTGAGCAGTTCCTCTCGTCCGAAACCAATCTTTCCGAATATCTCAACTGGCAATTACGACTGACGATCACTTCGCCTGAAGTGCAGTCGGCAGCCGAAGCAATCATTGGCAATCTGAATGACGTCGGCTTTCTGGATTCGCCGTTGGAAGAGATTGCGCAATTTGGCGAATGGCCGATGGAAACGATGAATGAGGCGTTGAGGATCGTGCAGCAACTGGATCCGACGGGCGTTGGCGCGCGCAGTTTGCAGGAATGCCTGTTATTGCAACTGGATTATCACGGGTATAAAGATCGGTTGGCGGCACGAATGATTCGCGAATGCTTCCACAAGCTGCAACATCACAAATGGCCGGAAGTCGCCCGTGAATTGGGCGCGACGGTCGAACACATCGCCGATGAGATGAAGCTGATCCGGCAATTGGAGCCCAAACCCGGACGCAAATATGCGCGGCCTTCGACGCACTACATTGAGCCGGAGGTTTACATCGAAAAGTTCGACGACGATTACGTCATCCGCTTTAATGACGATGGCATGCCGCAATTGCGTATCAACCGCCAATACCGGCAGATGATGGAGAACAAGGAGACCACCAAAGAGACGCGCGATTATATCAAGGATCGTTTCCGTTCGGCGGTGGACTTGCTGAAAAACATCGAGCATCGCAAACAGACGATCTACAAGGTCTGCGAACGGATTGTCGAACGCCAGACGGAGTTTCTGGATAAAGGCGTCGAGTACATCAAGCCGATGATGCTGAAAGACATCTCCGAAGACATCGGAATGCACTTATCCACCGTCTCGCGCGTCGTCAATGGCAAATACGCCCACACCCCGCAAGGCGTCATCGAACTGCGCCGCTTCTTCACCGAAGGCATGACCAACGACGACGGCGAAGAAGTCTCCACCCGCATCATCAAGCTCAAGATCAAAAAGATGATCGAAGCCGAAAATTCGCACGAGCCGATGACCGACGACCAGATCGCCGCCATTCTGGCCAGCGAAGGCCAGAAGCTTTCGCGCCGCACCGTCGCCAAATATCGCGACCAGATGAAAATCGCCGGTTCGCGCGAACGGCGACAAGTCGTCTGATTGCGGATTGTGGATTGCGGAGTTGAGACAGCAAAGTGATGGCTTGTCTCAATCCTGAATCCGCAATCCACAATCCGCAATCCGCAATTACAAGGAGCATTGGGATGAAAATTGAGTACACAGGCAGAAACTTCACTGTCTCACCAGCCATCAAAAAACACATCAACGAACATTTCAAAAAGATAGACACCGTCTTGAACGGCGCGAACCGCGCGCACGTCATTCTGAGCGTTGGCAAGCATCACCGCCACGAGGCAGAGATTGTCGTTCAGTGGCACGATCATTCACTGACCAGCAAATCCGACACTACGGATATGTATACGTCGGCGTTGCAGGCGATTGATAAGCTTTACAAACAAGCGGTGAAGGTAAAAGGCAAAATGATTGATCGCGCGCACCACGCGCCTTCGGCCGGCAAAATTGCGCCCAGCCCGATGCCGCCGGTTGAAGCCGAAAAGGATGCGCCGCGCATCATCCGTTCGCGCCGCTATTCGATCAAACCGATGACGCCCGAAGAAGCCGTGCTGCGCGTTGAAGAGTCCGCCGACCAGTTTGTGGTTTTTCGCGACGCCGAAACCGAACGCATCGGCGTCATCTACAAACGCAAGGATGGAAATTACGGGTTGATTGAACCCTGATCGTGGCGACTGGGCGACTGGGCGATGGGGGGATGCGGCGAAAGGTACTTCGTCTCCCCGTCTCCCCGTCTCCCCGTCTCCCCGTCTCCAGTTATGACTCCGCAACTCATCATCATCACCGGGTTAAGTGGTTCCGGAATGTCTTCAGCCATGAATGTGTTTGAAGACCTGGGCTACTTCTGCGTGGACAATCTACCGGTGCAATTGATCTCCAGTTTTGTCCAATTGTTCGAACGGAAAGAATTTGGCGTGACGCGCGCCGCATTGGGCCTGAACATTCGCGAAGGAGAGTTCCTGACGGGCTTCCCGCAGGTGTATACGCAGTTGCGCGCGCGCACCGACCTGGAAACAACCGTGTTATTTATGGAAGCCAGCGATGCCGCCCTACAGCGCCGCTACAGTGAAACGCGGCGCCCGCATCCGCTGGGCGAAGGCCGCGTGCTGGAATCCATCGTCGAAGAGCGCAAGAAGCTGGAACCGATCCGCGCCCTGGCCGACGTTACGGTGGACACTTCGGATCATAACGTTCATAGCTTGCGCGCGTGGCTGAAGAATCGCTTCGCGCCGGAAAGCACTGAAAAACAGACGGAGATTACAGTCGTCAGCTTTGGTTTCAAATACGGCGTACCACCGGATGCTGACTTGTTGTTCGATGTCCGCTTCCTGCCCAACCCGTACTTCGTGCCGGAACTGCGCGAACTGACCGGTAACGACCAGCCCGTCATCGAATACCTGGAAAAAAGCGAAGAGGCTTGTGAAACGACGAAACGATTCAATGATCTGCTGGATTATCTGATCCCGCTTTATCAGCGCGAAGGCAAAAGCTACGTCACGGTCGGCATCGGCTGCACGGGAGGCAAACACCGGTCTGTCGCGCTGGCCAACGCGCTCAGCCAGAACCTGAACCGCAAAGGCTTTCATGCGCGCGTGACGCACCGGGATGTGAAGAAGTAGAGACGCAAAATTTTGCGTCTCTACTTGCAGATGTCAGATCACTGCCTTAATCAATGGTTCAAGGATTGGTCTGGCCTCTTCGATTCGATACGCCTTCAGCAACCTTGCCTGCATTTCCTCAAACTTTGATTCATCGTTGAAATAGGCTGTTATCAAAGCCTCACCTGTCTTTACTTCATCGCCGAGCTTGGCGTGGATGTGCAGCCCGACGCTGTAATCAATCTGATCTTCCAAGCGCCTGCGCCCGCCGCCCCACTCCATCACGATGCGGCCAACTTCGTCTGTTTCGATTGCGCTAACAAAACCGGAACGCGGAGCAGAGATTGTTTTTTGCTTTCCCGCTTGCGGCAGCAGCTTCGGATCGTCGCAAACGCGCGGATTGCCGTCTTGCGCTTCGATCACAGCTTTGAATTTTTCCATCGCCGCGCCGGAGGTGATGGCATCGCGGGATTGCTGGCGGGCGTTGTCCAAATCAGTTTCAACTCCACCAACGATGATCATCCGGGCGGCCAGTTCCAAAGACAGTTCGGCGAAATCTCCTGTCAGATTGCCTTGCAGCATTTCAATCGCCTCGAACGTTTCAACGGCGTTGCCAACCCATCGGCCCAGCGGCTGGTTCATATCGGTAATCAGCGCGGTGACGCGCTTGTTCATCCGGCGGCCAATCGCAACCAGTGACTCTGCCAGCTTCCGGGAATCTTCCAGCGTCTGCATAAATGCCCCGTTGCCGGACTTCACGTCCAACACCAAGCCATCAATGCCTTCGGCTAGCTTCTTCGACATAATCGAAGCGCAGATGAATGGGCGGAATTCGACGGTTGCCGTCACATCGCGCAGCGCATAAAGCTTTTTGTCCGCCGGAGCAATCTCCTTGGTCTGGCCGATCAGCGCCAGACCGCATCGCGCCAGCACATCTTTGAATTCGCCCAGCGAAAGGTTGGTGCGAAAGCCTGGAATGGCTTCCAGTTTGTCCAGCGTGCCGCCGGTGTGCGCCAGTGCGCGGCCTGAAATCATCGGCACGGCCAAGCCGCAGGCGGCGGCAATTGGCGCAATGACCAGCGAAGTCTTATCCCCGACACCGCCCGTCGAATGCTTGTCCACTTTGGGCAAAGCGATGTGATCGTGCGTCAGCACATCGCCGGAATAAAGCATCTCTTCGACCAGCGCCTGTGTTTCTGCATCGGTCAGTCCGCGCAGAAATCCAGCCATCAGCCACGCGGCCATTTGGTAATCGGGGATTTCGTCGCGCGTATAGCCGCGAATCAAAAAAGCAATTTCATCGCGCGTCAGCTCTTTGCCGTCGCGTTTCTTTTCAATCAGGTCTTGTGGTCGCATCAAAGGTACTTCTTTCCGTCTGTTTCTTTAAAAATCAAAGCAGTTGCCTGCGCGCCGATTGCTTCGCCGCGCCCGATGGCGTCCAGGCCTTCATTGGTTTTGGCTTTGATGTTGATCTGTGATGGATCAATGCCGATCACTTCGGCCAGCTTGGTTTTCATGGCTGGAATGTGAGGCATCATCTTTGGGCGTTCGGCCAGAATCGTCGCGTCAATGTTGGCGATCTGGTAACCGTGTTCGGCCAGCAAGCCGCAAACATGGCGCAGAAAAACCATGCTGTCTGCGTCTGCCCAGCGCGGGTCTTTGTCTGAAAAGTGCGTGCCGATGTCGCCCAGTCCCGCCGCGCCCAGCAGAGCATCCGTGATGGCGTGGCTCAAACTGTCGGCGTCCGAATGGCCGAGCAAGCCTTTGTCGCAGGGAATCTCCACGCCGCCCAGAATCAGCTTGCGGCCTTCCACCAGGCGATGGATGTCGTTACCGATGCCGATGCGATGGTTCATTTCTGTGGCGCTTTCTCCGCGGCTTTGGGGCGCAGCATGCCGGGCGAATTCCATTTGATGACGGTGTAGGTTGCAGGCGTGTCGCCAACGTTGCGGATGGCGTGTAGTTGATTGGACGATTGAAAGATGATCGATCCTGGGCCGACGCGTTTCGTTTGACCGTTGACCAGCGATTCAACTGTGCCTTCTTTGATAATCACCAACTCTTCGTCAGGGTGTTTATGCGGTTCGTGCGGCGTCTGGCCCGGGTTCAGCGTCGTGATGTGGCATTCCAATTCATCCAGCGTGGGGGTCGGCGCTTGAAAAACTTTGCGCACCGCGCCGACTTTCGACGGAGTGGCTTCGAACTTGTTCCAATCAAACACCGACGACGTCATCATCGGCGGCACTTGGGATTTGGCAGCCGTTTGCGCAGCAGGAGCGGGCGTCCATTTAACAAAAGCCAGCGTCGCGGCGACGGCGACGGCAGCAACAGCGATGTCTCTGACGGTCAACATGATTTCAGCCTCCTTGAGCGGTATTCATCCGCTCGAACAGTTTTTCCGCCAGAACCAAATCTTCCGGCGTGGTGATTTTGATGTTGTTGGGTGAGCCTTCAACGACGGCGACGGGAACACCCAATCGTTCCACCAGCAGCGCATCGTCCGTTGTCAGCGCCGAAGGCATATTCGCCGCCCTTGCTTCCAGGTTGGCGCGTATCAACAGATCGTAGCGAAATGCTTGCGGCGTTTGCGCTCGCCAGACGCGGCGGCGGTCAATCGTACGCTGGATCAAACCATTTTCAACTTCTTTGATCGTGTCGGTGGCGGGCAGGGCCAAAATCGCCGCGCCGACTTCTTGCGCTTTGGCGATGACGGCGGAAATTTGGGCGGAACTGACGAATGGGCGGACGGCATCGTGAACCGCGACAATTTCCGGATTTAAATGCGCGACAGCATGCAGCGCATTCAAAATCGAATCGCTGCGCTCAGCCCCGCCGCTGACGTAAAAAACCGGCTTGCGAACATTCGCCGCCCAATGGCGGTTGCGAAATTCGTCAAGCCTGTCGGCAGGCAGCGCGACGGCTAATGCACCGATGTCATCGCATTCGATGAACCGCTGCATTGTATGCGCCAAAATTGGCGCACCAGCGATTTCCAGGAATTGTTTGGGGATTTGTCCGCCGACGCGAGTGCCGCTGCCGGCAGCGGGAATGATGGCGATGTTCATGGCGGTGGTTGGTGGCCGGTGGTTAATGGCCAGTCGCTAGTGGGTGACTCAAATTTCAACCAGCCACCGACCACCGACCACTACCACCTCTTTCTTATTCAATCGTTGGCGCGGGCGCGGGAATCGGCGTTGGACGCGAAGGTCGCGTATCACGGAAGTCGCGCGATTCACGTCCATCATTGCGTGGATCCGTGCGTGGTTCCGTGCGTGGTTCCGGGCGCGTATCATCCACTTTGCCGAAAATCATCTTGCCCGCCGTGGTTTGCAATACGCTGGTGACGATCATGTCCACGTTCTTGCCAATCATCCGCCGCGCGTTGTCCACCACGACCATGGTGCCGTCATCCAGATAGGCCACGCCCTGGTTGTATTCCTTGCCCTCTTTCAGGATGAAGACCTTCATGATTTCGCCGGGCAGCACGACGGGCTTCAGCGCATTGGCCAGTTCGTTGATGTTCAGCACTTCAACGCCGCGCAGGTGTGCGACTTTGTTCAGGTTGAAATCGTTGGTGACGATGGGCGCATTCAGTTGTTTGCCCAGTTCGATCAACTTCAGATCAACTTCACGCACGTTCGGGAAATCGGCTTCGTTGATTTGCACGTCCAGATTGCTGTTTTTCTGGATGCGTTGAAGGATGTCCAGGCCGCGCCGCCCGCGGTTGCGTTTGGCTGAATCGGACGAATCAGCGATCTGCTGTAATTCGCGCAGAACGAATTGCGGGATCAGGATGACGCCTCCCATAAAGCCCGCTTCGGCGATGTCGGCGACGCGCCCGTCAATGATGACGCTGGTGTCCAGAATCTTGAAGCTCTGTTTGGCCTGGCGGTCAGTCAGGATGCCGCCGAGCGCCGACAGGTCAATGTAATCGCCTTTTGCCGCGCCGACCAGCAATCCGCAGTAAGCCATAAACAAGGTCAGGCTGAGCGTCAGGAATGATTTGATGGATGCGTCCCAGGGCTGGGCCGTGATCAGAAAGCCCATCAAGCTGGCCCCGATGATTCCAAGAATCGAGCCAATGGCCGCGCCGATTAAGGTTTTCAACGAAGCGCGCCGGATGCGCAGTTCAAAGAAGATAATCCCGCCCGCCAGCAAGCCGCCCGCAATCGCGGACAGCAATCGCGAACCACCGGGCATACCCATCTGTTTGCCGACCCATTCGGGGATGGGTTGAATCAACGCGCCGGCAATGACAAGGATTAAAGTGAAGACTGTACGAATCAAGATAATATCCGCCTGCATAACGCATAAAACCCCTGATAAAATTGGTATTAGATGAAACACCGATTACCAACGGCTGACTTCTTATGACCGATGAAAAGAGAGAAGAGAAAGTGAGCGGTTGCGAATCGTTGTCTGAAATTTGAATAGGAAGCCTTTGAGCGGCGGGATTGTAGCACGGGAGGTTAGCGGCGTCATGCCGCGAATTGGAGCGGTTAACTTTGTACACCGATACAGTACCGCGCGCGTGAGCAAGCGGTTGTTGGTCGGGTCAGCCGCTTGTTCACGCGCGCAGTACTGTATTTCTCAGCCGCTTGCTCACGCGCGCGGTACTGTATTTCACTGACCGAAGCGGGAAGCTGGCGTGTTGGAAAAAAATATAACCAGTCTTCCTTTTCGGTCGCCTATACGGGCGAGTGAAAAATGTTCTCTCATCTTTTCGCCAATTGAATTTGGCATCACCATAGAAAGCAAACATAAGCAGGAATGAAAAGGAGCAAGACAATGACCAGGATGTATCTGAAATTTTCGGCAATCGCGCTGGGCGTAGTGGTTCTGGGAGCCGCTATGATTTTCTCATCGGTTGGCTTCGCGCAGCGCCCGGCACGAGACTTTGACCCGTTGATGCGGTTGAAGAAAACACTGGAAGAGGCAGGCGCGCCTGCGCTGAGCGCGGATCAGGAAACGCAATTAAAGGCATTGGCCGAAGCCCGGCATAGTAATCCTCCGGCAGGCCCTGGCACTGAGTTTGAAACTGCGCGCGCCGCCTATGACGCGGCGATTTTGACGGGCGATCTGGCCAAGGCCAACGCACAGGCCGCGATCATTGCCAATCTGGGCACCGCCGCAACCAAGGCCAGATTGGAAGCCGACGCAAAATTCAAGTTGGATGTGCTGGCCGTTTTGAAGACTGGCGGTCAATTGAGCGCGCTGACGCAAAAACTCGGATCGGAAGGTTTGTTGCGGATACTGTCGTTGGCCGGTGGGCCTGGTGGCCCGGGCGAGCCTCGCGGCCCCGGCGGCCCTGGTCGTTTTCCGGGCGGCCCTGGCGGAGAAGGCAGCCCGCGCAGGCCTTAGTTGCCAATAGCCGAAAGGTGGGATCAAGACAGCTTGATCCCACCTTAATTTTTTTGGGCGAAAGACCGCGCGCTGAAATCTTATGGTCAATTACTCACGGGTTGCCGTTATCGAATTGCCGGAACCTGTCGCGCCAACGTCAGACGACAAACTGGTCGCCGCCACGATGGGTGGTGACGAGACAGCGTTCGCTGAATTGTTCGCCCGCCACAAACGAATGATTGCCGGGATCGGCGGGCGATTCTTTCAATCGCGCGAACAGATTGAAGAAATTATCCAGATGAGCTTCTGCCAGGCCTATCAATCGCTGCGCCAATACCACGGCGGCGAAGAGCGATCTTTTGCCGCCTGGCTGAAGCGTATTGCGGTCAATACCTGTCTGGATGAATTGAAGCGGAATACCCGGCGTCGCGAAAGCTCGCTTGATGAGCTGACTGACGGCAACACGGACTATTTGCACGAACGGGCGCAGGCTGGATGGATTGCCGGTGCCGGCCCCAGCGCGGAGCAGCGAAGCATTATGCGCGATCTGGCAGGCAAGCTGCTGGCGCGGTTGCGCCCCGAAGACCGCGTGGCGCTGACGCTGCTTTATGAAGAAGAATGGTCGGTCGCTGAAATCGGCAAACTGCTTGGCTGGTCAGTGCCGAAGGTCAAGATGCGCACCTATCAGGCGCGGAATCTGTTGCGGACATTCATCAAAAAATTGCGTTAGGCGGCAATCTTGAAACAAGCACAAGGTTGAAACAGGGCACGGGCCGGAGTTGTTATGAAACACCAAACTCAACGTGAAGAAGAAGCATTCGAAGAGTTCTGCCGCGAAGCCGTTTATGCGGCGCGAGCGGATGAAGACGTCATCAACGCCGCCGCCAATGCGCCGTTTCTTTTCCAGCGTGTCCGCGCGCAGCTTGGACAGGAAGCCACGCTTCGGGTGAAGCGCAACTGGCTGGCATCGTTGGCTGCTGCCGGACAATTGAAATGGGGTGTCGCTGCAGCGGCAATGGCTGTGATCTTCATGGCGATGGTATTGGTGCGCGATGCGCGCCAAAGTATGCCGGAACCGCCTGCTCCGGCCATTGCGGCGACAGAGATCGTAAAGCCACCAATACACATCACTACTCCACTGGCTCTCTTACCGGAAGACTCCGGCACTCTGGAAACAGCTTCCGCCAGAAGTGGGGATAGCCGTTCTCTGCGCCGTTCATCCGTCAAAAGAGTGGAAGAAGAAGTGACGACGGAATATGTGCCATTAACCTTTATGGCGTTCGCGGATGACGCGAACAGTGGTCATGTCGTGCGCGTACAGATGGCTCGCGCGGCATTGTTGACGCTGGGCGTTTCGGTCGGGGCGGAACCATCGGCGGAATTGGTCAAAGCCGATGTCATTGTCGGTGACGATGGATTGGCGCGCGCCATCCGTCTGGTTCGGTAAAAAGCAGGAGAACCTATTCGGCGAAGAAGAGGATAAGAAATGAGACATATGAAACAAGTTGGCCATAATGCCGGATTCCCAACATGGAGATTGTTGGCAGTTCTTTCCGTGACCGCAATGTTGGCGGGCGGTCTGCGCGTTTATGCGCAGGACGCGAAGCAGGAACCGCCATCTGAAAAAAGACCTTTCCCTCAACATGCTACTCAGCATGGCCCCGGTCAAAATGAACAGCGCTCACCCGGCGCGCCGACACCAGATGGGCGCCAGGGGCCGGGCCGCTTTGCTCCACCGGATTCGTCTTTTCTGTTTATGTCCGCCGAAGGGCGTTTTGGCGGCAAGACGGTGAAGGGCGCGCCATATTCAGCGGTGACCGAAATTGAAATGGTGCAGACGCTGGCCGACGGCAGCCGGATTGTTCGCAAAACGACGGCCAACGTATACCGCGATGGCGAAGGCCGGACGCGCCGCGAACAGACTCTGCAAAACATCGGCCCGTTGGCAGCGTCCGGCTCTGAAGGTGGAAGCCCGCCGCCGATGGTGTTCATCAATGATCCGGTGACAGGCGTCAACTACATGCTCGATACGCAGAAGCGGATAGCGCGCAAGATGCCGTTTCGCGCAGGTGGGCCGCCTCAAGCTCCGCCTCAGTCGCTGAAGCGCGAATCCGCCGAAGCTAAAACCGAGTCCCTGGGCAAACAGACCATCGAAGGCATTGAAGCCGAAGGCACGCGCACCACGATCACCATACCGGCCGGGCAGATTGGCAACGAACGCGCGTTGGATGTCGTCAGCGAACGCTGGTATTCGGCGGCATTGCAGGAAGTCGTGTTGAGCAAATACCGCGACCCTCGGTTGGGCGAACATACCTACCGGTTGAAGAGCATCAATCGCAGCGAACCGGCGCACAGCCTGTTTGAACCGCCCGCTGATTACACTATCAGCGAAGACCGCCCCTTCGATGGGCGCAGCAGAAGAGGCGGGCGCAGGCCGGAAGACAAATAGTCCGTGCGTAAACCATTAACCCGATAAACAGGAGGAACAAAATTATGCCTGCAAAAGACTCGTCGGATTCTTTATTCAGCCGCCGCGATTCGCTGCGCCTGCTTGGAGCCGCGGGAGCAGCGGCGTGGGCTGGTTGGAATACCGCGAACATTCTGGCCGCCGGCGTGGAAACGCTTCTGGATGCGCCGGAGATGAACGGCGCGCTTTATTCGCCGGAACCGCATCTGTTCACCGGAGACGCCAGCGCGTTGTCGTGCGTGGTCAAACCCGCGCAAACCGAAGGCCCCTATTTCGTGGACGAAAAGCTGAATCGTTCCGACATTCGTCTTGATCCGGCAAACAAATCCTTGAAAGAAGGCGTGCCGCTGCGGCTGAAGATCAACGTCAACCGCGTCAAAGGCGACGCCTGCGCGCCGTTGACAGGCGCGCAAGTGGACATCTGGCAGTGCGACGCGCTGGGCAGCTATTCGGATGTGCGCGATACCAGCGGACGTTTCGACACACGCGGACAGAAGTTCCTGCGTGGCTATCAAGTCACCAATCCGGATGGCACCGCCGAATTCCTGACCATCTATCCCGGCTGGTACACAGGGCGCGCTGTGCATATTCACTTCAAGATTCGCCTGTTCACCGGCGATCAGAAAGCATTGGAATTTACCTCGCAGCTTTATTTCGAAGAGGCTATGACTGATCAAGTTCACGCGCTGGCTCCGTACAAAACGAAAGGCAAGCGCGACCGGCTGAATGAACGCGACAGCATCTTTCGGCAAGGCGGCGATCAACTGTTGCTAAATGTGAAGCAGGATGGTGCGGGCTACGTTGGAACCTTCGATATCGGGCTGAAATAAGGCAAGCACAAAGGCCGCCACCGCTCACCGCAGACACCGCAGCCGGAGTACGCAAGAGAACAATGCCTGCAAGGGCCTCTTCTTCTCTTCGTCCAACTCCTCTCCGACGGCGGCGCCTGCGGCGAACAGTGGCGGCGTCAAATAAACGAGACTGAAGATCAACGGAAGTAATTCAATGGCTGCTGGCTTCACGCTTAATAAAGCGTGAAGTTATATTCGATGGTCGAACGCACGCTGACCGGTTTACCGCCGCGCACTGCCGGATTGAATCGAATGCGCTGCACGACAGACATCGCTTCTTCGGTCAACCCATTCGGCAAACTGTGAACGGCGCGGACGTCGTGAATGCGGCCATCCGCGCCGAAAATAACGCTGAGGACGACTGTGCCTTGAATCTGATTTTGCCGCGCGTCTTCGGTGTACCTGGCGCGCTCTTTGTAAAGGATGGTCGGGCGCAGATCGCGCGTCTCAACATAGACCTCACTGCCCGTGCCCGATGGAGGGCCACTGGTAAAACGCGGATCGTCCCCTCCAACGCCCAACTTGTTTCCACGGCTGTATCCATCGCCTTTTCCACCCCCAATCCCATTGCCGTCGTTATTGCCCAATGACGGCGCATCTCCCCGCCCTCGCCAATCACCAATCCTGCCCTGCATCTTCATGAACGCATTCGGATCTGCGACCACTGTCATCGGCGTTATCAACGATGGGTGTTCAATCTTCGGCAACTCCAAACTGGGCGGACGCAGTTGCGGTTGAAGCGAGGCTTGCGGCGGCACACCACTACGCGCAGGTTCTTGATTATGTGCGCCGCCGCCGCCGCGTGACTCCTGTTGCTTCTGAAAACTTCCGCCGATCTTGCCCTGATCGGATTTGGAAGCTGTGTTCGCGGTTTCGTGTTTTGCTGTGAAGACCGGCACGACCAGGATCGGGTAGCCGCTTGTTGTCGGCATTTCAAACTTGCTCGCTTCGGATGGCTGCGATGTGAACAGGCCGATGATGACGCCCGCCAGCATCATCGCGCCGTACGCGATCACTGCCGAAGCAATGCCGGTTTGCAGCAATCTTTTGCGCCGTCGTGAATTGCCTTCGCCGCGCAGCAGGCTTGCCAGATAGCTTCGCGGATTGTGTTTGAATTCAAGGAAGGCTTCGGCCAATTCGCGCCGCAGCCTTGTCAATAAAGATTCGTGCTGAATCAGAAACTGAAATTCATCCTGCGCTCGCAATCCGGCGCGCAGATCGTATTTGGCCAACTCCGCCGCATCCTGCGGACAGTACTGGAAACCTTCAGCAAAGCTCCGGGCACACTTCGGGCAGACTTTCATAAACTTGCCTCCTGTTGTTGCTTCTTGAAATTATTGTCTTGGCCTGCCGATGGGAATCTTTCAGCAGACGTTCATTGATGCCAGTGATTCGGAGTTGGTGACGGATGAACGGCGGCTTTGAAACGTTCTTGCAAAACTCCAATCGAAAATTTTGGAATTGGATTTTGAGGCTGAAGGCTGGCCGGTGATTACGACTTGGCTTTTTGGGCAGAGATGTTTTTGGCCAGCCGTTTCACGAACGCCGCATGCGCTTTGGACGATAATCCGCGCCGCAGTGCAGCCTGTACCTTCTTCATCTCTCCTGCCAACAAAGCGGGTACGTTCAGATGCAAGCCGGGAAAGACGCGGCTGCGGATGACGCCTTTGGCATCGGGTTGCAGGCGGACGTATTGGCCTTCCTGCAATTGAAACCAATCCAGCTCATTCTCTTTTCTGCGCCAGACGATGTATTCCTGCGTGCCGTTGCGGCGGTAAACGTGCAGCTTCCGATGCAGATCAATGGCTGCGCTGCTTCCGGCAACCTCGACAATTAACTCCGGCGAGCCTTCCAACAGATCGTCTTCGGTACTGCGAACATTGCCGCCGGCTGATTCTTCGATGAAGAGTTGCACGTCAGGCTGCGGCACGTTGTCGGCATCGAGCCGCAGCGTCGCATTGTCGCTGCAATCAGTGCCCGGCGTGGCGTCGCAGTAGTTGCCCAGCAAAGTGGTGATCTGTCTGTGCGGTTTGCCGTGATGTTTGTGGCGGACGGGTGAGGCCATATAAACGACTCCTTCGATCAATTCGGCTTTGACTTTTTCCGGCGTCAGATTGTAGAGGCGCTCGAATTCATGGCGGGTCAGGTGGTCGCCTGTTTCGAGCAACGGCAGAGGATCAGAGGCGGGCGCGGGCTTCGCCGCCAGCCGCCGTGTCAATGCTTCCGCTTCTGCTTTCGATAATGCCATTCGGATTTTCTACCTCACTTCGGAATCGGTTGCCGGGGATTATAGATTTCGCGCGCGAGCCTGCCAATGCCTGCGCGCGTTGCCTGCGCCCGCGCCACTGTATTATCGTTCGCGCCGGAACACATTCACGAATCAACACCAACTCCCAAACTTGGAAAACCGCTATGAAGATCAGACGCATTCCTGCCTTGCTCTGCGCCGTTGCAATTTTTGCCAGCGCGCTGTGGTTCAACGTTACCAGGCCCGCCGCGCAAACGGGCGAAGGCTTCACGATTGAACAGGTATTAAGCTCCCCGTTTCCATCTGATTTGATTGCCGCTCCAACTGGCGAACGCATCGCGTGGGTGTTTGACGCCGAAGGCAAGCGTAACCTGTGGGTCGCCGACGGGCCTGATTTTAAAGCGCGCCAGTTGACCCAGTTCAACGAAGACACGGGGCAGGAAATCACCGCGCCTGTTTTCACGCACGACGGCAAATGGATCGTCTTTGTGCGCGGCGGTGAAGCCAATTCAGCGGGTGAAGTTCCCAACCCGACCAGCGATCCGGCAGGCGCTTCGCAGGCGATCTATGCCGTCTCCGTCGCTGATGGCCGCGTGATAAAGCTGGCCGATGGCGATTCGCCGCTCCCCTCGCCGAATG
This sequence comes from Blastocatellia bacterium, assembly GCA_038211695.1. GTDB lineage: Bacteria > Acidobacteriota > Blastocatellia > RBC074 > RBC074 > RBC074. The sequence goes on along the minus strand of JBBQVH010000030.1, from coordinate 4,652 downwards.
ATCTGCGCGTGGTCTTCAACAAAGACAACCAGATTCACATCGTCGAAATTGTTGACGGTTCCGAACCGCATCAACTGTTCGCCGCGCGCGGATCGAACTTCACGCCGCAATGGTCGCCCGATGGCAAACAACTCGCTTTCAACAGTTCGCGCAACGATCACAGCTTCATCGGCATTTATGATTTTGATAAGCAGACGATTCGTTACATCGCCCCTTCGGTGGATCGAGACTCCACGCCGCGATGGGAGCCAAATTCCGGTAATAATGCTGGGAAACGCATCGCCTTCATTCGCCAGTTCGCGCGCGGCAACCAGCCTCGCAACAACGCGCAGGAACAACCCGATCCGTGGACGATCTGGGTGGCTGACGCGGCAACCGGAAAGGCAAAAGAAGTCTGGCGCAGCGGAAAAGAGTTGAACGATTCATTGCCGCGAATAGCGGGCGAAAATGTATTGCAGTTTGCGGCGGATGGTCGCCTGGCCTTTGCTTCTGAGACAGATGGTTGGCTGCGGCTCTATTCGATTTCGGCCAACGGCGGCGAAGTAAAGGGGCTGACACCAACGGGATGTGAATGGGAAGATATGACATTCACGCCAGATAAGCGTGAGATTGTCTATTCATCGAACTGCAAGGATATAGATCGGCGACACCTTTGGATAGCAGCAGTTGATGGCAGTTTCTCGACCAAGAATTTAGGCGGTTTAGGAATTGAATGGAAACCGACTTTGATTGCAAACGGCAAGAAGCTAGCGTTCCTCATTTCATCGGAAACATCACCGGCAGGATTGGCGGTTATCACTCCTCCTCAAGGAGTTGAGAAACTTATTGGAACCGAAACCGCAGACGACGTCCAACTAAAGCTTCCGATGCCGCCCGACCATAGCGTTCCGGTTGACAAACTCGTCACGCCGCAGCAAGTCGTCTTCAAATCCGCTGACGGCCTGGAAATTCACGGCCAATTCTTCCTGCCCAAAAACGCCAAGCCGACAGACAGGCTGCCTGCGGTGATCTTTTCGCACGGCGGGCCGATGCGGCAGATGATGCTGGGTTGGCACAATCTGTACTACTACCACAACGCGTACGGCTTTAATCAGTATCTGGCCAGCCGTGGCTACGCGGTGCTGTCGGTCAATTACCGGCTGGGCATCGGTTATGGCCGCGCGTTTCGCACGGCGAAAAACGGCGGAAGGCGAGGCGCTTCGGAATATCAGGACATCGTTGCCGGAGCGCAATACCTGCGCGGTCGCAGCGACATTGACCAATCGAAGATCGGTTTGTGGGGTGGCAGTTATGGAGGCTTTCTGACGGCGATGGGATTGGCACGCAACTCTGATCTGTTCGCCGCGGGCGTTGACCTACACGGCGTTCACGATTGGTCTGTGCGTACCGGCGGTGCAAATGCCATTGATGTGAGCAATCGCGACGCGGCCAAGATCGCGTTTGAAGCCTCGCCGGTTGCCGCGGTTGAAAAGTGGCGCTCGCCCGTCTTGCTGGTTCACGGCGACGACGACCGCAACGTAGCCTTTTCTCAGACTGTGGATTTAGTCCGTCGCCTGCGCGAATTGAAAGTGCCGCACGAAGTGATGGTCTACCCTGACGAAGTTCACGACTTCCTGCTGCACAAAACCTGGGTCGAAATCTTCAAAGCCTCTGCTAACTTCTTTGACCGCAACTTGAAAAACGCCAAACCGCGTTCGGCAAAAGTGGACACCTTGATTCGCGGCGGCAGTGTGATTGACGGCACCGGCAGCGCGGCGGTCAAAACGGATGTCGGTATCACCGGTGACCGCATCAGCTTCGTTGGCGATGCGGCTGTGGCAGGCATTCAAGCCGACCGGACAATTGACGCGAGCGGGCTGATCGTCGCGCCCGGCTTCATTGATCCGCACACGCACACCGCGCAGGATTTAAGCAGTCCCAAACAAAACAGCAATCAGGATTACCTCTTTCAAGGCGTGACGACCGTTGTCACTGGCAACGACGGCGGCAGCCCGTTTCCCATCGGCAAAACCCTGGACGATTGGCAACGCCAAGGCATCGGATCGAATGCTATTCTGCTGGTCGGTCACGGCACTGTGCGCGGCAAGGTGCTGGGCGCGGCTGATGTGCAACCGACGGCGGAACAGTTGGACAAAATGAAATCGCTGGTGCGCCAGGCAATGGACGAAGGCGCGTTCGGCATGTCCACGGGCCTGTATTACGCGCCCGGCAGCTTCGCCAAAACCGAAGAGGTCATCGAACTGTCGAAAGTCGTTGCCGAACGTGGCGGCCTGTACGATTCGCACATCCGCGACGAAAGCTCGTACACCATCGGCCTGCTCGGTTCGATTGAAGAGGTTATACGCATAGGCCGCGAAGCCCATCTGCCCGTCCACATCTCGCACATCAAAGCCCTGGGCACGGAAGTCTGGGGCCAAAGCACGCAAGCCATCGAATTGATCAATCGCGCTCGCGCTGAAGGCATTAATGTTACCGCCAGCCAGTATCCATACACCGCTTCGGGCACCAGCATCACGGCTTCGCTGATTCCGCGTTGGGCCGAAGACGGCGGCAACGCGCAATTGCTCAAACGCATTGAAGACCCGGCGGTGCGGCCTCGCTTGCTGGCCGAGATGGAAAAGAACCTGAAGCGTCGCAACGGCGCAAATGCCATCCTGATTACTTCAGCCAAAGACCGTTCGATTGTCGGCAAACGGCTGGACGCCATCGCCGCGATGTGGAGGAAGCCGCCGATTGAAGCCGCCATTGACATCATCAAAGCCGGAGGCGCAGGCGTTGCTTCGTTCAACATGACCGAAAGCGACATCGAAGCCTTTATGAAACAGGATTGGGTGATGACCGATTCCGACGGCTCCGGCGGTCACCCGCGCAAATACGGCACCTACCCGCGCAAGATTCGTGAATACGTCCTGAACCGCCACGTCATCACCATGCCGCGAATGGTTCAATCCAGCAGCCTGCAAGTCGCCGAACTCTACCGGCTGAAAGATCGCGGCAAGATCGGCGCAGGTTATTTCGCTGATGTGATCGTGTTTGACGAAAAGACCCTCAACGAACGCGCCACCTACGAACAACCCGAACTGCTGGCCGAAGGAATGAAGTTCGTCCTCGTGAACGGCAAGCTGGCGATTGACGGCGGCAAATACACTGGGGCGCTGGCGGGCAAAGCGTTGCGGAAAACGGCGGGTGGCGAGTGATTGAGGTTATCGAAAGCGTACGGTTCAAAATTTGATCTCGTTCATCTCAGGGATTTCGTGTGATTGTGAGGGAGAGGGAAAGCAATAGTATGAAGTACTGGCTAAGAAGACTTGTTATCAATTGCCCATACGAAGTTGAAATTACAGATTCCGAATTTCAAGAGATTGATACCGCAGAACGTTACTACATAAAGGTTTACCTCTTCTTGTCTCTTTGATTTCTTCGCGACTTCGCGGCTTTGCGTGAAACTAAATTTCTTGACGTCTATAGCCTGAGGCTACCCATCTCCCAACCAAGATTCTGGCTGTATGGATCGGCTGATTCTCTTCAACAAACCGTTTCAGGTCATGTGCCAGTTCACGAACGATGCTGGCCGCGCGACTTTGGCTGATTTCATCAACGTCCCGGAAGTGTATGCCGCCGGGCGATTGGATTACGACAGCGAAGGGTTGTTGGTGTTGACCAATGCCGGTTGGTTGCAACACAGAATCGCCGATCCCAAACACAAATTGTCGAAGACGTATCTCGTCCAGGTTGAGCGAGTGCCGGATGCGCAAGCAATCAGACAACTGGCCAAAGGTGTGGTGCTCAATGATGGAATGACGCGGCCAGCAACGATTGAGTTGATTGACGAGCCGGATGTCTGGCCGCGCGTTCCGCCGATCCGCGAACGCAAAAATATTCCGACTGCCTGGCTGCGTGTGACGATCACAGAAGGCCGCAACCGGCAGGTGCGCAGAATGACGGCGGCGGTTGGCCATCCGACGCTGCGATTAATCCGCGAAAGAATCGGCCAATGGGAGCTTGGCGAACTCGCGCCAGGCGAATGGAAAGAAGTAGAATGCCCGCCTCGAAAGCCATAGACCACCAAAACAACAGGAGGCCAACGATGAATTGGGACGAATTCAAAACTGCCGCGCCGGAATTGGCCGAAGCGGGCGAGAAACTGTTCGAACGAGTCGGCGTCATATTGATCGGCACATTACGCAAGGACGGTTCACCGCGCATCTCTCCTGTAGAACAGTTGCTTGTGGGTGGCCAGCTTTATCTGGGGATGATGCCCGAATCGCTGAAAGCGCAAGACCTGCTGAGCGATGGGCGCTGCACTGTTCACAGTTTAATCAGCGACAAAACCGCGCCCGAAGGCGAATTTAAGTTGCACGGCGTGGCCGTCAACGTGCAGGATCAAGTCGAGCGCAAATTTTACTGCGATGAGTTATTGAAGAAGATCGGATTCAGTCCCGAAGGCATGCCATTCCATTTATTCTCAATTGATATTCAGAGCGCGGGATTGTTTAGCCAGGATGGCGGCAGCGCGCGGTTGGTGAAACGCTGGCGCGTGGGCGAACCGGTCAACACTTTCCGCCAGCCCATAGACGGCTCATTAAAGCCGGAAGACTTAGTTGGTACAGTACCGCGCGCGTGAGCAAGCGGCAGGCTCGCTAGACCACCGC
>JBBQVH010000029.1:0-64288 GCA_038211695.1 Blastocatellia bacterium | reverse complement strand
CGCTGGTCCCTGTCGAGTAGACACGAATCAATTTGAAGAAAGCGGTTGCCGCATCAGTGTGGCAACCGCTTTTACTTTTGACGAAAGATCAGCAGCCCGGTGGAAAGACCGGCACGATAAAGCTTGATGCGGTCGTCAACGTCAGCTTGTGCAGGTTGTGGCCTTGATTGAAGGCGGCAGAACTTGCTGCTGTGTTCGGATTGAAATTGATGATTGCGCCCACCAATCCACCGTCATCGTCGCGCCAGAACTTCATCCAGCCGGTTCGCCCGGCAGGAATCACCGTCGTTAAACGCGGCACAGTACGCGGGAAGTCGGAGTTGGTCAGGATGGAGCGAAATTGCCGCCGCGTGGTGCCGCGTTCGAAGCTGTAACCATGCTCCATATCATCAAACAGCAGCCCGAAGATTTGGCCGACCGTGCTGACACCAGTGGCCAGGTTCCCGCCAATCCGATCAATCACCAGCAGCGTCGAATTACCGTCCACCGCGCTCAGGATGCTGTCAGCGGCCAGCGCGCGCGGTGCGGCGTTGTAGCTGATGCCGTCGAATTTGATCTCCGCCGTCACCGAATTTTCATTGCAAGCAGGGGGCGTGCCTGCAAGCGCGGCAAAAGATTCCGCCGCCAGATTCGCCGCGTGACCAGTATCCAGCTTTACGTATTCATCGCCGATCAGGAAGTTGAAATTGATGGGGCAGCCGGTGCGTTCGTCCACCGCGATGGCGATCAGATAACCCGCGACATCCGGATCAAAATCCGATGCCAGAAAGCTGGTCGTCTGGTTCGGCGTCAGACAGATATAAGCGTCGGCAACCAAGGCTGAGTCGTCTTCGATGAAAAAGATATGCACGGCCACGCGGCGCGCCGGGTCTGTGTTGGTGATCGAAAGGCGGGCGTTTTCGCGCGTCGGCTTCAGACTGATCGAACTGTAAAACGGAAAGACCAAAACCGAGCCGGCTTTTTGATCGCTGATTTCAGACGCCAGTGGAAATGCCGCGCCAGGCCCAACAGCCGGACAGTTCAGCGTAACGCAAGCCTGCGTTTTGGCCATCGAGTCGTTGATGCCATCGTTGTCCGAATCGAAGTTGACACTGGAATTGACGCAAAGCTGCGCGCTCGCTGGCGTGCCTTCCTGAACCTGCGCATTGAATCGGATGGTGATGCTTGCGCCGATGGTAACCGCTCCGTTCCAATCAATCTGCGATGCGCTGGTGACCACGCAAGCACCGCTGGTTGCCGTGCAGGTGTTTGTCAGCGCGATCAGATTAGCCGGAAGCAGCGCAATGAATTCCGAGCCGGGATTATCGCCTTGCGCGCGATTGCCAGTATTGGTGAACTTGGCTTCGATGGAAACGATGTTGCCCGTTCCAGTGCAGGCGGCTGGGTCAGTCAACGTCAATGAAACGCCAGCTTGATCGAACTTTGCGCCACCGCTGCAATCGCCGCGCGGCGAAGAAGTATTGCGCGGGCCTGGCGCTCCAGCCACAAAATTCAATGCATTGTTGTTCGTATCGCCGCAGCCTTGCCCAACGCGCAGCGCGGCATTCGTGCTGCTGGGCGCGGGCGTAGGGCCGGAACCTTCGAAACAACTCGCGCTGCTGCCGTAACCAACAAAATCAATCACGTTCGGCCCCAATGGACAGGCCGCGTTGAGCAACGTCGTGTTATTGACCAGCGCCACTTTGCCCGCCGTCGAAGCCATCGAGATCGTGCCGAGGATGTCGGGCGTGGGCAGTGGCGAGCCATTCGCCCCGGCATCTTCCTGAATCAGAAAATACTGCCCCGGCGCAAGCGTGCCCGTCAGATCGGTCTTCTGCCACGATGAGCCGGACGAAGAGGCATATTGAATGCTCCAACCCACCAGGCTGACCGGCGAGCCGCTGCGGTTGAATAGTTCGATGAAATCGTTTGTGAATGGCGCGCCGCTGTTGCCACCACCGCCGTAGATTTGGCTGATAACAACATTGCCCGGCGGCGCTGGCGCTTGCACGGTCAGGTTGATCGTCGTCGAACTGCTGCGCGCTTGCGCATCAGCGATGTTAATCGGAATCGCCTTCAGCCCGACGGTTGTTGCCGGTTCAACCAGCGGTTGAAACGAAAAGACGTTGTCGTTCGGCGTCACATCACCGTTTGTGCCGTTGTCATAAAAAGGCTGCGACACAGCGCCACCGATGGAACTGATATTTGACGTGACGGTCAGGCCGGTGCTGGCCGGATTGGTGCCGGGCGTAATTGTGACAGTCAGCAAAACGACATTGCCCGCAGTGACGGGATTCGGATTCGCCGCGCTGACGCCGGTCGGATTGGTTGGCGCTCCGCAAATGATCGCGGGCGTGGCCGTGTTGCGCGGGTTCGGCGCACTGGCCGTGAAGTCCGTCGCGTTGTTATCGGTTTCGGCGCAGCCGTTCGATCCGCGCAGAACCGCTGCTGTCGCGCTGGGCGCGGGCGTCGGGCCTGCGCCTTCAAAACAGTTTGCGCCGCTGCCATAACCAACGATGTCGACGACTGTCGCGCCCGATGGGCAAGCCGTGCCGCTGGCAATCAACGTGTTGTTGTTGGTCAGCACGACCTTGCCCGCTGTCGCCGCCATCGCGATTGTACCGGTGACATCCGGCGCGGGCAGCGCGACGCCGTTCGCGCCGCCTGAGGCTTCTTGAACCAGCAGGTACTGTCCCGCCGCAAGCGTGCCCGTCAGATCGGTCTTCTGCCAGGTTGTGCCCGCGGAAGAAGAATACTGGACGGCCCAACCGCTCAAACTGACTGTTGAACTACCCCGGTTAAACAACTCAATAAAATCGTTGGCCAGTGGCGCACCGCTGTTGCCGCCGCCGCCGTACACCTGGCTGATGACGATGTTCGCCGAAATGACGCCGCTGACTGAAGCTGGCGAAATCATCTCGCGCAAACCAAAGAAACCTGTGAAGACCAACAAGATTGCAATGATGCGTAAACGGATTGTGAGATGTGAAAAAGTCGCACACATGGCTGAAACCTCCTGATAAGTTTTTGTGGACAAGCTTTAGGCAAGGGAAAGCCTGTGTTGAATTTGGTTGAGTCTGGATTACGTGTGGGTATTTTTTTCTGATGCCGGTGCCGAAGCTGCTGCTTCTGGCGACGCAGAGTCTAACAGGGCTGAATTTGCGCGGTCAATCGGGTCAGTACCGCGAACGGTTGCCAGCCATACCCGCTCGCTACCGTTCGCGGTACTGACCCGAACAAAAAAAATGGGCTGGTGATTGCTCACCAGCCCATCGAATAACCTAACCTCACCCCTCGGAAGGAACTACAAAATAGGAACCACTACACAAAAAACTTTTAGTTTCTTTCGACGCGAAGATTGTTCGTCACCGAAAAAACATTGGAAACGCCGTTCGCGGCAATGAAGGCGCGTGTCGCATCGCTTTTGGTCGCGACAACACCTTCAAGCGTCACGTTGCCGTTTTTGACAATGATGTGAATCGGCGGCACGGCTTGAAACGACAACCGATCCAAGCCCGGCTGACGGTAGATCGCGCGATATGTCGCCAGTCGAATCTGATCGTCGAAGTTCGATAAAGGTAGAACCTCGATCTTGTTCTCCACTTCCTCTACGCCTGTCACACGCGCAACCACATTCTTTGCGTCGCTCTTCAATGTCGGGCGCGAAACCTGACCATAAAGGATCACCTTGCCGTCTTCATACTTGAACGCCAGATTGTCAAACACGCCGTAGAACGGCAGCATCACCAGTTCCTTGCGAATCTTCTTGACTGTTTTCTCAGTCTCTTCAACTCTATTTACCGGATTCGCCGCCACAGGAATCACCGTCATCACTACACCTAAAATCGCTGTTGCAAAAATCTTTTTCATTGTTCTTCTCCTTCTGTAAGAAGCTCTCACAGCCTCTTGGTTATTGCTTGTCAGCTCATTGCGCCGTCTTCGATGTAGTCTTACGAGGGCAGGTTGTTTGATAGTTTTATCAAGGCAGTAATTTTTTCGCGAATGTCGCATCACCTACAATCTGGCTGAGAATCGGCTAAGCTCGCGCCCGGCTTGCGTTATCATCGCTGAACGTTGAAAAATTTGATCGTCACCTGAAGCGGCTTTTTGATATGGCTCTCTATCTGGTTTCCACTCCCATCGGCAATCTTGAAGACATTACCCTGCGCGCCTTGCACGTGTTGAAGGAAGTCAGCCTGATTGCCTGCGAAGACACGCGGCACACGCGGCGGCTGCTTGATCATTTTGGAATCACCAGACCGACCATCAGCTATCACGAACATAACGAGCAAGCGCGCGCGGATGAACTCGTTCAGCGCATGCTTAATGGTGAATCAATCGCGATCGTCAGCGATGCGGGCACGCCGGGAATTTCCGATCCGGCTTATCGAATTGTGACAAAGGCAATTGAGCATGGGATCACTGTCGTCCCCATACCGGGCGCAACGGCATTGATCGCGGGGCTTGTCGCTTCGGGCTTGCCCACCGATTCGTTTCTGTTCGCCGGTTTTCCACCACCTAAAAAGATGGCGCGGCGGGCAAAGATGGATGAGTTGAAAGACCAACAAACAACGCTGGTCTTTTACGAAGCGCCGCACCGGATTCGAGAGACTCTGGCTGACGCGCTGGAAATCTTCGGTGATCGTCAGGCCGCGCTTGCACGTGAATTGACCAAGCTGCATGAGCAATTCGTTCGCGGCAACCTGTCAGAAATTGTGGCGCACTTCGATGCGCACGAACCGCGCGGAGAGATGGTGCTTGTCATTGCCGGAAGCGCTGATGATAATTTACCGCCAGTTGAATTCAGTTCGGTGACAGAGCAAGTCGAACACCTGATTGATGAAGCAGGTTTGAGCCGCAATGATGCGATCAAGCAAGCGGCAAAATCTCGCGGGCTATCAAAACGCGATGCCTACCAATTGATGCTCGAAGAAAAGGGAAAACGATGAAATTGAAATGGATGAAATTTGAGGATTTCCTTCACCGCAGAGGCGCAGAGGGCACGGAGGAAGCGCAGAGCTTTTCTTATTTCTCAGCGTCGTCTCTGTGTTCTCCGCGTCTCTGCGGTGAAAAAGTGTTTAGCTGTTTTCTTGCGGCGGTTGCGCTACTTACGATCCTTCCCTTCAATGCTCAAGCTCAACTGCTCAAAAAGAATGATTACGGCGTTGGCGTGACGGTGGCAATCTATCAATTCGACGATGTGCGCTCCAAAAAATTTACGATGGTCAACACGCTCAAAGTCACAGCCAGCACGCCAGAAGAGGAGATCGAATATATCTCGCGCAATTTCGGTGTTGAAGATTTGAAAGTCCGCCACGTCCGCACTGTGGGCCTGCGCGAAGGCGAAGCGTTCACTGATTCGCAACCGATGAATGAACATCAACTTGTCTTTACCCTCCTGCCCCGGATCATCTCCAAGACCGAAGTGACCTTCGACTTTTCGGCCAAATATGACGATCAGACTTTGCTGGAAGTAAAAAGCGTGACGGCGGGCAACTATGAAACCGCGATGTTGCGTGGCGAACGCGGCGGGTTTGGGGTGCGCGAATTCAAGGGGCCGCAAGGAATGGAAAGCGTGCCGGAAAAGCGCGCTCTGCTGGTGACCGTCACGCCAACGGTTCAGACTGCGCGCGGTTTACAGAATAAACCGTCGGACATCTCGCGCCCGACTGATCAGTTCGGTGCCAAAGTCGAATTGACGGAAAGCGATACGTTTCTCATCCCGGCGGTCATCAATCGCGCGCCATTGAAATTCTCTCCTGGCTCCGCGCCCAAAGGTTCGATCACCCTGCAATGCGTCGTCACGCCAGAAGGTCGCGTGACCAACGTGCGTGTGCTGGATTCGCCGGATTCCGCGCTCAACTCCAAAGCGATTGAAACCTTCCGGCAATACCGCTTCAACCCGGCGAAGCTGAATGGCCGCCCGACGTATGCCACGTACCGCGAAACGATCATTATGAGCAAGCCTGACTTCCAGTAACGCGCAATAACATATGACCAAATTCCTGCATATCGCCGACATTCACCTGGGGATTCGCCGCTACCGTTCGGAAGAACGCGCAACGGATTTTTTCTTCGCCTGGAGAGATTGCATCGAACGTTACGCGCTGGAAGAAAAAGTGTCATTTGTTTTGATTGCCGGTGATTTTTTCGATGCGCGCAAAGTCGAACCGCAGGCGATGAACCAAGCCATGTTCTGCCTGAAAAAATTGAGCGACGCTGGCATCCCCGTCATCGCCATTGAAGGCAATCATGACAGTCACGAAATCTCCACGCGGTTCAGTTGGCTGCGCAGCCTGTCTCAGTGGGGCTTCCTGAAACTGTTGGAACCGGTCTACGAAGAAGGATCGGTCAGATTGGACGCGTGGGACGAGCAACAGCGAAAAGGTTCGTACATTGACATCGGCGACGTGCGCATCTTTGGCTCGCTCTGGTACGGTTCGACGGTCAGCCAGTCGCTCAGCAATCTGGTGGATTTGCTGCGCGACCATCACGATCCGCAACGATTCAACGTGATGATGCTGCACACGGACATCGAAGGCCACGCCAATCATCCCAGCCCCCCGCTGCCATTGGCCCGCGTCAATGAATTGAAAAGTTACATTGATTATCTGGCGCTGGGCCATACACATAAAAACTTCGTGATTGACGATTGGGCTTATAACCCGGGTTCGCTGGAAGCTTGCAGCGTGGATGAGTACGCCCACGTGCGCGGCGCCTATCTGGTCGAAATTGATGGCAAACAGCATCAGGCAACGTTGATGCGCGATTACCATCAGCGCCCCGTGGTGCGCATTGGCTTCGACGTGGATGGCCGCAGCACGCCCGAAGAATTGCACGAAAGCCTTTTCGCGCAACTTCGCCAGGATTTGACGCCATATGATTCAACGCAGCCTGAAGGTCTGGCCCCGGTGATTGAACTAAGCTTGCGCGGTCAGCTTGGATTCAAAAACGCGTTGCTTGAACTGAATCAAATCCGCGACGAAATCAAAAAAGAATTCAATCCGATGCTGGTCATGGTGCGCAATCAAACCGTGCCGGTTGAATACGCCGTCGCAGCCGGAATGGGCGAACACGTTTCGCGCGGCGAACGCGAACGGCGCGTGATCGAAGATCTGATTTCACGCGACGCCAGGTTCGGCACCCAGGCGAGCGAGATGGCCGAACTGATTTTAGAAGCGAAGCGGATGGCGTTGGGCGAAGAAACGCCCGGCGGCATCTCCCACATGATCGAAACCCGAATCAACGCCGCCAGCAACACCGACAGCGCTTCTGAACAATAGACCGCTGCCCATTCCCGACGTGTGCGTCAGCAGATCGCGAATGGTGATTTTGCGTTTGGGCTTGCGCACTTCTTCCAGGTCTTCCCCTTCTTTCTTTTCGCGAATCTGCAAGTTGGCAAAGGCGGGCAGAAACTTTTCGACCGGGTCATTGATGGAAAGCAATCCATCTTCCGCCAGAATCATCACGCCCGCGCAGGTAATTGGCTGGTCATCGAAGCGATCTGAAAGATCGTGTCTTCCTTCATCGGCACGTTACTCTCCAAGTCTTGAACACCAATGGCGGAAAGCTGAACGAATTTGCCGCGATGAGCAAGCAAGGTGACGATGCCCGCCGCCCGCCCACGCTCCACGAACCATTTCATTCGTTCCGGGATTCGCGCCAACCGCTCCGCGTCAGTGCTAGCCACAGCCACAGGCGGTTTGCTCGTCGCGTCCGGGGTTTTGCCTGGTTTGGCCGGTCTGTTTTTAGATTGCGGTTGGACTGTGATGCTGCTTGCCAGGCAGCAATAATCCGAGACGCAAATGCTACGCCAGATAACCCGCTCAGCCAAAACTCGAACAAAGGATTTGCAACTGCTCAGGCCGTGCAGCGGCGTTTGAATGTATACCGTGAACGGGCATAAATTGAGCTTTTTGTGGAACAGACTTTAGTCTGTTCACAGCGGGAACAGACTAAAGTCTGTTCCACCTTGCCACAATTCAAAGCTCAGTTTATGGCCGTGCGAAGTATAGTTAGATCGTTGATGGCTAGCCAAAGGTCTTGTGCCTAGATGATGACAACTGCGGTCAAAGGCAGGACGAAAGAAGAATCCATCATAATATTCGGTGAATCTAGAAGAATAGCTATTAATCAAATAATCGATTGCAATCACTCGTAATATACAATCCTCCTACTAGTGCTTACCGATTCTTTACAAACTTCCTTCTTCTCGCTAGCATTATTAACGCTACAGATAAACTGCTTCTGTAGAACCCAATTATTATGATTATCATAACTATAGCTATATTTTTCTTTTCTGGTCAAAGTACCATCTTTATCCACTTCCGTTGATAAGACTAAATCACCTAAGCTGTTGAAGCTTCCGAATATTTTGACAAAACTATTAGGCCGAGAGTCTATTGTAGTTTCTAGCCACCCAGCTTTTCCTAGTAGTTGTTTGCGAGTTTTCTCCCATACTAAAGAGCCGTCTGAAGAATGTTTACGCCAGTAGACTATCTGCCCGTCTCCGTCGTAGGAAAAAATTTCATCTCCCGCAAAATGACAGCCTCTTTCCGAACATGAAAAGTCAGTACGCACACTCACTCTGTTACTCGCATCATATTTATAGTCTTCTTTCAAGAAGACTTTATTCTCTTCGCCAATGTGATCAATTTTCTCCACTCTCCCTTTAGAATCATAAATATATGTAAGACACATAAATGGATTCTTCTCGGAGAAATTATATTCGCACAATTTCTCCCTCATCCCTTCAGCATTGTATAAGTAAACACTCCGCCTAAGATCATCATACTCTGGCTCAAATTTCACATCTTCAGCCAAGCGCCCTCGCACATCATATTTTGCCTGATAACTTACATACCTATCAGGCCCTAGAGTATCCTCTTTCCGGATTAGACGATGATTTCCATCGTATGTGTAAACTTCTTTTTGAATTTCGTTTTGAGACTTGTATGGCCTACGCACAAGTAACACTTTATACCCTTGGGGATCATAACTTACATCTTCCGTTTCTTTCCCTCCATCTGCAAGAATTGTGGTTATAGAATAAACTTTACGCACTCGACCTTTCAATCTTTCAGATAATGCACGGTATTCAGGCATGTCCTCTTGTCCTTGAAACCTAGAAACTGAGACGTAGGTCAATAATTGAGCCAAAATTAGAACTAGGGATATACTCATAGCCATTCTCCTAGAGTAAAAGTTTATCCAGTACAGGCTATGGACGGATTGACCGTAGAAGCCCTCCATTTTATGGTTAAAAACCAGAGCAAAATATCTTCCTGATGTCTATTCTTGCTCCGAGTTGAGATTTCTCGCCACTACCGATCCCATCTCCACGAAGATACTTTCGCGTGGTGATATGGACGTGCCGACTCCAAGGAGTGCCATCTGGATTTGTGTTTACGCCTCCTGGCCCTCCTATGTTGCCAATCTTTATAGAACCGCTGGCATTTTTGACGCTTTTATCTATGTTAAGCTGACCATTGAGATCAACATCTTTCAAATGAAGTACGTAAACGGTAAATGGAGCTTTATAATTTCCATACCCATCTCTGTAAGCGAACTCAAAGAAGTGGAGGTCCTCATAATCTCTATCAGTCAGTCTATACTTTGCCCCTGAAATCGACAGCGATTGACTACTGGGAATAAACGCCCCCACATCACCAGATATTTTAGCAGGTGCATATATATGTATTGCCCCACCTTGAGAAACAGGGCCATCGTCTTGGTGGTCATCCCCTGGACTGTAATCACCCGTTGTACTATTCCTACCAACAGTGGTTTGAGCTACTGCACCTTTCCCACCAAATAGAGAGGCTAACATATCGTCACACCTTCTAACATTTGCTGGAACCTCCTGGATTTTTTGCAACCCTCCGCTTACTGATTGCGATCTCTCATCATCTTCATTTGCTGGCAAATACCAATTGCCACTGCTGTAATTTGCGCCAACCGGCACAAACCCATAGAAGCCATTATCCCAGTCAACAGTGAAAAGCGTCAATTGATAGCCACCTTTTCCGCCGCTGCCCCCAGTCGGACTCCAGACAGAACCGGTGTTGTTCCAAGGCGCAGTAACTCCCCATCCGTTTCTAAGCGCCGACTGCACGATGCCGCAAGACGTTCGCACACCATCAGCGTAGCATGACTGGTTATAGTCTTCGATCGTCTGTCCGATTGAAAATGCAACAAACGGCGGAGGAATGTCGATCTGGATCGGCTCAAACAGACCGACGAAAGAGCCAACCGGGTCAAACGTCATATCGCCATAAGTAACATTCACCTGCTGGTTATTGCTGTTATTCAACTGGCTTTCCGCGAAGTAAGTTCCCACTGTCGGATTATGGTAGGTCCAAACAAAGTTCTTGTCGCCCGTCGTTTGGTGCGCATCCTTCTGATAGCCGAGCTGAACGCCTTTCAGGTAAACATAACTCATGCTCGAATAAGTGACGGGAGGAGTGGAGGAGTCGTTGAATTCAGCAATAACTTTCCCACCCAATACGCTGGAGCGGATCAGATAATTATACGATTGATAACTGTAGCTGCCATTTACGTTGCTTCCATTATAGGTTGCAGTGAAGACTTTAGCCCCATCTCCGTCATAGTAATTTTCTCTCCACCGGGAGATGTAAGGCGTTCCGCTATCTATCGCTTCAGTGAAAAGCTGTCCGCCCGCATTGTAATTCAAAAACGGATTGACGTAGTTGGCGGTGTCTCCGATGACATAACCCGCTGCGTCGTAGGTCGCATTGGCCGCGCGATTGTTGGTATAGGTTGTTGAGACTGGCGTTAGAGCATTGCTCCAGTGCGATCCCGTGCGCGAAGTTGTATTTCCCCAGGCGTCGTATGCATACGTCAGCGAATATGGGCTTGATGACGTTTGCGGTGTCCCGCCCGCCTGCGCAGTTTTCAATTGTTGGACGTGATCGTATTGGTATGTCCGCAGAAAGTTACTGCCGTAGTACAAATCTGTCACTTGTTTGACCAAGCCGTCATTGTAATAATCGTGCTGGGTCGTCCTGCCCCCTCCGGTAAAGCTGGTCAGATGCAACTGCTTGTCATACCCCATCGCAAAACTGTTATTCCCGCCCAAACTGCCATTGGTGAATTGTTTGATGCCATCCCACGCGCGATATTTGATGTTGCTGGCAAATGTATTTACATCACGATTCGTCCACTGATTCTTATCTTTGTAACCGGTTCCCGTCGCTCCGGTTTCTCGTCCCGCCTTGTCGCGGTTGTAAGTCACGGTCGCATTCCAGGGATCGGTGATCTGCGCCAACTGCCCGGCCAGATTGTATTCGTATTTGAGCGTGAAAGAGCGCGTGATGCCGACGGTGTCAAACAGACGAACCTCTTGTTTCAGGCGGCTCAATTGATCATATGTGTAATCCACGCGCCCCGGCGCATCGTCCATCCACGTGCGGTTGCCAACTTCGTCGTAACCGAAAGTAACGCTCGAAGACGGCACCGGACGCGCGGGCAACGGTGAAGGTAGAACAACATTTGGCATTGAGTCATAGGTAACCCCCGTTACCAATCCTCGATTGTTGTACGAGTAGGTGGAATTGACTCCGCGCGGATCGGTCATTTTCCATAGAGTGTCGTCATTATTGTACAAGTACACGTTGTCGGCGGTCTCGACTGGTCGCCTCTGTTTCCATATGCGCCCGTGCCCGTCATACGTCGTGTTTGTGATTTGGCAAGTCGCGGACGGACAAGCCTCCGTGCCGGTTGCAGTACCGCTGTATTCTTTTACACTCGTGATCTGGTCGCGCACGTTATAGGTGTTGATGGTCGTTGAATACGGCGTTCCATTTTCCCAATTTAGAACCTGAGTTTTGACCACTCGGCCAAGCACATCCTTGAGCACCGTCTGCTGGCGGCGTTTGGCAACGCCATTGTCCAGCGTGCCTTCGTCAGTCAGCGTCGCCGCGTCGCCGCCCGCGCAACCACAGCCAGTGTAGGCGGCGATCTTCGTCGTCCCGTCCGTATTGGTCGAAACCAGAGGCCGGCCTTTCCAATCGTAGCTCTGCAAGCTCCACCGCCACCCGCCATTGCTGCCGTTGACGACATCATCGCCCGCAGGTGTCCAACTGCTGTTGATCTCCGTCGGGTTCGACACCTGGGATTGCCTGCCCACCGTGTCGTAGACGTTGTACACGCCTTTGTAGCCGCCCGCACTGCCCGGATGGTCGCCGACCGTGGCGCGTGGGCGGTCGTGGCCATCAAAGGTCGTGATGGAATAGAACTCTCCCTGCCCGTCCTGAATCGTCGAGTACGATTTGACGAAATACTGATTCACATCGAAATCATAACGCGTATATGCGCCGTTGGCCTGATTGGTGACTTGCCACAACCGCCCATATCCGTCGTATTCGCGTAACACCGACGCGCCTTTCGGGTTGATGGTCTTGACCGGCGCGCCAATGTCGAAATTGTAGTACACGTACGAAGAGTAATTATCCGGGTCGGTGACTTTGGTCGGGTAGGCATAACTGTTCTTGTTTTGTGGCGGCCCCGCGCAGGAAGTAATCGCGCAGAACCCGTCCGTGTAATCAACCGTCGTTTGGTGGTTCAGCGCGTCGCGCGAGAAGGCTACCGTGCCCGTCACGTAATAGCCGGTCTTGGCTTCGACAAAGGTGTTATCGCTGACGTTGTATCGGCGGACGGTCGTCAGATTGCCGCGCCCCGCCAGATAGCCGATCCCGTAATTGGCGGTATCCCGCCTGATCGGCGTCGTCGAATGCGCCTGCAGATAACCGCTCTCGTCATAAACATACTCGACCTTCGAATTGAGCACATTGCTGCCGTCATACAAGTAGCTTGCAGTCGGCAGATTGATGAGACGTTTGTTGATATATGTCGAAGTCTGATTGTAATCCGTGTGCGTTCGGCGCAGCACCGTGGTCGTGGCCGGATAATCATATTCGTAGACATCCGCCGGAAGGTTGTAATCGGTCGGGTTACCCGCCGCATAACTGACGGTAGTCCGCCTTTGCTTTTCCCAGGTGCTGTTATTGCTGTCGGTGTTGTCGTAGATGTTATTTTCAATGACGCGCGGGTTGCATTGCGCCAGGTAGTTACCGATGGTACCGCTGCCACAGGGCTGGTCGTATTGCGTTTTGGTCATCTTCCGTTCGATGGTGTTGCCGTCGGTCCAGGCCTGCGTCATCTTCAGCAACCCATACCGCCATCGGGCGGACGTCGCTGGCAGGCCGTAATAAAGCTCCTTGTACGTCGTGCCGTCAGGCGCTGTGGCTTGTCCGCAGATCAGATTCGGATTGGCCGCTTCACTGGCGGCATCGGGATTGGCGACGCTCTGGTTGAACAGAAACGAAGTGGCCACGCCGCCCGCCGCGCTCCAGTCGTATGCCCAATCCGTGCGAGTAGTAAAACCGGGGCAGCCGGATTGCGTCGTCCCGTCGGAGTAGGTCGGCAAATTGTATTGCGTCCAGGCGCGTAGGAAGTTTAGCCCGCCGTATTTCTCAAACCGATTGATCTGACCATAAGTGTTATACAGAAATTTGTAGCGTGAGTTATCCAGCATTGTCATCTGGTACATGACCGGCAGCGTTTGACCATAAGTGACATTATCCGGCACCAGGCCGGAAGTAAACCGGTACATCAACTGGTAGGTGGAATCATAATCAAAACTGGCCAGGTCTTTGCTGACTCCGTTCCATAGCTGCTGAATCTTCAACAACTCATAAAAGCTGCCGTATTGAAACAGAATCTGGCATCCCAGCGTGTCGGTGATGGTATCCATCAGCCCGTCGGCGTTGTAGGTCGCTGTAATCAGGTTACCGTTGCGGTCTTTGATATCCAGCGTTGTACCGTAGATGTATTGCGTCCCATCCGGCATCGTCAAAATATAGTTGCCGGTTGCCAGATCGTGCTTGAAGCGAATGTAACTGCCGTCTTCCGCATCGTAGATTTCGGTCAGGCCGCTGACCTGACGTAATTCGACGGCGCGCCCGGAAGGCAGAATCAACCCGAAGGAATTGCGATTGGTTGTGGAGTTGAGGTACGGGCCGTAAAAAGTCGGGAAGCCAAGCCGGAAGCCCGGACTGGGCCATCCGTAATCCATATCAAAGCGGATGGTGTAGTTGCTGCTCTTGATCCAGACCTTTGAGTTATAGGCCAGCGTCAGATTCAGGTCGTGCCCGGCGCGCCCAGGCAGATTGACAATCGGAATATTGAAATTGAAGTTACCCGACAGCAGGTCTTCGCCCGGATTCCCCGTGCGGTTTTGCGGTTCGACTCGCGCCGTTTCGGCATTTGAATAGGTTTGAAAGGCCATCGCCGGAAGCAGCGAACTGGCGAAAGCAAGCGGCAATGACTTTTGCAAAGTGCCCGGTTTTGCCGAACGTCTGTTTTTGGTGGAGCGGACTTCAGTCTGCTCGCCTGCCGGAGAATCAAACGCGAAGGCACTGGCGCGCCAATCAAAAGCCTTGCCAAACGATTTACTGCTGGCAGCCGCAATCAGGCCCAGCGAGCGATGGCCGGTTCGGTTAAACAGGCCGGAGACTTTCTCTTTCTTCAGGTCTTTGCATTTCTTGTCCCAATGGCGGCAGCGAGCGGCGGGGACAGGTTCGGGCTTTTTGACTTCCGGCTCTTTCCTGCCGCGCGTGGCATCCAGGTCGGGCAGATTCTTGCTCGGCGCTTCGGTTGTGCGCATTCCTTCTTGCGCGGGCTGGTTTGATTGCGTGCGGGCAGGCAGCGGCGTTCCGGACAAAATCAACGTTAAACATAACGCGAACGTTATAGAACGGCTGAATGAAAAAGTAACGATCCCGGATTTGAGAGCCATACAAACACACTCCTGCCTACTCATCCGGTAGCAGGCAAATAACGCAAAGGCACACGGAGTAACCTAAGCCTGCCGGATTACGTAGCGATTAATAGCATGAAGCAATCTGTTCCTGCATTAGCTGCTGACTAAGAGGCTGTGGAAGATTGCTGATAATGAGCTTTTGGGAGAGTTGTCTTGACCGACGTAGGGAACAATACTCGCATTGTTGAAGCGGATCAACAGGCTTTTGCCGAATAACGCAAATCTGGCCCGGAATTAATGTAACTATAGGACGAAAGACTACTAAACTGTAAGGGGCCGAGGAAGAGTAAGCTACCGATTAAGGCAGTTGAGCTTGAATAACTCCGGGACTTACGCAGAATGTGGCGTGAGTTGTTTACTCGCGTCATTCGTTCGGCCGATTGGAGGGTGCGAGTAAACAACTCGCACCACACTTTACCGGCTTTCTGCGTACGTCCTATCTCAGATTCGATGTGTCGAACCTTTCCGCAATGGAGATCGGATCAAAAAGCTGCTGGCAAATCCCGGCGGTTTCGCGCAAAATGCGCTGGCCCTCGAATCAAGGTTATCCTTTCAACGATCCGATCCCTGAAGAATCTTTAGCAGTCCGGCGAATGCGGTTATGGAAACTGTTTTTACTGTTCTCGGCGTCATTCTCTTTTTGCAAAGCCTTCTTGCGCTTGCGGCGGCACTGCGCTTCTCGCGGTATTCGCTGCGCGACACCGGCCCGCGCACCAGCCGCTACCAGCCAAAATCCGTCATCATCGTTCCCTGCAAAGGCCTTGAGCATGATTTTGAAGAAAACATCCGCGCGCTGTTCGGGCAGGAGTACCGCGATTACGAGATCATCTTCGCCACTGAAAGCCAAGCCGATCCTGCCTACGGCGTGCTCTCGAAGCTGATCAAAAACTACAGCCGCCGTCCGGCTTGGCTGGTCATCGCGGGCGAAGCCAAAACTCGCGGGCAAAAGGTTCACAATCTGCTGGCGGCGGTGGATATGCTGAATTCGATTGATCGCCGCGCTGAAGTGATTGTTTTTGCCGATTCCGACGCGCGGGTTTCGAAACACTGGCTGTCGGAACTGGTGGCCCCGCTCGGCGACAAACGGATCGGCGCAACAACCGGTTTCCGCTGGTACCTGCCCGTCAACGGCGGCTTCAATTCCCTGCTGCTGTCGGTCTGGAATTCCAGCGCGCTGTCGCTGCTGGGCGAACGCTCGTCATTTGCGTGGGGCGGGTCAACTGCGATCCGGCGCGAAACGTTCGACCGGCTCAACATCAAACAACGCTGGCAAGGTGCGCTTAGCGATGATTACGCCTTGAGCGGCGCGATTCACGAAGCTGGTCAGCGAATCAAATTCGTCTCGCATTGTCTGGTGGCATCTTATGCCGACGCAAATTTTGGCGAACTGCTGGAATTCAGTACGCGGCAAATGCGCATCACCCGCGTTTATGCGCCACGTTTATGGCAGATCGCTGCTGTCTCGCACTGTTTGTACAACCTGACGTTCTGGGGCGGATTGGTTTGGCTGATTGCGATGGCGTTCGCCGGCAAGCTCAGCTTCCTACCGGCGGCGCTGCTGACAGGTATCTTTTTGCTGGGCGCAACGACCAGCTGGACGCGCGCGGTGGTGGCGGCGCAATTACTGTTCACCAATCGCGCCAGCATTAAAAAACTTTGGTGGCAAAAACACTGGTGGGGATATGTATTGCTGGGACCGCTGGTTTCATTGCTGTATGTGTATAACGTTTTCGCTTCGGCCTGGACGAAGCGAATCGTCTGGCGCGGCATCGGCTACGAGATGATCTCGCCACGCGAAACCACGATCTGGAATCGCCCGCCGCAACGGCCCTACCCGGACACGACGGCTCGTACAAAGCGCCAGCGCAAAGCATCCGTTCGTTCTTCATCAAGTAAGCCGTAATTGGAAAAGTTCGGTCAATCTCCTAATTGACACCCTGACATGAAATATTCGACAGACCGATAAAGACGCTGGGACATAACAAAAAAACAGATGGTGCTATTCCTCTTTTTGCAGCGCCTGGGCTGCTTCCATTCTGGAAATCGCGGGATTCACTAACAGGTGATTTTATGAAGAAGGCATTGAGTGTTTTGATCGCGGGTTGCGTATTCGCCGGACTCGCGGCGACTCCGGCTTCCTTTGCGGGCGAAGGCGGGCATCCGTCAGCGGGCTTCGCAATCGCAGAAGCCGCGCCAACCGTTGCCGTCGTTTCGGGCACAGTCAAAGATGATCGTGGCGCGCCGCTGGTGGGCGCACTGGTCGCGTTGATCGAGTTCAAATACAACGGACGCGAAATCAAAAGTGTCGCCACCGATAAACAAGGCTATTTTTCGGCAGGCATCGCGCCCGGCATCTACCGCCTGCGCGCCACCGCCGTGGGCTTTATTACCGGATTGACCCGCGTCAACATTGATCGCCCCGTGCAGGTCACGCACAACTTTGCCCTGAAGCGCGATGACACGCTGGTGCAGCGGCGCGGCGACAGCGACGATTATCGTTGGATCGCGCGCAGCGTCCCGCGCCACGCGATGAATCTGCGCGAAGGCGAAGAGTTTGAAGTCGTGGATTTAAGCAACGACCGCGCAGAGCAGAGCAGCCCGGTTCAATCTTTCCACGGCGCGGCGCAATTTGTTGCCGTCGGTTCAAGCTCGCGCAACGGCTATCCTGACGCCAACTTCTTCGGCACAAACTTCGCGGTTTCCGGCTCGCTGGGAAACAACATCGAGATGGCGTTGATTGGCCAGCGGGGTGTGGGGCAACTGGCATCGCAACGAATCTCCGCCATTGCCACGGTTCGTCCGGGCGAACGCCATCAAGTGACAGCCACCATCGGTTATGGCCAGGTCGCCTTTGCCCGAAAAGTGGGACGCGAAATTGGTGGAATAGACGATCCAATCTTTGGCAGGCCGCTGTCGCGTGCCGCCGCTTCCGTCAGTCCAATCCTGGCAACGCTCAAGACCGGTTCGCTCGATCAGCTTTCAGTATCAGCAACCGCTTCGTGGCAGGTCTTTCAACCACTGCTAGTCATTTACGGATTCGATTACTCGCGCTTCATCGGCGCAACCTCCAGACAGCACGACAGTGTCCTGCCGCGCTTCGCGGTGCAATATGCTCCGACTGCGCGCACGCGGGTAAACGCCGCCGTCACGCCTGGCTCCGATCATCAACGGGAATCGCTGGAAGGGTTCAGTTCCGAAAACATTGACGCCACATTCCAGACTTCGTCCGCCGAAATTGCCTTTGCCGGCGCGCCCATTCTCGACCGCAGCCAGCGTTTTGAAACCGGCATTGAGCGTCTGTTCAGTGAAGGCCAATCTTCGATTGCAGCATCTGCTTTTTACGACATCATCTCCGGTCACGGGGTCGGCGTGCTGGCGTTGCCGCTGGAAGGGTCGCCGGAGATGCAACAGGCGTTTCAAAATGTCGCGCATCACGTCACCGCGATGAACGGCGCGGCGCGCGGCGTTCGAATGATGTACAACCGCCGCATTAACGATTACGCGTCGGCTTCGGTTGGGTACAGTTTCGGGCGCGGCGAGCAGTTGAATAATCAGGCGATTGAGACTCTTTCGCCCGCGCAATTGTTCAAGGGCGGCTACTTTCAGGTGGCATCGGCCAAATTCGATCTGGACTTTTCGCACCGCACCGGCACGCGCATTTCGACAGTCATCCGATTGTCGCCTTCAGCAGTCATCTTTGCCATTGATCCATTCGCAGGCCAGATGAGCGTTTACGATCCGAACATCAACATCTACGTCACGCAGGAACTGCCGAACTTCGGTTTACCCGTTCGCTGGCAGGCAATTATTGATGCGCGCAATCTGCTGGATCAGGAAACCGGCGTTGATGATGGAACTGTCCAACTAATCGCCACCCGTTCGCGGCGGTCAGTGCGTACCGGATTGGCATTTCGATGGTAAGCATCCAGGGCAAGCGTTACTGCTTGCCCTTTGTTTTATTAAGTTGAAGTAAAGAACCGGATTTATTGGCCTTCTCCGAATTCTCGGAATCAAGTTCAAAAATATGGAGTGCGTGCCCGAAGTCAGTTCGCTGCTGAAACTGTGACACTGCCTATTTAGCTGAAACCAAAGATAAATTAGTCGCCTTGCCAATCCTGAATGACAGCCGCGCAGATGGAATAATTCTTGCCTTAACTGCAAAGCTGATTTGGATTTAGCAGCCCAGAACTTTCACTGCTTCCAAGGTTCCGAGCGGAAATAAAGATCGCAAAATTGTGACACCACAAACCAGTACAACCCGGGTAACGACGCGAACGCTGTTGCTGCTGTTCGTCGCCTTTTTGGCGCTGGTCACCGGCGCGTTCAATCTGCGTGACCGAGTGAATCAGAAGGCGGTGATGACCGACGGCGTGGTGTGGCGCGACGATCCGCAATTCGGCATCGTGGCGGACAAGATTGAGCCTGCCAGCCCTGCGACCAAAGCCGGCATCTGGCGCGGCGATATTCTGATCGGTATCAGCCCGACCGGAAATCGCGACGATATGGAAGAAGTCCGGCAAGCGCAGGACGTTCAAATCTACATTGACCAGGCCAAAGACCGCTCGACTGACCCTGACAAAGCGCAAATCAGTTATTGGATTCAGCACCGCAACGATGCGGGCGACACGCTGCTGCGCGACGGCATTGCGGATGTGGAATTGACGGCGCGCACGACGCACGACTTGCGCGGTCTGTATCTGGCGCTGATCGGACTGATCTACCTCGGGATTGGTATCTACTTCCTCTTGCGGCAAAGCCGCGCGCCCTATGCCACGCACTTCTTCCTGCTCTGCCTGCTGGCTTTCATCGCACATTTCTACAGCCCGACCGAAGAGCTTCGCGCGCAGTTCGACAAAGCAATTGATCTGGCGGATACGATTGCGCTGATCCTGCTCGGGCCAATGTTCATGCACTTTGCAGCGATCTACCCGGAGCGCGATCATCTCTTTTCGAAACGGCGGCGATCTTCGTATTTGATTGCGGCCATGCTCTACCTTCCAGCCGCGCTGTTGATTCTGGCGGAAGCCTGGATTCGAACAACGCGGTTGCGCGCGCTGTTGCCGCTATCCCCCGTCAATGTGCGCGCGCTGCTGTCAAACCTGGAGATTGGCCTGTTCGCCGTCTCACTCGGCATCAGCACCGCCTTACTGATCCGCAGCTTCCGGCAAGCGCGCACGGTTGTCGTGCGGCAACAACTGAAGTGGGTGATGTGGGGAATGGGCATTGCGGCAGCGCTGTTTACTGCGTTGTACCTGCCTTCATATTTCGCAGAACCTTCTGTCTCGTCGCTGCTGGAGCTGGCAGCGCTCGCTCCGCTGGCGTTGATTCCATTGACGCTGGGCTATTCCGTCGTCAAATTCCGCCTGACCGATGTGGACGTGGTCATGCGGCGTTCGTTTGCCTACATCATCGCCACGCTGTCAGTCGCTGCATTGTTCGGCACGGTCATGGCGGTCAGCTACGAATTCCTGCGCTCGCTGCTGTCGAAGGAAGCGACGCTGCTGATTGCGGCGATTTCAATGTCGGTCATCGCCATGCTGTTCGCTCCGGTCAAAAACTGGCTGCAAGAACGCATTGACCGCATCTTTTACGGCGAGAAGTACGATTACCGCGTCACGCTGCAAGATTTCGGGCGCACGCTGGCGTCGGCAACGGAACTCGATCCGCTGCTCGACAGTTTGATGCGGCGATTGAAAGAGGTCTTTTCGGTTGAACGCATTGCGATCTTTGTTGAAGCTGCAACCGAACCATCCGGCTTCCGCGTCGCCCGCGAAGAAGGGGTTGACCGGGTGATTCATCTGCCCGACGACTTCCTGACCATCCTGCGCGTCCGCAGCGATGCGAGCGGTGTTGTCCGAGCCGAAGATGCGGACTTCGACGATGGCCCAGTCACGGCCAGTCTGATTTCGCCAATTCACTCTTCTTCGCGCCGCCTGTTCAGCTACTTCGTACCCTGCGCCGCGCGCTCGCGTGTCGTCGCCGTGCTGGCGCTCGGACGTTCAACCGACGGCGCGCTGCTTTCGTCCGAAGATACCGACCTGCTGCGCGCAATTTCAGGCTACGTAGCCGTGGCCATCGAAAATTCGCTGCTGCTGGAAGAACAAGGCCATCGCACCAAAGAACTGGCCCGCTTGAAAGAGTTCAACGAGAACATCATCGAATCCATCAACGTCGGCGTGATGGTCATCAATCTGGCCGGCCGCATCACCAACTGGAACGGCGCACTGGAAACCATCTACGGCCTGGGCCGCGATCAAGCCATCGGCCATCGCATCACCGAAGTCTTCCAATCCGAAATGCTCCGCGCATTGCGCGAATTAACGGCGCGCAGCGAATGGCAGCAGGGCGTGCCGGTCAACGTCTACAAATTCCGCGCCCGCGCCGCCGACGGCCGCGACCTGATGCTGAACATTTCGCTGGCGCCGCTGCAAAGCAAGACTTCCCAGACTGAAGGCACGCTGGTCGCCATCGAAGACGTCACCGAACGCATCCGCCTGGAAGAACAGCTTCAACAATCCGACAAGCTTTCATCCATCGGCTTGCTGGCCGCCGGCGTCGCGCACGAAGTCAACACGCCGCTGACCGGCATCTCGTCCTATTCGCAAATGTTGATGCAGCAGATGCCCGAAACCGATCCGCGCCATCACTTGCTGGACAAGATTTACCGCCAGACTTCGCGCGCTTCGTCCATCGTCAATAATCTGCTGAATTTCTCGCGCGTCAGCGACTCTCGGTTAGTATCCGTAGACTTGAATCACGTACTGGACGACACCATCCAATTGCTGGAAGCGCAACTGCGCAACTCCGACATTGAAGTCGTGTGCAATTACGCCGACACGCTGCCGCCTGCAACCGGCAACGCCGCGAAGCTGCAACAGGTCTTCATGAACCTGATCCTCAACGCCCGTGACGCCATGCCACAGGGTGGACGGCTGGAGATCACCACCGAAGCCGACGACGATTCCATCCTCATTCGCTTCCGCGATACCGGCAGCGGCATCGCGCCCGATCATCTGGCCAAAATCTACGATCCCTTCTTCACCACCAAACAAATCGGCAAAGGAACTGGGCTGGGCTTGGCCGTCAGCTACGGCATCATCCGCGACCACGGCGGCGACATCCTGGTCGAAAGCCAGCAAGG
Source organism: Blastocatellia bacterium (assembly GCA_038211695.1). Classification (GTDB taxonomy): domain Bacteria; phylum Acidobacteriota; class Blastocatellia; order RBC074; family RBC074; genus RBC074. The sequence goes on along the minus strand of JBBQVH010000029.1, from coordinate 42,326 downwards.
CGAAGGCACGCTTTTCCAGATTACATTGCCGCTGACTGCCGCCCGCCACCAACTCGCCGCCGCCAGTGATTGATGCCAAGCTCGTTTTCCTCTCGACGTGGCGAAAGACAGCCTTTAGGCTGTCTGGTTTTCAGAAGGGTTACGATCAGAAAAGCCGACAGCCTAAAGGCTGAACTCCATGCTCTTTTTTCTTGAAGTTTATAGTACGAGGAACATTGCTCATGCCCGATCACATCTTCATTTCGCACACGACAAGCGATGATGGTTTTGTCAGACAACTGCGTGAAGCATTGGTCGCGCACGGCCTGACGGTTTGGGACGATGCGCGCTATTTGCGCGGCGGTGACGAGCTGTGGCCAGAGGTCAAAGCGGCCATCGAAGCTGCACAATATTTCATCGTCGTTTTCAGCCAGCAATCACTCAGTTCCAATTGGGTCTTCAAAGAATTTCAACACGCCCGCGAGATCGAAGCGCAGCGCAAAGCCGCCGGACAAAACTATCGCGTGATTCCGCTGCTGCTGGATGATGCGGAGTTGGGCGCGTTGCAATGGGTTTTCACCGAAGAACGTGCCGTGACGCGAATCAGTTCAAAACCTGGCGCGCTGGCTGAAAAGATGCCTGCCATTCTGGCGGCGCTTGGCGTGGAATTGCCCGGCGATGTACGGCCATCTGAAACCGTCGAAGAAAAACCTCTTGCCGAATTGTTGCTGGAACTCCGTAACCTGAAAGTCGAAACCGAAGACGGCAAGACCCGCGCAAAAGCCGAAGCCACGCTCAGTTATCAACCGCCCGAAGCCGGTGTGCGCGAAGTCAAAAGCGATCCTTTCTTTTTCACTTCGCCGCTGGGGCCGATCGAAGCGGATGATCTGCGCTGGTATCTGGAAAAGTTTTATCAGTGGCCGGTTGGCCAGTTCAAAGCGCGTGGAGCCGCCATCGCCAAACAATTGCCGGTTTGGGGAAAGCTGTTGTACGAAGCGGCGTTGGAAACCGAAGCCGCGCGCGAACCGCTGCGGGCATGGCTGGACATCGCCAGCAAAGCCGAGCGCCGTTTTTCGGTCGAAGTTTCCGACAAACTGCCGAAAGGCTCCGCGCCGGAAGCTGAAGTTTCCGCCAAAGAAGCCGCCACCTTGTTGTTGTCGCTGCCGTGGGAATTGTTGCACGACGACCGAGGCTTTCTTTTTCACGGCAAACACGCCGTTCGGGTTCGCCGCCGTTTGCCGAACAGCGTCAAGTTTGAAGCGGTCGAACGCCAATTGCCGATTCGGGTTTTGCTGGTCAGCCCCCGCCCCGAAGACGACAAGGCCGCGTACATTGACCATCGCGTCAGTTCCAAACCGCTGGTCGAAGCCATCGAAACGCTGGGCGATCTGGTCAGCCTGACGATTCTGGCTACGCCGACTTTTCCGGCGTTGCAGCAGGCGCTCAAGCGCGAACAATTTGACGTAGTCCATTTCGACGGGCACGGAGTTTTCGATCCGCGCGTGGGGTTGGGCAAGCTCTGTTTTGAAGCGCCCGATCAGGACGACCAACTGGCAAACCGCAAAAGCGAATTGATTGACGCCGAACGGTTGGCCAAAGTGATGCGCGATCACCGCATCCCGCTGGTGTTTCTGGAAGCTTGCCAGAGCGCCAAATCCGACGATGACCCGACGGCTTCGGTCGCCGCCAAGCTGCTGGAACAGGGCATCGTTTCCGTCGTGGCGATGACGCATTCCGTGCTGGTCGAAACGGCTCGGCGATTTGTCAAAGAGTTTTACCGTGAACTGGCAAATGGCGCTCGCATCGGCGCGGCAATGCTGGCCGGGCAACAGGTGCTGCACGCTGACACTCGCCGAGGCGCAATCGCTGGCGCGGGCGAATTCCATTTGCAGGATTGGTTTGTGCCCGTGCTGTATCAGGAACGCCAAGACCCGCCGCTGGTGCTTCAACGGTTGTCGGCATCGGGAAAAGAACACATCGCGCATCAGCGCAAATTCAATCTGGGCGAATTGCCGCCAGAGCCGGATCACAGCTTCATCGGACGCAGCCGTGAACTGCTGGCGCTGGAACGGCTGCTTTGCGGTGAAGCGCAAGACAGCACGCGGGGACGCGTGCGTACCCAGTACGCCGTCATCCGTGGCGTAGGCGGCGAAGGCAAAACGACGCTGGCCGTGGAACTGGCTCGGTGGTTGGTGGCGACCAACCGCTTTCGCCGAGCGGCGTTTGTCAGCCTGGAACAATACAGCGACGCCAAAGGAATGGCCGACACCATTGGCCGCCAACTGGTCGGCGCGGGTTATTCGGCTGGCGGTAACGATTGGCAAGCAGCCCTGCTGCCCATCGCCCGCGAACTGAAAGACAAACCCACGATCATCGTAGTGGACAATGTGGAAAGCCTGCTGGCCGGATACAGTACGGGGAGCGTGAGCGACCTGCCCGATCAAGATGCGTTGGCCGGGTACGGTACGGGGAGCGTGAGCGACCTGCCCGATCAAGATGCGCCCAACTCTGCCAACTCGCCAACTGCCAAGGCTCAGGTCGCTCACGCTCCCCGTACCGTACCGGATGTCTTCCTTCTCTGCCAAGCCTTGCTCGATGCGCATCCGGCGACGCGGATTGTTTTCACCAGCCGCGAACATCTGCCCAAACCTTTTGCCAATCGTGATCGCGTGATCCCGCTTGACCGTCTGAGTCGCGAAGACGCCGTCGAACTGGTCAGCCGCGTGCTGCACCGCCGCGAATACGACGAACAAGGCAACACGCCCGCCGACATCGCCGAACTGGTCGAAGCCGTCAACCGCCACGCCCGCGCGCTGACCTTGCTGGCGCGCGAAGTAAAGATCAGCGGCGTCAGCGCCACCACCGAAACGCTGCGCCCGTTGATGGCCAAACTGGAAAAACAGAATCCCGGCGACCGCGAAAATTCGCTCTATGCCAGCGTAGCCCTTTCGCTGCGCCGTCTGCCGTCGGATTTGCGCGAACAGGTGAAGGCGCTGGCCGTCTTTCACGGCGGCGCGCATGCATCGGTGTTAGCACAGGTGTTAAACGCCGATGAGAAGACAGTACGTAAACTTGGTGATGCCTTAATTGATGCGGGGCTGGTGAATGACATCGGGTATAACCATTTGCGGCTTGATCCGGCTCTCTCATTTTATCTGCTCGGAGAAATGTCTGAGGCCGAGCAGCAAGAAGCTAGATCGCGTTGGGCTGATGGAATGAAGTGGCTGACCCTTTTTCTGTATGAGCAAAAGTTTCAAAACGCTGAGTTGTCTGCCCGGCTGACCCTGTCGGAACTACCCAACTTAATGGCAATGCTTTCGTGGATGGAAAATAGAGCGACGGCTGAAGAGGTGATTGATTTGGCAGGTGGTATCGAAATATTGCTCTCCACATTGGGGCGTCCACAGTCACTTGCACAGGCAACAAAGGTACGAAAGCAAGCAGCACGGAGGTTGGGAGAATGGAGCCATGCCAACCATCTGACGGAAAGCGCAAACATTGATCGGCTACTAGAAAGCGGCAATTTCCCTGCGGCCCGCAAAGCTGCCGACCAACTCCTTAAGATGTCTTTGGCCGCAGGAGAAGGGGCTTACCCGCTGGCGAAATATGACATCGCGATGGCGCATTGGTGGCTTGGCAGAGTGTTGAGAATGAGCGGAACAGCCGAAGCTGCGCTGCCCTTACTACTTGAAGCGAAGCATCTTGCTGAAACGCTTGCCGAAGCGGGGCATATCAACGCCGAACAATTAGCCGTAACAGCAATCACTGATTTCGCAGATTGTCTGGCAGATTTAAGGCGACTAGATGAAGCAGCAACAGCTTACCAAGAGTCTATTAGGCGTTCTGAAAAACTCGACAATCGCAGACAAATAGCCGTCAACAAAATGCAACTTGGTACAGTCTGCCTACTGCAACAACGATACGCCGATGCATTAGGGATATACACTGAAGCGCGCATCAGCTTTGAAAACCTGGGCGAGCCGAGAAGCACCGCTTCCGCTTGGCATCAAATCGGGATGGCACACAGGTTTGCTAAGCAATTTGAACAAGCCGAGACTGCTCACAGGCAATCGTTGAAGATTAGAGTACGGTGGAAATACTTAGCAGATGAAGCTGCCAGCCTGGTTGAACTAGGCAATCTTTATGGTGCGCTGGAGCGGTTGGAAGACGCGGAGAAATGCTACAAGCGGGCAGCGGGGATTGATGTCGGACTACGAAATCAACTGGGTGAAGGTCTCGACCGCTATAATTTGGCCATTACGCTCATCGGGTTACAACGACATGACGAAGCCCACCACGAACTGCTCCGCGCGATTGAATGCAAGAAACCTTTCGGCCACGCCGCTTCAATCTGGAACGCTTGGAACATTCTGCACAACCTGGAACAAGCCACCGGCAACGCGCAAGCTGCCACAGAGGCGCGTGGGAAAGCCGTGGCGAGCTATCTGGCTTACCGGCGCGCGGGCGGAGAGAGCCAGTCCAATCAGGCACAACTTTTCGCAATGGTCAGCCAGGCCATTCAGCAGGGCGCAACAACCGAAGCCGGACGCACGCTGGATGAATGGGCGGAAGATGATGATCCGCTGTGGGCCAAAACGCTGGTGGCAAGCTCGCGCGCAATCCTCGGCGGCGACCGCGATCCTGCGCTCGCGGCTGATCCGAATCTGACTTATGACAACGCGGTGGAACTGCAACTGCTGCTGGAATCGCTGGGCGCGAAGTGAAGGATGCCGTTAGCTCAGTCGTCGCTCAAAAGGTGGCCGATACGGTACGGGGAGCGTGAGCGACCTGCCTCTCACTACGTGCGAAGTTGCGGACACGCAGGTCGCTCACGCTCCCCGTACTGTCTTTATCGCTGCTCAGTAGGCCATTACGGATATTTCGTTGTATCTTACGCGCACCAGGAATGCTTGTCCGCAATTCACCGATTCATACGTTTTACCAACTGAAGGAATAGCAGAATGAAAATCTTGCGATTGACTGCGTCGGCGCTGCTGTTGGTTTGCTTGCTGGCGATGAGCGCGCTGGCAGGAGAGATGATAGCCGGAGTCGCGCGTGTGGAAATCACGCCGCCCGTGGGCTACGTGATGGGCGGGTATGCCGCGCGCCAAGGCCCATCCACCGGCGTTCACGATCCGTTGAATGCGACGGTATTATTGCTGAAAGCCGACGGCGTCAGCATCGCGATTGTCAGTTGCGATTTGCGCTCGTTTCCGTCCGAACGCATCGTTATGCTGACGCGTGAACGTAAACTTGCCGATCACGTCTTGATTGCCGTCACGCACAACCATTCCGGCCCGATGACTTGGGAAGACAAAAGCTGGCCGTCGCCGAATGCTTCGTGGTTTGCCGAAACCGAAGACAAAATCCTGCGCGCCATTGAAGAAGCATCGAAAAAGCTCTTCCCTGCCCGTGTCAGTGCAGGCTTCGGCGAGATCTACCTGGGCCACAACCGCCGCAAAGTGGATGGCGAAGGCAAAGTGACGATGTTCTGGCGCAACGCCGAACGGCTGCCGACTTCGCCGATTGATCCGACCGTTGGCGTCATCCGCGTTGACGACGAATCGGGCAAGCCGCGCGCGGTGATTGTCAATTATGCTTGTCACGCCGTGGTGTTGGGGCCGGACAATCGGCAGATTTCGGCGGATTATCCCGGCTATCTGGCGCGGCGCATCGAACGCGAATTGCCGGGCGCGCTTTGCCTATTTACGCAAGGCGGCGCGGGCGACATCAATCCTTACCTGGACAAACAGCCGGTGAATCAAAACGGTTTTGGCGAAGCAGAAAAGATGGGTAATGCGCTGGCCGACGAAGCGTTGAAAATCGTGCGGAAGCTGAAGCCACCATCAAACACCACAACCAGCTTGCGCGCCGCAGCCGAAGTCATTGAATTTCGCGACCACTGGGACGCGCAGAAAACCGTCAAAGCCGGACTGACGACGCTGCTCATCAACGACAACATCGCCATCGCCACAATGCCCGGCGAACCGTTTGTTGATTTGCAAATCGCGCTGCGCGATAAATCCGAAATCACCAACACCTTTCTGTTCGGCTATACATACAGCGTTGGCAGCACAGGCAGCGAATGGATCGGCTACGTTCCGACGATCCGCGCGGCGGCTGAGGGCGGTTACGGCGCGGGCTACAACACACGCGTTGAAGTCGGCGCGGGCGAAGCGATGATTGATCGCGCCATCGTGAATCTCTTCAAGCTGCAAGGGAAACTAAAAACCTCGCCGGGATTCTGATCGGGAGAAAAATCAATGCGCCGAATTGTTCTGTTCATGTTTGTAGTTTGCGCGATGGCCGCTGCGGCAACCGCACAAAGCGTGCTGCGTGCTGGCGTCGCTCGCACAGACATTACGCCGCCGCCTGGTGTGGAGTTGTGGGGATACTCCAACCGTTCGGGGCCGGCGATTGGCACGCTTGATCCGCTGTATGCCCGCGTGCTGGTCTTGGATGACGGGCGGCAGACGATTGCGCTGATCACGCTTGATCTTGGCCGTAGCTTCGGTCCGCCGCAAATCGCCTGGCTGCGCGACAAGGCCCGCCGCCAGCACGGCGTCAAAGATGTCATGCTGATTGCTTCGCATACGCATTCCGGCCCGGTCATTGAAGACAGTTACGACAACGGGCCGCCGCAATGGGAACAGCACGCGCTGGAAAAAATAGCCGATGCCATTGGTGAAGCCGTCTCGAAAATGAAAGCTGCGCGTATCGGCGTAGGCTTGGGGCAAACGGTCATCGGCCACAACCGTCGCGTCGTTCAGTCTGACGGCTCGGTCAAAATGCTCTGGCGCAACAGTACGGGTCAGCAAACGGGCCAAAATGGCGGGATGCTTGATCCGACTGTCGGTGTAATTCGCATAGATGACACCCAAGGCAATCCGCTGGCGATTCTGGTCAATTACGCCTGCCACCCGGTCATCTTTGGGCCGGACAATTTGCGCTATTCGGCAGATTATCCAGGCGCGATGGCCAAATTTGTTGAAGCAAGTTTTGCCAATTCTGCCAATTCTGCCAACTCTGGAAGCCAACCGATTTGCTTCTTTCTGCAAGGCGCTCCCGGTGACATCAACCCACAGATGGATAAAACGCCTCTCGTCGAAAACGCCGATGCCGTAAAGATTGAAGTCGGCGAAAAGCTTGGGCGTGAAGTCGCTCGCGTCGCCCGCACGATCCAAACTGAAGCGCCCATCAATCCGGAAGTCGCTTACTTGAGCGAAGAGATGCGCTTTCAAAACCGCTGGGATTTGGAGAAGCTGGGCCAGATGCTCAAGCTAGCCTACCCGCCCGCGCAGGCGAAACGCTATCAACGCTACATCACGCCGGAGATAGTAGCGCCCGTCACCACGCTGGTTATCAACCGGCAAATTGCGATTGTCGGATTGCCGGGCGAGCCGTTTGTCGGATTGCAACTGCTGCTCAAACAACGCTCGCCGATTGCCGCGACGTTTATGACCGGCTACACGAACGGATATTACGGCTATTTCCCGACGATCAGCGCCGCGGTGTCGGGCGGTTACGGAGCCAGCACGGTTGTCACGCGTGTCGAAGTCGGCGCAGGCGAACGGATGGTGGATCGCGGCTTGATCCATATTTATCGAATACTGGGAAAACTGAAAGATAAACCCGAACAGCCCTGAAGGAGAGAAATGATGAAAAGAATTGTTTGTGTTACCGTCGCGCTATTGCTCTTAGCCTGCATCGCTCAAGCGCAAGACCGAGTTGAACAGTGGAAAGGCAAAACCGTAATGGTCTTTACGCCGCATCCTGACGATGATGTTTTCGGCTGCGGCGGCACGCTGTCGCTGCTGGCCAAGAACGGCAACAAAATCATCGTTGTCATTTACACCAACGACAACAAAGGCTCCTTCGATCTGGAGATGACCAGCGAACGGTTGGCGCGCATTCGCAAGGCTGAAGAAGAAGCCGCGATGACGGTCATCGGCATTCCAAAAGAGAACCTGATCTGGATGGGGTACAACGACGGCGAGTTGGAATATGCCGAACCAAAAGCGTTGTGCGGGCAGGCGGCAAAGCTGATTCGCCAGCATCGCCCTGACGTGGTTTTCAGCGTTGATCCCGGCGAATGGTACGACCGCTGGCACAAGACGGATCATCGCATGGCTGCCTTCAACACGGCGGACGCCATTCGCGCGGCGGAGTTTCATCTGTACTACCCAGACCACCTGCTGGTGGACGGATTGAAGCCTTACAAAGTCCCGCTGATGATGTTCTATTACGCTGCCGCTAGCGAAGCCAATTACTGGGTGGACATCTCGGGCGTGGTTGACCAGAAGATCAAAGCCATCACCAAACACGTCAGCCAGTTTGAACCTTCGATTGATAAGTACCGCCCCGATTGGGACGCGAAAGATTTGGCTGCGCTGGTCGAATATCTGAAAGGCCGCGGAACAAAGAAAGATGGCAAGGTGGTCGAAGCATTTCGGCGGGCGACAGGATTTAATTCGCAGTAGAGGTCATCTTCAGTTGAAGTCCACTCCGTCGTAGACCTCGCTCATCGCCAACGTGCATTCGATGGAGGGCAGAGTAATGACTGTCAGCATTCCACCATAATCCTGCCGTTGCCATTGGCCATCCGGCTGGCGAATGTATTGCGTAATGTGCGGCGCGTCTTGCGAAATCAGCAGGTATTCCATCAATGAAGGCAACGCCTGATAGGCCTCGCGCTTTTCTTTTCGATCCAGATGCGCCGTGCCGGGCGAAAGAACTTCGACCACCAGAATCGGATTCACCAGCACATCAAAACCTGCAATCTTGTCGAACTCCGGCTTGCCGCAAACCACACTGACATCGGGATAGCGGTAGGGCGGCAGGATCGGCGTTTTGATCTGCAACTCGCCGGTGAAAGCTCGGCAGTTCTTTCCCCAAAGCTGACGGCCAAGCAGCACGTGAATGTTGCTGCCAACCGTGGCGTGCTGGCGGCTGCCGCCGCTCATGCAAACGATTTCGCCGTCCCAGTATTCGTAGCGCGCTTCGCCGACGCCTTCCAACGCGAAGTACTCTTCAAGCGTGTAAGGACGGCGCGGCATTTCTCTCATTGTGGCGACCATACGTTGCTCCTTTCCCTTTCAAAAGCTTGTCACATCATATCTCTATTGCCCAGATGCGCTGAAGGCCGAAGCTAGTTCTTTCGCACGTTTCATCTCCGGCAAGTCAGCGTCAGCTTTGGCCCAGGCTTTGAGGAATGCCACGTAAGAAGCACGAGCCTCTGAGTCTTTACCCAATGCCTGTTGCGCCTGCATCAAGCCGAAGTAGGCACGGCCGCTGCCAGGATCGCGTTCAAGCGCGGCGCGGAAGAACTCTTCGGCTTCTTTCCAACGCTTCAATTCAACGCAGACTTTGCCGGCGACTTCTTCCATCGGCACTGGGTACAGCGGCGGTTCGGAATAACCGAGCTTGATCTCTTCTTCAATTCCCTCTTTCAGTTTGGCAATGGCGTCGTCGGCTTTGCCTTCGCGGGCGAGCAGGCGGGCTTGTAGTTCGATGGGCGTGACGGCCAGGGCGCGGAGTTGCTGGCGCTGGCGACCCAGTTGCGGGATGTCTTTCGCTTTTCCGAATTTGTCTTTCAGCCAGGCGATCTCGCGTTCGAGCGTGTCGAGTTGCGCACGGGCGGCGGCTGTGTCGCCCTTGCCAACTTGCGCCAGTGCCGTTGCGTAATATCGCCAGGCTTTGAAGCTTTCAAACTCGCCCACTTCCGGCAAGGCGTTATTCAAAACCTCATCCCACTTTTCGAACCGCACCATCGCGCGCAGCATTGAAACACGGCCTTCGAATGCGGTGCGCGATTTTTGTTCTTCGCCTGCTTTCGTGGCATCAAGCAGTTCCTGACTGACGCGCACTGCATCGCGGTAGCGGCCCTGGTACCCGTAAACCATGGACAGGAAGCTGACATTGTGGCCGTACGGGCCGGCAGCGTGGTCGGTCGTTTCTTTGTTATCGCGAATGTAGGCGCGATCAACTTCGGCGGAGCCTTCAAAGGCGCGCGCCGCGTCTTCCCAACGATCCACATGAACGTAGGTGTGGCCGGGCATATGAACCGCGTGGCCGACTCGTGGTGCAAGCGAGCCGTAAACATCCGCCGCCGGCACGGCATCCTGCGGGCGCTTGCCAGATTCGGTGGCGTGAATCATGTAATGGTTCGCGGCCAAATTGTCCGGCGATTTCGCCAGCACCAACTGCAACAGTGCGACGGATTCAATCGAGCCGGGCTTCGGCGTGCCGTCGCGTTCATAACCCGCCATCAGCGCCAGGGCCAGAAAACATTTGGCGTCCGGGTCATCGGGATAAAACGCGACGATCTTGCGCATGGCTTGTTGATACTTGTCGCTTGCGCCCAGAAAGCCGTTGTTCTGCACCGAAGTCTTTTCCCCCTGGTAACGTGCTTCGACGGCATTGATGTAAAGCCGCTCGTGCTCGCTGACTTTTTCCGCCAACTCCTTCGCGCGTTTGATGGCGGCATCGCGGCGTTGTTCGTTGATCGCCGCCATCGCAATGCCCCACTGCGCCATCGCACAATCAGGATCAAGTTGCGCCGCGCGCTCGAATGAACGATCCGCTTCATACCCCCAGAACGAATGCAGCAGCGCCAGCCCCTGATCAAAGTAGCGCTGCGCTTCGGCGAATTTCGTCGTCACCGGCAGATGGACTTTGCCATAGCCTTCCACCAACGTCGCTGGTTTGGCCGAAGCTTTCGTGGCATTGGGCGTGTGACAAACAGCGGTCGTGCCCTGCGCCTGGACAATGGCGGCAGGCAAGAGCGAGAAGCAAACAGCAAGAACGATCTGGTGAATTTTCATGACGGCTTCCTCCACTAGAAGATGTTCGACAAACTTCAGTTTGTCGCGGTAGTACTTAACCATATGTCACAGGCAAACTGAAGTTTGCCGGACAGGGTTTTGACTGCCTTTACGGCTGCGCGTTTTCATCGCGAATGAAAAGCATCAATTCGACGCCGGGGCGCATGGCATAAGCTCTTGAGCCAGGACGCCATCCCTGAATCCCATCCAAAGAAGATTGCTGGCTAACGTTTGCCAGAATAATCGGTTCTGAGATATTTGGCCGTTCGCCAGAAGCAGTGGGCCATTTGCCAGCAAACTGAGCTTTGTAATCGCGTAGATACCACGGCAGCGGCCAGTATTCAGGTGCGGCGACATAGATTGCCGTCGTGTCTTTTGTTGGTAACCTATCTGTTTCGCGTTTAAGTTCGTCCAGCAATCCCATCAGCGTCCGATCTGTCTGTGCATAGACATATCCATAGGTTCCATCTGCATACGGCGTCAGTAGATTGCGCCCCTTGCCTTTAATGAATTTGGCAATGCGGCTGTCCGCGCTGTCTTCGGGTTGATTCAGGTAACGCTGCACCAAGCGCTTTTCAATCGTTTCGGTAAAATAGCCATTCTTGTTACCGTTGTCGTCGTATCCTTCAAAATTCACTTTCCAAGCCATTCGCCCACAGGCAATCAGCGCAACCGCGATCACCGCAGCCCACACCAGCCGTAATGAAAACGTGGGCAACAACTGATAAACCTGCTCTGCCGTGTAACCACAGACCAACGCCATCGGAATGACAAAACTGATCATCAGCCACGGCGTTTTGTAACCGATGATTGAATACGCCAGCGCCGTGCCCAGTGTCCACGCTGCGGCGAAAAGCCAGAAGCGTGTGCCTCGCCAAACAACGATCAGGCCGGCCAGCAAAGCCCCCAACAACAGCGGCAGTTCCAGTTTGACCAGTATGCCTGCGTAATACCAAAACGTTTTGACGTGCTCGCTGCCGCTGCGGCGTTGCCACATGATGACCGACTCCACCGCGTCGCGTACGCCTTTGGCATTAGTGAAGACCGATGAATAGAAAAAGATGTTGATGAAGACGAAGATGATAATTGCCGCAAACAGATGATCAAGCGAAGGCAGGATGGCAACCGTATCGCGCCGTAAATCTCGAATCAGGGCAGCGGGCGAGAATTGATGTTGGCGGATCAGGATTCGTGCCGCATCCAATACTGCCGCGCAAATGATCGCAACCAACAAAACAATCGCGTTGACGATGGCCGTCTCTTTGGTCGCAAACAATAACCCCGCCGAGATTGCGGCCAGTGCCAGCCACTTGAACTTTTTGCTTTCGGCGTAACGCCAAGCACCCGCCACAATGCCCAGTGAGAAACAACCGAACAACATCTCGTGAATGAAGTCGCGCGAGTAATAAACCAAGCATGGCGACAGCGCCAGACAGAACGCCGCGACCGGAGTCCCAATCCTGCCCAGATGCCGCCGCAGCAACCAGACCATCGCAACCGTGATCAGCCCAAAAAGCGCCGGAGACAGCCGCAAGGCAAAATCTGTTTCGCCGAAAATGCGCAACGCGACCAACGCAAAGTAATAAAGCGTCGGGCCGTGATAGTTGGTGGGATCGTATTTGTAATTGCCTGAATGAGCCAGGTTGAGCAGGAAGTATGAATTGACGCCTTCGTCGTGGTGAAACGGTTTCAGGCCGATCTGATCAAACCGAAGCCACGCTGCAATCACAACGGCAATAATGAAGAGTGCGATGCAGACAATGTTCTCAGCGCGAGATTCAGCAAAGTCTTGAGTGTTGTCCTCAGTCATAACTCAGATTGAATGAAAAGCAACAGCCGCCAGGCACATGCAAAAAGAGGCAGGTGATCATTGACCACCTGCCTCTCAGGTTATACGGCTTGCAGGCCGTCAAAGATTACATCTTCTTGGCCGACTTCTTGGTGGCTTTCTTGCGAGCCGGAGATTTCTCCGGCGTCACATCGCCAACCGAAGCCGCAGCCGGACCTTCCGGATCAATGCCGTTCGTCGGAACAAGCCAGATGGTGACTTGTTTATCCGCCGAGATGCCGCCATCGCGCACTACGATACGATTGCTATCAACCGCAGTGCCGAGCTTGCCTTCTGCCAGACGATCGCGGACGTTCTTCGCGCGTTGCAGGCCTAAGCCTTCCGGCTTCTCCTTCTCACCGCGATAACCATCAATAACGACCTTCGCGCCAGGATCGGCTTGCAGCGCCGGGATGACCTTGCTCTGCAAGATTTCCTTACAGGCGTTGTCAACACGGGCATTGTTCTTCTTGAAGGTGATGCAGTTGTCAATCACGCTGGCATTCGGACGCGTCGGTGGCGGCTGTGGCGGCGTGACAGCCTTCACGCTGGTGCGTGTTGAACCACTGGCCGAACAGTTGCCAGCATCAGAAGTCGCCTTGACGGTGACCTCGATGGTTGTGCCACCAGTAACGCCCGTCGTATCAAGTGTAGCGCTCAGACCGCTACCGCTGATGCTGCCTGCGGAAGTTGACCACTCGTAACGAACGTTGCCGTAGTTGCGTCCACCGGTCACGCCAGCAGTCGAGAAGCTGACCTTCTCACCAGCGTCAACAGAAGACCTGTCAACTGTCAGATCCAGATTCGGGCCAAAGCAGACCGTCAGTGGCGGACAGGAGACAACTGTAATGGTCTTTGAATCAAAAGCTACGCAACCGCAGCCATCATTGACTTCAACCGTGACAGTGTAACTGCCAGGAGCCAGGCCAGTAGTGTCAAATACAGTGTTGGCACCGTCACCAACCACGCGTCCACCGCTGGAACTCCAGGCATAAACCAGCGCGTCACCATCCGGATCAGATGCCGTCGCACGCAGGTCAACTTTGTCGCCTACGCAGACAGTTGCGGCTGAATCACGCACCACATCGCTCGATCCCTTTGTCACACTGCCAAGTGCCAGCGCCACTGTCGGCGGCTGGTTCGGCAACAACGGTTCTTCACGCTTGTTGACGTGGCCAATGGACAGACCGGCGATGAAGCCGTTCGGGCCGTGATGGCTGTCAAGGTTGGAGAACCAGTTCAGATGACGCTGATACGCAGCGCTGATCGAAATCCAGCGCGTCGGAAAGATTCGGGCACCGGCGACGAAATCAACCGGACTGTTGCGCAATAAGCTCGGCGTACGAGACCCGACGTAATGAGTTGAACTGAGTTCAACGATGAATTGCAGGTACTGGCTGAGCGGGAAGTCAACGCCAATGCCCGAACGAAGTTCGTTCGGTATATCCAGCGAACGCTCACTGCTGCCAAATCCCTGAATCACGCCACAGCCAGCACACAATGGGCCGAGATTCATATTCTCAGCCTTCGGATCACCCTTCTTGATGAAGCCGATGTTGGTGCTGAGATTGATGTACTTATGCAGACGTCCGTCGAATGCGGCAATCACGCCGTAATCGAAACCGCCTGTGCCGCGCCCACGCTCCAACCCCGTGTAAAGATCACGCGTCAGCGGAATCTTCAACAGCGGGATCAGCGCAAAGCCGAAAGGATTCTTCGGGCCGGTGAAACGAATCTTGCCGCCGACCCAAAGGTCACCCGTGTGATGATCGGAGAACCGCGCCAGGAATGGCGCGTCGGGCAGGTAGTTCGGATTTGCATTGGGTGGCAATGCAGGCAGGATGCCGCCGACCGGCGCGCCCAGACCGACGTAAACGGCGGTGTTATTCCCACTTGGACGTGCGGTGAATGGCCCGGAAGCAAAACCGCCGACTCCGCCAACGTTAGGCGCGCGGCAAGGGCCGGGGAAACCACCATTGCCGCAAGGATCACCAATCGTGAACGAGGCGGTGTTTTGTCCCGGCACGATAACAGTGCGGCCTATCGGCAAAGTCTTCGTCCTGACATCCGGCAAATAGAAACCGCTGAGCAATGCAGGAGAACCTACACTGATGACTTCCTGCGCCGTGAAGTTGACGAAGACTTCCACGTGGTCACTGAAACCAACCTGGAAATTGACCGGATATCTTTGGAAAGTGACATCGGCAGGATCGCGATGAAAGTGGTTGGCAAAAAAACCAAAGTTGAACTCGCCTTTCCGCAAGGTCTGCGCATCGTAAACGGTAAAGAGACCGGTTCCGCCATTGACCGTCGGGGCTTGGTTGCGAGGATCATCTGTTGAGCGTAAGGTCTGCGCTTGGGCAACAACTCCGATAATTAGGAGTGAGAGCACCAGACCAAGCAATCTTCTCGCAAAACTCATATTTCTCCTCCTGGAAATGGGTGACAATTTATTCTTAACGATTCTTACTGAATTTTGTGCTTAATGCTGTTTTCAATTCACAGCACAGCCCTCATTGACTGGGGGGAAACCCGAACGCCAAATTCCCGATGCGACGGGCGATACTACTAAGAGAATGAAGACCGGATATGACTTCGCGCCAGAATCTATACGATGGGGTGCATTGTGTCAATCGCAATCTCATTATCTTCGCAAAGACTTAAGGGCATTTGGCGGTTGATAATTGGTTGATAAATAGTGGTTGATGATTGATTGAAAAAGCTGCTCTGATCACCGGATTTATTGATAAAAACAGAATCCGAGCCGCTTTCGCTAATAAGCCATCCCACCCGATCAGGCATAAATTCCACGTACCCGGGTAATGTATGCAACGCGGTCAATCGCCAGCATGTAGGCCGCAATGCGATTATTCACACCGTGTGTCTCAGCGTACTTGCATACATCCTGGAAGCTGGCGACCATAATGTCTTGCAACCGTTCATTGACGACTTCTTCCTTCCAGAAATAACCCATCCGATCCTGAACCCATTCGAAATAACTGCACGTTACACCACCGGCATTCGCCAAAATGTCCGGAATGACAAAGACGCCATTCTGCTCCAGAATGTCATCGGCGGCGGCTGTTGTTGGGCCGTTCGCTCCTTCAGCCAGAATCCTGCACTTGATTCTGGAAGCATTGGTGCTGGTGATCTGATTTTCAGTCGCGGCGGGCAGCAGCACGTCGCAATCGAGTTCCAATAGTTCGTGATTCGAAACCGGCTCGGCCTCCGAATATTTTTCCAGCGTTCGATGCTGGGCCAGATATGCCATAACGTGCGGAATGTCCAAGCCCTGCGGATTATGAATCCCGCCGTGCATGTCCGAGATGGCGACAACCTTATAACCGGCTTCATGCATTAGCGTCGCCGCAATCCCGCCAACATTACCGGAACCCTGAATGACAACACGCGTCTGGGCCGGCGTCATATTTAATTTTCTGACAGCTTCGTTAATGACGATCAGTAAACCGCGCCCAGTAGCCTCTCGCCTTCCACGTGAACCGGACAGATCTATCGGTTTTCCGGTCACAACCGCTGTCACTGTATGCCGGGCGTGCATGGAATATGTATCCATAATCCATGCCATCGTCTGTTCGTTGGTATTCATGTCAGGTGCAGGCACATCGCGTTCCGGACCGATGAAATCAAACAATTCAGCAGTGTAACGGCGCGTCATCCGCTCCAGTTCGCTCTGCGACATCTGCGACGGATCACAAATGACCCCGCCCTTTGCGCCGCCAAAAGGGATGTTGACCACCGCGCACTTCCACGTCATCCAGGCAGCCAGCGCGCGGACTTCATCAATCGTCACGTCCGGCGCGTAGCGGATGCCGCCTTTGGCCGGGCCGCGCGCGAAATTGTGCTGCACGCGATAGCCGGTGAAGACTTCGATATGACCGTCATCCATAAACACGGGGATATAAATCGTAATCTCACGGTTTGGGACGCGAAGGACCTTGTACAGATCGGGGTCAAGTTTGAGAAGCTGCGCCGCATGATCGAAACGCGACATCATGGATTCAAATGGATTCTCTTCCCGAATATTCCTGATGTCATCTACCAGTGCTGCCACATTACCTCCTCTGCTATTTCTTCTATGGCTACCAGGATTCAGTACGTTGGAGCGCTGTCCTGGCGACGGTCTCTAAAATAATTCGGGCGGGTGATCTGTTCGATCCCCGCCCTGTTTTTATTGATTCATTTTTTCAATGCTTCGTTCAGCGCCCCTTGCCGGTAACCTTCCAGGTCAAGCGTCACAAACTTGAACCCCAATTGTTTGAAGGCCGCTGCAATGCGTTGGGCCATCTCGACGTTCAGGGCGCTCGGCATCTCGTCGGGCGCAATCTCGATCCGTGCGACATCACCGTGATGGCGCACGCGCATCTGACGAAAACCGAGCGTACGCAAACGCGCTTCGCCACGTTCGATCACGGAAAGCTTTTCAATTGTCACCGGCATGCCGTACGGAATGCGCGATGACAGGCAGGCCGACGCCGGACGATCCCAAACGGGCAATCCCGCGCGCGCGGACAACTGGCGAATTTCAGCCTTGGTCAATCCTGCTTCAATCAGTGGGCTGCGCACGTTCAACTCATTCGCAGCCTGTCTGCCTGGGCGATAATCCCCAACATCGTCGGCATTATTCCCATCGCAGACAAATGCATAACTGCGTTCGCGCGCGACATCCGCCAGCTTGGTGAATAGCTCGTGCTTGCAGAAATAGCAGCGATTGACCGGATTGGTCTGATAGTTGGGATCGTGAATCTCTTCGGTAAAGATGAATTCGTGCGGGATAGAGAACTGCTCAACCACGGTCAGCGCATCCTGGCGTTGGAAGTCGGGATAGCTGGGACTTTCGCCCGTCACAGCCAGCGCCTTCGCCCCAAGCTCACTGACGGCAACGTAGGCCAGATAAGCACTGTCAACGCCGCCTGAGTAGGCGACGATCACCGATCCCATTTCGCGCAACAATCGCCGCAGTTCATGTTCTTTGGCTAAGGCTTCCAGACCAGACTGAACAGATTGACCAAGTTGAAATAACCCTTCTTTCGCGATTCCGGCATGCACCATTTCTTTAGATTCCTTAAAACACCGAATAGCCCTTGATCCCCATCGGCACGCGATAAACTTTTTGTGTGCTGACGACGATCATGTTCCCACTGTCGTCGAAGGCCAGCCCAACCAGAGACGAACCGGATACGACCACGTCTGCCTCGCGCCCATCCGGCGTAATGCGCACAATGCCGCGATGGCCTCGCAACGAAGCAGCGACATACAAATTCCCTTGCGCATCGAATGCCAAACCCTGCGGACGGCCCAGCCCTGTGTAAAACTTTGTCACTTCGCCCATTGCGTTGATGCGTTGAATGCTTTCAAACGATGAAACGGTCGGGCCGCTGACATATAAATCTCCATCGGGCGAGAATGCCAGGTGGAAAGCCGCCACGCTTGGATCGAGCGATGCAAATGGGCGCGATTCACCAAGCTCATTGATGCGCAAGATTGTGCCGCTGCGGTCGCCAACGAAGATTTCGCCGCGCCGGTCAAAGGCCAAGCCCGTCGCCACGCCTAAATCCGAAGCGACCGTTTCGACTTCGCCGAACGGCGAGATACGGTAGAGAACGCCATCGTAACGGCTGGTCACATAAAGCGTGCCTTCGTGGTTGAAAGCCAGCCCGGTCGGATTGACAACATCGGAAACAAAAGGCGAGGCGGTCTCATCGGCAGAGATTTTGTAGATCGAGACAGGAACTTTCTGGCCGCGCGTGCCCGACAGCGTAACGTAAATGCTGCCGTCGTCACGATCCACCGCCGGATTGGACACCGGGTGCAGGTTCTCGGCCAGCTTCACTCCCAACGTGAATGAAGTCGCCATCGTGCCGCTCGCGCTTTCAAGCTTTAATTCATTCGCTCCGATGCCGGTTTCGTAATCCGGGATCGTGACGATCACACGATCCGACGAAGCGCTGGTCAGTTTTCCGCGTTGATCACCGAACCAGACATGGCAGGATGAATACTCCGACGTGTCATACCCTTCACATGAAATCACGACCTCGCCGCCTTCGACACCGGCGCGAGGCACGGCTGCTTTAATCAGCCCATTCCCAAAATTCGACATTTAATGCTTTCTCCGTAAATTATCGGTTCAAATCAGGATTGGATGAGGGAAGGCGAATCATACGTGAGCCATTAGGTCATGTCTAGAATCACACCCGATGGCTCAGGCCTGAAGGGATTAGCCAATGGATCAGTAATTGAACTTCGCTGGACCGAAGTCTGGCGGCGGGGAAAAAGTGACGGCGGCAACGTGTTGCGATAATTCTCCACCGGGAGTTTGCAACGGCAGTTCGGATTGAGCGGAGCCGCCGTCGCGCACGCATTGAATGCCGCCATGCGCGTCACGGCGTAATTTGGTGTGAAAGGCGTCTTCGAAGGTGGCAGCGGGCGCGGTGATGGAAAAGTTATTGGCGACAAGTGTGCCGACTTCGAAGCCTGCGTCAGCATATGCGGCGCGTGCCTGCGACGCAGCCTCCGGCGAAGGCAGGTATTGATTGATTGTTTCAGCAGTAATGTGCGCGTCGGGCATTTTGCCGCTCGCCGAACGCAGCACGACCTGCGCCGAGATGAGTTCCTGTGCTTTCAAAGCCATGATTGCCTCCGTTGAATGTGAGCCGGACAGGCCGCGCGCAATGCGCTGGCGGCTGGCGTCCAGAGATGTTTCCCCCAATTCAGTTATACGGACGCAGCTTACATCTGCAACACGTTGAGTTCCAGCGGCGCGGGCACGCGCAACGGCGCAGGCGACAACCCTGACGCGAGCGGAAGCGCGTCCGCGTCGTCGGGCGCCGCGAAGAGGGCGAGACTGAGATAGCCTTTGCCATCCGTGACCATCAGCCTTTGCGCGACGAGCTTGTCGAGGAATCGCCGCAGGCCGGCTTCGGTAAAAGTCCGTTCGGGAAACAGGCGGCGCAGGTGGCGCATCAGGTCGGCTGCCGAATGCGCTTCGTCACAATATTCGTAGGCGGCGCGCTCGACACCCGCGAGGGTTAGCTTCTGCCGCGCCGCATTGGCACGCGTGTCAAACAGCACGAGCGCCCCGGCAGCCCCGGCAGCCCCGGCAGGAAGATGGAGCGCGCGCAGCGTCCCGGTCTCCGGCGCGCGCCGCCATTCGGCGATGTAGGCGATCACTTGATTGGCATAGCCAGTCGGGTCCGCCTGCGGCTCGTAATCGTAGTCGAAGTAATAGGCGATGCGCGCCAGGCTCTCCGGCGGGAAAGGGTAAAGATAGCGGTAGGGCGCGATGGGACGAATGTTGCGCAGACCGAACGCGGCGGGCGTGTTGAAGTAGGGGCTGAACCGATCCATCCGCACGGGGCCGCAGCCGGTGGGCGGGCGCAGGAAGCTGATCGCGCCGAGCAACCCAAGCATCTCGTCGTAATCGTTGCGCGTTTCGCCGGGGAAGCCATAGATGAGATTCCATTCCATCGTGATTCCCGCTTCCTGACACCACTTGAGCAGTTGCACGTTCTTGAGCGCCGTCGTGCCCTTGCGCATCAGTTGCAGTACGTGATCGCTCATGCTCTCGATGCCCGGCTGGATGCGCGTCACGCCGGCCTGGTGCAATAACCGCAACTGCCGGCGCGTCAGATTGGCTTTGACCTCATAGAATATCTGCCAGGAGCGCCCGTTGGCAGAGGCCTCTGCCAACGCGGGCAGTACGCTGTTGAAATATTTCATGTCCAGGATGTTGTCCACGGCCTCGACCATCTCCGTCTGCCAACGATCCACCAGGTATTCCAACTCCCGGATCGCGCGGCGCGGGCTTTTGCTGCGGAAGGCCATCGTCCCGCCATTCAGGCCGCAGAAGGTGCAATGCGATTTCGCCCCCCACCAGCAGCCACGCGACGTTTCAAAAAGCAGAATCGGATAGACGCCGACCGCCGCGCCGCAATCGGACAGGTCGTTGAAGTAATCGCTGTAATCAGGAATCGGCAGCGCGTCCAGATCCTGGATCAACGCGGCGGAGCCGGTCGCCGCCGACTCGCCGTCGCCGTCGCGGTAAACGATGCCGGGAATCGGCGGTTCACCGACTTCAGCCCCTGCCAGCAGGCGCGTGACCAGCGCCGGGAAGCTCTGCTCGGACTCGCCCGAACAAACGTAGTCCACGAATTCGAATTGCCTGTGCAGTTCCCTGCCCATCTCGCCTTCCCAGTTTGCTCCGCCGAAGACGATGCGGATGCCGGAGTGCAAGGCTTTGATGCGCTTGGCCAGCGCAAGCGAGGCGATGTTCTGTTCAAAGGTCGAAGTGAA
This sequence comes from Blastocatellia bacterium, assembly GCA_038211695.1. GTDB lineage: Bacteria > Acidobacteriota > Blastocatellia > RBC074 > RBC074 > RBC074. Next base: position 21,386 of record JBBQVH010000029.1, on the reverse strand, counting down.
TCCGACGACGCTGTAGTCCTGCCAAGGTATGGCAGCCAGGCAGTGCGTCAGAAAATGCGGGATCAAGGCACGGATGTGGCGCAGTCGCCGGACGGTCGTCTCGTCCTGTCCGAACTGGCCGCGCAGCACTTCGTTGATGTACTGCTCATCAGCTTCCGGGCGCTCGCCGTAAAGCGCTTCGGTGAATACCCAGTCGCCAGCAAAGGCCGTGTATGGCAATTCGAAGTTAATCCACTGATAGTCTCCGCAGCCGATGAATTCGGCCAGCGGGAAGGTCAGATAGCGCACGTCACATGCCACGCCCGTTTCGGCCAGACGCGCCTTGAGCAAGCTCAGGCCGAGCGCCGGACGTTCCAGCGCGCCGAATGGCATATTCAGGAGCAGAACTTTTTTCATCTTCGCTCACTTGTCGGCGGGGGCGCTTCTTCAGTTTTGCGACTAGCCGAAGAAGCGCCCCACAGGTTGACCGCCGCCTCACGCAAGGAAGACGGCGGTAGATTGACGACACGCGCCGTCGTCGCGGTTTAGGGTCAATCCAGTTCGATCTCGGATTGAAGAACCATCTCTTCCAGCATGCTTGCGTCATCCGCCGACAGCCCGCCGCCAGTCGCGGTCGCGGCGGTTCCTGCGGCGAACGTCGGCCCGCCAATCGGCACGGGCGGAGAAGGCGGAAAAGGCGGATGCGGCGGCGCGGGAGTAATGGGGCCAGGAGTAATGGGGCCAGGAGTAATGGGGCCGGGCGCGACGCCGGGACTGGGCGTTATGGGGCCAGGTGTCACGCCGGGGCTCGGCGTTATGGGGCCGGGCGCGACGCCAGGGCTGGGCGTTATGGGGCCAGGCGTGATGATCGGCAGGCATTTCACTTTGGCCAGCATGACGGCCTTGTGCGCATCCACCAGCCCGTCACCTGTCGCGGTATCCGGCCCGACCGCCGCCGCAAGGCCGCCGTGAATGTTGCCCACAGAACTGCAAGTTCCCGTCGTCACATCGCGCGCGGTCTTGCGCATCACATCCTTGATCTGCGCTGGCGTCAGTTTCGGACATGCCTGCTTGATTAAGGCAGCGACTCCGGCCAATTGCGGCGCGGCGGCGGATGTGCCACTGAAGGCCGCCCAGCCGTCGTTGTTGGGCGTCTCGTCGCCATTCGGATGCGTCAGGCCGGCATTGCCGACATCAATGGTGTCGCCCGGTTCGAGCGGCAGCATGATGTAGATCGCCTTCGGCTGCATGCCGACCAGCCCGCACACATCCGGCACGCGACGGCCAGCATACACATTGCTCATAAACCCGCTTGCATAATTCGAGGCTTGGAACGTGCCGTCCGGATTCATAAACGCGCCACCGGCCGAAATCACGTCGGGATGCTGGCCTGGGAATCCGGCGCTGCCATTGCCCGCCGAAAAGATCACCGTAATGCCGGAGGTCACTGCCGCGGCGACGGCGGCAGCCAGCGCCAGGTCTGCAGCCGACAGCGCCCCCAACGGTTTATGGCTGCCCCAACTGCAAGTGATGATGTCCGGTTTGAGCGCAACGGCAGCGTTGAACCCGCCGACTGTGTTGACGAAATTGATCTTCACCGGCAGCAGTTCAGCATCGGGCGCGACGGCGAAGATGTTGGCCGATTCACCGGTGCCGTGACCGACTTCGTCGTTCAGCGGGTTGATGGCCGCCGGCCCCAGCACGACAGGCGAGACCTTATACCCGCGCTCGACGAAGTACGGATGCTTGAACCAGCCCGAATCCGCCATCGCCACTTTGACGCCTTTGCCCGTGATGCCGGTGCGATGCGCGCGGTCGGCGTTACAACCCAGCGACACGCCGCCGGGCACATCCAGATGCCAATAGGTTTTGGCCGGCGCGAACATCGAGGGGGCATTGAAATAACGCGCCTCTTCCAGCGCCACCCCTTCCAGCACGTCTTCAAACTGCGTTCCTCTGGTCGCGATCAGCCCGGACATATGGGTGTCCGGAGAATCGAGGAAGGTGGCGTGATCGTCCTCATCCGGGCCTTTCATCGTCGCCCGCTCTTCGGCCACGATCCGCGTGTTGAAGGCGCGGCGATAGGTTTCAGCGCTGCCGGCGATGTTGATGGTCGTCGGCGAAATTTGCAGCACGTCGAATCCGGCAGCGCGCAGTTTGGCAGCGGCCCGCTGAACCAGCGACATCTCCGAGAAGAAGTTCAGCGCGGTCGCGGCGCGCACATGCTCCTGCGAGTCGAAGAGCGAGACGCCGCCCGCCGAATGCGGCGAGGCCTGCGCATAAATGATATTGGGCACCTTCGGATTCGCCGCGGCGGCGGCCTTGGCGGCCTTTGACGATTTGGATTTTTTGGTTGGCATAATTTTTAGAGACTCCTTTCAATGGGCGGTGACACTCAATGGGCGGTGACACGAAATTGTTCGACGCCGCGGATCGCTCCACGGCGCGCGGAGTTCCTCAACCGGCGCGTCTCAAGAAACACGCGCACCTCCCACAAAAGCGCCACGGCCTTTGAGCGCCGCTCCGGCTGAGTCATCACGGTGAATGAAATGAGCGTGGAATAAGCTTTCGGCTTCTCAGAAAAGCAACTGATTTGAGGGGAAGGGCGCGACCGCGCCGACTCTCCTTAGCTGAAGTTTGGCTCTACTGATTCGGTCGTAAACTTGTTTGGCCTCGCACAGTCAATGAATACTACAAACCGCGAAGCGCTGTCACTACCTGGGTACGTAGGTTTCTAAAGCGGAACACAGACTGAGCCTATCCCTAATTGATCAGGTGATCGCGAATCGCTTTGGCGACGGCTTCGGACTTGGAGTGGACGTGAAGCTTTTCGTAGATATTGCGTAGGTGAAAGGAGACCGCGTGCGGCGTGACGCCCAGAACGGACGCGGCGGAGCGGTAGCTGTGGCCTTCGGCCAGGAGCTTCAACAATCGCGACTCGTGCGGCGTAAGACGGCAGCCGCCCTGCGCCGGCGGATGAAATTGTTGGAAGAGTTCAACAACACGACGGGCGATTTCCGGCGTCATCGGCGCGCCGCCGTTGACGGCTTCCCGAATGCTTTCGAGCAGGCGCGATGGCGGCGTCTTCTTCAGCAAATATCCACGAGCGCCGGCGCAGAGCGAGGCAAAGATGCGTTCGTCGTCGTCATGCACCGTCAGTATCAGCGCGATCAGCTCCGGGCACTGTTCTTTCAACAGCCGGACGCCTTCGATGCCGGATCGTCCGGGCAGACCGATGTCCATTAGCACCACATCCGGCGCTGTGCCGGCGATCATGGCGAGAGCTTCCTCGACCGAAGCATAGACGCCGGTGCAGCAGTAACCGTCAGCGCCGTTAATCAAGATTTTCAGGCTCTCGCGGATGTCGAGCACGTCTTCAACAACGGCGACCCTGATCGGCGCGGGCAGCGCGGAAGGAGATGAAGTTGAGACTGTCATGTTGCCGGGCATGGTTGTTTCCGTCATTCGTCATTCACTCGCAGCCGAGTGTAAAGAGTGGGAGAACCGGAACCATTTCGCGCGATCCCTTTCCGCCGAAGGCCACGGCGCGAGCGGGACTGACTACGCAGGTGTGTAGATTTCACCGCGATTCAGTACGACGCCTGATGCGCCTGATGCACCTGATGCGCCGGGACAGCAAGCCGCACGGCGGTTCCCGCGCCAGTGCCGGAGGCGACTTCAAAGCGCCCGCCGAGCCGGGCCGCGCGCTGTCGCATATTGCCCAGGCCATTGCCGTGATTGGCACAGGCTGAATTCATCCCGCATCCGTCGTCGCATATTTTCAAGATCAGCCACCCACCTTCGATCCTGAATTCCACCGCCACCGCCGCGCAGCCGGAATGGCGCGCGATGTTGTTGACACATTCTTTGAAGATCAGCAGCACTTCGCGGCGCGTGTCGGCGCCGAGCTTGACATCCTGACCGCAAAAATCGGCGCGAAACGCAAAGTCAATTCCGCGCGCGCAGCAGAAATCATCGGCGACGCGGCGCATCCGCTGCGTCAGATCACTCAGCCGATCCTTGTCCGGGTTGACGGCCCACACGATGTCGCTCAGCGCCTCCACCGACTCGCGCGAGATATCGGCGATGTGCGCCAGTCGCTCGACGATCTCCGCGTCGCTGCCGGCCAGGCCCTGGCGCAGGACTTCGCTGAGCATCGCAATGCGCGACAGGTTCGACCCGATGTCGTCGTGCAGGTCGGTGGCAATGCGCATGCGCACCCGATCCAGGGCCAGCACTTGCGTGACGCGAAAGCGGTAGCGCGCATAAAGTATGCCGCCGAACGCTGTCGCGCCCAACGCTCCCATCCACAGGCTGCTATTCAACGCCGGTAAATGCCCGGCGGACGCAGCCCCCAGGGCCAGCAGAAAAAGGCCCCGGAAAAAGGGCGCACGCAAACAATAAACAAAGCTTCGTTTTAAGAACTCAATGGCTGTCATAAGAACTCTCCGGCTGAAAGGAGTTGTCATTTGTGCTTGGCCCGGCGTGCGTGGCCTGGAATCAATCACACCACAAGCATACATATTCGCCCGCAACTTCATTACTCAGGCGCTTTCTGCAACCCGTCGTTCAAGTCATGATCTTTCCAAAGCCAGATGCCACCGCGCAGCCCCAGGGTGTTGCTGACAACTTCAATGTCGTTACTTTTGATCGTGACATCTTCGGCATTGCCGCCGCCCAGATAAAGTTTGTCGAAATTGGCCAGCGTGCGGAAGTGTTCAATCGCTTTTTGCAAACGCTCATTCCACTCTTTTTTGCCAACGGTCTTCAATGCCTTGTTGCCAAGCTGCTCTTCATAAGTTTCCCCTTTGCGGAAGGGGATGTGCGCCAGTTCGATGTGCGGGGCCAATCGTCCGTCTTCAAATAAAGCCGAGCCTAGCCCCGTGCCAAGCGTGATGACCAATTCAACGCCTTCGCCATTGATCGCGCCCAGCCCCTGCATATCGGCGTCGTTGATTACTCGAACAGGCTTGCCCGTCGCTGCGGCAATTGCGCCTTGCAGGTCGAACCTTACCCATTCGTCCGATCCCAGGTTTTTGCAGGACAGCGTCACGCCTTTGCGCACAACGCCGGGGAACCCAACCGAAACGCGGTCGAAATCCGGAAGCTGTGCGATCAGTTCTTTGAATTTTTCGATCAACACGCCGGGCGGGCAAGGCTGCGGCGTTTCAACACGAACACGTTTGGTAATCATCTCGCCGTTTTCGTTCAGCAATGACACCTTCAATCCCGAACCGCCGATGTCGAAGGCAAGCGTCTTCGTTCCCGGTGTTGCAGGGTCGGCTACTACCATAGACTCTTGCCCGTCGGATTTTTTGACTGCGTTCTCGGATGAATTTTTAGGTGTGGGCATAATCTCTCCTCAGGACTCCTTCAGGTTGGCGATCTTTGTTTTCGCCGTGGTTTTGTTTGTGTGGGGTTCTCTGTGCTTAAATCGCGCGCGCCGAGAGTTTACTGAAATCCACCATGCTTGAGAAGGAGAAGTCCTGATGAAATTCAATCAGATCAGACGACCGGTTCTGCTCGCTTTGTCTTTGATCGTTTTGGCGGTTGCCGTTGCGCCGTCGCTGAAGTCGGCGGCAACAAAAGTTGCAGACCCGCTTCAGATGGGGCCGCTGCCCGTTGGTGTGACAACCACGGTCTTTGTTGATCCCAGCCGCACTGACGCGGCGACAAAAGAATCCCGCACCCTGGTGACTGAAATCTGGTATCCGGCAACGGATGATGCCAGGAATCTGCCGAAGAACAAATTCACTGATTTCATTCCCGGCGGCCTCACCGCCCAATATGAAGGGCTGCTCAAGCTCGCCTATAAAAAATCTTCGGCTGAAATCAATGAGGGCTACTGGAACTTCGCCGTGCGTGATGCCCGCGTCCGCGAAGGCAAATTCCCGGTCGTGATCTTTTCACACGGCAACGGCGGCACGCGAACGCAGAACACGTTCTGGTGCGATTATCTGGCCAGCCACGGTTACATCATTGTCTCCGCCGATCACACCTCCAACTCCCGCGTGACGATCATCAAAGGCAAACCGATCCTCTACCAAAACGACCAGCGCGAAAATTCCGCCGTTGATCGTCCGAAAGACATGAGCTTCCTGCTGGATCAGATGACGTTATGGAATGGCGGCGCCGACAGCCGTTTTTCGGGCAAACTTGACCTAACCAAACCAGTCGCCGCAGGAATGTCCTTCGGTTCGTGGACGGCGATTGTCACGGCTGACAAAGACCCGCGCTTCAAATCCGTCATCGCCATGTCCAGCGCCCCGGAAGAGCACACCAACTTGACCGTGCCGTCGCTGTATATGCTCGGCACGGAAGACCGCACCATCAAAGCGGCTGGTAACGAACGTATTCGCAGTGCCTTCAGCAAACACACGCGAGACGGCTTTCTGCTGGAACTGAAAAACGGCGGTCACTACTCCTTCACGGATGTGTTCAAACTCGACAAAAACTTCGGCGACGGCGTCGGGCAAGGCAAGCGCACCGCGACCGGTGAAGCCTTCAATTTCACTTCGATGGAAAAAACCTACGCGATCATCAACTCCTACAGTATCGCGTTCCTCGGCCTGTACGTGCGCGGCGAAAAAGAGTACCTGCCGTTTCTGCAAAAGAATCACTGGCCGGATGAATTAGTCTGGGATGTGAAAGGCGTTGATCAAACACAAACGGCGCCCACCAGGTAAGGAGATCAAAAATGCCGGCGAAAGTTTCAGTTTACAAACAGCAGTTGCAAGTGGAGATCAATCAGACGCCGCAGGAATATCTGCCCAACCTATTGCAAATCGTTCGTCTCTTCCGTGAAAGCGTTGGGCTTAAACCGGCGACAGAAAGTTTTCGTCAAGGATGGACGGAAGCAATGAAGGGCGAAACACAGCCGGTTTCCAGACTCTGGGATGGAATAAATGCCGAGTGAAATGGAGAGCACGATGCGAAGAAAATTGTTGTTAGCCGTTTTGATCTTTTCCGCGCTGAGCCAATCGGCCAGCGTGCAAGAAAAGCAGCAGGTCAAACCAGCGGTTGAATCACAGCAGCAAGCACCGGCAAAGCCTGACCGCACGTTGACCACTCCCAAGCCCGCCGAACGTGCGCTCAGCACGGAACAGTTCGCGCAACTTAGCGAAAAGCTTTCCGAACCGAATGGCTATTTCGATTCCGACAATCTGATCTCGAACGAATCTTCCTACCTGCACGTGATGGGCAAGATGCGGCAGATGAAAGTCGAGGGCGGCGCATTCATCGGCGTCGGGCCGGATCAAAGCTTTTCGTATATCGCGCAGATTCGACCGAACATCGTTTTTATGGTGGACATTCGCCGCGACAATCTGCTGCAACACCTGCTCTTCAAATCGCTCTTCAGCCTGTCGCGCAACCGGATGGAGTATCTGTGCCTGTTTTTTGGCAAGCCGATTCCAACAGATTTGAAACCTTGGGACACGCGCAGCATTCAAGAAATCGCCGCCTACATTGACAAGACGCCGAAAGACCAAAAGCTCTTCACCGCAACAAAAGCCACCATTCAAGCAAAAGTAAAAAGTTTCGGCCTGAAGTTGGAATCGTCCGAGATGGAGATGATCAGCCGGATTCATCAGGCGTTTTTCGAGGATGGATTGGATTTGAAGTTCACCAGCAAAGGCCGACCTTCACGGTATTACTATCCCAACTATCGCGACCTGATGCTGGAAAAAGATTTGACCGGCAAGCAGACCAACTATCTGGTCAGCGAAGGCGATTTTCAATTTTTGAAATCCCTGGAAGAGCGCAATCTGGTCATCCCAGTGGTTGGCAATCTGGCGGGTGATCACGCGCTAAAAAGCATCGGGCAATACCTGAAAGAACACGGCGAACACGTCTCGGCCTTCTACACCTCAAACGTCGAGTTCTACCTGATGCGCGGCTACGGCGGCGAAGACTTCGACAAATTCGCTGGCAACGTCAAAGCACTGCCGCGCGATGAACACAGCGTCATTATCCGCAGCTACTTCAATGGCACCTGGGGCTACGCTCATCCGCAATCGGTCAGCGGCTATTACAGCACGCAGCTTTTGCAAACGATGGACAGCTTTGTCAAAGAATTCGCGGCGGGCGGCTATCAATCGTATACCGACGTCATCGGCAAACACTCGCTCGACCTGCGTTGAAACAGCCCAGGTACGCACCGCTTCCAGCGTGCAGGCGTCGTAATGCGCATTTTTGTTTTTCCGAGCGGCTTTCGATTGAAGCCTGCACGCTGGAAGCGGTGCGTACCCAGGCTTCAGCCAGCGAATTCAATCGCGGGCATCCCCTTCACGCCGGGTTTGCAACGGAATAATCCACCCGCCAGAGGTTGTTTGGCCAATTCTTCAGCGGGCAGTCGGGTGCTGGCGGTGGTGATGTAGAGCTCATCCAAGTTCGGCCCGCCGAACGCGCACGAAGTCGGACGCGCGACAGGCAACTTGATTTCGTCAATGATCTCGCCACCTCCTGATCCGGATGCCGGGTTCACACGAATCACGCGCCAGCCATCCCACAAGGCGATCCACAACATCCCCTCTTCATCAATCGTCATCCCGTCGGGCGAACCGCCGCCTTCGGGAATTTCAATCACCAGCCGCTCGTTGTCGATGTCGCCTGAAGCCGCATTGAAATCAAAAGCGATGACCTCTCCGGTGGGCGAATCAATGAAATACATCGTCCGGTCATCGGGACTCCAGGCCAGGCCATTTGAAATCCAGACATCATCCAGCCGGCGATGGACGTTCAAGTCCGCATCGAGCATGTAAAGAAAGCCTGCCGGCTCATCGTGTTTGACGCGCGTTGTGCCCGCCCAGAACCTGCCGCGCGAATCGCACTTACCGTCATTGAACCGGTTTTCGGGCAAATGGCTTTCGGGATCAACCAATGGCGTCAGCTTTTCGGTGTCCGGATCGAGATGATAAAACCCGTGCTGCAAACCCAAAACAACTCCGCCTGACTTTCTGCCAACGATGCAGCCGACCATCTGGCCGACTTCGATCTTGCGATCTTGCCCGTTTGCAGGATTGCTGGCAGGATCAAAGACGTGAACAGCGCAGCCTTCAATGTCCACCCAATAAAGCTGTCCGGTTTGTGCGTTCCACCATGGGCCTTCGCCGAGCAACACCCTGGCATCCAAAACCAATTCCGCTGTGAGCATTTGTGATTCCCTTTTCTTGTGTTTGAAATAGCCGCGAAAGCGGTGAGACGACGTTATAAGTCAGTGAAGGAATCGGCTCAAGGCCGGCTCGGATTTTGTGTGAAGAGAGTTCTGCGCCAATACAAACTGACAATCAGCAATACGCACGACAGGCATACAAATCGCCATATCCATACCGGATTGCTTCTTGGGAAGTGATCGCTGAAGAGCGATTTAAGTTATGCATCATTGGCATCTGCATTGCACTGGATCATACAGAGATGTAAGAGGCGATGGCTTAACCCCATCTGCATTTTGCCTTGTGGGATGGAGCCTTTGGAGAAAACAACAAGGAGACGAAATGGAAGCTCAAAACATATCAGGAAGAGTAATTTCAAAAACAGTAAAGATCAGACCTGTGACCAGTGCATTTAGCAATCTTGATGCGGCTGAAAAGGCCTACGATTACCTGATGAACATTGGCTATCACCACGATGAGGTCAGCGTGGTGATGTCAGAAGAAGCGCGGACGCGTCTGGGCAAAGACAGCGAAATCGTCTCAAGCCACAACGAATCCGAAGTGGCGCACCCAAGTGATAAAATTGCGGCAGGCATTGGAACAAGCTCAGCGGTTGGCGCGCTGTCAGGCTTGGTTGCCGCTGCGGGGATTTCGTTGATCGTGCCAGGCTTCGGATTGATCGTGTTGGGGCCGCTGGCGGGTTTGGGCGCGGGCTTGGGCGGCGCCCTGGGCGCGATATTCGGTATTCCTTTTGGCGTGACAGCAGAAAAAGAGAGCGAAGAACCGCCACGGAAAGAGGGCACGGATTACGAGAATCACCTACGCCAGGGCAAAGTGCTGCTGAGCGTGGAGCCTCGCACGGCCGAAGATCGCGAACAGATTCAAACCGAATGGGACAGAATTAGCGCCAGCTTCAATACCAGCGCGGCGTAAGGAGTTTATCGTGCATAAAACATCGAAGCCTGATCCACAAGTTCCCGAACAACCAGTGCCGCCACCAGTGCCCGGCTTGCCCGGCGATCCCATCATCTTGCCGGGTGATCCGGCCGACCTGCCAACGCATCCGCACGATCCGTTGGAGCCTGATCCTGTCAATCCACCACCGATCAAGGTTCCAATTGACAACCCGGCGCAGTCCTAAAGCGTGTGGCAAGGAATTGATGAAGCATCAATTCCTTGCCACACCGTACGGGCGCACCCGTCTCGTACCCTCGTGGCTTCCGGCCACTACTCTCCGAGTGGGATTCGGGCATCTCAGCCAGACTGTCTGCGTCTCCACGAACGTCGAAATTCAAGCGTCAGTCCTTTCTACGTGTTCGGGCCTTCGCTCCGGTCGCTTGGAACTACTATGCCCTCGGCTGACTTCTGCCAGTTCATCGCGCCGCCTCTCGACGACACTAGCCCTGCGGCAAACCGACAGACTTCCCCGGGTATTGCGCATCCGCCTTCCCGCTTATGCCCGCCGCATAGACGTCAAGACTTTCCGTGCAGGGATTGGGCTTTGAAGATATTCGCCTCCTCACCCAGCCTTGCCGCCTCATATGCGATTTCTGTTCGTCAGGCCAGCGCTTTGCCTGCGGCTTCCTCCGAATTCCACCTCGCGATGGACACCCTTGCCGTCCGGCTAACGATTCCCCCTGCCGGGATCGTATGGGACTTTCACCCTCAAGTGAATGCGCCCTGCCGGGCGCACAAACTTAAAACGCCGGGGATTTACTGTAAATCCCCGGCGTTCGCTTTTTATCAATCTCGATCGGCATCCCTTAACTACTGAGGCTTGGGCGCTGTGGCTTGTTGCCCAGTTGTCTTCTTTACCTTGTTGAGCATCTGCTGAATTTCCGGCGCGTCCTTTGCATCCGGAGCTTCGCGCAGGTAAGCCTCCAATTGCTCCACAGCCTTGCCCATGGCTTGCTGACGCACGTGAAGGTTGAAAAGGTATTTACGGACATAGACCATCTCCTTTTTGCCCATCTCCAACGCCCGCAGCAACTCTTTTTCGGCGCGGTCAAACTCCGGTGGGGCCTTTGACATCAATGCCAGCCCCAGATTGAGATGGCCCATCGGGTAGCTGTCGTCCTGACGGTTGCCGTTTTCCAGCAGGGGGATCGCATCGGAATACTGTTTCTGCTGAACGAAGAGGATGCCCAGATTGATGTATGGCAAAGCAAATTTTGGATTGACGAACACAGCACGCTCAAACGTTGCACGCGCGTCTGCCCATTGATTCAATGTCGAATACTGTTCGCCGAGTTTGTTCAGCGCATACAGGTAATCGGGAAAAATCTTCAGCGCTTCTTGCAACTTGGCGCTGGCATCTTGCGGCTTATTCTCCCGCGCCAGTTTGGCCCCTTGCTCATAAGCCTTTTTCGCCGCCTTGGGAATATCTTGTAGATCGGCGGCAGAAATCAGTTTGTTATTTGGTTTGGAGGCGGGGTCGGCGTTCTTCTCTCGCAGATAGATTTGCACAGTTACGGTTCGTGCAAAGTTGCTGAAGATCTCAACTGCTTCCTGCGTAGTTTCGTAGGTCTGATTGTCGGAGGGAACACTGATCCGATAAGAGCCATTAGCCAAACTGCGGAATTCGAAGTTTCCCACTGAATCTGAGAAGGCCTCAGCGGCAATGCCGCCGGAGGCTACCTCCAACACAACGCGAATACGTTGTTCCGGCAAACCGCCTGAGGGCAGAAAGATCTTTCCACGAATCGAATGGGAAGCCCCTGTGCCACCACTGCTTCTTCCGGAATTGTTTCCGCCACCGGTCTGTTGTGCGACCACTGCCGCCGTCAGTAAGAACGACGCGGCAATACAAAAAAATGCTTTCACGAGAAAGTTGAGAGGACTGTCGAAATGCCGATTCATACGCACCTCCGAGATAAAAGAAGGGTGGGCGAAAGGAAGGATGAAAACCTTCACTCGGAGCGCGTGAGCGGTGTTGTATACGACCGCTTCAGGATTACAGTTTTCATTCTTCAACAGACAAGAGTTCTTGAGCCGCGAGGAAATGCAAACATTCTTTCAGGGAAGTAATTTGTGAAGCATTGATTATTCATCAGTGGCATCGTCAGCACCATCATCCGGCCCTTCATCACCTGACTTGTCATTGATCAACTCTTTTAGTTCCTTACCCGGCTTAAAGTAAGGAACGCTCTTGGCGGGAATATCCACAGGCTCGCCGGTCTTCGGGTTGCGTCCGCGGCGTGCGTCACGCTGGCGCACACGGAAGCTGCCGAACCCGCGAAGCTCTATCTTGTCGCCTTGGTTAAGCGCCTGAATGATGTTTCTGAAAACTTCGTCTACGATTACTTCCGAATCTTTTTTGGTCAACTCGGCTGCGCGAGCTACCTCTTCCACCAACTCTGCTTTGGTCATCGCTCCTCCGTTTGACGGTGAGTTTAGGATCAAACATCAGATCAACAACTGCACAATCCGTGTTTGCGCGAATAATGCGCTTACTTCCACTGGTATTTGAACTTCACTGAGGTGTCCATGTCGGACAAATGTTTTGGCAACTGGCTGGGCGAAAACTCCGCGATCTTCGTCGAGCCTAGCAGTAGATCAAGCAACGAGAATCCTTCTTTTGGCTTCGGCGGCGTGATCACTTGCGGTTCACCTTTGATATGGACCAGTTTCGCCGTCGCTTTCAATGCATCTTCGTAATTGCCAATTTCGTCAATCAGACCGTTTTTCACTGCCGACTCGCCGGTATACACCTTCCCCGTCGCCAATTCTTTCAACAGACGCTCTTCGCTTACTTCACTTCCCTGACTGCCTTTCCCCTGCCGGGATTCCAGTACGGCACCAACAAATTGAGCATACAACTCGTTGATCATCGCCTGAAAATATTCCTTCTCTCGCTCAGTCAGATCACGCGTCGGCGAGCCTGTGTCCTTAAATTCACCACTTTTGAAAACCACCGGTTTCACTTTTGCCCAATCGGCCAGTTCCTTGTAATTGATCCATTCGGCGATGACGCCGATGCTGCCCGTAACGGTTCCGGGATTCGCAAAAATCCTGTCTGCCGGGCAGGCAATGTAATAACCGCCAGAGGCCGCGACCGAAGCCATCGAGACAACGATTGTCTTTTTCTTCTCGTCCTTGATGCGTTTGACTTCGCGGTGGATTTCCTGGGAAGCAGAAACTCCGCCGCCGGGACTATCAATCCGCAGAATAATGGCTTTCACCCGCGAGTCTTCGCCATATTGTTTTAGCTGGCGATTGACTCTCTTGGCCATTCCATCATCAATTACGCCTTCGATGGGAATGACTGCGATACGATCTTTGCCGCCTGCCGAAAATCCGTCATCGCCATCCATCAGCGTCATCAAGGCAAACAAGCCAAGACAACAGACGCAAAGCAAAATTGCGCCGCCAACAATGATCCATGTCAGAGTACTTCTTTTCATAACGAACTGTCGGCAACCTGCCGACAAACTGCCAAATGGGCGAACAGTCAATGATTGCAGCAAAAAAAGAAACAGTGGCTAATGGTCAATGGTCGCCTAACGCTTGCCTTGGTGAAACTCACTTCACCGGCAAAGACCCACTGACCATTAACCACTGGCGACTGACGATTGATTGGCAATTATCCCTTCGAGCCGTCCTCAGGGTCTTTGTTGTAGCCGGCGACCTCGAACAATCCGGCCATGCCGGCATCACTCGAAGAATAATTGCGCGTGTCAATGATCGGTTCATCCTTGCCAACAGCGCGTGCCGACAGGCCAATCTTGCGCGCTTCGCGATCCATCTTCAGGATCTTGAATTGCTGCTTATTGCCAATCTTGACCGCATCTTCCGGTTTGTCCACGTGCCCTTCCGCAAGTTCGGAAACGTGACAGAGGCCTTCAATGCCGTCTTCGAGTTCCACAAACGCGCCAAAGTTGGCAAAGCGTGTGACCTTGCCGGCGACCACATCACCCAGCTTGTGCGTGTCGAAGAAGCGATCCCAGGCGTTCGGTTCCAGGTCTTTGATCGAAAGCGACAGGCGGCGGCCATCAATATCAATCGCCGTGATAATCGCCTCGACTTCCTGATTCTTCTTCAGCGCTTCGCTCGGATGCTTGATCCGCTTCGTCCACGAGATGTCAGAGACGTGAACCAAACCATCAATCCCATCCTCGATTTCGACGAAGGCGCCAAAGTCGGTCAGGTTCCGGACGCGGCCTTTGACGCGAGTGCCAATGCCGTAACGCGCCGCGATCGTATCCCAGGGATTCGGCTCGATTTGTTTCAAACCAAGGCTGATCCGGCGGTTGTGTTGATCCACTTCCAGAACAACCGCTTCAACATCTTGTCCCGGCCCGACCAGTTTTGACGGGTGCTTGACCCGCTTCGACCAGCTCATCTCAGTGACATGAACCAACCCTTCAACACCCGGCTCGAGTTCGACGAATGCGCCGTAATCGGTGACCGAAGCAATCTTGCCCGTGACACGAGTGCCAATCGCGTAGCGTTCAACTGTCGTCGCCCACGGATCGGGAATCAGTTGCTTGTAGCCCAGACTGACGCGCTCTTTCTCGCGGTCGAACTTCAGAATCTTGACCTGAATATTTTCGCCGACTTTGAACAACTCGCTCGGATTCTGGATGCGTCCCCAGGACATGTCGGTAATGTGGAGCAGGCCATCAATACCGCCCAAGTCAATGAACGCCCCGTATTCGGTGATGTTCTTAACCTGGCCTTCGATGATGATGCCCTCTTCCAGATTCTTGAGCGTATCGTTCTTCTTGCCGCTGATGACTTCTTCAAGCACGGCTTTGCGCGAGAGGACGATGTTGCCGCGCTTCTTGTTGACTTTGATGACGCGGACTTCGATCTCTTTGTTGCGGAAGCTGTCCAGGTTGCGCACGGGACGAACGTCTACCTGGCTGCCCGGCAGAAAGGCCTGAATGCCGCCAATGTCCACGCGCAAGCCGCCCTTGATGCGGTCGGTCACACGGCCAATGACATTGGTGCCGTCTTTGCCTGCCTTCTCGATCTGATCCCAGGTTTGCAGACGCAACGCGTCAGCGCGGGACAACTCGACATAACCTTCGTTGTTTTCGAGTTGTTTGACGAAGACGTCTACCTCGTCGCCCGGTTCCACGGTGATCTTGTCACCGTCTTTGAACTCGGCCAGCGGGACAATGCCTTCGGACTTATACCCGACATCAATGACGACGACCTGATCGGTGATCTTGACGACGCGGCCTTTGACGACTTCGTTCTCGTTAATCTCGGAGCTGTGGGATTTCTCGTGCGCGGCCAGAATGTCCGCAAAATTCATTTCGTCGCCGTCGCCTGCATCAGTGCCTGCATCAGTGCCTGCATCAGTGCCTGCATCATTACTACTAGCAGATGCGCTTTCAGCAGCATCATCCGCCAACGCAGCAGGAGGCGAAAAGGCAACTTCAGGAGCAGGAGCAGGAGCAGACACTTCTACTTCTGTGTTGAAAGGAACGGAAGCGACTTCAGGAGCAGTGGCGGTTGCAACGGCTTCAGCAGCTTCAAAGGACGGAGCTACCGTCGCCGGTTGTGCGCTTTCGACGTTCTGAACTGCTTCCTGAGCTTCGCTCACGCCGACAGCGGGTTGATTACTATTGTTGGTTGACATGTGAGACTGGACTTCCTCCTCGGAAAACTATCCGAGCAACTCTTGTAGCTCGGTTGACGGCAATCTTTCGCATCAATTGGGCAAACACTGGAATAGTACCGTCTCAATTGATTGCGGGAAGAACTGCCGATTTGAAAGAGCTTGGATAATAAACTGTTAGTGCGGATTTGCAAACATTTTGCCGATGATGAATCAATTCGGCAAACACTGAATGGCAAAACCAAACTGTGATCAATCAGCGCTCATCGCCAATTCCGTGATCTCTGTTTCGATCTCTCGCAATCGCTCGACAACACGCTGGATCATCCAATCGGGCGTCGAAGCGCCTGCGCCAACGCCAACGCGCCCCGTGTTATGGATGCCGCGCAGATCGTCGGGATTGATCTCATCAGCGGTTTCAATCAACGTGGCGCGCGGACATTTTTCGCGCGCGGTCTCGACCAGCTTGTTGCTATTGGCGCTATGTCGCCCGCCAATGACGTAAAGCAGATCAACTTCGCCTGACAGATCGCGGATCGCGCGTTGGTTCTCTTCGGTCGCATCGCAGATCGTTTCGCAAACTTTTACTTCCCGCGCACGCTCGCGCAACACGTCAACAATCGCGTGGTATTTCTTCGGGCTGATGGTGGTCTGCGCAATCGTGCCAATGCGGTCAAGGTTGGGCAGCGCCCGTGCTTCTTCCACGGTCTTGACGGCCAGCCCATCATTATTGATGTGGCCGAGAATGCCTGCAATCTCAGGGTGATTCCTATCGCCGACAATCACGACCGTATAACCTTCACGATAAAGTTCAACGGCTTTGCGCTGCGAATAATGCACGTAAGGGCAGGTGCCATCCATGACTTTCAAACCGCGCGCTTTCAAATCCTCGTAAGCCTGCGGGCCGACGCCGTGCGCGCGAATAATCACAGTGCCGCTCATCGGGATTGTGGATTCATCAGCAACGGTGATCCCGTCTTTTGCCAGGCGATCAATCTCTTGTGAATTGTGAATCAGTGGCCCAAGCGTAACGACCGGAAGTCCGTTGGCCTTGTCCAGCGCGCGATACCCCATATCCACAACGCGCTTGACGCCCATGCAGAACCCTAAACTTTCGGCCAAAACGATTTCCATTTCGTGATTACCTTTTGGGAGAACGAGGCAGGCGATGGAGACTTACGCGAACCTTCAACAACCTACTTTTACTTGATCTTGTAAGAAGGCGAGACTCTAAAGGTTCGACTATGCCTTGTCAAACCGATTGCCATGGCGGCTCTTAGCCGTTTTTTTGACCGCCGGAATTGCCTTCTTTGCCTTGCCAGCCTTGCTTGTTTTTACTGCGCCGAGCCTGAAAAAGCGCTTTACCTCCACTTCGCGCAGAAAGCGAAACTCGCCCGGCTTGATCTTCTCTTCTTTGAGAAAGCCGATGGCGATGCGGCGCAGCTTCACGACCGAATGCCCGATCGAGTCAAACATTTTACGAATCTGCTGATTGCGCCCTTCGTGCAACGTGACCTCGTACCAGGCGTTGGTCTCAGTTTCTTCCATCAGGTGAATCTTCGCGGGCGCGGTCTTTGCGCTATCAATGACCACGCCGCGCGAGATTTTATTGATCTGCCATTCACTCGGTTTGCCTTTGACCTTGGCCTCGTAAACTTTCGCCACGCTGTGCGAAGCATGAGCGATCAAATTGGTGAACTCTCCATCATTGGTCAATAAAATCAAGCCTTCCGTATTCAAATCCAATCTGCCCACGGGATGCAATCTGCTGGCATACGGCCCAACCAGTTCCATGACCAGCTTTCGTTTTTGCGGATCAGACCGGCTGGTTAGATACCCCACGGGTTTGTTGAGCAGGATGTAAATCTTCTCTTGCAGCTTGTTGATCAGCTTGCCGCGAACTTTGATGTGATCTTTTTCAGGATCGGCCTTCGACCCCAACTCGGTCACGGTCTTTCCATTGACAGACACAACGCCCGCCTGAATCAACTCTTCCGCCTTTCGCCGCGAAGCAACGCCCGCGGCGGCAATGATTTTTTGCAGTCTTTCTTCCATTTTGTAGAACTTCTCTCAAACGCGCTTTGCGCCAGGCCGTCCATTTTCAACCACGAATGAGGCACGCGTGCTGACAGGCTCATCCGGCTTGCTGACCGAGGCCAGAACGCGGAAATCGGTTTGCCAGCGATCCGGTGAAATCGAACAACGCACGTAGCCGCGCTGGCCATTGAAAAATTTGATGTGCGGGTTTTCTGACAACACCGTTGCCGTTGTCGGACGCACATCCGAACCGTCACCGCCCGAAGTGATCGAAGTGCCGACGAACTCCGTTGCCACCACTGGCGACTTGTCTTGATAAAACTCCGGCTTCAGATCGCTGACCCAGTTGGTGTGGATGTCGCCCGTCAGCACGACGGGGTTCGAAGGTTTGCGGTCGCGCAAAAACTCCAGAAAACGTTTGCGTTCGACGGCGTACCCGTTCCACTTATCCATCGAAAAGTGTTGCTCTGGCCCGGCCATACTGTCCACCGCGCCGATCATGACCTGCTGCGCAATGACGTTCCATCGCGCCTGCGATTGCCGCAGACCCTTCATCAGCCAACGCTCCTGCTCGCTGCCCATGATTGTCTGTTTCGGGTCCAGCGATTCCGGGCAGGCCGGTTTGGTCCCGTCGCCACACGGCTGGTCGCTGCGATACTTCCGCGTGTCGAGCATGTGAAAGCTCGCCAAGCTGCCGAAGCTCAACCGGCGGTAAATTTCAACATCGTTTCCGCGCCTGAGCACCGAACGTCGCAATGGCATGTGTTCGTAGTAAACCTGGTACGCCGCCGCGCGACGTTTGGCGAATTCATCTTTTGGCGCGTTGTCTTCGGCAATCAGTCCGGCGTAGTTGTTGTCCACTTCGTGATCATCCCAGACCACGGCCCACGGGAAATTGGCATGCGCCTGCTTGAGCAGCGGATCACTTTTATAAAGCGCGTACCGGTTGCGATAGGCTTCCAGCGTTTTGACCTCCGGGCTGTTGTGCAACCGCACGCGGTCTTTGATCGGAGCGTATTCGTAAATGTAATCGCCCAGATGAACCACCAGATCCAGGTCTTCGGCGGCCAGGTGTTTGTACGCCGTGAAATATCCCGTCTCGTAATGCTGGCAGGAAGCAAAAGCAAAGTTCATCCGGTCATTGCGCGCATTTAACGCCGGAGCCGTTCGCGTGCGGCCAACAGGACTTGCTCCCGTATCCACCGTGAAACGGTACCAGTACCATTGCGCCGGTTTCAGCCCGCTGACTTCAACGTGAACCGAATGGCCGAATGCAGGCGTCGCCATTGCCGTTCCCATCGCAACCACTTTCTGCATTCGTTCATCAGTCGCAACTTCCCATTTGACAGGCACATCCTTCGCGGGCATTCCACCGCCATTGAGTGGATCGGGCGCAAGCCGCGTCCACAACACCACGCCATCCGCCGCCGGGTCGCCCGACGCCACGCCCAAAGCGAATGGATCATCTGCAAACAGCAGCGCATCGCGCTTAGCCCAACCAACCGTCGGGAAAAATAGCGCCGCGCTCACCAGCCCCGCCCCGCCCTTCAGAAACTCCCGGCGATTGAAAGCCCGCAATCCATGACTTTCCGCGCACGAAGCTCTTTCGCCCCGTCGCCCCGTCGCCCCGTCGCCCCGTCGCTTGATCTTCGCTTTAGCCACGTCTGTTCTCCGTTAAAAACGACATTGCTTCAATGCGCGTGCGTTCGTCTTTGCGAAAGACGCCGCGCACAGCGGAAGTGATGGTCGTCGCGCCAGGCTTTTTGACCCCGCGCATCGTCATGCACAGATGCCCGCATTCGATGACCACCATCACGCCCTTCGGTTGCAGTTCGCCACGATAGAGCAACTCGGCGATTTGCGAAGTCAGCCGCTCCTGCACCTGCGGGCGGCGCGCAAAAATATCAGCGATCCGCGCCAGCTTCGATAATCCAACGATGCGGCCATCTTTCGGAATGTATGCGATATGGGCCACGCCGGTGAATGGCACCAGGTGATGTTCGCAGATTGAAGCGATGGTGATGTCTTTGACCATGACGATGTCGTCATGCGATTCGCCAGGAATGACTTTGATCTCTGCCGCCGCGTCTTCATACATGCCGCCGCAAATTTCTTCGTACATCTCGGCCACGCGGCGCGGTGTTTCGACAATGCCGGGGCGCGCCGTGTCTTCGCCGATGCCTTCCAGAATCAGTCGCACCCCTGCGGCGATTTTGTCCAAATCCATTTTCCGCTCTGCGCTCATGTTGTCTTTCGAATTTCCTTACAGTTGATTTTCGTGGTGCTTCAATTAGCGGGCATTATCAGCGGGGGTTGTCATTGGCGCAAGTTGGCAATTGTGCGGTGGACTGCGTAAAGAAAGCTGGTCGAAGGAATGATCTGGTAAAAACAGCTCGGGGCAAGCAGCAACACTACTGCTTGCCCCGAGGAAACTGCCACAACATTTTTAGCACCCCGGCGGGAAGACTGGGATGACGTAGCTTGGCGTTGAAGTGGTGGTCAGCACGTGTAGGTTGTGGCCTTGATTGAAGGCGCCCGCGCTCGTCCCGGCGTTGGCGTTGAAGTTAATCACCGCGCCCGACAGGCCGATGTCGGCTTGGGAGAAGAGTTTGGCCCAGCCACTCCGGCCGGCCGGAATGAACTGTTCGAAGCGCGGCGTCACGCGCGGGAAGGCGTTCGACAGGCTCCCGCGGAATTGGAACTTCCCGGGACTCGATGACGAGCCGCCGAAGCCGAAGCTCAGGGCCGCCTCCGAGTCGTCGTAGAGCAGCCCGAACAGGTTGATCAGCGTCGAGGCGCCGACGCCCAGGTTGCCTCCGATGCGATTGAGGATCAGCAAGGTGTCGTTGCCGTCCGCTCTTGATGGAATGTTGTCAATCGCCAGCACTCTGGGTACCGGGTTGTAGCTGATGCCGTCAAAGTTGATCGTCGCCGTCACCGAGTTCGTGTTGCACGCCGCCAGCCCGCCAGCCAAGGCTGACAGCGCTTCCGCGCCCAGGTTCGCTGCGTGGCCCGAAGCGAACTTGACATATTCGTCGCCGATCAGGAAGTTGAAGTTCGTCGGGCAGCCGTTCAAGTCCGTCGCCACCGCCACCACGTAGCCCGTCGTTCCCGGATCAAGATCAGAAGCCAGGAAGCTCGCCGTCTGATTTTGCGTCAGGCACAGGTACGAATCCGCGACGCTGCACGATGACCCGTCCACGAAGAACAGATGCACCGCGATGCTGCGGGCGGGGTCTGTGTTGGTGATGCTCAAACGAGTGTTCTGCCGCGTCGGATCGGTCGCCGACGTGTAGATGTTGTAGATCAACACGCTGCCCGCTTTCTGGTCGCTCAACAAAGACGCCGCCGTGTATGCCGCGCCAGGCCCTGTTGACGGGCAGTTCAGCGTCCGGCAAGCCTCGACCGTCGCCGTACCCGCGCCAACAAAGCTCGCCGTCGAAGTCACGCAGACTTGCGTGCCCGTCGGCGTGTCGTCCGCGATCTGCGCTTGATAGCTGATCACGACCGATTGGTTGTTCGCCAACGTGCCGCTCGCCGTCACGCTCGATGCGCTCACCACCTGGCAGTTGAAGCCCGCCACATTCGTCACGCAAGTCCCCGGCACTGCGCGAATCGTTGTTGGCAGCACTGCATTGAAGTTCGCGGTT
>JBBQVH010000028.1:0-64825 GCA_038211695.1 Blastocatellia bacterium | reverse complement strand
TGAGGGAGGGCCGCCGTACGCCACGCCAGCCCTTGCTCACGCGCGGGCTACTGACACGTGGTTGCATCGTGCTCTCTCTCTTCACTGAGCCACTACCTAAAATTACATCGTTCTTTGAACGACAAAGTAAGGGTATGGTGTCAACCAAAAGATTGAACAAGTCAGGTGGGTAGTGAAATACAATGTCCATTGTTCGGCCTCAGGTAAACTTCATCTTCATAGGCTTCGGGGCATCGCTATGCTACCTCAAGTTCTCGCTTCCTCAAATACTTGATCTTGTCGCCCGCTGCTCGAACTCGAACTTCTTCATCGCCTCAAATTTCGCTGTTCGGCGGATGCCAGCCTGCTGAAACCCACGCGCCGCGCGCTGTGACCGCAAAGAGATTGTTCAGCTTTAGCGCGATGACGGTAGCACGTCCGCAGGCGGTCAACCCGATGATGTGAGTGCCGTCGGCGTTCCATTTGAAATGCCGAGACCATTGCTGGCTGCGTGGATTGAAAAGTTTCACGCGGCGATTGCTGATGGGATCGCGGGCATATGTCTGAATGCCTTTGAAGCTGTTGCAGGAACGACAGGAAAGCCAAAGGTTCTTTTCGTCGTCGCTGCCGCCGCGCGCCGATGGGATGATGTGCTCGATCTCCAGTTCCCACGGCAGCAACCGTTGCGGGCTGCGGCAATACCCACAGCGATAGCCTGCCATCTGACGAACGCGCTGCTCGATTTCGGGCGGAATTGTTTTGCGGCTCACGGTTCCAGCGGCTCCCGCAACCCGCGCCGGACGGCTTCGCGCAAGGCTTGCGCTTTCCGCAGCAAGGTCTCGTGATAAACCTGCATCAGCGCTGCCAGATTGCTTCGCTCCGCCGCGTTTAACACTCCAGCTTGCTGGCTTTCGAGCAGCGTGCCGAGCCGCTGCCCTTGCGCATCATCCATCCTCAAGTCAGCCGCAGCCAGCACTTGATTGTCAGGCAGCTCTTCAACGGGCGTCAGGGAAAGCGAGTCAGCGCCGAGCGGCAGCAGCGCACTTTCAATCGTATCGGTCAACACGCGCGACACGTCTCGATTCATCAATTGCGCCAGGTGAGCGGCTTGATGATAGACATTGTCGGGCAGGCTCAGTGTAATTTCAGTTGCCATAGCAGTACCTTTTGTCAAAACTGAATCTTTCAGCCGTTATGCTACCTCAAGCTCCCGCTCCCGCAAATATTTGATCTTGTCGCGCAACTCCGCCGCGCGTTCGAACTGCAAATTCTTCGCTGCGCCGCGCATGTCGTGTTCCAGTTGGACGATGGTTTCGGCCAGCTTTTCGGGACTATATTCGTCGTACGCGTCAAGGTTGATGGGCACTTTGAAGTAATCGGCTTCGTAGGCGGTGACCAGCGTGGCTTCGATGGGTTTGATGATGGATTGTGGGGTGATGCCGTGGGCGGCGTTGTACGTTATCTGTTTGGCGCGGCGGCGTTCGGTTTCGCCGATGGCGCGGCGCATCGAATCGGTCATCTTGTCAGCGTACAGGATCGCTTTCCCGGCGGAGTTACGCGCGGCGCGTCCGATGGTTTGAATCAGCGACGATTCGCTGCGCAGGAAGCCTTCTTTGTCGGCGTCCAAAATTGCCACCAGCGAGACTTCGGGCAAGTCCAGGCCTTCGCGCAGCAGGTTGATGCCGACCAGCACGTCGAATTCTCCACGGCGCAGATCGCGCAGAATCTTGATGCGTTCCAGCGTGACGATCTCCGAATGCATGTAGCGGACTTTGACGCCTAGATCGCTGTAATAATCGGTTAGGTCTTCCGACATCTTTTTGGTCAGCGTTGTCACCAAGACGCGTTCGTTGCGTTCGGCGCGCTGGCGAACTTCATCCAGCAGATCATCAATCTGGCCGCGCACGGGGCGGATTTCGACTTCGGGGTCGAGCAGGCCTGTGGGACGGATGACCTGTTCGACAAAAGTGCCGCCGGACTTCGTCAGTTCGTACGGGCCGGGCGTGGCGGAAACGTAAATCACCTGATTGACGCGCTGCTCCCATTCTTCGAACTTCAGTGGGCGGTTATCCAGCGCCGACGGCAAACGAAAGCCGAAATTCACCAGATTCTGTTTACGCGAACGGTCGCCGGTATACATTGCGCGAATTTGTGGAACGGATTGGTGGCTTTCGTCAATCACGACCAGCGTGTCTTCGGGCAGGTAATCGTAAAGCGTCGGCGGCGGCGCGCCTTCGGGTTTGCCGGTCATATGGCGAGAATAATTTTCGACGCCGCGGCAGAAGCCCAGTTCGTTGAACATCTCCAGGTCGTACATCACGCGCTGATGCAATCGCTGGGCTTCGATCAGTTTGCCTTGCGCGATCAACTGTGGCTCCCACCATTCCAGTTCTGCTTTGATGGTTTTGACGGCGCGTTTGACGGTCGCGGGAGTCGTGACGTAGTGCGACTTGGGGTAGATCGGCACGCGCGAATCGAATTTTTTGATGACTTCACCCAGCAGCGGGTCAATCAACGAAATGGAATCCACTTCGTCGCCCCACAGTTCAATGCGATAGGCTTGCTCCTGATAGCTCGGATAGACTTCGATGATGTCGCCGCGAACGCGGAAATTGCCTCGCCCGAATTCAATGTCGTTGCGTTCGTACAGTAATTCGACCAGCCTTTTGATGATTTCGTTGCGGCTGATTTTCTGGCCCGGTTCGATGAACATCAGCATGCCGTAATACGCATTTGGGTCACCAATGCCGTAAATCGCAGATACCGATGCGACGATAATCACATCCCGCCGCTCAAACACCGACCGCGTAGCCGACATTCGCAGCCGGTCAATTTCTTCATTCACCGTGGATTCTTTTTCGATGTATGTGTCGGTGGAGGCGACGTAGGCTTCCGGCTGGTAGTAATCGTAGTAGCTGACAAAGTATTCGACCGCATTTTCAGGGAAGAAGGTTTTGAATTCCTGATAAAGCTGCGCAGCCAGCGTTTTGTTATGTGCCATCACCAGCATTGGACGATTTACGCGCGCAGCGACCTGGGCGATGGTGAAAGTTTTGCCGCTGCCGGTGATGCCGAGCAGCACTTGATGCTTTTCGCCATCGCTCAGGCCTCTAACTAAAGTCTCAATTGCTTCGGGTTGATCCCCTTCAGGTTGGTATTCAGAGACGAGTTTGAAATCCATAAGTCCTTTCTCCTGTTTTACAAAGCGGTCTTAATCATCTCGCCATAAAATTTTTCAAAATATTTTCGGTTGGCGTTCAAGTTTTCTCCACAGTTTTACGCTTATATCAGTGGAGGGGGCAAGAAGGAGCCGAAAGTTGATCCGGTCCGTGCCTCGGGACTGGTCAATCGAACTGCTTCCGAAAGCCTGCAAACAGCAGCGTCCGAGCTTTAAAAGCTCAAAGCCATTAGGAAGCCGTCACAGCCATAACGGCGGCACCGTGAATTGAATCAGCAAGCGTCCAAAGCCATAGGGTATTGCTACTGCTAACTTTTTCAAAACTCAGCCAACACGTCGAGCCGGTGATAATGGGCATTCACCGGCTCGACCTTCTTTTCAGACATTCCCAAACTTTTTCGTGTTTGACACCGCACTGAAACGAACCGGAGAATGGTTTTCCCTTTGCAGGTGAGAACAAACGATTGGATCGTCATTTGCATCTGAAAAGCCGCTTTTAGAAAAAGCGTGAACGGCATATGCCATTCACAATAGTGAGGAGAAGAATGAACACGAAAAAAATGACAGTAAAAGTTGCTCTGGCTCTGGCGACAATATTTTTGGCTTCAAGCGCGGCGTTGGCGCAAGGTACCTTACAGTCAACCGATGGACGAACGGTCAATTTGGCCGACGCAAAAGGGAAGATCGTCGTGCTGTCGTTTGGCGGCACCTGGTTGCCAATGGCGTCGAAGGAACTGCCAGCTTTGCAGAAATTGGCAGACCGTTATGCCACACGCGGCGTGCAGGTGTACTGGGTCAGCATCAACAGCGATAAGCAGGGCGCGCGGAATTATGCCGCCGACGCTGATTTGCAGGCGTTCGCGCAGAAAAATAACGTCAAACTGACGATCCTGCGCGATCCCGATCAGCAGGCTTATAAAGCCTTTGGTCTGGATGCGGTGCCGACCATCGTGATTCTGGGTCGTGACGGCAAACTGATTCACAAACACGTCGGCTTTGGGACGGATCAGGGTGAAGGATATGGTGAGGTGATTCGAGAGTTGGATCAATTGCTGAAGTAACAGGCGAAGCTTGGCAAACAAATGCGCACGCGAAGTTCAAGACTTTGCGGGCGCATTCTTTTGTGCATCTGGTCAGTTATTCACCCGCGAAAATCTTATCCACACGTTTCGACACATCGCGCAGATACGCTTCGTCGCCGGCATTCAATTCAACCGTCAGCCAGCCGTTATAGCCAATCTCGCCAATCGCCTTGCGGGTTTCTTTCCAATCAATGCTGCCGTCGCGCAGATTGACGAACTGGCGCGTTTTGGTGTCGAAATCTTTCAGGTGGAACCGGACGATGCGTTTGCCGAGCGCGCGAATCCATTCCTGCGGGAATCCGTACATCACGATATTGCCGACATCGAAATACGCCTTCACCCACGGACTCTTGAACTCATCCACGTATTTGACCGTGTCGTAAGGCGTCAGCAAAAATTTGTTCCAGACCGGTTCAATGCCGATCGTCACGCCCAACTCTTTGGCCAGCGGAATCAGCTTTTTGATGTGCGGCTGCGAACGCTGCCAAGCCTGCGGAATTGTCGTGTCCGGCCTGACAACAGCGGGCACAAGTAACACATTGTTCGCCCCCCACAGCTTCGCATTGCGTAGTGAAACTTCCATCCCTTCAATGCTCTTTTTCACGTCTTCCGGGTTGGGACTGGAAAGCGGATATTGCCAGTGAGCCATATTCATTACCGAATGAATGGGAATCTTCGCCGCCATCGAAGCTTCTTTGATCTGGTCAGCCTCTTTCGGGTCGGTGATTGTTTGCGCCTCAATGCCTTCAAAGCCCACGTCCACCGCCAACTTGAAACGGTCAAGGTAGCTCATCTGCTTCGGCAGCATGCTGACGAGTACTGCCTTTTTGAGCGGGCCTTTTTGATCGCTTGGCCCTGAAACGGAGCCGAGTAACTTGTTTCCTGAAATTGCCGTGGCTGCGAAGCCAAGACCGGCATTTCGCGCGAAATCTCTGCGAGTCATCATCACGATTTTCTCCTTGTAGGCGGGTTATTGATGGTTCTTGCGGGTTGCAGCGAGGCCGGATTATAGCTTTGTGCCCAACGTTGGCAAAGATAGCGGCTGTTGATAAGATGCCTGTCGAACTTATCTGCGGCGGTTTCCCATCATCATCAATCAAATTCATCGCGCAATCATTGAGCATTTGCGCCAAAGCAGAGGAGAAGTCTATGGCACAACCACAAGAAGCATTGGAGCAAGTCGCGGCACAGCCGTTGACGGTGTTGTCCGAAGAAGAAAGGCTGTTTGCTTCGAGCGTTCGCGAATTTGCCGAAGCCGAAGTCAAACCTTACGTCCGCGAAATGGACGAGAAGCAGAAGATGCGCCCCGAAATCATCAGCAAATGTTTTGACCTTGGCTTGATGGGAATCGAACCAAGTGAAGAATACGGTGGATCGGGTGGGTCTTTCTTTATGGCCTGTCTGGCGATTGAAGAGTTGGCCCGTGTGGACGCCAGTTTGAGCGTGATGGTGGATGTGAATAACACGCTGACGATCAATGCGTTTTTGAACTACGGCAACGAAGCGTTGAAGAAAAAGTACATCACGCGACTGGCGACCGATACCGTTGGCGCGTACTGCCTGAGCGAGGCTGGTTCCGGCTCTGATGCTTTTGCGATGCTCACACGCGCCGAAGATAAACGCGATCATTACCTGATCAACGGGCGCAAGATGTGGATCACGAACGGCAACGAAGCGGGCATCTTCATCGTCTTCGCCAACATTGATCCAGCGAAAGGCTACAAGGGCATCACGGCCTTCATCGTTGAAAAAGACTTTGAAGGCTTCACTGTTGGCAAGAAGGAAGACAAGCTGGGCATCCGCGCTTCTTCGACCTGCGAATTGCTTTTCGACAATTGCCGCGTGCCGAAAGAGAACGTGTTGGGCGAAGTCGGCAAAGGCTACAAGATCGCGATTGAAACCTTGAACGAAGGCCGCATCGGCATTGGCGCGCAGATGCTGGGGCTGGCGCGCGGCGCATACGAAGCCGCGCTGGCTTACACCAAAGAGCGCAAACAGTTCGGCCAGACGATCAGCGAAAATCAGGGCGTGCAATTCCAACTGGCTGAAATGGCAGTCAAAATCGAAGCCGCGCGCTTGATGGTTTACAACGCCGCCCGGTTGAAAGACGCCAAACAGCCTTTCATCAAACAAGCCGCGATGGCCAAGTTGTTTTCGTCGGAAGTCGCAGAAGAAGTGGCTTCGATGGCAGTGAATTTGTATGGCGGGTACGGATACGTCAAAGACTACCCGGTCGAAAAATACTTCCGCGATTGCAAGATCGGGCAGATTTACGAAGGCACATCGAACATGCAGAAACAGACCATCGCCAAGATGCTGCTGGCCGAGTAACGGCGGCGGCGAAGAAGAAGGATCGAATCCACGAGGTACAAACGTTATGTCACAGTCTCCCGCAAAATCTCGGACGCTGGCGAAAAAGAAATCCGGTTTGCGCCCGGAGCCTTCGGAACTCAAACGGTTGCGGAAGGCTGAAACGAAGCTCGTCATTGAAGAAAAGAAGGAATGGAGAGTGAGCAAGGAAGAACTCCGCGCACTCAGAAAAGCCGAAGCCAAGCTGATCATTGATGATGGAGAACCCGTGGACAATACATTCTCAGAAAAACAACAGCGTTTGCTGGCGCAAACGCTCTACAGTTCGTGGACGCCGCCGGTGGCTGAGAAACGGTCTAAAGCTAGGCGTAAATTCTGGGTGGCATCCAACGTCGGCATCTTCACTTCGGCTCATGAAAGCGGGATCGCGCCGGATGTCTTCGTCAGCCTCGATGTGGAAGTTCCCCGGGAAGCGATCAGGAAAGCTTATTTCCTGTGGGACTGCGGCAAATTCCCGGAACTGGTGATTGAGATCGTCTCGAACACCAAAGGCGGCGAGATTAGCCGGAAGCATAATCGCTACGAACAGATGGGCATCAGGTACTACGTGGTGTTCGATCCGTTCCGATATTTCAAGGGAGAGCTTTTGCAGGTTTTCGTCTTGAACGGCGAAGGGTATCAACCGGCGGACGAACACTTCTTTCCGTGTTTGGGCTTGGGACTGAAGCTGTGGCGCGGCAGCTTCGAAGATATGACTTTCAGGTACCTGCGCTGGTGCGACCGCAAGGGCAAGCTGCTGCCGACGGCTGATGAACGCGCCGAACGTGAAGCTGAACGCGCCAAACGCGAAGCTGGTCGTGCCAAACACGAAGCCGGGCGCGCCGCGAAGCTGGCGGCGAAACTGCGTGAGCTTGGGGTTGACCCGGACAAACTTTGAATCCATTCCAATCGAAAGACAGGTGAATCACTTTGAAAACAACTTCTGTAACGTTTGAAGATTTGCGCGGCGTGTTCTCGGTTCCGCCGCTGGCGCGGAAAAACGACGCACGCCGCTCGCTTGATTTTGAACAGAACGACCGCATCGTCAAACACATTGCCGATGGCGGCATCACGCGATTTTTGTACGGCGGCAATGCGTTTCTGTATCACCTGACGCTGGCTGAATACGAAGCAATGCTGGACTGGCTGTCGGGCTTGGCTGGCGACCATTGGGCGATTCCCAGCGCCGGGCCGTCGTATGGACGCGCGATGGATCAAGCGCCGCTGCTGCGCCGGTACAACTTTCCGTGCGTGATGATGTTGCCTTGCAGCGATCCGCGCGATGCTGCTGGATTGGAACGCGGCCTGCGCGAATTTGCTGACGCGGCTGAAACCAAGCTGATTTTGTATTTGAAAGAAGAGAACAATTTCGGCGCGGACAAAGAAGCGGGTTTGGATGTCGTCGCGCGTTTGGTGGACGAAGGGTTGTGCGTGTGGATCAAGTATGCCGTTGTCCGACAAGACCCAAAACAAGACGCTTATCTGGAATCCTTGCTGACGCGCGTGGATCGAAATCTGGTGATCAGCGGCATCGGCGAACGCCCGGCGATTGTGCATACGCGCGATTGGAAGCTGCCGGGCTTTACCACCGGATCAGGCTGCATTGCTTCTCAGGCAAGCCAGCAATTGTTTGAAGCTTGTGCCCGGGGTGATTTTGAGCAGGCCGAAACCTTGCGCGGCTTATTCATCCCGCACGAAGATTTGCGTGATGCCTGGGGGCCAGCGAAAGTCTTGCACCATTCAACCGAACTTGCGGGGATCGCGCGAAGCGGCCCGCTCCCGCCGTACCTTTCCGAACTTTCCGCCGAACGGCTGCAAGAGCTTTCTTCAGTCGCTCAGGCGTTGAGTGCACATTTTGAAATTTAACCCCTTCGTCAAATTCATGCAGCGCAGCAAGGAAGCCGAGTTGATGGACGGTTCGGATTACAGCCATGCCGAATTCGTTGAGAATCTGGCTGATCTGCGGCGCGTCAATCGCTGGCTTGGCGGCAGAAGCGCGCTGGCCAGGCATTTGTTTCCAATGATCGAAGCTTTGGGAAAAGATCATGTCCGCTTGCTGGATATCGGAACCGGATCGGCGGACATCCCGGCGATGATCGTTGACTGGGCGCGGGCGCGCGGAGTGCAGATCGAATTCATTGTGCTTGATCTGAATGAAATCGCAGCGCGGGAATCGCAAACTCAGACAGCCGGCTATCCCGAAATCAAAGTCGTGCGAGCGGATGCGATGAATCTGCCGTTTGCAGATCACAGCTTCGATTTCGTATTGGCTTCGCTGTTTCTGCATCACTTTGAAAGCCCTTCGGCGGCGATCTTGCTGAAAAGCTTTTCTCGCGTGGCACGCGTCGCTTTCATCATCAACGACCTGCGGCGGCATCCGCTGGCCTACTATTCCATCAAAGTTTTGACCGGCATTTTTACCGCCAATCGGCTGGTGCGGAACGATTCGGCGGTTTCGGTGTTGCGTGGTTTTGCGGATGCCGACATCACGGAGATTGGCCTGGCCGCAAACCTTCGGCTGAATATCTTTCGACATTTTCCTTATCGTTACATCCTGGTTGGCCAAAGTTATGACAACTGAAGAAGTCCTGAACGTTTTTGAAGAGAACGACGCCTTGTTGACCGGCCATTTTCTGCTCTCGTCCGGCCTGCACAGTTCGCGTTATCTGCAATGCGCGCTGGTGCTGCAACATCCAACGGTGGCCGAAAAGCTGTGCGCAGAATTGGCGGCAAAGGCAAAAGCGGATGCGCGCATCGGCCAGATTGATTTGGTTATTGCTCCGGCGCTGGGCGGGGTTTTTGTGGCGTATGAAGCCGCGCGCGCGCTGGGTGTGCGTGCGCTGTTTACGGAACGGCAGGAAAAGACGATGACGCTGCGGCGAGGCTTTTCGATCAAACCGGGCGAGCGATGTCTGGTTGTTGAAGACGTGGTGACGACCGGCGGTTCGACGCGCGAAGTGATGGAAGTCGTTGCGGCGCTGGGCGGCATCACGGTCGGCGCAGGCTCTTTGATTGATCGCAGTGGCGGAGCCGTTGATTTGGGCGTGCCGCGTCATGCGCTGGCTGTGTTGGAAGTGCCAACTTACAAGCCGGAAGAATGCCCGATGTGCAAAGACGGTTCGACCGCGATTAAACCGGGCAGTCGGCCAGGAAGCCGGATATGAAGCCCGTCGCCGAAGTGCAATCTGTCGCGCCAGATGAACAGGAGATGGCAATTGCGGGGCAACCGGAAGCTGGCGAACTGCCTTCAGCGGCTGGCAACGGAGAGTTTTCCGGGCAGCGGCCTTTAGACCCGAAGCGGGTGCTGACTTCCGTGACGCTGCTCTTCGTCAGTTTGGCCGTGCTGGCATTCGCGCTTTTTTCCGCCTACCGCCGCTCGAATAACCAATCCAAAACGGCCTTTCAGCAGATCACGATGGCGAAGCTGACGACTTCGGGGAAAGCCGTGCGAGCAGTCATCTCGCGCGATGGCAAGTATGTCGCTTACGTGGTGGAAGAGGGTGATCAGCAAAGCGTGCTGGTCAGACAGGCATCAGCGACAGGCAGTACAGCGGTGGTTGTCCCAAAAGATGCGCGGTTTCGTGGCCTGACATTTTCGCCGGATGGCAGCTTTCTTTATTACGTTACGCAGCCGAAGGGCGAAACGCTCAGCAAGCTTTATCAAGTTCCGGTATTGGGCGGCACGCCGCGCGAAGTAATGTCAGACGTGGACGGCTCCATTTCATTTTCGCCGAACAATCAATACTTTGCCTTCGTGCGTAACTACCCGGCGCAGCGAGAGGTTTCGTTAATTGCAGCAAAGCTTGATGGATCGGAAGAACGGAAATTGTTGACGCGAAAGCAGCCTGAAATGCTCTCGCTGCAAGGGCCCGCGTGGTCGCCCGATGGCAGTCGAATTGCCTGCGCGGCGGGCGTGGTCGCGGGGGCGGATTCGACGATGCACGTGTTGGTTGTGAATCTGGCGGATGGTTCGGATCAGCCGATAGGTGAGCAAACCTGGACGGTGATTGGCCAGGTGGCGTGGTTGGGCGATGGCAGTGGTCTGGTATTAAATGGCTGGCGGCGGACTTCGGCGGTGTATGGCGATCAGCTCTGGTTGCTGACCTTTCCAAAAGGCGAAGCGCGACGGATCACGAATGACACGGCCAGCTACTATGGCGTCAGCATTGCGACTGGGGCGGCAGATTCGGGGGCGTTGGTTTCAGAGCGAACTGAAGGCGTGTCGCACCCTTGGAGCGTGCCAGCAAATGAAGGCGCGATTAATGGCGGCGATCCGAAACAACTGACTCAGTTCACAACCGATCAAGCTTACCCTTCTGCTGGCCCTTTCGCTGGCGCGCGCGATGGCAAAGCATTGGATTACGAACGCGGAACGGCCATTGGCGATGTGGTTCTGATTCGCAACGGCAAGATCGAATGAACTACCGAATCACGCTGGCCTACGACGGAACCAACTACTCCGGCTGGCAACTCCAACTGATCCAACCCACGCTTCAAGGCGCGGTTGAAGCCGCGCTAAAGCAATTGGAAGGGGAGCCGGTAACAACTTTCGCCGCCGGACGAACGGACATGGGCGTTCACGCCGAAGGGCAAGTTGTTTCATTTCGGTTGGCCAAAGAGTGGAGTGAGAAGGGGCTGCAACGGGCATTGAATGGTAATTTGCCGCCGGACATTCGCGTCATGGAAGCTTCAAGAGTGGCAGACAGTTTTCACGCACGAGCGGGCGCAAAGAGCAAAACCTATCGCTACCGGATTTTTACCGGCGAAGTGATGAACCCGCTTTGGGTGCGATACGCCTGGCATTACCCCTACCCGCTTAATTTTGAAAAGCTGATTGAAGATTCACGGGCGCTGATCGGCACGCACGATTTCACGGCGTTCACTGTCTCCGACTGCACGACAAGAACACGTGTGCGAACGGTGACTGAGATTCGCATCGAACGCGATGGCGAACTGCTGACGCTTTTCTGTTGCGGCGATGGCTTTCTGCGTTATCAGGTGCGAACAATGGTTGCCGCGCTGATCGAGGTGAACCGCGGACGGTCGCGCGCCGGTTCGATGGCTGAATTGATTGAGTGCCGCGACCGCAAGCTGATTGGAGCATCAGCTCCGGCGCCAGGGTTGACGCTGCTGAAAGTCGAGTATTAGTATGCGTTGCCGGTCGCTCGCGGTCACTCCATCATCACACGTCGAACCCGGAATCCCCTAGAAACAGCGCGAAACTGTGACTGATGGTCCATAACTCCACACCCGCAACTGCGAAAAGAGATGCTTCAAGACTTTACCGGAATAATTGAGCCAGGCTCGCGCGACGAGCAGTTGCTCAACCAGATTGATTTCACCCGCCTGCCGCGCCACATCGCAGTGATTATGGATGGCAATGGCCGGTGGGCGAAGCGCCGCTTTTTGCCACGTATCGCCGGCCACCGCGCTGGTGTCGAGGCTGTGCGTTCGACGGTGGACACTTGCGCGCGATTGGGAATTGAGGCGCTGACGCTCTACGCCTTTTCAGTCGAGAACTGGAAACGCCCGCCGTTTGAGATCGAAGCGTTGATGACTTTCTTAAAAGAGTATCTGCGCAAGGAAATCGAAAACCTCCACCGCAACAACATCCGCTTTCAGACCATTGGCCGCACAAACGAACTGGACGAAACAGTGCAGTTCGAACTGCGGTCAGCAATTCGCAAAACGGCGAATAACACCGGCATGGTGCTGAACGTCGCATTGAATTACGGTGGGCGCAGCGAATTGGTGGACGCATTCCGCAAACTGATGGAAAAGTGCGCGCGCGAAGGGCGCGGGCCAGAATCAATCTGCGAAGCTGAAATCTCGCGGCAGCTTTATACGGCGGACCTGCCCGATCCTGACCTGCTTGTCCGATCAAGCGGCGAAATGCGCATCAGCAATTTTCTGTTATGGCAGATCGCTTATGCTGAAATTTATGTGACGAATACGTTGTGGCCGGACTTCAGACGCCCGGACGTGTTCGCCGCGATTGTGGATTACCAAAAACGTGAGCGCAGGTTCGGCGGCCTGAATGAGATGTCCGAAAGCGCCCGCCGCGCCGTTGTCGCTTCCTGAAAGCTCTTCCCTCATGTCAGCTCGTATCCTAACTGCAATCGTCTTTTTACCAATCCTCTTTGCTATATTGTGGCTGGGAGCGCCGATCTGGTTTGCCGCGCTGGCCGGCGTGGGTATTCTGCTAGGGTTGTATGAGTATTACGCCCTGGCCAAACAGGGTGGGCAGATTCAAGGAATGCTTGCGGCGGTGGGAATCCTCGCCGCGTTTTATTTTGGGCGGCACGATCTTGTTGCGGCAGTGATTGCCGCATTGGTCGTGGCTGAGTTGCTGGTTCAGCTTTTCAGTCATGCCGATAAAGAGGACTTCAGCCATGTGGTGCCGGAAGCGGCAGTGAAGACTTTCGGTGTGTTGTATGTCGCGCTGCTCGGCGGTTACATCGTTGCGCTGACTGTGATTCAAAGCCCGATCCCGAAACTGCCGGCGAAGCTGCTGACGTTATTTTTTATGGTCGTGTTTGCGGGCGACACGGGAGCATATTTCACTGGCCGCACGATGGGCCGGCGAAAACTGGCGCCGCGCGTCAGTCCGGGAAAAACGATTGAAGGATTATTGGGTGGACTGGCCGGAAATGTGATCGCGGCCTTGATCGCGCATTTTTGGTTCTTTCCCGAACTGAAGATTGAATATGCCATTCCGCTGGCGATTGTCATGGGGTTGTTAGGCGTGGTTGGCGACTTATGCGAATCCATGCTCAAGCGCGGAGCGAAGGCAAAAGACGCGGGCAACCTAATTCCTGGTCACGGCGGTTTGCTCGACCGGCTGGATAGCATGCTTTTCAATGCGCCGCTGCTCTATTACTTCTACGTGGTTTTTTTGAAGTAGCTGGATTTTCTATGAAACAGATCGCAATTCTTGGCTCCACCGGTTCGATTGGCTGCAATACGCTGCGTGTTGTCGAAGCGTTCGGTGGCGAATTCAGTGTGGCCGCGCTGGGTGCGGGGGCGAATGTAGAATTGCTGGCTGAACAGATTGAACAATTTCGCCCGCGTGTGGTTTCGGTGGGCACTGACGCCCACGCCGATAAACTTCGCCACGAATTGAAGGCGCGCAATGTGTCCGTGGTGCCGAAGATTGGCATCGGCATAGAAGGATTGTGCGAAGTGGCAACGGTGGATGGGGCTGAGATTGTGATTGGCGCGGTTGTTGGCGCACTCGGTTTGCTGCCGACCTATCGAGCGTTGGAACTTGGACGCCGTGTGGCGTTGGCAAACAAAGAAACGTTGGTGATCGCGGGCGAATTGATGACGCAGGTGGCAGAGAAATCCGGCGCAGAGTTGCTGCCGGTGGATAGTGAACATAATGCGCTTCATCAATGTTTGCGTGGTGAAAAGCGGAACGAAGTAAAACGCTTGATCTTGACTGCCTCTGGCGGGCCGTTTCGCAATGCGAGCAGGGAAGAGATTGAACAGGCGACTCCGGCGCAGGCATTAAAGCATCCGACCTGGCGAATGGGCGCGAAGATCACAATTGACTCTGCCACGCTGATGAACAAAGGCCTGGAAGTGATCGAGGCACGCTGGCTGTTTAACTTTTGCGCTGACGAAATTGACATCGTCGTGCATCCGCAGTCGGTTGTTCATTCCATGGTTGAGATGATTGACGGTTCCATCCTTGCGCAACTTGGCGTAACCGATATGCGCCACGCCATTCAATATGCCATGACCTATCCTGACCGCCGTCCGTCCCAATTACCCGCGCTGGACTTGGCGACACTAAGCAAGCTGGAGTTTTCCCCGCCTGAGCCTGACAAGTTTCCTTGCATCAAATTGGCTTATCGGGCGTTGCGAACCGGCGGGACAATGCCCGCCGTGCTGAACGCTGCGAATGAAGTCGCAGTCGCGGCTTTTCTGGATGAGCGGATCAAATTTGGAGACATTCCGCGTCTGATCGAAGCTGCTTGCGATGCTCACGAAGCCCAACCCGCCTCAAGCCTTGAGGCGGTGTTACATGCCGATGAGTGGGCGCGAAACTGGGTCACCACTCATCTCAGTGCAGAGCGCGTGCTGAAAGTTCCCGCATCGTAAAAGTTTTGTATCGCTGAGCTGGGGAGAGCAAAAGCTGGAAACTGGCTCTATAAAAAATCGAAGGGCTTAGCGACGCCTCACTCGTCTCTAAGCCCTTATGCGAACTTCTTATAGGAAGGATCGGTGATCTGAAGTGGCGCTCTAAGTACCCTCACAATACTTTGGAGCTTAGTGATCACCGCAATTGTGGGCGTACACGCCAGCCCTCTTGAAAAGTTCCAACCCCTTCAATTTTTTTTCGAGAAAGTCACCACTCTACGAACTCACTATGTCTGATTGACTGAAATTGAGGATCAGGAATTTATTCATCAACTTTTTTCTTCTGATGACGGAACATCGTGGAACTTTCCGAAGTCAGGGGCGTTTACCAGCCCAAGAAAGATGACAAGGGGAGAGGTTGAATATAGTGAGGATATTCAATACTCAACAAACCGAGTTATCAGTAATATTCAGCAAGTGAGTTCGCATAAAGGCTCAAGGTGAGTGAGGCACCTTGAGCCTCTCTCCTTTTACGGGTCAATAATCTGAACTCTGATTTATCCTTTCCCTTCTTCGCCAACTTTCTGCCGCAATACGGATTTTCTGATTGGCTTTCACTTTTATCGGAATATAATTTGCTCCGTCTCGCCCCTCCACTTTGCCCCTTTGATAAGGCCCCTCAATATTCCTTCTCTCCTTGAAGGAGGTTCCATGCTGCGAAGCTACTTCGTGATGACAGTTCAATTTCTGTTACTGCTTTTGATGTTTCTGGCCGATACTCGTGATCTCAAATGCGAAGCTGTTTCATCTTCAGCCCACCCGATGGGGCTGATTACGACGCGTCTTTCTCCCAAAGAGCTTGAAAAGTGGAAAGCCATCGAGCAAGTCGTTTTTGCCGAAGATACAAACCATCAAACGCTGCATCCGACTTTGGCCGGTTTATGGCAATGGGTGGAAATAAGTGGGCATACTGTTTATGTCGAGTTTTCTCGTCCAAATGAGGTCTCGACGTGCACGGCAGGGACTTTTGCGATTGAACAGTTTGATCCACTGGGAGAACGGCACATCGCGGTCATTCGGCTTAGTTTGCCAAACATCAATCAAGCTTATGTTGGGCCGGATACCAGGCGGGCTGATGGTTTGGTTCCGTTCCTGGGATTGGACCGGGAAGAACGTTATGCCGAAGTGCTGGGGCATGAATTGGCACATGCCGTTCATATTTTGACCAACCTGGAACGTGCTCGAAGGGTAGAGGAGGACATCCAGCAAACCAATCAACTGCTCTTATCCCAACATCGCCGGTTCCCAGGCATTGGAGTGGCGTTGGATTTGAAACGGCGACTCTCTAAACGAGATGCCTTTCTGCGAGAGTTGGAGGCCCAAGCTGAGGCAATGGAAAAAACGGTTTGGAAGGAGCTTACGGTACGCAAGCCAGAAATGATGAAACTGTTCAATCAGGCCAATAAATGACAAGCAAGTCTGGTTCAGGCCGGCAAGAAATAGAATGTCAGACCGAGAATTGTATAGACCGCTAACAGCAGAACGCCTTCCATCCAGTTCGACTCGCCATCCTGCGCGATCAAGGCGACGACCAGCACAGATACTCCAATCGCCACTACTTCCAGTGGGGAGAAGAGCAAATTCATCGGCCTGCCAAACGCATAACTGACGAAGACCAACACCGGCGCGACAAATAACGCGATCTGCATGCTCGATCCGATGGCGATGTTCAGTGCCAAATCCATCTTGTTTTTCATCGCCACCAACACCGCTGTCGAATGTTCCGCTGCATTGCCGATAATTGCCACCAGAATCACGCCAACGAAAATCTCCGTCAGGCCAAGTTTGCGGGACGCCTCTTCGACTGCTCCGACTAGAAACTCGCTCATTACCGCGACCAGCAACGTTGCAACCAGCAATATCCCGATTGACCGGCCCATGCTCCAACCGTGTGTGCCGATGGCCTCCTCTTCTTCTTTTTCATCCACGCCGCCGGTGTACAAATGCGAATGGGTGCGCAGCGTGAAGATCAGGCTGAGCACATAGGTGATAATCAGCACGACGGCGATCTCAACGCTTAAATCCTGCTCGCGCGATTTGTTGGAAACCACCATGTGAAAGACCGCCGGCATCAACAGAGCGATTGCCGACAGTGCCAACATCGTCGAGCCAAGCATCGCTGCCGTCTTGTTAAACACTTGGCGTGGAAACTTCAGCCCGCCAACCACCACGCTGAGGCCGAGGACGAGCAGAACGTTGCCAATGATAGAGCCGGTGATTGATGCCTTGACGACATCAAATAGACCTTTGCGCAAAGCCATCAGCGCAATGATTAGCTCCGCCGCATTGCCGAACGTCGCATTCAGCAATCCACCGATGCCTTGCCCCAGCTTTTCGGCCAAATGCTCCGTCGCGCGTCCCATCCAACCGGCAAGTGGAATAATCGCCAATGCCGACGTTGCGAAGATCGCAATTGAGCTGGCGTGAGTGAACTCCAAAAATGCGGCAATCGGAACGAAGATCAAAAACCAACTGAGTAAATTTTCAGGCGCAAAGAGTTTCTTAAGCATATCCGGATTGTGATGTTGAAATGTAATGCGTGTTGATTATAGGAATCGGGCGAGTGTTAGCAAATCGGTTGGCTTGCGCGTTTTGCCTCAAGGTATTTGTTTGTTAAGCTGCCCTCGTTCAAACTTCCTGGCAGACTTCCCGGAAATAATCGAATTCAAACAACCAAGTCGGAAGGAGAAAATCATGCAGATTTCTAATAGCAAGTTCGCTCGTTTCGGTAAATTCGTGCTGCTCGCGGCCATCGTGACAGCCGCCTTTGGGGCTTTTCAAACTGCCAATGCGCAGACGAAAAAGAGAACCTCGCGAACGGTCAAATCAACGCCCGTGAAGCGCAGAGCCACGACAATTCCAGTCGGTACTGAGCTGAAGATCAGGCTGACAGACACGATTGACACCAAAGAGTCGAAAGACGGCGACCGTTTCAGCGCTGTGGTGCTGACGCCCAGCGCATACGCTGACGGAACCGTTGAAGGCCACATCGCCAAGATTGACAAGTCCGGTAAGCTGAGCGGCAAGACGGAACTGGCGCTTGCCTTTGACCGTGTCAAACTGAAAAACGGCGAGACGATTCCAATTGCCGCGCAGGTCGTTCAGGTCTACGGCGAAAGCTCAGCCAAAGAGGTTGATGAAGAAGGCAACGTCAAAAGCGGCAGCAAAGGCAAGACCACGGCTGTGCGCACAGGGGGCGGTGCGGCAGCCGGTGCAGTCATTGGCGCAATTGCCGGGGGCGGCAAAGGCGCGGCCATTGGTGCCGCAATTGGTGCTGGGGTTGGCGCTGGTTCGACCTACATTCAAGGCAGCAACAAGGTCAAACTGGAGCCAGGCACGGAGATTCTGATCAAGACGACCCGCTAAAATTTGTGGATTGCGGATCAGAACTGCCGCTGTGAAAGAGCAGCTGAATCCGCAATCCGCAATCCGCAATCCGCAATGAAGTCTGCAACTTCCGAACGCTATTCCCGCCAAATTCTTTTCTCCGGCATAGGCAAAGAAGGTCAACAGCGTTTAGCCGAAAGCCACGCGGTCCTGATCGGCTGTGGCGCGCTTGGCGCGATGCATGCCGAGATGCTGGCACGCGCTGGCGTGGGCCGCCTGCGCTTGATTGATCGTGACTTCATTGAAGCATCGAACCTGCACCGCCAGGTGATGTACAGCGAAGAAGACGTTGAGCAACGCTTGCCCAAAGCCGTGGCCGCTGCCGCGCGCATCGCCCGGATCAATTCCGACGTTCAAGCCGAAGCCGTTGTTAAAGACGTCAATTATTCAAACATCGAAGAATTGATCCGCGACGCCGACGTAGTGCTGGATGGCGCGGATAATTTTGAAGTTCGGTATTTGCTGAACGACGCAGCGGTCAAGCTGGGCAAGCCTTGGATTTATGGCGCGGCGGTTGGCGCTTACGGTGTGCAGATGACGATCATTCCGGATGGGCCGAACCGGACGCCGTGTTTGCGATGCGTCTTTCCGGAAATGCCGTCGCCTGGCACGTCGCCAACCTGCGATACAGCGGGCGTGGTTTTACCGATCATTGCCACCATCTCCGCGCATCAAGTCACCGAAGCGATCAAGATTCTGACGGGTCAATTCGACAAGCTGCACCAGTCGCTGCTGCAATTCGACTTGTGGCAGAATCAATTTACGCGGCTTACCTTGCGTGACCGCGTCGCTGATTGTCCGACCTGTCAGCAGCGCAATTTTGAATTCCTGACCGCACGTGGCGGACAGCTTGTGACAACCCTTTGCGGCCGCAATGCCGTGCAGATTACGCCTGCTGCCCCACATCAGATTGATTTTGCCGAACTGGCAGACCAACTGCGCGATGCAGGCGAAGTGAGCTACAATCGCTACTTGTTGAAATTGAAGACCGGACAGCACGAGATCACGGTCTTCGCCGATGCCCGCAGCGTCATTAAAGGCACGGACGATCCGAATGTCGCCCGATCGCTTTACGCTCGATACATAGGAACCTAAACCCATTGTGAATTGCCCGTTGCGGATTCCCGGCGTTGTGCCAATCCGCAATCCGCAATCCGCATTTAGCAAGGGCCGCAATCCGCAATCAGAGATGTCCAAAACAGAGATTATCGTCCCTGCCTCCACTTCTAATTTAGGCGCAAGCTTCGATACTTGCGGCTTGGCTTTGTCGCTGTATTTGCGCTTGGAAGTTGAGCAGCTCAACAATCATTTTGAAATTATCCCGACAGGTGAAGGCGCGGAAAAAGTCCCGCTGGATGAATCGAACCTGATGCTTCGGGCTGCGCTGTTTGCCGCCGAAGCGCGCCGTCAGCCGCTGACCGGTGCGCGCATTCGCGTGGACAGCCAGATTCCACTGGCGCGGGGTCTGGGCAGCAGCAGCAGCGCAATCATCGCGGGCCTTTCCATCTATGAAGCCCTGACTGGCGACAAATTGAGTGAGGCGGACTTTTTCGATTACGCGCTGCACTTCGAAGGGCACGGCGACAACTTGGCCCCGAGCAGGCTGGGCGGCTTGGTCGTCGCCGTCGTCAAAGA
The DNA here is from genome assembly GCA_038211695.1 of Blastocatellia bacterium. Taxonomy (GTDB): domain Bacteria; phylum Acidobacteriota; class Blastocatellia; order RBC074; family RBC074; genus RBC074. Next base: position 45,070 of record JBBQVH010000028.1, on the reverse strand, counting down.
ACGGATTGATTATGCGGGCAACGAACGCCGGTCACTGTTGACCGTCAAACGGCACTGGCCGGAAGAGGTCAAGCTGGTTATCTGCATCCCCGACTTTGAAATGGAGACGGCCAAGATGCGCGCCGTGCTGCCGCAAATGACTACAAGGCACGATGCCATTTACAATCTGCAACGCGCCGCCCTGCTGCAAGCCGCACTAGCGGAAAAGCGATTCGATCTGATCAACGAAGCCTTGCGCGACCGACTGCATCAACCCTATCGCGCTCCGCTTGCGCCGGGAATTCCCGAAGTGCTGCACCTGAACGAAGAGACGCATAAATATCCTGGCTTGCTGGGCACAGCCATCAGCGGAGCAGGTTCGACGATGATCGCCTTTGCCACGGACAACTGCGACGCAATCGCCGCCGCGATGGTCGAACGGCTGGCGGCAAAAGGCGTCGGGTCGCGAGCGATGGAAGTGACAGTAGACAATCAAGGACGGCAGATGTCGTGAGTATTACGAGCAAAGAGGAGAAAACCTTTTCATGAATCCTTTTGATCTTTCGGGCCGCGTCGCCATCGTCACGGGTGGCAACGGCGGCATCGGGCTAGGCATGGCGCGCGGCTTGGCCAAAGCAGGCGCGACGGTCTTGATCGCTGGGCGCAATGCTGCCAAGAATGCCGCTGCTGTGGCTGAGCTTGAATCGCTTGGAGCCAAAATCGCTTCGGTGGAAGTGGATGTGACCAACGAAGCCTCTTGCCGGGCAATGGTTGCGGCAGCAGTCGAACACTTTGGCCGTTTGGACATTCTGATCAACAACGCAGGCACGAACATTCGCAAATCGCCGCACGAATACACGCTGGCCGAATGGCAAGCGGTGCTGGACGCCAACCTGACCGGCCCGTTCATTTGTTCTCAAGCCGCCTACCCTGAAATGCAGCGCGCGGGCGGCGGCAAGATCATCAACATCGGTTCGATGATGTCGCTCTTCGGCGTTCCGTTCGCCGCGCCGTATGCCGCCAGCAAAGGCGGCATCGTCCAATTGACCAAAGCCCTGGCCACGGCCTGGGCCAAAGAGAACATCCAGGTCAATGCCGTGCTGCCCGGCTGGATTGATACGGAATTGACGCGCGGCGCGCGCCAGCAGGTGCTTGGTCTTCACCAACGCGTGCTTGAACGCACGCCAACTGGCCGTTGGGGCGTACCGGAGGATTTGTCCGGAATTGCTGTTTTTCTGTCCAGCCCTGCGTCGGATTTCATTACGGGCACGGCAATTCCGGTGGATGGCGGGTATTCTGTTCAGGGGTGAGCAATGGCAACCAATAAGGATTTAGAGATAAAAATTTCTACTTACAAATGGCGAGGCCTTATACCTCTTTGGGAACAAATCAAATCTCGAACGACGGAAGATTGGGGGGCAGGCAAAGCGCTCGAATACCTGGTTCTGCGCGCGTTTCAACTTGAGAGCGCTGAAATTAAGTGGCCTTATCAAGTCAATCTGGATGGGGAAACCATCGAACAAATTGATGGTGTTGTTTACTCGAATAATCTCGCTTGCTTGATCGAATGTAAGGACCAGTCCGAAGAGGTCAACATTGAGCCGATTGCCAAACTACGAAACCAATTGTTAAGACGCCCGGGGCCAACTATTGGCATTGTCTTCAGCCGAAGTGGATTTACTGATCCTGCCGTCACATTGGCGCGATTCCTCGCCCCGCAGACAATTCTGCTCTGGGATGGTCTGGAGATTGAATATGCGTTAAAAAAGCATGCCTTTCGTCGCGGCCTCGCCGCAAAATATAAGTATTGCGTTGAAAACGGTTTCCCGACATACAACCTTCTGGAGGAGGAGTCATTATGAAAACAGCATATGTCATTGCAGAAGGCCAAACAGACATAGAGATTCTCAAACGATTGTTGCCGTCACGAATAACGAAAGAGGTGGAATTCGTTGCAGGTGGAGGGCGATACGGCGCTCAATCCCTTGCAGCCTCGATCCTGGCCAAAAGGCGAATTCCTGTGGCCTTAGTCATTGATGCAGATGCAAATGATGAACAGATTATCCGTGAGAAACTCGACTTCTCTCGCTGGCTGCTGAAGCAAGCTGCAGTGAACGTACCCTTTGAGATCTTCTTTGCCGTCCCCGAAATTGAGGCTGTTTTTTTTCAAGACCAATCCTTCCTTGAAGAAGTTACACATCGGAAGTTCACAGATTTAGAATGGAAACTGGTGAAGCTTCAACCAAAGGAATTATTCGCCAATAAACCGGGGGAAAAGGGTAAATTGCTTCAAACGATTCTCGGCCATCTCGACCAAGATTCTATAAAAGTGTTGCAAGAGCATCCCTTAATTCAATTACTGATTAAATTCCTGTCTTCTGTAATTGAGAAAGATAAGCAACAAGCAGCCTGACAACTCAAATGTCATCACTCACAAAAATTCCGGCGGGTGTGCAGTATTTCTTCGACGATGAAGTGCGTTTGCGCCGTTCGGTGGAAGCGCGTGCGATGCGCATTTTCGCCGGGTGGTCGTACGACGAGATCATCCTGCCGATGTTTGATTATCACGATCTGTTTGCGCGCGGGATGGGCGCGGAAAAGGCAGAAGCGACCTATCGGTTTGTTGATCGCGATGGCGCGCTGCTGGCGCTGCGGCCCGAACTGACTTCGTTGGTTGCGCGCACGGTGGCGACGCGGTTTTTGAAGCGCGAGCGGCCTATCCGGCTTTGCTATTCCGGCGAAGTCTTTCGGTACGACGAACCGATGGAACGTGCCGCGCGCGAATTTCATCAGATCGGCATTGAACACATCGGTGAACCAGATGTGGTTGCCGATGTCGAAGTCTTGTTAGTTGCGGCGGAGCTTCTGGCCGCGCTTGATCTGGGCGATTTTCGCATTGCGCTTTCACACGTGGACTTTTTCAATGGCGTGGCTGAGTACTTGAATCTGGATGACGCGGCGCGCGCTGAACTGCGCGAACGGATTGACCGGCGTAATAGTCTGGCGCTCGCCGATTTTTTGCAGGCGGTCGCGCCGCAGGTGGATGCCTCGCGCCGAGCTGATTTCTGCCGGTTGACGCAGATCGCCGGGAAAGAAGATGTGATTGCGCGGGCAGGCGATGTTTTGACCAACGACGAATCACGTGCGGCGGTCGAACATCTGGCGCAGATTTATTCGACGTTGGATGCGCTGGGCTTGCGTGAAAACTTCGATATTGATCTGGGCGATACTGGCGGGCAGGAGTATTACACCGGGCTGGTTTTCAAAGTCTTTGTGCCTGGCCTGGGCGTTGAAGTTGGCAGCGGAGGCCGTTATGACAACTTGATTGCCAACTTCGGCAAGTCAGAACCGGCGGTTGGATTTTCCTTCGCGCTGGATGGATTGGTTGGGGCAATTGCCAAAAGGCGACTCGGTGCTGAACCGCGCGCGGATGCCGCGCCACAGACCATCAATGTCAACGGAGATTTGGCTGCGGCCTTCCTCCAAGCCCGCCACGAGCGTCAGCAAGAAAAGCAGGTGAAGATCAGTGCCCAGTAAATTCAACAAACTGACGATTGCGCTTTCCAAAGGCCGCATGCAGGATGACGCATTGGAACTGTTTGCCCGCGCCGGAATCGTTGTTGCGGACAGCGAATTGAATTCGCGCAAGTTGATTGTTAGTTCCACCGATGGCCGCTACGATTTTGTGCTGGTCAAACCGGGCGACGTGCCGACCTATGTTGAATACGGCGTGGCGGACGCGGGGATTTGCGGACACGATGTGTTGTTGGAATCGCGCGCCGATGTTCATGAACCGCTTGACCTAAAATTCGGCCATTGCCGCATCGCCGTTGCGGGCAGGCAGGAAGCCGTCGGGCAGGATTACAATCTGCTGGCGACCGTTCGCGTGGCGACGAAGTATCCGCGCATCGCGTCTGATTACTTTCACGAAAAGGGCGTGCCGATAGAAGTCATTCCGCTGTCAGGTTCGGTTGAGTTAGCGCCGCTGATTGGGTTGTCAGATCGGATTGTTGATTTGGTCGAAACCGGGCGAACGCTGAAAGAAAATGGTCTGGATGTAATCGAAGTCATCACCGAATCCACCGCGCGGCTGGTCGTCAATCGCGCCAGCTTTCATCTGAAGCGAATCGAAGTCGGCGATTTGATTGCCAAATTGACGGAAGCATTAAGCGTGTAAATCTGAACATATGATCGAAATTATCAAACTGGACAACACCCGCCCCGAAGACAGCGAAAAGCTGCAACGCATCTTGAGCCGTAATGTCGGCTTGAACAAAGACATTCTGGCCCGCACTGAAGCCATCATCCGCGATGTGACCATGCGTGGCGATGCAGCGGTGGTTGAATGCACGCAGCGGTTCGACAACGTTGTATTGTCAGCGCAAACCATGCGCGTTGAGCGCGAATGGATCGAAGAGTTGGCTGAACGAGTTGACGAAGAGCTAATCGCCGCCATGCGCGAAGCCATCTCGAACATTCGCTATTACCACGAAAAGCAGGTGGCCAAAGACTGGTACGTCGAGATGGCCAACGGTGTCCGATTGGGCCAGCGCATTCGCCCATTGCAGATCGTCGGGCTGTATGTGCCGGGCGGAACCGCGGCATACCCTTCGACGGTGATGATGAATGCGATTCCGGCGCAGGTTGCCGGCGTAGAACGCATTGTCGTTGTCACGCCGCCCGCGCAGTTCGCGCAGAATCCTGTCATTGCTGCTGTGCTGAAAGAACTGGAATTGTACGAAGTCTATCTGGTCGGCGGCGCGCAAGCCGTTGCCGCGCTGGCTTGCGGAACGCAGACCATTCCGCGCGTGGACAAGATCGTCGGCCCCGGCAACCAATACGTCGCGGCGGCAAAGAAGCTGGTGTACGGCGCGGTGGATATTGATTCGATTGCCGGCCCCAGTGAAATTGTCGTCATCGCCGACGACACCGCACGCGCGGATTACGTCGCGGCGGATTTGCTGTCGCAGGCGGAACATTCCGAAGACGCCGCCGCCATTCTGCTGACCACCAGTGAAGCATTGGCCGAAGCCGTGGCAGTTGAACTGGTGCAGCAGACGGCGACGCTTTCGCGCCACAAGATCATCGAACGTTCGCTGGCCGATTACGGCGCGCTGATTGTGGTCAATTCACTCGATGATGCCTGTGAGTTGGTCAATCGCCTGGCGCCTGAACACGTCGAAGTCATCACCGCCGATGCCGAAGCCGTTGTCGAAAAGATTCGCAACGCGGGTGCGATCTTCGTCGGGCCATATTCGCCCGAATCGGTTGGCGATTATTTCGCCGGGACGAATCACGTATTGCCCACCGGCGGCACGGCACGCTTTTCATCAGCGCTTGGTGTTTATGATTTTCTGAAACGCACCAGCGTCATTCGTTATACAAAAGAAGAGCTGATGCGCACGGCGGCTTCGATTGAGCGGTTGGCATTGGCTGAGGGCTTTGAAGCTCACGCACGCGCCGCGACAATACGGTACGAATAGTCAGTATTGCGGCTTTGCCGCTTGATGTGTGGAAGGCCTTTGGCCTTCCGGCGCTTGGAATTTCTTTTCGGGCTTCGCCCGTATTGTGGCATAGCCCCTGAATTCTTGAAACAGCCTTTCGGCAAGTCAGAGACTTGCCGCACATCAGGCGGCGAAGCCGCGAAGACACTAAGTTTTCAATGGCTTCACCACTCGACAAAATCAAATCCAACGTTCGCGCGATCAAGGCATACACGCTTGATCCGCTCGACGCGCCGATCAAGATCAACCAGAACGAAAACCCATTCGGCATGCCCGCCGAGATCAAAGACGAAGTGCTGCGCCGCGCGAGCCAACACGATTGGGCGCGCTATCCTGAGTTTGTTCCGTCCGCATTATTGAAAAAGCTGGCGGCGTATGTCGGCTGGAAGGCTGACGGCGTGATGACGGGCAATGGATCGAATGAGATGATTCAATCGGTCATCAATTCGATTGTCGAAAAAGGCGTCAAGGTCGTGCTGCCCGAACCGGCTTTTTCCGTTTATCGCCAAGTGATTCAGGTCGCGGGCGGCGAGATTATCTCGGTTCCACTCAACGAAGACCTGACGTTCAACATCCCACGGCTGGCCAGCAAACTGGTTGCGAGCCGTGCCGAATTGGCGATTATCTGTTCGCCGAATAACCCGACGGGCTGCACCATTACGCCGCGCGATCTGGCGTCGCTGCTGCGCAACAGCGAAGCAATCATCGTCGTGGATCAGGCCTACCTGGAATTCGGCAGCGATGATTTCGTGCCGATGCTGAACGACTATAAAAACCTTGTCATCCTGCGCACGTTTTCAAAGGCAATGGCAATGGGCGGATTGCGCGTTGGATATTGTCTGGCCGCGCCTGAACTGATCCGGGAATTCAACAAGGCAAAGATGCCATACAGTTTGAACTTCTTTTCAATGACGGCGGCGGAAGTAGCGCTGGAAAAAATCCATTTGCTGGAACCGCTGGTCGAACAGATGCGCAGCGAACACGACCGTTTGTTCGCGGAATTGCAGAAGTTCGATGGCGTGCTGATGCCTGTGTCGTCAGCCGCGAATTTCTTTGCCGTCAAAACGGTCATCCCACCGAAAGAATTGTTCGAAGCCCTGCACGCGCGCGGCATCCTGATTCGCAATGTCAGCAGCGCGCCGATGCTGGAAAACTATGTTCGCATCAGCGTTGGTACGCCCGAAGAGAATGACCGGCTGATTGCCGCGTTGAAGGAGATTGTTGGACAGCGATGAACCGTCAAGCTGAAATTAAACGCACCACCAAAGAAACTGACATCCGGCTGGTATTGAATCTGGAGGGATCGGGCAAAAGCGCCATCAGCACGGGCGTGCCGTTTCTGGATCACATGCTCGACCTGTTTGCGCGGCACGGATTGTTCGACCTGGAACTGACCTGCAAAGGCGATTTGCAAATTGATGACCACCACACAATCGAAGACATTGCCATCTGTCTGGGTCATGCGTTTGCCGAAGCCTTGGGCGACAAGAAGGGCATTGTGCGTTACGGCCACGCTTATGTGCCGATGGATGAGACGCTGGCGCGTGCGGTGGTGGACCTGTCGGGGCGTTACTTCCTGGTTTACAAGGTTGAAAATACTCGCGACAAAGTGGGCACGTTTTCGGTCGAGTTGGCAGAACACTTCTGGCATTCCTTCGCCGAACACTGCAAATGCAATCTGCACATCGAACTGCTGTATGGCCGCAACCAGCATCACATCATTGAATCAATCTTCAAGGCAACGACTCGCGCTCTATCGCAGGCCGTGCGAATGGATGATCGGATTCAAGGTGTTATGTCCACAAAAGGGGTGATTTGATGAGCATTGCAATCATTGATTATGGCGTCGGCAACCTGCGCAGCGTCGAAAAGGCCTTCACGTCGCAAGGCATTGAAGCCGTCGTGACCAGCGACGAAAAAGTTTTGCGCGCTGCGGATAAGCTGGTGCTGCCTGGCGTCGGCGCGTTCAGGGCTTGTATGGACGGGCTGCGCGCGCATGGGTTTGATGAATTGGTGTTGGATGCCGCCAAGGCAGAGAAGCCCATCATCGGTCTGTGCGTTGGCTTGCAGATGATGTTTGAAGAAGGACACGAATTCGGCGTGCATAAAGGCTTGGGCCTGATGCCGGGCCGCGTCGTGAAGTTCCCCGACAAGCTGCGCGTGCCGCATATCGGCTGGAATCAGGTGGCATTTAGACAGGGCAGACAGGGCAAACAGAATCACCCGGTCTTCAATGACTTGCCGACTGAGACGTTCTTCTACTTTGTTCACTCGTATTACGTTGAAACGCCGGACGCGTCGTGCGTGCTGGGCGAAACCGATTACGGCATGCGCTACGCTTCGATCTGCGGGCGCGATAATGTTATCGGCGTACAGTTCCATCCCGAAAAAAGCCAGACCGCAGGGCTGAAGCTGCTGAAGAACTTTTCCGAGATGTAAGCATCATTGATACGGTACCGGGGATACGGTACCGGGGATACGGTACCGAGAGCGGTAGCGACCGGGTTGATTCGTCTAGCGCGTATTTCCGGAAAGCCTGGTCGCTACCGCTCCCAGTACTGATACACGTTCACCTTCCCGCCGTCATTTGCGCCTTCAATAATTCCATCGCCTTATCCGCCAGCTTGATCAAATGCGGATGTGCGCGGTTGCCGTTGGTCAGGATTGCAAAGCCGAGTTTGCTGCTGCGATTGCCCAGCAGGAACGCCGTGTAACCGGGCACGCTGCCGCTGTGGGCGAAATACAGTTCGCCGTTGCGCTCTTCCACCCACCAGGTCAGCCCGAATCCTGCTTCTTTGCTTCCCCATAAATTTTCAACCGGCCCGGGGAATTGCGGATATTGCTTCGTCAGCATCTGTTTGTGTGTTGATTCGCTGATCAGTCGCTTGCCATTGAATTCGCCGCCGTTCAAATTGGCAATCAGCCAGTTTGCTTGGTCGTGAATCGTGCCGTACACCAACCCTGCGGGCCAGACCTGCGCGCGCAATCTGGTTGTTGCTTTCTGCTCGCCCGATTTCTCATCCACCACATAAGGCGTTGTCAGCCGTTCGTCCATATCAGCACGCGGGTTGAATTCCGTGCTTGTCATTTCCAGCGGCGCGAAGATGTTCTTGCGCATATAGTCTTTGAAAGGCACGCCTGACAGCTTCCCGACCAGATAGCCGATCAGCGAATAGGCCATGTTTGAATACTCTTCTTTTTCGAGCGGCGGGCGAGTAACTTTTAGCGAAGCCTTCAAATACTCTTCCAGCGCGGGCGGGGCTTTGTCTTCCCACAGCGGGAACGGGCCGAAATCAACAGGCAGGCCGGAAGTATGCGTCAGCAGATGGCGGAAGGTGATGAGGTGTTTGGGGTCTTCACCTTGAATCTTGAAGTCGGTCAGCAACGGACTGACCGGATCATCAAGGTTGAATTTGCCCTGCTCCATCAATTGCAGCAGTGCGACGGTGGACATGGCTTTGAAGGTCGAACCAATCAGATAGACGCTGTCCAGCCGTGCGGGCGTGCGCGACCACAGGTTGGAATGACCATAAGCCTGCTGCCAGACAACGCGGCCCCCCGCGATCAGCGCAACCGTGCAGGAAGGGATCTTTCCTGCTTCCATCGCCCGTTTGATCTCGGGTTCGAAATCGCTGGCCAGCCTGTCAACATTGATTGCTGGCGCAACGTTTTGCGCTTGGACGACGACGATTGCCAGCAGAACAAGCAGCGCGATGAGCGTGGAGCGAAAAAGTTTTTGAATCATTGAAGCCTCCTGCCAAAGCGTGATGTGAAAGCGGCAGGAGTCTAGCCGAAGGTGGATTGAGCGGCAATTCGTCTATCACCGCATCGCAACCTGCCTCACAGATAGCGCGACCGCAGAATGTTCATGTGATGGGCTTCGTGTCCGGCGATGATGTAGGCCAGCGCGCGCACGCTGATCGGATTGTCGCTGGCCGTGCCGCGCCGCACCCAGGCTTCGTCGCTGAACTGTTTGAACATCGCCAGATTCGACCGGCGAATCAGTTCAAATTCCGTTGTCAGATCGGCTAGCGTTTGCGCTTCGAAGTTCGCGCCCGCGATGTAATCGTCCTGCTCGAAGCCAGGCAGCGGCGTTTGGTCACCGCGCGCAATGCGCAGCGCGCGATAGCCGAAGATGCGCTCGGCGTCGTTGATATGGCCGGTCAGCTCCTTGATGCTCCATTTGCCAGGCTCGTAGCGGGAATTGCCTTGCTCTTCTGACAGCCCGCGCAAACAGGCAGCCGTCGCGTCAAGCTGCGCTTCCAGCGCGGCCACGATGTCGTCATCGTCAATCAGAGAAATGTATTTGCCGTAATAAGAAGCGTATTCGTCTGTTTCAGGTTTTGCTTTCATTGTTCGAATCTCCTTGAGAATGTGGCGCGGGTTGGTTACCCGTGCGTGAAATGCAATGGCCCGCGCGGTTAACCAACCCGCGCCACTAAAGTTCATCTTTCAAGATAACACTTCGCGCAGTCGTCGAATCTGGCCTGCGTGATCGTGGGCGTGAGCGGCATAATTTTTCAACCAGATTTCTGTGCCGTAGGCGCCGCTTTCTGAATGTGTGCCTTTACGCTGCCAGTCTTCTTCGGTCATTCGTTCCAGCAGTTGCACGGTTGTGGATCGTGCCGCGCGAAATGCTTCCAGCGCGGGCGCGATGTCGCGTTCGTTATAAAACAACCGCTCGGCGTACACCGCTTCCGGATACCCCTGAATGGCCGGATTGTCTTCGACCAATAAGCGGCGCAAACGGATGGCGCTCATCATTTCACTGTCGGCCAGATGTTGGACGATTTCCGCCGCGCTCCATTTGCCGGGCAGCGGATGCGCGGTCAAGGTTTCGGGGGTGAAGCCTTCTAGCGCACTTGCGACTTCGTCATACCCGGCGGCGTAACGCGCAATCAGTACTGATCTTTCTTCTGCTGTCATTTGTCGTCTCCTTGGGTGTAATGACTTACCTCTTCTTCAGATCAACCTATTAAAGGGAAAAGGATCACTGGCGCTCAATATCCACGCGCTGTCGGGCTGGGTAAAGCCGATGCGCGGATAATAATCAACGGCTTTAGGCGCGGACAATAATACCAGCTTTGATCGCGGCCCCATTTTTTCGCGCGTCTTTTGAATCATCTCTACGCCGATGCCCAATTTCTGATGCGACTGCCGGACGGCCAGATCGGCCAGATAGCCCGTATAGCTAAAATCCGTAAGCGTGCGCGAAATGCCCACCAGCAAATCCCCATCCCACGCCGTGACCACCAGATTGGCGTGCCGCATCATATCCGCCACGATCTGGCGATCATCAATCGGTCGTCTTTCGCCCAGCGTGGAAGCTTGGTAAAGCTCGATGATCTGATCCAAGTCAACATCGTTGCCATACTCATAGCGAATGCTGTTCATTAACGCTCCTGTGGTGTCGCGCCTCGCCGGTAATCGCGAATGTATGCGGGCGGTTCCGGATTCCCTGTCAGCGCGGGATCGTTGATGGGCGCGCCGGTCATTATCCGCAAGGGCAACTCGCCTGCCCAGACCGGCAGGGCCATGTCTTCTTCATCATCTTTGGGCGGGCCGGTTCTGACTTTGGCCGACACTTCGATCAGCGGCAAAGCCAGCACCGTCGTCGCCTTCAGTTCCTGGGCGGTTGGCGGTCTGACCTCCGCCCAGCGCCCAGGAACAATGTGCTCAGTGAGGGCCGCCAACGCGGCCAACTTCCCCGGTTCATCTTCGACCAGGGTGGCGTTGCCGAAGATGACCACTGAGCGGTAGTTAATCGAATGGTGAAATGCCGATCGCGCCAGCACCAGCCCATCCATCAAAGTCACTGTCACACAAACCGGGATGCCGCCCGACACTGCGCGCAACATCCGGCTGGCCGCCGAACCGTGAATGTAAAACGTGTCGCCGATGCGGGCAAAGCTGGTCGGAATGACTACCGGTTGGCCGTCCATGGCAAAACCGACGTGGCAGAGCAGGGCTTCATCCAGAATGCCGTAGACCGTCTGGCGGTCAAAATCGCCGCGTTCCGGCAATCGCTTCAAAGTCGTTTTTGGTGTTGGGGTGAATTTATCCATAACTTCAATCTCTTATCGTCCGCTTCTCCACGCATCGGATACTGCCTGGCCTTTCGCTAAATCATCAACGACGAGAATCAGTTGGTTTTGATGGTCGCTGTAAATGACTTCGATATTGACGCCGGCTTCTGCCATCAGGCGTGCAATCCTGCCTAACTGGCCGGGCTGTTCCTGCTTGAGTCGTTGAACCAGGACTTCACGCTCTGCCAGCACTTCGATTCCCGCGTCTTCCAGTGCTTGGCGCGCGGCTGCTCCGTCTTCAAACAGAAAGTGGACGATGCCTTTGCCGTCGAATACGAATCCGCCGCCGCCTTCAACGCTAACGCCTGCTTTGCCCAGTGCCTCACCCATTTCAGCCAATGCGCCGGGACGATTCGCCAACCGAATAGCCAAATCCTTCATGTCACTCCCCAGAAAATGTGGCGCGGGTTGTTTACCAGCACGGGTCATTACATTCCAGGCGCGGGTAAACAACCCGCGCCACATCGGACAGCGATTTTCATAGCTTCTGACAGTCTTCCGCCACAAGAACCGGCTCGCATTTGACATCGGTTTTGACGGAGCTTGCGATGAAGCACTCTTCGTGAGCTTCGTGGTGCATGGCTTGAATGTCTACTTCTGTTGGCAACCGATTGCCGGAGAATATCGCTTTGGGCCGCAACGTCACGCGCGTCATGGCGAATCGGCCAGATTGGTTTTTCTCCAAGACGCCAACTGCGTCATCGGCATAACTGTCAACGCAGAACCCCCGCTTAACCGCAATAGAAAGGAAAAAGAGCATGTGGCAACTTGAAAGTGATGCCACAAAGGCTTCTTCAGGATCAACCGCTGCGGCGTCGGAGTAAGGCAATGGAACAATGTGTGGGGACGATGAAGCCGGAACTTGCGCTCCGCCATCGAATTCCCAACTGTGGCCGCGACTATAGCGGTTGTCAGTGAAGAGTTGATCCCGGCGCTGCCAATTAACTGTGACGCTGTATTTCGACATAATCTCTCCTGCTTGGTTCCTTGCGATATCTTTGAGTGACGATTGATACCATCGAAAGTGGACTTGTCCAAGAGCCAATTTTATGTTGATATGCCAGTCCACTTTAGTTGAAGCCTGAGAAGACGGGCGCAACCTGGGTACGCATCGCCTCCGGCGTGCAGGCGTGGATGGCAAACCCGTTGGAATCCACCACATCTTTCGTCACGCCTGCACGCCGGAGGCGATGCGTACCCGGCGGACAACGCTATGGAACTTGCCATCACACTTGATCACCACTCTGCTTCGCCGCTGCACCGGCAGCTTTATGACGAACTGCGCCGGGCGATTCTGGCGCGCCGCTTAAAGCCGGGCGAGCGTGTACCTTCAACGCGTTCGTTTGCCGCATCGCTGAAGCTGTCGCGCGCGACAGTGACGCAAAGTTATGAACAGTTGATCAGCGAAGGCTATCTGCAAGCGGCCATCGGTTCCGGCACAAAAGTCTGCGCGCAATTGCCGGACGATCTGTTGCGCACCACGCCCATCAAGGCGATGCCCGGCAATGCAATAAAAGCAGCAACTCAGAAAACGCACACGCCAACGATCAAGCTGTCGCAGTACGGTGCCAGCCTAGACAACTTGTTGCCGCTGGAAGCGCCGGAGCCGGAATCAGCGATCAACTTCAAATCAGGCCGCCCCGCGCTGGAAGAGTTTCCGATGAACGAATGGCGGCGATTGCTGTTGCGCCATTGCCGCGCGGGTAAGGCCGACGCGCTGGATTACGCCACGAATCTGCAAGGCGTGCCCGAATTGCGCAAAGCCATTGCCGATTATCTGGCGCGGTCGCGCGCCGTTCGCTCGACGCCGGAGCAGGTCATCATCGTCAACGGTTCGCAGCAGGCGATTGATTTGATTACAAAGGTGTTGATTGATCGCGGCGATACAGTCGCAGTGGAAAACCCTGGCTATCTGGGCGCTCGCCGCGTCTTTGTGGCGCAGGGGGCGAAGCTGTTGCCGGTGCCCGTGGACGAAGACGGAATCGTGGTCGAAGCGTTGGAAACAAAAGCAGCCAGCACTTCTAAGCTGATTTACGTCACGCCGTCGCATCAATTCCCGACCGGCGCGGTGTTGCCGCTGGCACGGCGATTGGAGCTGATTCGATGGGCTGAAAGCACGGGCGCGGTGATTGTCGAAGACGATTACGACAGCGAGTTCCGCTACGGCAGCCGCCCCATCCCTGCGCTACAAGGGCTGGCCGAAAGCGCCAACGTGATTTATGTCGGGACGTTTTCAAAGGTGCTGTTTCCGGCTTTGCGCATCGGCTACATCGTCGTGCCGGATGAAATGGTGCGCGTCTTTGCGCGGGCGCGGTGGCTGGCCGACCGGCAAACACCGACGCTGGAACAACTGGCCTTGACCGACTTCATCGTCGAAGGTCATCTGGAACGCCACCTGCGGCGAATGCGGACGCTGTACGACGGGCGGCGGCAGGCGCTGGTGCGTGCGCTCAAACAGTATTTTGACGGTTGTGCTGAAATCCTGGGCGAAAATGCCGGGATGCATTTGATGGTCAGGCTGCGGACGAAACTCAACGATGAAGAGGTCGTGAAGCACGCGGCGCAAGCGGGCGTTGGCGTGGTCAGCGCGCGGATTTACTACCTTGGCCAAGTTCCGGCGAATGAATTTGTGCTGGGCTATGCCGGTCTTAGCGAGCGCCAAATCCGCGAAGGCGTGCGTCGGCTGGCGAAGGCGCTGCGATAGCCGCAAGGCAATCGTGCAAATTCGCCTGCCTTGCGGCTGTCGCAGGGCTTCGACTAGACTGCGCGCTCTTTTCACCGTTCCCCCCTTTCAAATCTCGCCGAAGGAGAACCGATTCGTGAGCGTCAAATCAGATCGCTGGATTTTGCGGATGTGCCGCGAGCACGGAATGATCACGCCGTTTGAAGATAAGCTGGTGCGCGAAATCGCCGGTCGCCGCGTGATTTCCGCCGGGCTGTCCAGTTATGGATATGACCTGCGATTGGCGCCGGACGGCTTCCGCGTCTTTTCGCCGATTGCCAGCGCAGAGATTGATCCGAAGAACTTTGATGACCGGTCTTTGATTGAAGCGCCGCCGCGCGCCGCTGAAGATGGATCGTTGTATTGGCTGCTGCCGCCGCATTCGTATGCGTTGGGCGTGACGGTTGAAACCTTCAATATCCCGCGCAACGTGATCGCGATCTGCATGGGCAAATCCACGTATGCGCGCAGCGGATTGATCGTAAACACCACTCCGCTGGAACCGGGATGGCGTGGGCGCTTGGTGCTGGAGTTTTCAAACTCGGCGGATTTGCCGATTCGTATTTACGCGAATGAAGGCATTGCGCAGGTGACATTCTTCGAATCGGACGAAGATTGCGAAGTCACCTATGCCGATCGCGCGGGCAAATATCAGGATCAGGTTGGATTGGTGACGCCTCGGTTGTGATTGTTTCTGTCCAATTCATTAGTTGCACTGGGCCAACAATTCGAAGTATCGCTCGCGGCTTATTCCGGCAGTGCGAAGGTTGTTTTTTATAGTGAAGACCAGGTGGTCGCCCTCGGTTCTGACGTGCGTGAAGCCGTCAAGCTCAAAGACGCATTGCAATACCTTGTAAGAGACTGGGCTAAGTTTTGGCATTGGCAAAGGCAAGCGGCAAGACTGCCCGCTGGGTGCTGACGAGCCGATGGCCTTCTATCGTTTGCTTGCGCCGCACAAAGCCAGCCTCGTCAAGAATCTGGTCGAGCGTTTCCAGGCGGTCTGCTTCTTCCAGGAAGAGCCGCACGGCTTCCATGAGATTTTTCCTGGCCTTGGCTTCAGTGCCTCCGCACGAGGAAACGTCGAGTTGCGGCGCGTAAGCCACGTACAGCTTTCCTTCTTTAAAGATTTGAATGCTGAACTGAATATCCATAAAAAACGTCCTTATAGTGGTTTTCGTACGCTTGCGACCTTTGCCCAAACCAGGCGCGGTAGTTGTGGAACAAGATGGTATCTTGTTCCATTGGCATGGGAACAAGATACCATCTTGTTCCACAACTACCCATCAGTCGCACGCATTTGCAAACCGCTATATGATTCGCATCTAGCATTACTGTCGGCGATAAGTGAAGCTGGCGGACGGGGAACGCAATTGGCAGTGGCTTGAACTTCGCGTCGCGTTCGTGCTATTTGATTCGGCCTTTGCGACAGCCTGATGAAGCGTCTATCGTAACTTCACGCACATTTGGCCAGTGAGAAAATGCAGTTGAGATAAACCATGTCTAAATCACTTGTGATCGTCGAATCGCCATCGAAGGCGAAAACCATCAATAAATATCTGGGTAGTGAATACAAAGTCCTGGCTTCGGTCGGCCACGTAAAAGACCTGCCGAAGAAGGGCCTGGGCGTAGATGTAGATAACGACTTCGAACCGACTTACGAAGTGATGCCCGGCAAAGAAAAGGTCGTTCGCGAGATCAAGGAAGCGGCCAAGGATGCCGAAACCGTCTTCATCGCTACCGACCCGGATCGCGAAGGCGAGGCCATAGGCTTTCATCTGGCAGAAATCGTCAAAAGCGGGCGCGGGCAAGCCAATAAGCCCATCTTCCGCGTAATGTTCAACGAAATCACCAAAAACGCGGTCAAAGAAGCCTTCAATCACGCAGGCCAAATCAACAATGATCTGGTGGATGCGCAGCAGGCGCGCCGCGTGCTTGATCGGTTGGTCGGGTACAAGGTCAGCCCGCTGTTGTGGGACAAGGTGCGCCGAGGCCTGTCCGCAGGGCGCGTGCAGACTGTGGCCGTACGCCTAGTGGTTGAGCGCGAGCGCGAGATCCTAGCGTTCATCAAAACCGAATACTGGTCTGTGATCGCCAATTTGTCGGCGCAACTGCCGCCGCATTTTGATGCGCGGCTTTATAAGGTTGATGCGCTGACAGTCAAAACTTCCGGCTTCGACGATGGCGTTAAAAAGACCGAGTTCCATATTAAAGATGAAGCGACGGCGAAAGGCATTCTGGATGAACTGAACGGTTCACAGTACGTCGTCAGCGAAGTCACGACCAAGGAGAAGAAGCGCAACCCCGTTCCGCCGTTCATCACTTCCAAGCTGCAACAGGATTCCTCGCGCAAGCTTCGTTTTACGGCCAAACGGACGATGCAGATTGCGCAGAAACTTTACGAAGGCAAAGAGATTGGCAGCGAAGGCGCGGTCGGCTTGATCACGTACATGCGAACCGATTCGACGCGCGTGGCTGACAGTGCGCTGGGCGAAGTTCGTGATTTCATCGGCGGTCATTACGGGCAGAATTATCTGCCGGAAAAAGCCATTCATTACCGGTCGAAAAAAGATGCGCAGGATGCGCACGAGGCCATCCGCCCGACTTCTGCCGAACGCACGCCGGAAAGTGTCGCGCCGTATTTGGAGAAAGACGAACTGGCCTTGTATCGCCTGATTTGGCAGCGGTTCGTCGCGTCGCAAATGATGCCTGCGATCTTCGATCAAACGACGATTGATATTGCGGCGGGTGAAAAGTATCTGTTCCGGGCAACAGGTTCAGTGCTGAAATTCGACGGCTTTCTGGCCGTGTACGAAGAAGGCAAGGACGAAAAGGATGACGAAGACGAAGAACGCGCGGCCAAGTTGCCAAAGGTCGAAAAGGGCGAACAGTTGAAGCTGAATTCGCTGACGCCCAATCAGCACTTCACCGATCCGCCGCCGCGTTACACCGAAGCCACGCTGGTCAAGGCGCTGGAAGAGAAAGGCATCGGACGGCCTTCGACGTATGCTTCGATTATGTCCGTGATCCAGGACCGCGAGTATGTTGAAAAGCTGGAAGGCAAATTCAATCCAACCGATCTGGGCACGCTGGTCAATGATCTGTTGGTCGAAAGCTTCGCCGAACTGTTCAACATTGAATACACCGCGCGGATGGAAGCGCAGCTTGACGAAGTCGAAGATGGCAAATTGAAATGGACCGAGGCGCTGCATGGTTTTTACGACAAGTTCACCGTTGATCTGAAGACCGCGCAAGAGCACATGAAGGACGTCAAGCGGCAGGAGATTTTAACCGACGAAGTCTGCGACAAGTGCGGATCGAAGATGGCGATCAAGTTCGGGCGCTTCGGCCAGTTTCTGGCTTGCACGAACTATCCCGAATGCAAAAACACGCGCGAACTGGCCAAGCCTGCAACGACTGGCAACGGCGAAGCTGGCGCGGAAGCCGCGGAGAATCCATACGCCAACGAAACCTGCGAAAAGTGCGGCAAGCCGATGATCCTGAAAAAGGGGCGCTTCGGCCAGTTCCTGGCCTGCACCGGATATCCCGAATGCAAGACGACGCGCAAGATTACGAAGGCTGGCGTGGCCGTTGCGCCGGTGATGTTGGAAGAGCATTGCCCGGTCTGCGATTCGCAAATGTCCATTCGCCAGGGGCCGTACGGCGAATTCACGGCCTGTTCGACGTATCCCGAATGTAAATACATCAAGCGCGAAACGACCGGCGTGCCTTGTTCAAAGGCGGGCTGCAAGGGCGAAATCATCGTCAAGAAATCGCGGCGCGGCAAAGTCTTTTACGGTTGTTCAGAGTACCCGAAATGCGACGCGGTCTTCTGGGACAAACCTGTTGCCGAACCTTGCCCGCAATGCAACAAGCCCTTCCTGTTGGAAAAGTACAACGCCAAAAAAGACGAGACGGTGAAGTACTGTTCGGAAGAAAGCTGCGATTACAAACTGGTCAATGGTGTTCCCGCAGAGGTCGTCGTCAAAGCGGCCAAGGTTTCAGCCAAGGCGACCAAGGCTAAACGCGCGTCGAAATCAGCGGCTGGCGAATAGGGGTAAGTAGGCATGAAAAATTAACTTCCCGATGTGGGACAAGATGCCATCTTGTCCCACGACAGACGATGCGCCGAAACCGGGACGTTAAAATTTTACGCTCACTAAGGATAACGCGATGTGGCGCGGGTAAAGAACCCACGCCACATTTTCCAGGGAAAGAAAAAGAAGAGGCGAGCAAACTGTTTATGGTTTGCTCGCCTCTTCTTTTCATCAAGCGGGGTTTAACAGAAAGCAGGGAAGATCGGCATGGTCAGAACGCCGGCGGCGCTCAATGTTATTTTGTGCAGGTTGTGGCCGTGCGTGAATACGGAAGGATTCGTTCCCGCGTCAGGATTGGCGATGATCGCCGCACCAAACAGTGGCACATCGTTGAAAGAGTATAGCTTCAGCCAGCCGCTGCGCCCCGCCGGGATGATCGTTTCGATGCGCGGCACGGTGCGCGGAAAGCTGTTCGAAAGCGAACTGATGAGCTGGCAGGTGCTGGGCGTGAAGCTGAAGCTTGATCCGATTTCGGTGTCGCTGTAAACGATGCCGAAGATCGGGGGCAGCGTCGAAAGGCCCGTGCCCAGATTGCCTCCAATGCGGTTCACAATCAGCATCGTGTCATTCCCGCTGGCGCGGTCAGGAATGTTCGACAATCCCAGCGCGCGTCCCAGCAGATCATAGCTAACCCCATCAAATTTCAGGTCTGCGATGAAAGAAGTGTCGTTGCAGGGCGGCGAAGCAATCAATCCATACAGCCCCGCAGCAGATTCCGCAGGCAGATTGGCCTGGTGACCGCTGGCAAATTTGACGTATTCATCCCCCATCAACGCATTGAAGATCGCCGGACAACCCAGGCTATCCGTCGCGACGGCGATCAAATATCCGGTTGAGCCGGGATCAAATTCCGAAGCCATAAACGTTGCCGTCTGGTTGCGCGTCAGACAGATGTACATATCGGCTACGCTGCAACTGGTGCCATCTATAAAGAAGAGATGTACCGCGACAGACCGTTGCGTGTTGGCATTGGTAATATTGATGCGCGTGTTCTGTCCAGCCGGTGTGGTTGCGCTGGATGTATAGACCGGAAAGAACAAGACTGATCCCAACTTGCCATCGCTAACCTGTGACAAGTGCGCGAACTGCAGGCCGGGCGATCCCAGTTCCGGCAAAGGCGGCGTTGGCGTAGGTGTCGGCGTTGGCAACGCTTCTGGTGTTGGCGTCGGCGTTGGCACAGGAGTCGGCGTCGGTGTTGGTACAGGAGTTGGCGTCGGCGTTGGCACAGGTGTTGGCGTTGGCGTTGGTTTGGGTGTCGGAGTTGGAACCGGAGTCGGCGTTGGTGTCGGCACAGGAGTTGGCGTCGGCGTTGGTGTCGGAGTAACTGTAGGCGTTGGTGTTGGTGTTGCCACGGTGGGGCTGACTACCAGACATTTTGAAGTAGCCGATGTCCCGTTTGATGGAAGAATCGCTTTGGCGGCGACGAACTGACCGGCTGTGACAGCGGGAGTGATAAAGGTGTTGAACCGGATTTGGCCGCTGCTGCCGGTTGTTACTTGAAGCGATCCGAGCGCGACAGGGGATTCCAACCCGTTCGTGCCGCAAGTGGCGGATCTGTAGTACTCCACGCGATAAGTTGTATTGGCCGCCCCGCTCAACGTCGTTAAAACTGTTGTCCTGGCCGTAGTGCTTGAGGCCGATTCAAGTAGAATTTTCAGATCGCTCGCTGCCTGAAACACGGCTGGCGTCAAAGAGAACTCCCGTCCTGTTTCGGCGAATGATTCGAAGGAAAGTTCAGGGCCTACTGATTTGGCAGGGACTGCCGTCCGGGCCGCACCCGCCGCATCGCGGGGAGTCATCGAATATAGAAAGAACAGGGAAAGAGCCAATGTCACAAATAACGTGACGGACGAATACTTGAAAGAAGCACGCATTTTCAGAACCTCTCTTTTGGGAAATAGCCGGTCTTGGCGCGGGGAGATGAGTGAGGCACAAACTGCTGGCGAGCAGACTTTACAGTCCCTTCGGCACTCTCGAATTGTCATTTTCCTTTGGATGGAATCAGCGGGTATCAATGCGTGCCCTGTGATGTAGAAAGACCAAGTTCAGGTTGGTTTGCGCCAATCGTTTTAATTTAAGGGTGGTGGGAAGAACCGGAGAAGAACTATGCAGATTGTGAACGTTGCGAAGAAACCGCAAAAGGGCACGATATATCACACTGCCGCTCCCTTGTTATCTGATTTACGTTGCTTACCGCGCGAAGAAAACCGAAACGTCCAGTACCGAACTTTGACTGGCCAACCCGTTAGATTGCCAGTCAATAACTGCGCTGTTGCTGAATCTTGATGCCTTCGCAAGTCAATTAATCCAGTCAATACGTGCACGGTGGCGAAGATGCCTGTACCGCTGGCATTGAGCATGAAAATGGCGGGTGTTGCAATGCGAGCTTTAGTTGTCGTCCACGAAGGTGTTTCTCGCCACCCGGTATTTCCCGCCCGCGAGTAAGGTCAATTCGAATTCGCCGCCGTAGAGACAGCCGATGCTTGCACGGACAGTTTTGGGAAGGCTCTGACATATGCGCCGAGCGGAAGGTCTGTTTTGTTCAGGGCCGCCGAGACTCGCAGGCTGTTCCGCTTCGCTGGCTTGAGGCGTGGCGGAACTAGGTGGCAATAAAGACTTGTCTCCAGGCAGGCAGCCATCGCCGCGACGTGATCACTCGATGGATTCCTGCGCGCGCGGCAGTGCCGAGCAACGCGAAAATCAACAACACAAGACCTAAGCAGGCCGGTTTCTGCCTGTTCATCACGATACTCCTTTTAGTATGTGTGTCAGCCGCGTTGGCGCGAGGTTCTGCAGAAGTTCTGGTTGCTGTTGTGCGCCGCAGTTTTCTTTGGCGACTGATGAAGACGAAATTCCAGCACGAAAACTACCAAACGGCGGTGGATCAAAATTATTACGACTGGCTCAGCTTCGCCGCCTCAATCCCATTGTTGGTTTTGAATTCGCAGATGGTGAGCACGCGTGCCATACCGCTGCTGGGCGTGATGACTGTCCTGCGCGCAAACTGCACGCCACCCACCGCACGATAATCGTCTTAGCTGTAACGGGCATTACAACTTGCGCAGTGCAGCATATTCAAGCTCTACATATAAGCCCTGCCCATCTGTCACACGACAAGAATTGCCGCCGTGATAGACCAACAGCACTAACTGCGTTCCCTCCGCTAGCTCACCATCCGGCGTCACACCCTGCCGAGCGCTGGTGTAGTAATAAGGTTGAGGTTGGGCCAGTTCGTGCGTGAATTGGTTTGGTGGCGGAACAATTAGGTTTTGCTCCGGGATCAGGGCTTGCTCGCTTAGGACGAGCGCCTCCGGTCGGATGATGTTTTCCATACTCAACCTCTGGCGCAGTGGCGTCGCCCACGAGCGGAGACTTGTGTTCACCGCTCGCGGGCCTGAACTGCGCCTGTGGATTTACTGCATACTGTCGTCAGGCAAGACGGTTGGAATAATGGGCAGCATTATCCCGCCCGCCGCGTGCGCCGCCGCTGCCGCCGCCAAATGCCCTGCTTCGGCCAGCGCCAGCAAACTGGGCAGCGCGTAAGGTTCGGCTTTGCTCAAATCAACTACGTAACCCATGTCCTTGAGACTGGCGACGGTGACGCGGCTGAGGGGCATGAGCGGGGCGCTTTCGGCAAAGCCGGTCATCAACTCGCGATCGAAAACGCTCTCGCGCCAATGCGAGCCTTTGGTGCCGGGGCCGCCTATATTCTCGACCGGCACCGGGGTAGGCCCGGTTCCTTTCAGCAGGCCGTACTCTTTCATGGCGTTCGCGCCAATGAAGGTTGGATTATTGGTGCCCGCGCCTTGCAACAAGCCTTTCTGGACCCAAACTGTCCCAATGCCCAGCACGTGGCCCATCTCATGCGTAATGACATCTTTGAGTGTGCCATTGGCCTGCATTGCGGCGAGATCGGCGGTGTCGAATGACATGATGCCTTTCGCCGGCAGGAAGGCGGCCGCCCCCGCGCTGGGGGGCCGCAACCGCGTCGGACCGGCTTGCCCCAGGATCTGGCCCGGCCCGTCAATCGCGACGCCCTGCGCCTCGATCAGCACGTCGTCAATCACTAGGCCGTTGACGTTAACGTCGGGCAAGTCGCCGACGATGACCTTGGTCCAACGGTCGGCGGCGGCCTTGAACGCATTCTTTTGGGCCGTAGTCAGACCGCCCAGAAAGACGATCTTGATGGTGAAAGGCGCGGTTGCTTTGGCCGCTAGCGCCGCCTTGGCCTCGGCCTTGGCTACATAGATTTCCGGTTCGCTGCTGTTGCTTTTCTTTGCCATATTGTTGCTCCTTTGCGGAATGGTTGGTTATTGAGACTCTCCTTGCGCTTGTAGCGGAGAGTAGTTGAACAGACGAAGTGCAGCCCTGCTGCCTTGAGGGTGGTCAGGGCAGCAGGCTGAAAGCTCCCACTCACCAGTTTGCCAATTTGAGCGTCGGCCCAACGGCGTGGCAGTGATGGTCACCAGCGGTCAGCGCGTGGCGGAAGTGAGCGCCGTACCAGACCACTAGGTCCTGATTCGCCACCGGCTCGGCGGGCGCGATGAATTTGTTGATGTCGGCCGCCGTGCCCGGGCCGGTGGTGTTGTTGTAGCCGTCATCAAGCTCTGCCGGGCGGTATTTCACGACCCACAGATCGCCGCGCCCGTAGGCATCCGCCGTGCCGTCATCCGGTCCGGGGATGATTTCGCAAATTTCGCCGGAACTGGTGTTGCGCACGCGCCACTTGCGATTGGCAATGCGGTTGCGTTTGATTTCGAAATTCAGCGGCGTCCACGTATTGGGCAAACTGAACTCTTCGACGAGGTTGTTGTTCGCTGTTTTGAGGTCGAAATCGAGTCGCCAATAGCAATGATGGTGATGCACATTGCAGACGCAGGAATTGGCCGTCGCGCCGAATTTGAAGACCGGCTTGAGCGTGCCGTCCGTACCGAAATGCCACTCCATGATGTAGCGATACCAACCAGCGGCCATCTCCGTCATCAGTACCAGTTCATGGCCCGCGTCGAAGAGGGCAACGCCGTTAAAATTGCCCTTGTCGCTGCCCGTGTCGCAGATCGTGTTGGGACGTGAATGACCCCAACGAAAGCCCGGTGCCACATCAATGCCAGTGCATTCGAAGGACTGTTCATCCCATTGCCAGTCGCGGTACGGCCCGCAGGCGTTATTGTCATAGAGCACGTTGAGAATCGGCACGTGCGCCTGCGTGAGCACGCGCTTGCCCTTGAATTCGACGTTGCGCAAATCAATGCCCGAACCGCGCGTGCCGGAGGAGGCCGACGGGCGAACGGCGGTCATACGCCAGATCGGGTTGGCCGCCGGCCAGGCAATTGTCAACTGCCCCGCCGTGCCGCGCAGCGGGGCATTGAAAACGAAGGGGTCAGGCGCGCCGCAAGTCGTCGCGGCAGCCAAAGACGTGGCCGGGCAACTGTGTTCATAGGTTTGCAGGCTGCGCTTGACCATGTTCACGGCCACGATCTGATGTTTGGCCTGACTGCCCGGCGCGGGCAGCAAGCCGACGTGGAGCGTGCGTTCGATCTCGCCGTGCTCTCCTTCTTCGAGCGCGAGCGGCGGCATCGGTCGATAGGCGGTGAGTTGTTTGTCGGCGAGCAAGGCACCGAGTTGTTTATCTGCGCTGACAACGCTCACGGCGTCCTGCCATTCTTCCGCTGAAGGCAGCGGTTGCTGTTTGGTAGGCGTAACGGACACTTCGCTGGCTGCAGGGTAGCGGCCCTTCACCAGCAAGGCCTGATTGTTGGTGTAATCGTAGATAGTCGTCAGCCAGTGGCGCGGTTTGGCGGACGCCTTCTCCTTGTTAAAGCTCTCGACCGGTTCGGACGAGAGCACGCGATAGCGCGCCTTGCCCAAGTGCGCAGTGACAGCCTTGTGCGCGAGCAGGGTTTTAACGAACCCCTGCACCTCCGCTTCGGCAGCCAGCCAGGGCTGGACGGCCTGGATGTTGGTGCCTTCGATTACCTTTAATGTTTTGCTCGTGGAACTGCTTTTCTTGGTCATAATATTCTCCTTGTTTATGATTGGCTGAATCAGAAGCTGAGATCTGCCAGGTAATATTTACGCCTGCCAGGTTGCAAGCCGTGAGCGTGCCTCAACCATTGTTGCCAGTAACTCGTTGCCATCGCGAAGAACGGCGTTTTTGATTTGCTGTGACGCGGAGCCTCTGCAGGTACTACTTTAGCGCGCCATTTTCGACGATCACCTCCCTTCCAACTTCAACGTGCATCCCGCCAAAGTTGTCTAATCTCGCTACACTGCCTTGTTCTCTCCGGCATACTTAACACTCCTGCTTAAACCGAGCGAGACTGTCCTAGCAGGCATGTAGATCTCCGCATTTGGCTTGCGGCCCCAGCCTAAGGCTTTGCCCCAGCCTAAGGCTTTGATTGATGCCGAGGTCAATAAAGCGGAATTGCTCTTTGCCGGATGGGCGGCCTCATAAGCGGCTTTGAGATGGCTGATGTCGCTCCGTCGGCGAGACGATCTTGCCTGCTTTGAATTCGAGCGTCAGCCTTTCGATCTGCGGCGGATTCGCGGGCCGGCGTAAACACCGCGAAGACTGGCTGAGGACGCTGCTGGTTTTTCAAAAATTCGATGGGCAGTTCCGGCAACCAAATGTGTGGCTGCTTGTGCCCTGAGCGGGTTGATTGACAGAGAAACCGGATGCAACTTGAGGCATTGAATAACGGGCCGAACCCTTACCCCACGCCGCTTTCCCAACTGCGTGATTGTCTTCAAGTGCGTTAAAAGAACCGCTCAATAACAGAGGACGCATTGCGCAAGCGGAACTACTATTCGATGAAAAAAATCTTTCGTGGAATGTATTGAGGCCGATGCAGCGCGGACGATACGGTAATCCGCTGTCAGCGCCGAGCCATTGATACGAGAAAAACCTTCTCCGCAAATTTTTCGGCGGCTCGACGGCGCTTTTTCTTGCGCGATCTTCACGCGCGACTTAATATCGTGCGCTCATCGAAGCGGGAGAAATAGTTGTAATAAGTTTCAGATTCGGCACTGATCAGTTGCGGTGGCAGGTCAGCGTCGTTTCATTTTCATGGTGGAAGAGGCATTGTCAGTTCTGACCGACCGGCAGTTATTTCAACTTTGCGCCACTCACCCCCAGCACGATGAGTATTGGGCGGAGTTTATCCGTCGCTTCAATTCGCTTCTGGTGCGCGGCATTACGGTGGCGTGGCGCAAAAGCGGCCAGGGCGATTGGCCGCCCGCCGACTTGGCCTCCGACTTGTTACAAGATGTTTACACAGCCATCGTGAACCACGACTTTCGCCTGCTGCGCAATTTTCGCGGCGCCAGCACAGCCGAAGCCCAAGCCTATCTGGCGCACGCCGCCATCAATCAAACCATCAGCTTTCTGCGCACGCGCCAGGCGCTGCGCCGCCGCGCTGCCGAAATCTCACTGCAAGCGCTGCTTGAAGAGAAAGACGGGTTCAATCCGGCAGAGCCGCCGCCGCCCGCGCCATACAAGCTGACTGAAAGCGAATTGATCGCCACGCTGGAAAAATGTTTTGACGGCCCGAATGGCAAACGCGACATGCTGATCTTTTTGCTTTACGCCCGTGATGGGTACAGCCCGGCGGAAATCGCCAGCCTGGGCGTGGCTGAATTGAAAGAGACGAGCATCGCTAACCTGCTGGGACAAATGAAAACGCGTCTGAAAAAATATCTTTCAGACGCGGTGTAAATTGCCGCTGAATTGCGTCCTCTATTAATGAGGCATTGCGAAAGGGGAAACGACGTGAGAAATCCCAACCTGGAAGAAAGTGGCCACTTGACCGCGTGGCAGAGCGCCACCTGGTTGAGCGACGCGGCCACGGAGCCTGAGCGGCAAAGCATCCAGGAACACCTGATTCGTTGTGCCGAATGTTGCGAGCTACTCATGATGACCCGTCAGACCATTCAATCCGACCGCGCAATCGAACAAGGCCCTGAGTTCGACGGCTTATTGCGGCTGGGCGAACAAGCCGCGCGGCAGGCGCTACCACAGCATTCTGTGACAGCCCCCCCTGCGGCCCCGTTGCGTTGGATAGATCGGGTAAAAGCCGGGCAACTGGCAATAGCTGGGCAATCGGCGTGGTCCTGGCGTCAGAGTCTGCCGCTGGCAGCGTCATTCTTGTTTTTGCTGGGGCTGGGCGGATGGTGGTTTCTGATTTATCAATCGCCCTTGAACAAAGGGCTGGCGGCATTGAGCCAAGCGTATCGTGACCGGAGGCCTGTCGAAACGCGTATCTCTGCCTTGCCGTATGCGCCGTGGATACAAACCCGCGACGCTGGCTCCCCCGTGACTGATCGCTTTGCGCGTGATCGGGCCGCCGCCATCCTGATGAACGCCGCCGCCGAACAGCCAGGCGCGGCGTCGGCCCATGCGCTGGGACGTTTTTACCTGGCGGAGCGCAAATTTGGCGAGGCCATCGAACAGTTTGAAACGGCGCTCAAATCCGCGCCGAAGGACGCCGTATTGCTGAGCGACCTGGCCGCCGCGTACCTCGAAAAAGGCAAAGCTGTCGCCCAAACTCCCGAACCGGGGCAGAGCTTGGTCGAATACGCCAAAGCTTTGGAGTATCTCAATCGGGCAGTTAAACTGAACAGTTCTTTGCTGGAAGCACTCTTCAATCGCGCTCTCTGCTTGCAACTGATGTATTTGCCGCAACAGGCACGCGAAGCTTGGCAGAAATATCTCGAACATGATGCCAACTCAGCTTGGGCAGAAGAGGCGCGGCGAAATGTGCGGTTGTTGGAAGAGCAGCAGAAGAAGACCTCACTGAGCCGTGGGCAGCTTTATCAAAACTTTCTCTCGGCTTGGCAGACTGGCGATGAAGATGGGGAGTGGCAGGCCATTAGCCAAAATCGCAACCCGCTTGATGGCGGTATCGAAGACAGACTGCTTGATGATTACTTACAAGCCTCGGACAAGGGGACAGCGGATCAAGCAAAGGAGCGCTTAGCGGCTCTCCGTTCTCTTGGCGAACTGGTTGCTCGTCGGACAGGTGACCGCTTCACTGCGGCGCTGGCTGATTATTACGGCAGCGCGGATGAGCAGAGCCGGAAGCTATCAGCAGTCGGGCGCGCATTGATGAAGACGGCTGAAGTTGATTTCAAACAGGCGCTTTATAGTGAAGCGGTTGGTACTTATCAGCAGGCTCGTCGCAACTTCGTGCAGGCTGCCAATGGACAGGAGGCCGCGCTGGCTGATTTCCGCGTTGGACATTGTTATTTGCTGGAAATGCGTAGCGCCCTTGCTGCCCCGGTTTTTACCAAGCTTTCTGCTGTCGCTGATAAACGATCTTTCCATTGGCTAGCTTTTCAGGCAATTAATGCGCTGGCAACTGTTAAAGATAATAATCAGGAGCCTACAAATGCTATAACTAGCAGTGTCCGATCATTTGAGCAGGCCAATTCTTTAGGCGATTTCACGGCACAAGCGCGAGC
The DNA here is from genome assembly GCA_038211695.1 of Blastocatellia bacterium. Lineage (GTDB taxonomy): Bacteria > Acidobacteriota > Blastocatellia > RBC074 > RBC074 > RBC074. The sequence goes on along the minus strand of JBBQVH010000028.1, from coordinate 17,226 downwards.
ACTCGGACTACTTACAGGTTTATATAGAGATATAGGACGTGACAAAGAAGCTTTACGTTATCTGGAGCGTGCCTTAGTCCTAGTAAACTCACACGCCATCGATTTTGTGCAAAAATGGAATATTTTTAGTAACGCAGGCGGAGTGTTAAACCAGTTAAAAAAAGTCGAAACAGCCTTGGAGTATCGGAAGGCAGCTTTAGAAATTGCTGGGTTCACTCAATCTCCATTATTACTTTCCCGTGCTTACGCTCAACTTGGAAATACTTACGGTGATCTAGGGCAAAACGAGCAAGCTATCATCAATATTCAACAAGCTTGGAATTATGGGCAAAGGCTTGGGCAGGATAAGAATGGAATGTCTATCGTTGCTCACGCTGCGCTGCAACTTGGCAACTATAACCGGCAAATCAACAATTATTCGAAGGCTATTCAGTGGTACGACTTGAGCGGTTGCCTGTTTGAACAGCTTGGACAACAGTTTTATCAATATGCAACTGCGAAAGGGAAATTTTTGGCGGCCTATGGGTTGCACGATGACGAGGCGACCCAACGAGAGTTGCAAACGGTGATTCGATTGTTCGAGCAATATCGGGGGAGAATTGTTAAAGAAAGCCAGCGCAACAGTTTTTTTGATCAAGAGCAGAGCATCTACGATTTAGCCATTGAATTTGCGTTTGTACGGCACCATGACCAGCAACAAGCTTTTGCTTATGCGGAAGAATCTCGCGGCAGATCGCTTCTTGATTTGCTTCACGCCAGCGCGCCAGCGGTCAAAAGCGATTACGGAATTGATTTGGAATTACTGCCTGCCTCAAGTCCGCTGACGTTGCCACAGATTCAGCAAGCCTTGCCGAGACAAACTCAGCTTATGCAATTTGCCGTCCTGAAAGACAGGTTGTTTATCTGGGTCATCACCCAGGATCGGGCAGAAATGCGTGAGATAACTATCTCTTCCCAGGTTTTGGCCGCACTGGTCAATCGTTATCGCCACCTCGTCACCAGCCCTGCCAATCGGCCAACAACGGAAATGCGTGAGGCTGGACAAGAGTTGTATAGATTGCTCATCCAGCCTGTTGAATCAGTTTTGGATGAAAGAAAAACACTCTGTATCGTGCCGGACAAGGCGCTTCATTATATTCCCTTCCAGGCGCTGATTGCTCCGGCAACGGGGCAGTATTTGATCGAACGATTCAGCTTAATGTATGCCGCCAGCGCCAGCGCATTTATTGATTGCACTAAAACCGCGCGAAGTAAAAGCGGTACGCGCTCAGAACGTCTCTTGAGCGTGGGCGATCCCGCTTTCGATTCGGCATTATTCCCTGGTTTACAAAGATTGCCATCAGCCAGCCGTGAGGCCACCGAGATCGGTAAGCATTATGTTTTTTCTCGTGTGTTGACAGGGTCGGAGGCTGGTGAACAAGTTATTAAAAGAGATCTGGCTAACGTCGAGATTGCTCACCTGGCAACTCATTACCTACCCAACCAATCTTCTTTGATGGCCTCGCAGTTGGTACTGGCTAAAAACAAAACGGCGTTGGCTGATGGTGGGTTACAAACTGCCGAGATTTATCAATTAAAAATGCCTAGTACCCGGCTCGTCGTACTTTCGGCTTGTCAAACCGGAATTGAGCAAAACCTGGGTGGCGAAGGGGCGTTGAGTTTGGTGCGTCCTTTTATCGCCGCCAAAGTTCCGCTGGTAATCGCCAGTTTGTGGCCGGTTGATTCAGATGCGACCGCCGACCTAATGATTGAGTTTCACCGCCAGCGCCGTCAGTTCAACAAATCAACCGTTGAGGCGTTGCGGCAAGCCCAATTGTCGCTGTTACAGGCCGGTAATCAACAACGATCTGCCCCATATTATTGGGCATCATTTAATCTCTTCGGTGGCTATGCCGAATTTTAATACTCAAGGCGGTTGCCAAAGTATGTAGCAATCGCCGTCGGTAGCATGTTGACGCTTGCTACCGCACACTCACAACCTGCTTTAGGAGAAACAGAAATATGATTCAACCCACTGATGTTATGCCAAAAAACTCTGATGTCATTGTGACTTTCACCGGACTGTTATTGTTACGCTTCGATCAGCAAGGCAAGTATTGCGAAGTCGGAATACACCCCAGCAAGGAACATCGTTTGCGCATCGCGGTCGAGTTGTGGGAGGGGAAGAGCAATAAGCTGTTGCTGGAAAGTAGCGCCCATAGGTTGAAAGAACGCTGGGAATATTGCGCGCAGTTACAAGACAACCTGCTAATTAACGTAATCAAGCCTGTGGAAGCCGGGTTGAAACGATATCGAGTAAAGGGGCCTTTAGCGCGCGCCTTACCCGTGACGGCTATAGATGAGCCGATGCGCCCGGATTTTCGCTGGGCCTTGAATCTGCAAACTTTTACCGACACCAAGCTGGATGTTTACGGGAAGCGGTTTGATAAGTTATTCAAACCTGCGATCCGGTTGAACAATGGCCTCTTTCACACCGCCAAGCTCTTTGAGAGAAAAGATAGCGAAGGAAAACCGCAACCACTCTCGCTCTATCTGAAAAGGTCAAAACCTTTTCCCAAAGAAGTATCAGCTTTTAATGATTTAGATATTAGGAGGGTTGAAGGGCATGATGAAGAATTGGAAGTAATGACTCTTGCGGAAGAGATCGGAGTTAGCCTTTGCCTGCAAAAGGATGGCGGCAAGGTGCGGCTGCAATGGGGCGCACAAGGCCCGTTATTTCCTTTCGCTTTCCTGCCAAAGCCGCGTCCAGGGCAGTATTACAAAATCGTTGTCAATAATGACTGTAAGCAGGAAACTAAAGAGGCATTTTTGAGCAAGGTGGGCAAAGAGGGGAGTGATCTTCCGCAATATTATGAGATCATTTCATGGATTCACAAAGATGAGCGACTCATTTTGCATCAAGCGCCGGTAACACAGGCAGAGTACCCTTGTATTCCCATCATCCCAGGCGAATAACAAGAATTGTGCACTTGAACAACTTGGTGGGCGCTTTTCATCGAAGCGAATTATCAAACGCTTACTTATTGAGAAGAGGGCGCTGCAAAATCTAAGTGTTTGGCGGGCGCTCTCTTTTATTCGTTCAATAGAATCACCGAAATAAAAGGCTCAATAATGAAAAGAATTTATAGCCTGATTTTAGCGATTGTTTTCTGTTGTTGCCTGATCTTCGTCGTTGTCTTTTTTTTGCCCATTGGAGGAGATACAGCAGGAAGGCGAGGCGAGAATTCAACTGGTTTAAGTTTGCCCGCTCCAACGCCAGCTACGCCCTTAGAGTATTACGCAATGGGGAATCGCCAGACAGTAGCTAAAAGCGTGGTGCTGCTGGTTCACAAAAATCAGGTGCCGACAAATTCTCCGCCTACCACCCAAACATTTGGGCAAACGTTATGCGCGGTCAATTGTGCTAACCAACCGGCAGTCATGGGAATTAGCTGTACGGGGGTGCTTGTTGCGCCTGATGTCGTGGCGACAGCCGGTCATTGTGTCAATCAATTTGGTAGTGCCACAAATATCCGCGTGATTTTTGGCTACCGCTATAATAATTTAGTTTCAGCAGGTCAGGGAACAAAACCTGTGATCACTGCGGCCAATATTTATGAAGGTAAGGAAATCATCGGCATCTATCATCATCGATGCATGAGGGGCCAGAACCATCTTGATTGGGGGTTAATCCGTCTCAAGCTCAAGTCGGGCGAGACAGCCGTGACAGGCATCCAGCCAGCAACAATAAGCCCGACTTTGATAACACAAAGCAATGTGAACGATCCCGTCTATGTACTTGGCTACCCGATGGGTTTGCCCCTCAAGTTATCTGATCAGGGCAAAGTCAAAAATGTCCAGGCTAATTATTTCGATAGCACGACTGTTTGTGTGGCCGGTCAAAGCTCCGGCTCACCTGTTTTTAATAACAGTAACAATATCGTAGGGCTAGTTTCTGAGGTTCTGGGAGACATGGAACCCAGAATCGTCAAGACCTCTCAATTTGCCCTTTGCCTTACCCCGAATTCTTCTGCTTGTCAGAATTACAAAGGATGCCTCGCTAATTTGCGAAAACAGGACAAAAAATGTAAGCCCAGTGGCCCTGAGCCTTGCAGTTGCCAATAGTAAAACTGCGCAAGCTATATCAGCCCGACCTGATAACCTGCTAAAACTTATCTGAAAATACAGTGATGCGAGTACAGATTTGTCTCAGTGGCGAATTCGGCGGGTAAGTTTTGCTAACAAGATAAGACTGATTCGAGTCATTCTTTTTCCAATGAAAGTGCTGCGCGTGAATCTTTGACAGGATACCTTCGACTTCGTGTGTTTCGCTGTTGAAGATGGGCGAGCCTGAGTTGCCGGGGAAGGCATCTACATTGGCTTCAAATATCTGTGCGGCAAATTCTTGGTTGGCGCTCTCAAAAACTGTCGTGCCCGCCGCAATCTTGACCGACAATCCCAGCGGATAACCGATGAGGTGAACGGCTTGGCCTGGGGCGACACGTCTAGCGCGCCTGATGCGGGCGGGGCGGTGATTCAGTATGGCGTGCTCAAGTTGCACTAATGCCCAGTCCGCATCCTGCCTCACATTCCAGGCATTGCCGATTACTTTTTTACCGCAAGAAATCTCGGTACTCTCTTTTAGCCTGCCGGTATTAAGTGACATAGCAGAGCGTATGCGGGCGTTTAGCTAAAGTGAGCGTTGACAGCCATCGGCGCATCTTTGATACTCCTGAGCCGTGAACGAATTCGAGAAGCAAAATCAAAAGCCTGTGGATGAACCGTTGAAGACAGCTCCGCTCAATGCAGATGCCGGTTATCCCGCCGCCATTGAAAAGATGAGCGACAAATGGCGCCAGGTTCAGCAGCAAGAGCGTCAGGAACAAGAACAGACGCCGGCCAGCTTTGTCGAGCGCAATTCGCTGGCACTGGGAATTAGCCTTGCGCTGCTGATTGTCGCTTTGCTGATCGTGATTGGCGGTTTTGCATTTCTGGTTTGGAACGCTCCTAGCTGAGAGAAGCGCTTCACTCGAAGGCCTTCGCGTATTCCATGAACAACATTACACTCGGACTTGAAGTTCTCTTGCGCGAACGTACGCAACTGCTGAAAGGCGCGCGCGTCGGACTGATATGTCATCCGGCTTCAATTGATCACCACTTCAGCCACGCCGCCGACCTGTTCAGCAAGCATCCGGGCGTCAATCTGACTGCACTGTTTGGCCCACAGCACGGCATTCGCGGCGAAACGCAGGACAACATGATCGAATGGGAAGCCTTTCGCGATGCGCGCACTGGTGTCATGGCTTGGTCGCTTTATGGCGAAGTCCGTCAGCCGACGCCGGAGATGTTGGCTGATGTGGATGTGCTGGTTTTTGATGTGCAGGATGTCGGCACGCGGGTTTACACGTTCATTTATACAATGGCGCTGGCGATGCAGGCGGCGCGCGAATTGGGCAAACGTTTCATCGTGCTTGACCGACCGAATCCGATTGGCGGCTTGGGCGTCGAAGGCAACATTCTGGAATCCGGCCATGAATCCTTCGTCGGAATGTATCCGATCCCGATGCGCCACGGAATGACAGTGGCCGAACTGGCGCGACTGTTCAACGAAGATTTCGGCATTGGCTGCGACCTGGAAGTCATCGCAATGGAAGGGTACAAACGAGAGTTCTGGTTTGACGACACAGACGCACGATGGGTGATTCCGTCGCCGAATATGCCAACGCTGGATGCCGCGACAGTCTATCCGGGCACGGTCTTTGTCGAAGGCACAAAGTTCAGCGAAGGACGCGGCACGACGCGACCGTTTGAAATTAACGGCGCGCCTTATGCTGATGCCTATCAACTGGCCGAGCATTTGAATCATCTGCAACTGCCCGGCGCTCACTTCCGCCCGCACAGCTTCAAACCGACGTTTCAGAAACACGTCACGCAGCTTTGCCACGGCGTGCAGATTCACGTTACCAATCGCGAAGCCTTCAAGCCCGTCATTACCGGCATTGCTTTGATCAAGGCGATGCATGATCTTTATCCCTCGGAGTTCAAGTGGCAGACGCCGCCGTATGAATATGTCTACGACCGGCTGCCGTTTGATGTGATTGCCGGAACAACGAAGCTGCGCAAACAGATTGAAGGCAGCGCGAGTGTTGAAGAGATTGCCGCTTCGTGGTGGGCAGCCGAGCAAGCATTTGCCGAACAGCGCGAGCGTTCCTTGTTGTATTGAGGTGGCGCGAATGAAAAGTCTGAACGAATATCTGATCGAAGCCGAATGCAACCACGGACACATGTGTCCGGGCCAGGTGCTGGGCGTGCGGATGGCGATGCTCGGCTGCCGTTTGATCGGCATCGAAGAGCCAAAGGCCGGCAAGCGGTTGATTGTCTTTGTCGAAATTGACCGCTGCGCGGCGGATGCGATCAACACTGTCACCGGCTGCCGTCTGGGCAAACGGACGCTGAAGTACCGCGACTTCGGCAAACTGGCTGCAACCTTCCTGAATACTGAAACCAACGAAGCAGTCCGGGTCATTGCCGTCGAATCTTCACGCGATCTGGCGAAACAACGCTTCAGCCATCTGCCCACCAAGAAAGCGCAACAGCTTGAAGCGTACAAAACTCTGCCGGACGACGACCTGTTTCGTTGGCAGCCTGTGCGCGTCAGCCTGCCCGACGCCGACAAGCCCGGCCACCCCTTGAGCCGCGTGTTGTGCGACGAATGTGGCGAAGGCATCAATGATCACCGCGAAGTTGTACAGAATGGTCAATCGCTTTGCAGGGCCTGTGCCGGAGAGAAATACTACGAGATTACGCAATGAATTCCTGCCGTATTGCCCGTCTGGAAGAATTGCGGCTTGGAAATCGGTTAAGCTAAGATCAACAATGATGAGCACATCAGTTTTACAGCATCATCCTCACGAACATTTGGGCGATCATGCTCATCATCAGCACGATCACACGCGTGGAGCGACACAGCGAACTTTGCTGATCGTCCTGGCGCTGACCTTCGGCTACATGATTGCCGAAGCGGTTGGCGGCTATTTGGCGAACAGTCTGGCGCTGCTGTCTGACGCAGGCCATATGTTCACGGACGTGGCCGCTCTGGCCCTGTCTTTATTCGCTGTGCGATTCGCTTCGCGCCCGGCGACTTCCAGCAAAACTTACGGTTTTTACCGGTTGGAGATTTTGGCTGCTCTGGTCAATGGCGTGGCGCTGATAGTACTGTCGGTGTTGATTTGCATCGAAGCGTATCAACGCTTTTTTCAGCCGGAAGAGGTCAAAGGCTGGACACTGGTTTGGATTTCCGTGGGCGGATTGGTGGTGAATATTGTTTCGGCGTGGCTGTTGTCGCGTTCGCACACCCACGACAATTTGAATATGCGCGGAGCCTATCTGCACGTGATGGGCGATCTGCTCGGTTCGGTGGCGGCGATTGCTGCGGGCGTGTTGATCGTTTGGAAAGGTTGGTCCTGGGCCGATCCGGTTTTCAGCGTCATCATCAGCGTGCTGATCGTTTATAACTCGTGGCGAATTGTGGCCGATGCAGTCAACGTATTGCTTGAAGGCGCACCATCGCACATTAACTCGGTGGTGGTCGAACAGGCGATTCGCGAAGTTGCGGGCGTGCGCGCGATTCACGACCTGCACATCTGGACGATTACTTCCGACCGCCACGTGTTGACCGCGCACATCGTCGTGACCAGCGCGGACGAAAGCTGTCGCGTGCTGCGCGAAGTCCGCATGCTGCTGACAGACCGCTTCAAACTTGCTCACTCCACGATTCAGATTGAAGACCCGACCTTCGCCACCGTCGTCAATTTCAAAAAGAAAGAATCCTGCTGATGCCCAAACTACGGCAAGGTAATTTACGAGCGAAAGTGAGCTACTGCGGTTGTTGGTAGGATGGGTGCATGTAATTCGTATACAGGAATAACCAGGCCGAGTAAGCGTTGATCGCGACAGAGACGACAAACAGAGTAACTTCAATCGGCGTTGGTTTTCTTGGCGAGCTTTCTAAAAGAATCAAAAACATCCACGGAAGTAGCTCTGCCCCATACCGGTAGGAAACCTGCCACCCTCCCGGATTTCCGTGCAGCCATAACAACAACGTCAAAATTCCAATCGCGCACCAGGCAATCAGCTTTAACGTTGCGTGGCGAGCCCCAAGTTTGAAAAGCAGGAGCAGGAACGGGCAGCTTAATAGAATGGAGCCTCCGAACCCGGCAGGCACAAGGTAAGGGAATTGGGTTATTCGCCGCCACGGTTCCAGTAACATCGCATAGGCGTTTCCGCGAATCGCATAAATTGAAAAGATTCCATGCTGGTACTCGATTTCCTGTAACACTCCCGGGATTCTGGCGTATCCGAAATCAAAGAATGAATGAAAACGAACATAGTTATAAAGCAGCGTGGCAACTCCCAGCGCAATCGGAATGGCGACGAAACGATCTATTGCTTTGAGAAAACTCAACCCGGAGTTATTTCCCGGCGGATACGTTCGATAGAGTAAATAAAAGAAGATCGGTGCCAGCAAGAGGATTTCCGTGCGATTCCCGAATGCCAGAGCAAAGGAAAGCCCCGCCAGAAATGGCTTCGGTTGAATCAGGATAAAGTAGAGCGCGGCCAACTGGCCCGCAACCGCGACGCCAATGGCAATATGCCACGATCCGGCGAATGCCAGGTTCGCCCACATCCAGGTGCCCAATACGGGAAGCAACGTTAGTATTACACGTTGATAAATGCCAAGGTCATATTTGGCCGATAACAGAAAAAGTAACAACGTGATCAATGCCGCCAGCAATGCCGCCACGAAAACGCCGGGAAAAGACTGGACAATACCCAACTGTTTTAGGATCGCTAATGGCAACATCGTAATGACACTGCCCAGGGGGAAAGCAGAATAATATTTCCCATTGAAGGGAATCATCTCGTTCAGCCACGAGGGCGGTTGTTCATCGAGACCTGCTTTACCGTGAAGCAACGCTTCAGACATTCTGAAAGTATAATCATAAAACGAGACTGGCTTTGGATTGGCGAAGTAATAAGCGAGGAAGACCAGAGTAACTAAAATTGCGGCGATGTATGTTGACTGGCGGGAAGTTTTGGGGAGTTCTTCTGTCATCTGGCTAGCCCAAATTCAGATCGTGGTGGTGCTGGATTGTGGCTCCGTGATGGTCTCGGCGGAGTCTGTTTTCGCGCCATTCACTTCCTTGATTCTCTCCATCTCGGCGTCCAGATTGTCGAGCGCGCTGCGCGCTGCGGCCTGATGTGCGCTCTTGATGGTTGTTCCTTCTCCTGTGGCCACCCCGTGGCCATTCACGCGCAGTTCAATCTGGAAGACGCGATTATGATCCGGCCCTTGGCTTTCGACGATGGCATAATGTGGCGTTGGCAGACCGAATGATTGCAGCTTCTCTTGAAGGGCGGTCTTGTAATCGGTATGGGTCAGGTTTTGCGGGTCAATGTCGTCCAATGCGATGACGAATTCCCGGCGGACAAATTCTTTGGCAGCGTCAACGTCCCGATCCAGATAAATTGCAGCGATGAGCGCTTCATAGGCATCTACCTGAAGCGCGGTTTTGTTTCTTCCGCCAGTCTTTTCTTCGCCGCGATTGAGTAACAGATAGTTACCCAGTTGTAATTTGGCCGCCTGCTTTTGCAGGTTTACCGCGCTGACCATATACGCCCGAATCTTCGATAACGTGCCTTCGCTCAAGCTTGGATATAGTTCAAGCAGCCAGGAACTAACGATAAATTCCAGTACCGCATCCCCCAGGAATTCCAACGCTTCATTGTGTTGCGGGCGAGGAGCGGGCTGTTCGTTGGCAAAAGAGCGGTGTGTCAGCGCACGGCGCAGCAGTTCACGGTCTCGGAAGAAATAACCAATCTCTTCCTCAAGCTGAGTCAAAAGGTCTTCAAATGATAACTGATCAGTCACAACAACTACTTTCGGGGTTTCGTTGGTTCCTCAACCTGAGTGCGGCGAAAGCCAGCTCTCGGCCTGAGGGCTGGCTTTCGTCGCTGAATTCAGGTTGAGTTGTTGTCTGCCTGCGAAGATAGATTGAAGATAGATTATGGTCTACGCTTCTTGGCAGACGTTTTCTTTGCCGGAGCCGCTTTGCCATTCGCCTTGGCGCCGCTGGCGGCAGCTTTCGTCGTCGTTCCGGGAGCGCCGCCAGGAGCACCACCCATCGCCATCGTGGCTTTCTGCGCAGTTCCTGCTGGAGCTTCGAGAGCAGCACTTCCGCTATCTTCGACCTTCACGGGGATCGCGGGGCTGGCCACGGTCGGATCGGCACTGAATGCACGTATATATTCCGTGGATTTTTCCGGCGCGTTGGTGCGGTATTTCCAGTAAGCGTCAAAGCTCGGCTTTGCAGCGTCGAGCAACGATTTAGCTTCAGGTTTGGTCGCGGTTGCAATCACGCGGGCATAATCCGGGATCAACTTCGTATCAATTACCTCACTGACCTGTTTGAGTAATGCCTTGCCTTCATCGCCAGTCTTTTTCTCGTCGGTTAAAGCATCATATTCTTTGCGCAGCGCTTGGTACTGATCAAGATAGATACCAGCGCGCAGCCAGTAATTGTTGGGGTCTTTCCAGCCGATATTGTCTTTGCCTTTGACCATCGTTGCTTTTGTCAAGTACTCGATGGCTTGTTCCTTGTCACCCTTAGTTTCAATCAGAGCATATCCCAGGAATTGATTGATTTGGGCATTGATGATGGTACGCAAATCGTTCCAGGCATCGGCTTGCCAACCTTCCGGCGGCGCTGTTGGTTCAAACGCTTTAAGCGCCTGCATGCCATACCCTTTAACCTTGTCATAGTTCTTGTAGATTTGGCCAAGTGAGCCGTGGGCACCGGCAAGAGCAACTTGACCAATCACATATTGATTGCCGGGAATGACCTTCAAGAACTCGTCGGCCGCGGCAAACAGTTGATCAAGTTTGCCGGCATCCGGAGCGGCATAGTAAGCCTTTAGTGCTGCTTGGAACTTGTCATTAACTTGCGTCTGGGCTTTTAACGCATTGTAGGCGTCAAGTTTGCCTTTAGCATTTTTCGCATAAGAACTATCAGCGTATTTTTCTAGTAGCTCTTTGGATAGTTGAATGCATTTCTCTTCGTTATATGGCTTTTCGGTATAGCAGACTGCATACCAAGTCCGCTCGAAAGTGCCCTTTGGGTCATCTTGCGCTTTAACATGGGAAAATGCGATTGCACTGGCAAACAGCGCGACCACAATTAAGAGACTAAACTTCTTCATGAAATTGTTCCTCCACAGTCTTCGTTACTAAAATCTTCTACGTAGGTTTTTCCCGGATGTTGTCTCGGTCTTTTGGGGATTGCGAGTCTTTCGCGGTGCGCGACTCTATGGTTGTCCGACAAACAAAAGCCGCGTCTGTTGGACGCCGGAAACGAAGCGTTAGTTACGGGCATCGCGCATTTTTACAACCGCCTGAAACCACCGCAGACCGGGCGGCAGTTCGCTTCAATCCACCATCAAAATAAGGAAGACGGGAAGATTGAGTATGATAACGGAGCTTGATGATGATGCTTGCTAACGGTTCTCTATAAGAGCTTGTCAGATGCGTGGGTATTGTGCATGATTCAAATGCTTTGTCAAACCGCCTATGTCCAACTTACTTAATCATTTCAACGCACGCCAGCAAGCTATTCTTGAAGCAATTCGCCAGCTTGTTGAACAGGAAACTACTTCCCGCGAAGAGGCCCGGCTGAACGAAATTGCCGGGGTTGTTGCCACAAGATTGCGGGAATTGGGAGGAGAGATCGAACTCACTCCCCAACCCGGTTACGGAACCAACCTTCGTGCCAGATTCGATTTTGGCCATGATCCCGCGATTCCCAGTTTGCTTGTCGTCGGCCATCTGGATACGGTTTGGCCGGTTGGGACGCTGGAGCGGATGCCGTTTCGCGTCACGCCCGAAGGCGCGGCGCACGGGCCGGGCATCTTCGATATGAAATCGGGGGTTGTTCTGATTATGGAATCCTTGAACGCGATCCGGGCACTTGGCTTGCAAACGCAGCGACCCATTACGCTGCTGCTGACCTGTGATGAAGAGATCGGAAGTAAGACTTCGCGCCCATTGGTGGAAGAAGAGGCAAGGCGGGCGGCAGCGGCGCTGGTTTTAGAACCGCCGGTCACCGGTGGTGTGGTTAAAACCGGGCGCAAAGGGATTGGTGTTTTTACCATTCGCGCGATTGGCCGCGCTGCGCATTCGGGCCTTGACCCGCGCAAAGGCGTAAATGCGATTGTCGAACTGTCACATCAGGTCGTGCGACTGGCCGCAATGAACGATCACGAACGCGGTGTCACCGTTAGTGTAGGCTTGATGAACGGCGGCACGGCGCTAAATGTCGTGCCAGCGGAAGCGACAGCGAAAGCAGACGTTCGGTTCTGGACGCAGGAAGATGGCGAGCAGATCGTCAATCAGATTCGCGGACTGACGCCGGTATTGGCGGATGCACAGCTTGAAATTATGGGCGGTGTTAATCGTCCACCGATGCCGCGTTCGGAAAAGAACGTCGCGCTGTATGAACAGGCAAGAGCGTTGGCCGCCGAGATCGGATTTGATTTGAAAGACACGGTCGTTGGCGGCGGGTCGGACGGCAACTTCACGGCGGCGATGGGCGTGCCGACATTGGATGGGTTGGGGGTTGATGGCGCGGGCGCGCACGCGGATCACGAACACATTCTGGTCAGCGACATCCCGCGCCGCGCCGCGTTGCTGACACGCCTGATGCAGACGGTTTGAATTATGGAACGTCTTTACCGCGATCCCGTTCACAACATCATTGCTCTATCGCTGGCACAGCCGGACGACGTATTGCTGGTAAAGCTGATTGACACGCCTGAGTTTCAGCGGCTGCGTTACATCAAACAGCTTGGGCTGGCGCTTTATACATTTCAGGGCGCTGAGCATTCGCGGTTTACGCATTCGCTGGGCGTAATGCACGTGATGACGCGGGTGCTTGATCATCTCGGCAAGCGCTACACGATCAGCGATGAAGCCCGTGTGGTGGCGCGTGCGGCGGCGCTACTTCATGACCTTGGCCACGGTCCCTTCTCTCACGTTATTGAAAAAGTCCTCAAACAAAATCACGAACGCTGGACGACCAAAATCATTGCTGATCCGGCAACGGCAGTCCATCAGCAACTTGCGGCGTTCGATGTCTCATTACCCGAAAAAGTCATCGCCGCGATTGAGCATCGTTATCATCCGGCATTTGTCTGCGATCTGGTTTCGTCCCAGCTTGATGTTGACCGGTTCGATTACTTGTTGCGCGACAGCCTGATGACCGGGGCAAAGTATGGCAATTACGATCTTGAATGGATCCTCCACGCGTTGGAGATTGATGAAGAGAACGAACGCATCTACGTCGCGGCCAATGGATTGTACGCAGTCGAAGAGTATTTGCAGGCGCGGTTTTATATGTTTCGCCAGGTCTATTTTCACCGCTCCTTGCGCTCCGCCGAAGCCGTCTTGATGAGCATTCTGCGTCGTGCCGTGGAGCTGATGCGGGCAGGGAATTTGAAGTTTATCGTCGCGGATTCGGTGATGGAGCGCGTGCTGAAAGGTGAACTCCTGACGACTGCCGACTACCTGCGCTTTGATGATCACGATGTCATGTTCCACCTGAAACAATGGACGCGAGAGCCGGATGCGATCCTGAACGATCTGGCCAGGCGATTCATCGAACGCCGGCTGTTCAAGGCAATTGATTTGGAGATGCCGGATGCGGATCGCGCTGAATTTATTGCCAGGGCGCGCGAAGACATTGCTGCGCAAGGGTTCGATCCCGATTATTACTTGATCGAAGATCGCGCGGCGGACATACCTTATTACGGTTATTACCGGCCAGAAGGCAAAGCCCGATTACTGATTCAACGCAGCGGGGCAAGTGAGTTATGTGACATCGCCGACGTGTCTGATGTCGTGCGCGGAATGCGCGGTTACCAATTGCATCGGCTCTGCTTCCCGGCGGAAGCGATTGCGGTCATTGAAGGCTTGAAGTGAGGGGAAAGCCCATGCTCAAAGTTCTGGCAGTTTTACTTCTTTGCGCGCCGCTCGCGCCGGCGCAATCGCCAATTCGACTGGCTGTGGTGGATTTTGTTGGAGATGAGGGCGGGAGATTTTCAACGCTTTTGCGTGATGCGGCGCAAGCGTCGGACAACGAGATGGAGTTGCTGGATGACGATCTGATTCGCGCGGCATCGCGAGGGGCGGAATACACGGGCAATCTGAATTTGAGCCTGGATGACGCGCGTGCGTTGGGGCAAAGCCTGGGCTGCGATTTTTATGTGCTGGGCAAAATTCAATCGGCGCGACGGCAGGAGATGGGCGAACAGTTTTATTTCGATGCTCTGGCCGGATTGTTTTTTGTCGAAACCCGAACCGGCAGACTGATCCTGTTTGTTTTTGAGCGCGCCAAAGCGCAGGACGAACCCAAAGCGTGCGATCAACTCAAACAGGTTCTCAATCGCAACTGGCCTCGTTATGCCGAAGCGATCAAGACCGCGCGCCAACAACATTTGCTGGCCGTCGAAAACATTGCGCAGCCTTTGCCGCCCGCCGTTGAAGTCTTGACCGACGACACCGCAGCGCAAGGTGTTCAACAGCCTGTTTTTTACCAGCGCCTCAAACCCGATTATCCGGAGCAAGCCGATTTCGCAGGCATCGTCGCGACCGTCGAGATTGAAGCAGTCTTTCGCGATGACGGAACCGTCGGTGAGATTGACGTGGTGAAATGGGCGGGATTTGGGTTAGATGAATCAGCGATTGCGACAGTCAAAAAATTGCGATTCAAACCTGCCGAGCGCGGCGAAAAGAAGCTAACAATCAAAGGCCTGGTTAGGTATAATTTCCGCCGACCCCCGTCGCAGGCTGAGAAGCAAGAGGAAATTGAACGACTCAAGCGCAGCCTTCAGAACATCAACAAACAAACTTCCGGACAGCGCCCCAAACCCTAACCGAAATTTCGGCACTCTATGCTTGTCATGATGCGAAAGTCCTCACTGGCAGTCGGGATTATCTGTTTCCTGTTCATCGGGGTCTGCGGCGGCTTTTTTGGCGGCTGGCCGCCCGCTGTTTCCGCGCAGCAGGCTTCCGGCACACTCGCACGCGAAGAGCGCGTTCGGGTCTTCGAACAGGTTTGGCGCGCGATCAACGACAACTATTACGATAAAAGTTTTCGTGGCGTGGATTGGCGGCAGCAGCGCGAGCTGTTCCGCTCCCAGATTGAATTGGCGACGACTGGCGCGGAATTTTACCGCGTGTTACGCCAGATGGTTGGCAAGCTGGGCGATGCGCATACGCGAATATATTCGCCGGAAGATGGCTTTGATCGTTATCGTCCGTCAGGTCTGACGGTTGGGCTGATTGTGCGCCGGATTGAAGGCCAGCCAATCGTCACCTGGGTTGACCCGGATTCGGAAGCGGCTAAATTCGGAATTCGTCCCGGATTTGCCGTTGCTGAAGTTGACGGCGAGCCAATTGAAAAAGTGTTGCAGCGATTGCGCCGGGACATTGGCGATAGCTCGACCTCGACGGCGCTGGAACTGCAAAGTTTTGACAAGCTTTTTTATGGCCCACGTGACGTGCCTGTGGCCGCGACCTTCGTGGATGGCGACGGTCAACAAAAATCTGTTTCGCTGGTGCGCCGTTACACGGAATTTCAACGTCGCGTGACTGCGCGGCAACTCCCCTACAAGATTGGCTACATTGAATTGACGGGGTTCGGGCCGGAGATTGAGCGGGATTTCGAACTGGCAATGCAGCAGATGCAGGGCACGCGTGGCTTGATTCTGGATTTGCGAAATAACGGCGGCGGCTTTGTGACCACCGTGGCGCAAATCGCCAGCTACTTTTTTGCGGACGAGACAGACCTGGGTGAATTTATCACTCGCTATGGACGTTCGACGCGACGACGGACGCAGCACCTGCGCAACCTCTATCGCGAACCGTTGATTGTGTTGGTCAGTTCGCGATCCGCGAGCGGTTCGGAAATCTTCGCGGCAGCCATGCAGGAGCGAAAGCGAGCGTCCGTCGTCGGCACG
The DNA here is from genome assembly GCA_038211695.1 of Blastocatellia bacterium. Taxonomy (GTDB): domain Bacteria; phylum Acidobacteriota; class Blastocatellia; order RBC074; family RBC074; genus RBC074. The sequence continues at coordinate 1,176 of JBBQVH010000028.1, read as the reverse complement.
AATCCAACAACTTGTGGTTGTTTACTGGGGGTCAGCCGCACGCTGAAACTTTCTGACGGCGGCAAACTCAATATCAGCGATACGGACTATCGCACGGCTCAGGGGCGCCGCATTGAAGGACTTGGCGTCAAGCCTGATCAGCAGATCGAGTTGAGAGTTGCGGACTTGATCGCCGGACGCGACCGCACACTGGAAGAGTCCGTAGATTTACTTGGACGCACGATCGCTTTTGGTTCGCGGAATCTGGAGATGGATTTCAGGCTTCGCATTCCTGACATTCGTTTGCGCTCGTCGAACAGTGCGCAGCCGGCGACACATCTTCAACGATAATCCGCGAAAATTTGAGAGAAGGAGAAACTATGAACTGCTATAAGCAGGTATTGCTGATGGCCATTCTGTTTTGCGCCCTGGCTGTTAGTGGCCAGGCACAATGGACGGTCGCATTTCAAGATCAATCGAAACGGGACCTGAACGTCATCTTTTTCCTGGATTCGCGTTTTGGCTGGATCGTGGGAGATCGGGGGATGATTCACGCCACGCAGGATGGCGGACGGGATTGGACTCCGCAAAGCCCCAGAGTCAACTCCAATATCAACGATATTTTCTTTCGCACACGCGAGGAAGGCTGGCTGGTTACCGGCGGCGCTCGAATTTTTCGCACGGAGGATGGCGGCGAAAGCTGGTTGCCGAGCTATCAACTCAGTCTGTCGCCAGGCAGAGATAAAAAAGACGCCCCGGATTTTTATAGTATTTCTTTTCCCAATAAAAAGTCTGGCTGGGTTGTCGGGACAGAGGGGCGAATTCTGCACAGCGAGGACGGCGGGCAAAGTTGGAAGTCACAGGAAAGCCGGACAAAAGAGGAATTGGTGCACCTGCGCTTCGTCAATGATAGGCGCGGCTGGGTGGTTGGCGGTAAAGGGACTATTCTTTACACGGATGATGGCGGACAAACCTGGGAGCGACAGAATAGCAGTGTGAATGGCCAGATTTACCATATTGAAACACGCGGTAAAGACGCTGCCTGGGTGGTTGGAGAGAATGGAATCATTCTCCGCACGACCAATGCCGGAAAGAACTGGGAGCGCATCGCAGTGGATACACGCGAGACATTGGTCAATATTGCTTTTGCCGACAATAACCAGGGCTGGATCGTTGGATGGAACGGAACCATTCTGC